>NZ_JBPEHJ010000014.1:0-107689 GCF_051201075.1 Niabella hirudinis
TCTTCCGTTTTCATTTGTGCATATTGTGTTTAAAGTTAAAAAATCGAATCCGTTATGACTCGATTTTAACTTACACACTTTATGAAACAGTGTCATAATTAATTTGTAGTGCCTCTTGATAAATTTCGTCATAGGATGTAAACCCATCGGCTCTTTTCTGTTTGAGATGTACGAAAGAATCTCTTAGTTTCTTTAACTTCCGTATGGTCATCGCCCGCGATGAGTGCAGTTCACAGAAATTTCGACCATCAATTTGTGGAATTATTTTGGAAAATTTATCTTCAAAAGAAACCCATCGTTCAACATCTTGCTTTGACATCTGTTTTCCTTTAAATGCTATTTTTTTATAATCCGGCAGCATTTGGTTCATGAAAGCTTCCAGCGCAAGACAGGAAAATACAACTCCAATAGAAGCCACTTTAAAAACATAGCTAAACGGTACCGCCAGATCATAGTCGTTATTTGTTCGCTTCTTTTGTAAAACTTCATTTAACTGATTTCGTGCAGTATCAATTTGTTTTACCAGATCGTATGCTATTGAAAAATAACAGGAGACAGGGTTGGGCTCTAATAAAATAAATTTCTTTTTATTGTATTTAAGTTTATTAACGCCGAAAACCTCATTATCCGTGACGTACATAAACTGAAACGTTGGGTCATCAAACGCTTCTTCAAAAGACGGTTCGGGATCAATTGGTGCAATTCCTCTTAAATTAATCCTATTATCACCATGAGGATTGTGTCCAACACTTTTATAGCTGATTTTTGTGCCCATATGGGAATATTTTATTCTTCGGATCTAAATAAATCAACGGCATTGACCTCTGTCTTCTTAAGAAACTCTTCTTTCTTTTGATAAATACGAATTAACATTTGATGGAGCTCTAATTGCTCTTCGGAAACCATGGTTGATAATGTTCTTATTAGTTCCTCTGCATAACGTTTGATTTTCCATATATAGTATGGCAGCAGAGTGTTGTTAAAATGAGCATTATGAACAATTAGATTCCTAAATCTATATATCATCGTAATATCTTCTTTGATGGTGTTTATTTGTGAACGAAGAGCTTCCAATCTATATTTGGCGTCGTGATAAAACGAATGAATCTCTTCAATTTGATTTTTGTAGAACTGATTAGGTTCATACTCTTGAATTTTTTTTACATTTTTTACGAATTTTTTTAGGTAAATCGGTTGACCTATAGAAACACATAGATCCGCCTCTTTAAGTAGAGCTGTTGGGATTCCCAGTCGATTAAATATTGGACTTTCGGGTTTGCCTAATATCCTGTAATGACTATGTAAATCCCAGCCATATTTATACAGAAAAACGAATATGTAGTTGGATGAAATAATTTCCTGAATTAGATTAACCTTGGGCATGTTTTTTTCCAAGATATCTTTTGTAACATCGATTTGAGTGTTAAATAAAGTTTCTAACGATATCCAGTAATTTAGAAGTTTGTCTTCATCTTTTGATGTGTTTTCTGCTTTGCTGAACCAGTGTATGGCATTTAGTATTTGAGATACTGCTTTATTAGCGAAACTTGATTTTTCAAAAAGAAATAGATATTTATTAAGCTCTGTAGTATGGCTTTTTATTTTTTCTAATTCTATGGAATGATAAATTTTTTCGTCATAATCGTCTTTTCTTCTTGCATGAGAGGTATACAAAAGTTCCCCATCTTTTTCTATTATAAACTTTGAACTATCAACTTCTATTGGTGTTTTTGTATTGTAAAAATATGTAAGTAAATCAATCTTGCTGTTTATTGCGGTTAATGCTAATTTCAATGAAGATTTTGGAAGAAGATATTGTGCTTCCGTCACGACCTGCAATAAATTAGGATATTTCGTTTGATCCTCATTATAACGATGAAGGTTTTCGTGAATCGCTTCTTCATCATCGATTATGAATCGCTTTTTATTTAATGAGTATAATGTTATGTCATCGAATTCCCATATCCCATTTCCTGTAATGCCGTGAATGGCAAAAATGTATCGAACTGTTTCCTTTTTTTTGTAGTAATAGTTAGAAAGATATTTAATTCTGCTTATAATACTAAGTTTATCGATTTCCTCTTTTATTGCTTTGGCGTATTTGTTCCAGTTTGTTTTTCCGTTTTTATAATTAAAGGATTTCTTATCCTGCGAGTGGGGAAACTTCGTATGTAAAAACGTGCTGTTCTCTTCATTTTCGTATTGATATGTGTCAAATAAATTGTTTGGGAATCTCTCTATATCCTTAAGGTCGTAGCCTTTTTTAATAAATTCAACAATTATGTTATTTGTAAGATTGCTTATCGAAGAAATAAAGCTTTTGTCAATTGGATCGGGGCTATCAAGAAGGGAAATCAGTTGTTTCAGCGCTGTATCGAAATATAATCCCTTTGAGAACTTTTCAAAAATAAGCTTTGATTGTTCTGATATGTAACTGATCCTATCTGTTGGCAGTATTGTAATCAAGATATTAAACTCAGTGGAAAAAGAATCCTTAATTACCTTGTCTTCTTTATAATACTCTCCAAGTTTGTTTCGGAAATACTTCTTGTTTTCGGATTTGTCAAATCCGTTGTCTTCTATTTCGATAATAATATCTTCTATTAGGCTATGTGGGCTGTATAGGGTTAGACCATAAGATTTATCCAGAAAGTTGCTAATTAAATCTTCCCAATGGTCAATCCAAAAGTTTACGCGTGGGCCAAAGTTGTTCCTCATATATTCTTACTTCAGTTTTGGGTATCTTTTGGCAAAATCAAGTTTCAATTGCTTCTGGCTTTCCGTATATATATTGTGACGATTTACTAAGTTGGCAACTGGGTGTAACATTTCATTTCTTCCCTGTCACCAGCATCTCACACACTTCCACCCCTAATACTTCCGCAATTTTAAACAGGGTTTCAACCGTTGGCTGGTTATCATTCGTGCACCATTTGGATACAGTAGTTCTACTTACGCCTAATTGTTCTGCCAGCCAAATATTTGACTTTTCATTTTCCAGCAAGACTATTTTAATCCGATTATAACGTTTCTTTTGTGTTACCATGGGCAGTATTTACATTACTAACAAAGTAGCCACCTACTTTTCCGTACTTACCAATAGCTCACGTACATCCACTTTCAATATTGCGGCAATATCAAACAAAGTTTCGAGCGTAGGCTGCTGATCATTCGTGCACCATTTAGAAATAGTACTTTTATTCTTACCTAATTGTTCGGCAAGCCATAAATTAGTTTTGTCCTTATCGGCCAGCACGCCTTTAATCCGATTGAGTATTCGCTTTTCTGCCATATTAGTAGTGGATTTCACCATTTAATTGGCAATATAGGAAACCTAAACCGATGGATTTTCATGCCAGGAAGCTGAAATAAGGAACTAAAAAATATTTTTACAGAAATAAATTTCTGTTTTTCGGAAATTTATCTTATCTTGGTATTGAAAATAAAAAATTGAATTATGATACACAATCTCATTTTTGACAGCAGATAATCGTTATCTCAAACATAAATTATAAAGCGCATTTGCTTTTATTCTCGTACTGAAAACTACGACCTTTCAAAAAATCCGGGATTAAGGTAAATCGCTCATGCTTCTCTTTATTGTATATTTAAAGATTAAAGCGTGGGCGTTCTTATTCGGATTTGGGGTGTCGTAGCCCTTCAGTACGGTAAGGACTAACCCACGCTTCTTTTTTGGGTGTGGCGGTCCGGCTTAAAAATTTTCCAGTTGCTAAAACCCATCGCTATGCACGCCGTTACTACACCAACGCAAAACACCAACCCCTTTAATGAAGAGCAATGGCTGCCCGTGCTCTTTTTACTGGCAGATACCCAAACCTGGCTGCAACAATTGCAGGGGGCGCATCTGCGCCAGCTACCCGTAAAAAACCAAAAAAAGCTGCTGCGCAAAAGCTGGTACCTCAGCGCAAAGGCCCTGGCCCATATATTAGAGCGCCATTACCACAAGGTAGCCCGCCACCCGCTCGCCGGCAAATTTACCATACCCATACCCGCCATCGTGTCCGCCATAAAAGATGCGGCGCAGCAAACGCCACAGCAGTCCCCGCCCGGCGGCCATTGCCAACGCGTATATGATACCGGGGCCACCATCGGGTATAACAGCCGAGGCCAGCCGGTTAGTACAATAACCGTAATAACGGATGCCGCGGGGGAGATCATTACCGCCTTCCCCGGCGCGCCAGACCTGTGAGGGCTGCACGCGGCTACAACAGCAAAGGCCGGCGTTGGCCCGCCGGGCCCCCTAAGAGCAGCCAGCTTGCGCTGGCGATAATAGTACTTCAGAGATTTCTCCTCCCGATCGTTCGGGACGCTGCGCTCCGGTCGAAATGACGAAAAACCTTCACCCCAAAACAAAAATTTATGAAAAACAAAAATGCTAAAGACCCGTTTGAAACCCTTGGCTGGAACCACATTATGGTTACAGATCCCTACCAGGTTTTTGCCATCAGCTTTGATTTTGCAGACATTGGCGCCTTTCGCAAAACCATACGGCAGGTGCTGCTATCTGCGGCCGGCAATAAAGTGCACAAAAAAAGCGAGCCGACCCATGTGCTTTGCATGTTCCGGGCCATACGCTCTGTAATGCTGGCGGCGCACCGGCTATACCGGCAGGGCAATACCTGTGTGCTGCAAATAGAGCCGGGGCAGTTTGCTCAAAAGCGGCTGTATGCCCGGCCGGATGGCCGCTGGGCAGCGTGGGCGTACCTGCCCAAAAACCTGTCCACAAAAGAGTACCGGGATCCTTACCGGGTATTTCGCCACTTTTTTAAATACCAAACCCTTGCACAGTGGCAGCAAAGCATGGCGCAAATGCTGGATTATGCGCTGGCCAGCAATACCGGCCATGAGGACCTTAACCTGCTAAAGCTGTATTTACACCTGACCCGGCTAATGGAAGCGGCCCACCTTATTGATGTGCGGGAGGTTACCCATGTGGGAGGCCTTTTAAAGCCTGCTGCGATTGCCCAGAGGCGCTGAAACACTGAGGGCTTTGGACTTCTTTTCTGAATTAAAAGCAGGGGCCATTGCTGTAGCATGATTCCAAACGTTCGGAACTGCGTTTCAGTGGCAATGACACAGAATTTCAGGGGTACAGGAAACATAGGGCACCACACATCGCCCCGCTAAAGATTTCATTATTGTTATAACCTTTAAAAATTAAAACCGATGCAAAAGATCAAAACTGCCGATCCTTTTCATACAGAAAGTTGGTGCCTGGAAGCCACCACCAATCCCTACCGGGCATTTTTTCTTTGTTTTGAACATGCCGGGGATATTGATGCCCTGCGCAAAATACTGCTGCATGTATTGCTCTTTATTGAGCAGTTTGAACCCCAAAAAGAAATACCCGTGTACCGCGTTTGCTGTGCTTTTATGGCCTTTCACTCTGTTATAGCGGCGGCCCATTACCTGTACCGGCAGGGCCAGCCGAAGCCGGCGGGCAAACAACACGCGCCGCAGCACCACAAGGCAGAGGAGGAGCGGCAACCCGGCCGGGAGGAGCCCACAAGTTTTGCCTCCTACTTTATATCTGCCAGGGAACGTGCTAATCCTTATGAAGTATTGAAAACATTTTTTGGGTATCAAACCCGGGAGGAGTGGACCATCGGGCTGCACCTGGCGCTGTATCATTGTTTAATGGACCGCGCCATTGGTTTGGAAATGGACCTGTTTTCCCATTGGTTTTACTTCAGCAAACTGCTGGAAGCCGCCTGGCTAATGGCGGAGCAACAGTGACGTTGCCCGTAATTTGCGTGCTCCATTTTTGTGTGATTGCAATGCCTGCTTATTGTAAATAGGGTCTGTTGTTTAACCCCGATGTCCAGGCTTTTTCTTCCACTTTTCTCCCGGTCAATCGCATGTGCGTCAGGTTAAGAACAGATCATGTTGCCATGAAATGTAGTACGGGTAAGCCTTTCGCGCCAAAACGATCGCATTTTTAATGGCAAACAGGCGCAGCGCGCCGTTGACCCTTATAACGATGAACCTCCAAAACCTCCCGTAGCCGCAGCGCGGCGGTAATTTCCTGTGCACTGCTTGTACAAACCGCAATGATTACCGGTGCGCTGCACCTTTATCGCTCGTATGGTCGTTTACTAACAGGATCAGCGCTGCGCTGCAGCTCCCGGGGCAAAAATTAACCTGACGCGCATGCGATCAATCGGGAATGAAAAGTGGAGCAACCGACCGAAGGGAGCTCATAAGGTCCATTAAAAAAATAATAGATCAGCGAATAAAAATCTTGTCCGCCCCAAGGCGAATTCCGCCCAACAGGAATTGAATAGGCCCAGGTATTTTCGGTTGGCGGAATCGATAAAACCGGCGTTGCAGGCTTAGTTATGATGGCCTTTCACACCACCTTGCATTGATGCTGATAGAAGCTACAAAAAAGTTTAGTGCAGGGATTTACCCATAACTATTATTGCCCCATCAGCCTTATACCCCCGCACACATACTCCAGCAGGTCAACGGGCCTTACATCAATGGCCAGTGCAATCAGGTACAGTTCATCGGCTCTTAAATGGCTTCGCTCATTCAATGTAAGCTCATTCATTCTTGCCTTTGAAAGACCGGTTTTGCGCGCCACTTCCGATTTGTTAACGGATTTCTGGGCTAAATAAAGTCCAAGTTTAGTCATTGATTATTAGGTTTTTCTATACACTTATGAAGACTAAGCGAAAAGAAAGATAAAAAAAATATACTTTTATTTGGAGAATTATAGGTTTGTTTGTACTTTAGTATTGATTTTCTATACAAGTGTTTATAAAAATTGATTCTTCCATGCGGTACAATAGCTCTTAATTAAGCGTTTCATTATCGTAATTAATAGTTAACCCCAAAAAACAAGACACATGAAAAACAAAAACAACAAAGACCCGTTTAAGACTACCTGCTGGTACGGCCAGCCCATTCATGATCCCTACCAGGTATTTGCTGGTTGTTTCAGCAATTCGTCTGTTTCTTTTTACCGGGATATGATCCGGGAGACACTGCTGCATGCAACAAAAGCAGCCATCTACAAAAGAACAGACCCGGCAGCGGTGTACCTGTGCTTTAAAACCATACGCTCTGTAATGCTGGCTGCCTACCGTATAAAAAACAGAACAGGAGTGCTGCTGGATGAAACCCTGATGCACGGCCCGCTATACTGTAATGAACCGGAAGATGAGGGGTATTGCTGGGCCAGCTTTCCCCGGGTCTTGTCGGAAGAAGCGTACAGGAATCCCTACCATGCCCTGCTCCATTTTTTTGAATTTCAATCGCCCCGGCAATGGAAGGCCAGCCTGCAAACCATACCGGGTCGTGCGTGTACCTTTTTTGTGGATCCAGCTGAACTGGATGTGCTGGATCTTTACCTGCACCTGGTACAGCTCATGGAGGCGGCACACCTGATCAATGTGCGGGAGGTAACCCATGTAGGCGGCCAGCTTAAGCCGGGTATGTATTTACAAAACGAGTTTTAAATCAATAAAAAATAAACTTATGAAAAACTATATCAACCAGCTGAACGGTAAAGAACAGAATGCGGTGCATTGTATTAAAAAACTGATTGCTACCCAACTGGATCCTCTTCTTATTTATTGTTTTGGTTATAAAACCTCGGTAAGTACCCGGCGAAGCGCTTTTGTGAAAAAGCAGTTTGCAGAAGAGCGGCATTTTACCTGCGATCTGCTCATCATTACACCCAGTGCTGTAACGGTGGATGAAGAAAGGCGCGCCGCCATACAGGAAATGGTGGCACATTTTGGAACGGTAAACATGGTTATTCATCCGCTGGGTTTTGTATTACGACAGCTTGATGAGGGCAATTTGTTTTTTAGCTGGGTACATAAAAACGGTATGCTGCTGTACGACCGTAACAACAGCCTGCAATTACTGCCGCCGCCTGTGGGCGCAGAGTATTTGTCGCAGGCAGCGGCGTTTTATACCGCTGATCCTGAAATGGCCGGCTATCTTGAGGTAAAACTACAGCGGCTGGTAAAACGGCCAGCCCAACAGGAGAAGCCTTCCTTTCCCCGGCCGGTAGAAATACGGCTTACATTGGATCCGCAGCAGGGCTGGCAACCTGCTGTAACAAAAGCCGCTGTTGCTAACCAACCCACGCCCAATAATTAGGGTCTGCTGAATAGCTCATGGTCAATCAAATTCGGCAGTGCTTGATAACAGAAAAGGGGAAAATCGATATGATCTTTTTTATTTATAGCAGTCCTGAATATAACTGGCAACGGCTGTAATGGCCGGGATGTACCGGCGTATCAACAAAAAAGGGGCCCTTATGCAGCCCCTTTTGTTTTATCAGTAACCGGCTCCTGGTTATTATTCAAGAACGCGGATCTCTGTTCTCCTGTTTTGCTGGTGTTGCTCTTCTGTGCAGGAAATACCGTCTGCACAATAGTTGACCAGCTTGGTTTCACCATAGCCCTTTGCCCGGAGGCGGTTGCCCTGGATGCCCTTGCTGACAAGGTATTTTACGGCAGCTTCCGCCCGTTTTTGCGAAAGCTTCAGGTTATAACTATCGCTGCCCCTGCTGTCGGTATGAGAAGAAAGCTCTATGCGGATGGTGGCGTTTTCTTTCAGCGCCTTTACCAGGTTGTCCAGCACCAAAGCGGCATCCGGCCGGATATCGGCCTTGTTAAAATCGTAAAAGATGTCCTTTAATACAATAGAGGCGCCTTGTTTGAACTCCATTACATCCAGCTCCAGGTCTACATACATTACTTTATTCCTGTTGAGCCCCTTTGTGGTGATCTTTTCCTTGTTGGAAAAATACCCTTTATGTTGTGCTGATATTGTATAGTCGGTATTGGGATCCAGCAGGTAAACAAAGGCTGCATTTGTATCGGATGTTTTTTGCTGCACGGAGGCCTTGTTTTCGTTGGTGAGCATTGTTTGTATAAAGGGCAGCAGGTTTTTTGTTTGCTTGTTGATGGTTTTCCCTTCCAGGGTAAACCGGGCATCATTGTGCTGCAGCTCTTTAATAATGGTGGTGTTCCTTGTTCTGAAATCGGCATCGGTAATAATGGCCTCTGTGGTGCTTACTCCGTTTTTTTCACCAATGACCCGGTACCGGCCGGCCCGTACATTAGCATAGGCGGGTATTAGGCCGTTGGCATCCGTAACCGCGGTAAATGCTTCGCGACTGCCTTCATTGATTATTTTTACCGCTACATCTTTAAGCGGTTGCCCGGTGGGCTGGTCGGTTACTTTTATAATGATGTTTTTGCGTACGATCACGGGCGGTGCCGGTACTACTGCCGGTGGGGGAAGTGTGGGCGCTGCTGTGGGTTGCGATCTGCCCAGCCATATTCTAACTCCCAGACTGGCACTGATAAAACGCAGTGGTTTTGGGCCGGTGATGTCTTTGCTATAGCTGGTTTTGTCGCTAAAGGCTACCGGCGTGGCATTGCCGTTCATAAGCACGGTGCCGGTAGCATTGCCATCAAAGGCCTGGACACTCTTTGTTGCGGGGGAGGGTATATGCCAGTAGTCGGCGCCTGCATTGATGGAAACCCTGGGCGATACAAAGTAGTTGATGCCCGCACCACCCCGGGCAATAAACTGCACGGTGGATTTTTCTTTTACCTTATCCGGGTCGTTGGCGCCGCTGGCGGTATAATCGTCATAAAAAGCCTTGCTCATGGCATATTGGGTGTAGTTGCCATCAATCGATACATTGGCCTTGCCCACAGTTACGGGTGGGTTAGTGGGCGTATTATAGTTGTAAGTAAAGGTATTGGCTGAGGCCCCGTTACCTTTTACATAGTAGTAGCCAAAACGCTGCAGGGCAGCCCCGGCCTGTGCGTACACATTTACCTGCAACCTTCTTTTTCCCAGCCATATATTGGGGCCCGTAAGGGCATAAAAGTTCCGGTAGTTTTTGCTGAGTGTAAGCGTTCTTGTAGTAGCCGGCATCTGGTAATACTGACCATCGGCTTCTCCGGCATCCAATGCATTTTTAAAAACGGCCTTATTGCTTAAGCCATTTAAAATGTCTGCGGCAGCCGGGTTAAATTCCATGGAGGCTTTATTGCGCTGTACATTGAGTGTGCCCAGGGCCAGCTCCCAGCTAAAGGCCTTTTGACGCCATCCGCCATTCAGTTCTGCAAAGTATCCGCTGTTGAAGTAGTAAAGCGGGTTTTCTGCAAGTGTTTGGTTTTTGAATATATAACCGCCGCGGGCGCCCAGGTACCAGGATGGCTGTGCATCAGGATAACGTTCGGTATTGTTTTGTTGCGCGTACGCATACTGCAGGCATTGCAATAGCAACAGCAGCAGTATAAGGTTTCTTTTTCTCATATATAGGGTATTGATTTATTGCGCGCAAAAATACAAAATGCAACAATACGAATGCCCCGGCGAACTCTGCGTTTAAAATCTAACCGCGAGGTGCGCAAGGAATCCGCAAAGCCCGCAATGGGGGCTTGATAGAATGTCCTGGCGTTCGTTGCGAAAAGCCTTCGCGAACTTTGCGTTTAAAATCTAACCGCGAGGTGCGCAAGGAATCCGCAAAGCCCGCAATGGGGGCTTGATAAATGTCCTGGCGTTTGTTGCGAAAAGCCTTCGCGAACTTTGCGTTTAAAATCTAACCGCGAGGTGCGTAAGGAATCTGCAAAGCCCGCAATGGGGGCTTTATAGAATATCCTGGCGTTTGTTGCGAAAAGCCTTCGCGAACTTTGCGTTTAAAACCTAACCGCGAGGTGCGCAAGGAATCTGCAAAGCCCGCAATGGGGGCTTGATAGAATGTCCTGGCGTTTGTTGCGAAAAGCCTTCGCGAACTTTGCGTTTAAAATCTAACCGCGAGGTGCGTAAGGAATCCGCAAAGCCCGCAATGGAGGCTTGATAGAATATCCTGGCGTTCGTTGCGAAAAGCCTTCGCGAACTTTGCGTTTAAAACCTAACCGCGAGGTGCGCAAGGAATCCGCAAAGCCCGCAATGGGGGCTTGATAGAATATCCTGGCGTTTGTTGCGAAAAGCCTTCGCGAACTTTGCGTTTAAAATCTAACCGCGAGGTGCGCAAGGAATCTGCAAAGCTCGCAATGGGGGCTTGATAGAATGTCCTGGCGTTCGTTGCGAAAAGCCTTCGCGAACTTTGCGTTTAAAATCTAACCGCGAGGTGCGCAAGGAATCCGCAAAGCCCGCAATGGGGGCTTGATAAATGTCCTGGCGTTCGTTATGTTTAAAGCCGGTTGCCTTATAAAAAAAAAGGGAGAGAACAAGAATGTTCCACTCCGTATTATACATGAGAAATGTCTGAGTTGAAAAGAGCGATATTAGATATCTCCTCTTTTGTACTTTGCTGTTTGCGTAACGCTTCCGTTATTATCAGCAGCTACGTTGTAAAGATTCCGGGCGTCACGTACCACAATATGATAATTGGTTCCTTCTGCACTGGTTACTTCTGTAACACCGTATATTTCTTTACCATCGTATTTCTTTTTTATCTTATACAGGATATTAGAAGGAAGGTTGTTTTCCTTATAGTACCTGATCGTGCGGATCAGTACCCCGTTATTGTCGATCACAGCGCGTGTGGATATGGATCCGGCACGGAAACTGGCCTCGTTGTAATCAGCAGTTGTATTCCATTGTACATTCTGTGCATTGGTAAAGATAGCATTAAATGTTTTTAATGCTTTCGCATTTACATTGGGATTTGCTGCAACAGCAGTCATCGCGTTTAAACCCAGGGACAGAGCGGCGGTCAGAATAAAGAGTTTCATTTTAAAAGGTTTTATGCCTTAGCGGCGGTTTTAAATTTTTTATTGGTTTGTTAAATCAAAAGTAGTATCGGGTTGCACTATCTGTCAAGTGGTTTGGGGTCAACTACCCAAGAAACGGGGTGAACGGTTGATTTCTCCGGGTAAAACTTCTCATTTTCACTGACAGTAACTCCTCCTTTAACTTTTTGATCCCTTACAGGATCATTGAAACGCGTTTGTATATATAAGTCGCACCAACTGCTTATATGTTACAGCCTTCACATGAAAAAAATGTTAAGCCTTTCATAATTAGGCTCATGGCTCATTTACGAACGTTCCGTAGTTTTGGTTGGGTGCACCGGATGGTTTCAGTGCCGGCAATACCTACCTTTGTGCCGCAAAACAGATGAATATGAAGCTGAACACAAAAATCATTCACGCAGGAGTGGCCCCCGATCCTTCAACAGGGGCAATAATGACGCCTATTTACCAGACATCCACCTTTGTACAATCAGGACCCAATCAGCACCAGGGTTATGATTATTCAAGGGCGGGGAATCCTACACGAACCGCCCTGGAACAGTCGCTGGCTGCATTGGAAAATGCCCGGCATGGCCTGGCATTCAGCAGTGGTGTGGCGGCTACAGAAACGGTGATCAAGTTATTAAAACCGGGTGATGAGGTTATTGCCGCCAATGATATGTATGGGGGCACTTACCGTTTGTTCTCAAAGATCTGGGAAGACTATGGGATCCGGTTTATTTATACAGATACCACCAATACGGACAATATTGCCCGTGCGGTAACGGATCACACAAAACTGATCTGGATCGAAACGCCCACCAATCCCCTGATGAATATCACCGATATTGCGGCAGTTGCAATTATTGCAAAAGAGGCCGGGGCGCTGCTTTGTGTAGACAATACCTTTGCATCGCCTTATTTACAAAACCCAATGGACCTTGGAGCCGATATCGTAATGCACTCTGCTACCAAATACCTGGGGGGGCATAGCGATGTGGTAATGGGGGCCCTCATGTTTAACAGTGATGAACTGCGCGAACGTCTGTTCTTTATTCAGAAGAGCAGCGGTGCAGTACCCGGCCCTATGGATTGCTTTTTGGTACTGCGCGGTATTAAAACCCTGCATGTACGCCTGCAGCGCCATTGCGAGAACGGCAGAAAGGTGGCGGAGTTCCTGGCAGCGAGTGAAAAAGTTAAGAAAGTATACTGGTGTGGTTTTGAAGATCAGCCGGGATACGCTGTTGCAAAAAAGCAAATGCGCGACTTTGGCGGAATGATGAGTTTTGAACTGAAGGACGACTCAACGGAGGCGGCTACTAAAGTGCTGACTGCTACAAAAATATTTGCACTGGCAGAAAGCCTGGGCGGAGTGGAGTCACTGATCAACCATCCGGCTTCGATGACACATGCTTCCATTCCGCGGGAAGAACGCATTAAGAACGGGTTAAGCGATTCGCTGATCCGGCTGAGTGTAGGTATTGAGGACGCAGACGACCTGGTAGAAGATCTGAAGCAGGCGATCGGTTAAACGATGCGTCTGTCTCATAAATGTAAAATATCAAATGAAGAATGTAAAATGAAAAAGGAGTATTCGCTTATGAAAAAAAACTTGTCGGTTTTAACGAGGCTCACTTCTGCATTTTTTATTGGGTGTTTGATATTTTACATTTTACCGGATCTTTATTAAAGAACGTTTTTTTATAACGATTGAATTCATCTTTTTATCGCCCCGATTTATTGGGGGGCAATAAAATGAACAGCCCCTGAATCCCGCTTATTAATTTTTTGATCACCGTTCAAAAAATGTGCATTCTCTCCTGTAAACCAACTATCTTGCAGGTAATTGGTCAATTAAAGGATCATTTTATGAACAGGGAATTACCGGAAGCAGAACAAACAGCACTATCGCAAACCATTCTCCAGATCAACAACGGCTACCTCGATTGGGAAAAAGTACAGCACATGACCCTGAAACCGGAAACACTTTCCAATGCGGTTATATGGGCGGCTGCCCGGCAGGCCCGCGGGCAGGGCTTTACACGAAACCTGGTCATTTTTGATCAATCATTTACCTGGTCTGTTTCCAATGATATGGAAGCGGCTTTACACGACCTGGATGTGCACCTGGCAGGAGGACAGAATATTGCCGCCGTACTGGATCAAAAAAATGACCACCGCTACCTGGTAAATGCTGCGCTTGATGAAGCGATGGCTTCTGCACAATTGGCCGGCTACCCGGCTACCCGTAAGATGGTCCGGGAGCTGCTGCTGAAAAAGAAAACGACCGCTAATGAAACCGAACAGGCGGTTGTTAATCTTTATAAATGCCTGCAAAAAGTAAAAGAGTGGGACCAGGAGCCTTTTTCAGAAGTCAGGCTGCTGGAGCTGCACCAGCTGCTGACAAAAGATACGATCAAATTAAAAGGGATCGGTCGCTACCGTACCAATAATAAGTACGATGCTTCGGGTATTGAGCCTGCAGCGTCCTACAGGGCCGTAGATGCAAAAGCCATCCGGCCCTGGATGCAGTGGCTGGAGACTTTTATCAACGAAGACAAAACCCCCTTCTTTATTCACCCGGTAGTAAAAGCCTGTATCATTGCTTACCTTGTTACCTATATCCGTCCGTTCAGGGATGGTAATGGACGCATGGCCCGGCTGCTGATGTATGGGTACCTGCTGCGTAAAGGTTACTGGGCTACAAAGTATACTGCGGTTTCTAACGTCATCATTAAATTAAAGGCGCAATATCAAAAATCGTTTTTACAGGTAACGGCTAATGCCGATGCCGGTTATTTTATTCATTTTATGATCCAGGCCCTGCGCATGGCCGATCGCTCATTAAAGGAAAGCCTGCAACGCACCAATAAAGAAAAGGAAAGCAACCCGTTTGTTGCAATCGAAGGGCTGAACCCGAGGCAGGCCGCTGCACTTCAATGGATAAAGGAAGAACCGGAAAAGATCATAACCATACGCGAGCTGCGGTCCGGCTTTGGCGTATCAAAGGAAACCGCGCGAACGGATCTTACCGCATTAACCGAGGATGGGTGGCTGAAATTTTATCATCTCAATAAGAAGACCTATGCCTTTGTAAAAGGCGATGGTTTTGACGGGTTGCTGCAGGAAAAATTAAAATAGTAACTTCGTAAAAATGCCAGCAGTATGGGAACGGTACAAATGCATCCGGAGGTTATTACAGATATCAGCCAGTTAGATCCTGATAAAAAGTATTCCTATGCTGATTATCTGAAGTGGCAGTTTGATGAATATGTGGAACTGATAAAAGGAAAGATCTTTCAAAAAATGTCACCCGCACCGGTTCGCGAGCATCAGCAGATTGTTATGTCGGTCAGCCGGGAAATTAGTTTGTTTCTAAAAAATAAGTCCTGCGATGTGTACCCGGCGCCCTTTGATGTGCGCTTACCATCCTCAGGTATAACAAAGGATGAAAAAACCTACACAGTGGTGCAGCCGGATATCAGCGTGATTTGTGATCCTTCAAAACTGGATGATCGTGGATGTGTGGGAGCCCCGGATCTGATTGTGGAAGTGGTATCCCGCGGTACTGCTATACGCGACTGGAACTTTAAGTACAATCTTTACCAGGAAACTGGTGTAAAGGAATATTGGATCATTGAACCTGTGGACCGATCCGTTACTATATTTATTTTAAATGAAGAAAATAAATATGTGCAAGTGGCTGTATATGCAGCGGAGGCCACCATTCCGGTATCGGTACTGCCCGGCTTTTCCATAAAATGGGACGATATCTTTATGCGGAGCAAAGACGAAGTATAACAACCAATGATTGAAAAATCACTAAGCACATTTCTTAATAAAAAAGTGGATGCTTACGAACGGCCGGATTTTATTGCCGATGACCCGATCTCTATCCCCCACCTTTTCTCCACTCCGCAGGATATCGAGATCGCAGGCTTCTTTGCTGCGATACTGGCCTGGGGCAACCGGAAGAGCATCATCAATTCCTGTAAGCGTTTGCTGCAGCTGATGGACCAGGCGCCTTATGATTTTGTGATGCATTTTGAGGAAGCTGACCTGAAGCCTTTTATGCATTTTGTGCACCGCACATTTAATGCAACGGACCTTTTTCATTTCCTCGATTTCCTGCAGCATCATTATAAGATCCAAAAACAGGGATCGCTGCAAACCGCGTTCAGCCGGCATTTACAGCCCGCAGATACCACGGTGGAGCCCGCGCTTATTGGTTTTCGCCGGTCTTTTTTTGATGCAAAGATCTTTCCGCATTACCCGGCACGCACACAAAAACATATTGCTACTCCCGAACGTAAATCGGCCTGCAAACGGCTGAACATGTACCTGCGCTGGATGGTACGCAGCAGCAAAAGAGGGGTGGATTTTGGTTTGTGGCAGGACATCCGGCCCTCGCAGCTGATCTGCCCGCTGGATTTGCATGTGGCCCGTGTAGCCCGGCATTTTAACCTGCTGCAACGACCCAACAATGACTGGCAGGCGGCCCTGGAGCTTTCAGAACACCTGCGGCAGCTGGATCCCCGGGATCCGGTAAAATATGATTTTGCCCTGTTTGGCCTCGGTGTTATTGAAAAGTTCTGATTGATCCGCATCAACATCCTTGTAAAAAGAACGTTAAAGAGAAAAAAGCGTTGTGTAACCGAAAAACATCCCACATCATTAAGGCAGTTATACTTCGTCCGGGATGAATTAATAAGTTTTTATCCCTTGCTCAGTATAAACAACCTTATTCATTGAATGATTCATTTAAAATTTAAACACATGAAATGACCATAAAAATTTTCGAGCAAGTTTATGATCGGAGCGATGAAAATTTTTATGCAAAATTCCATGTGACCATTAAAAACAACAAAAAAGAAACACATGAAAAAGTTATTCGCAATCGCATTATTATCATTGGTGGCTTCAGGAACCGTAAGCGCGCAGTCTGTTGACCTCAGGAGGAAGATCAATGTAAGCGGCACTGCAGAAACCGAGATCACGCCCGACATCATTTATGTAAGTATTTCGCTGAAGGAATATTTTGAGAACGGGAACAGCAAAAAACGTGTAGACATTTCCAAATTAGAAAACCAGTTGTTTGCCGCTGTGCAAAAAGCCGGTTTTACAAAAGAGCACTTAACCATCAGCAACCTGAACAGCTGGGCCAATACCACCGGAAAAAAGAAGAACCCGGACTTCCTGGCCAGCCGTCAGTATCTTTTAAAAGTAAGTGATCTGAACAAGCTGGATCAGATCCTGGGCGGTGTGGATTCCAAAGGGGTCCAAAGCACCGGCATCCAGAGTTATGATTACTCAAAAATGGAAGAGCTGAAAAAAGAGCTGAAGATAAAAGCGCTGAAAGCCGCAAAGGAGAAAGCCACCTATATGGTAGAGGCCCTGGGCGGCACACTGGGAAATGTACTGGAAATACAGGATGGTGGCGACAGCCCTATGCAACCTGTAATGTACCGTAATTATGCTATGAAGGCTGAAGCTGCTGATATGGCCGGCGGCGATGCTGACCTGGATTTTAAAAAGATCAAATTAAGCTTTACCGTAAATACCGTATTTGAAATTAAATAGGATTTATACTGCGTCCCTGCTCAATATAAAAACACGATAGATAAAGGGACTGTCTCAAAAGTCGCTTTACAGCATGATGTCGTTCTGAAGAATAGATCCCGGGCTTGACCCGGGATCTATTCTTGTTTCAGCATCTATTGACGAACAATCATCATTAGATGCCGAAACAATCCCGATCGCATGCGCGTCAGGTTAAGAACAGATCCTGTTGCCATGAAATGTAGTACGGGTAAGCCTTTCACGCCAAAAAGATCGCATCTTTTAATGGTAAACAGGCGCAGCGCGCCATTGACCCTTATAACGATGAGCGTCCAAAACCTCCCGTAGCCGCAGGGCGGCGGTAATTTCCTGTGCACGGCTTGTACAAACCGCAATGATTACCGGTGCGCTGCACCTTTATTACCTGTATTGTCGTTTACTAACAGGATCAGCGCTGCGCTGCAGCTCCCAGGGCAAAAATTAACTTCACGCGCATGCGATCGCCATCGGGACGGCATGACAAAACAGCGACTTTTGATACAGCCTTTTTATAGATTTAAAATAACCAATGTAGAATCAGCAGGCAGGCAGCTATCGAATGTAAAAGTAGTGAGTTCGTTGCGATATCCTGATCTTTCCTTAGTCAATAGGGAATCAATGCCGTTTCCTTTAGCACATCAACGTCTAATGAATATTGCTCACTCCCGATAGCGATCGCATGGGCGTCAGGTTAAGAAAGACGATTTTAATATAAAACGCCCCGGCAACCGGCAGTTTATATTATACCGGATTAAATAAAGAAATGGGTAAAGGCGCCGAGCGCCGATAGTATCTGTAGCTTGAAGCAACACAACGGATATTCCCAGCCGCAGCGCGGCGGTAATCTCGTGCGGGGGGTGTTATTACCGGTGCGCTGCACCTTTTACGCTGCTTATCCCCGTTTACTAATGGTGTCTGCGCTGCCCTGAAGCTTTCCTGTTAGCAAAATTAGCTTGACGCCCATGCGATAGCGATCGGGACTCAGATTCTCACAGATTGAAAGATATTAAAATATAAAACGGATCCACTAACAGTTGGCCCCAGCTATAACCTCTGTGCTTCAGTGCCTCAGTGGCCACAAAAAACGCTGGAACCGGGTTGTTAGATGGAATTTTCACAGAATAGCTGCAGACTCCAAAACTTCGGGGAGGCTTATCGCCAACTTTCCCAGTGACATACCTTAAGGAAACGGTATTGAATGGTCCATTGGATATAAAACAGGGTTCAACCTGCCGGCTGGCCTGGAACCTTAAGCCCGGCCGAACGGCATTCGGCCGGCCGGGCTTTAAACGTTGAACATTACCATAACGACCATCCGCCACCCACTTTCTTTTTGGCGCCGGCGGGGCGCAGGTTGTAGGTAAATGTGGCCAGGAAGTACTGCCCCAGGATATTGCTGTAGGTGGTACGTACGGTATTCTGGTAGGGAGTAATATCGGTATTGCGGGTCTGGTTCAGCAGGTCGTTACCATACAGCCGCAGTACCGCGCGTTCATCTTTAAAGAACGTAAAGTTGACCCCGGCATTCCACATAAACATTCTCCGGTATTGCGGATCGGCAAAAGCATTGTTGTTCAGGTAGCGCAGTTCGGTATCAAAAATCACATGTTTTATATACCGGAAAACAAGCTCGGTACCCAATGTCTGGTCAAAACTCCGGGCGGGCGTAAACCGGGGGTTGGTGTTTTTTACGCTCATATAAGAGAAGGAGTAGGCCGGTCTTACTTCCAGCTTATCGTCCCAGTTAAAACCCAGGTTGCTCCATACATTACTGTTCAGCCACTTTTGATTGCCGGGGGCTTCGTTGTAAAAGAATTTACTTTCCCGATACTCCGTCCAGGTGCCAACGTTCCAGGAAAAAGTAAAACTGTTCTTATATTTAATGTCCTGGTTAAGCCCGAAATTGGCGGCAACACGTTTGCTTCCGTCTGCATTTACAGGCTGTATGGTTTGGATGCCGCTTTCATCTACCGTTATACTTTGCACCACATCATTATTGGCAATATAGGCCTCGCCCCAGCTCCATACATTGAGGTTGTTTTTGGGATTGAAGGTATTCAGGTTGGCAGAAACCTGGTTCATGATCGCTGGCAGGAGCCCCGTATTTCCCAGGTTAATGACATAGGGGTTGGTATTATTGCGGACCGGGATCAGGTACCGGTACTCCGGCAGCTGCACATCCCGCGAGAAGTTGACGGTTAGTTTTTTATAAGTGATCTCCAGTTGCGGCAATACATTGCTTTGTTTCTGGATCAAGGGATCGGGGATATAGGATACCTTGTTTTCAAACTGCTGGTACTGGTAGCGGACGCCGGGGGTAATGGCAAGCCCTTTGTGTTTAAATTCGAGCCCTGTACTGGCCTGGTATTTATTACTGTTGCGTAAGAACAGGCTGCTTAGGTCATTATTCTGCTGATCATACCGGGCTCCGTCCTTGTCAAAGGTGGCCACATCATTTTTCAGGTTTTCATACTCATATCGTGTTCCTGCTCTCAGAAACCATTTTTTACCCAGGGGCTCCCGGTAGTTGATACCCGCATAAGCAAACCATGTCGGAATCTGTTCTGTCCGCAACTGGTTGGTAAGACTGTCAAACTCCCTGGGATACCTATAACGGATCAACGCATCTGTATAGCTATCCGTTTTTTTCCGGTTCCATACAATGCCCTGTGCAAAGGAGATGCGGCGGCCGGTCTTGTTTTTAGACAGCCGGGTCAGCGAAAAGTTCTCCCTCAGGATATTATTGCGGGTATCCCCGTTGATACCTACATTCCCATTGTTCAGGTCTCCTAAAATATTGCTGATGCCGCTTTGGTTGTTCTGGCTTCGGTTGTTTTCGCCGCCAATAATATAATTGGCTGTTGCGGTGATCGTGGTGAGGGTATCTGGTTTTAAGTTCATTCCAACACCAAACGTGTGTGTATTGCCCCGGAGGACCGTATTATAAAGCGACTTGTTGGTAATAACGGTATCTCCGTTAAAGATCCGGGTGTTGTTATCCGTTTCTACATCGGTATGTACCTGCCCAAAGTAGTATTGCGCAAAAAACGATTTTTTCTTATTGGGCGAATGGTTCAGGTTAAAGCCCAAACCATTACTGGTAGTAACTCCGCCCAGGCGCGACATGCCACCGAAATTGATCCCGTTAATGGAGATATTGGAGCCAAAATTACTGTTGTTGCTGCTGTTATTACCGCCGCCTGAAACGTTGCGGTTACGGCCTAAACCACCTGTTTGCATAAGGTCGCTCCATCCAAAACCCGGCCGGTTCAGGTTATTACTATATCCCAGCAAACTTACCTGTAAGGTATCGCGGAAGATATTGGCAATGGCCCCACCTTCAAACCGGCTCCCGTTCATACCACCGCCGCCACCTGCATAGGCTTTGCCAAACAGACCTTTTTTGACGCCTTTTTTAAAGGTAAGATTGATGACCTTTCCCACATTGTTCAGGTTGTCGTCCCCGTTTTCCAGCAACTCGTCCTTATCATCGGTTACCTGTATTTTATCAATTACATTGGAGGGCAGGTTGCGCGATGCCATTTTAGGATCACTGCCAAAAAAGTTCTTTCCGTCTACCAGGATCCGGTTTACCCGTTTCCCGTTTACCATAATATTCCCCTGCTTATCTACCTGTACCCCAGGCAGTTTCTTCAGCAGATCTTCTACCAGGGCATTGGGCAGGGTTTTAAAGGCATTGGCGTTAAATTCAACCGTATCTTTCCTTATTACCATGGGCGGGCGTTCAGCTACTACCAGTACTTCGTCCAGGTCCTTTGCATCGGGTGATAAGGTTATCGTTCCCAGGTTAAGAGCGGGCTCTGTGCCCGATAGCCGGAACTCTTTGCGGTACACGCCATAACCGGTAAAAGACACAATGACCCGGTAGGGTAATGCTGCCGCAAGCCCGGGAATGCGAAAGGCTCCGTCCTCTCCGCTTAGCCGGTAGGTAACCACTGTGGTATCGGATGCTTTGAATACAGTAACTGTTGCCATATACAGTGCCTTGCCTGTAGTGGAATCAACAAGCTTTCCTGTAATGACGCCCTGCGCATGTACACTCAGGGCACCAAAAAATAAAAGGATCAATAGAGCGGCCCGGCTGTAAAACGACAGTGGCCTGGAAATGGTTTGCATATCTACTACACGCAATACCCGGAAAAATGTTACAGAAAACCGCGGTGCATTTTTTAAAAATCATTGAAAGGCTGGCGGCTGATCGCTAACAGCTGTTCAGCATTTACCCAAACAACCGCTCCATACTTTGGGGAATGGTCTTACTATAATCCATCTGTATGGGCTTGTATTCGTTCTGCCATTTTTCAAATTGCTGTTCAAAGTCTTCCCCGATCCTGGAGAGCGTCATTACGCCCATTTCCTTTAAGGCTGCGGCATTGCAACATTGCTCATATTGCCCGCGGATGGGGATGGCCATTATTTTTTTGCCCAGGTGCAGGG
Source organism: Niabella hirudinis (assembly GCF_051201075.1). Lineage (NCBI taxonomy): Bacteria > Pseudomonadati > Bacteroidota > Chitinophagia > Chitinophagales > Chitinophagaceae > Niabella > Niabella hirudinis. The sequence goes on from NZ_JBPEHJ010000014.1 coordinate 21,798, forward strand.
CTTCTGAAGGCGTTTCAAAGCCTCCGCCGGTAATGATCTCCCGGCAATGGATCAGGCTGGTGTTAAACAGTTGCCGGTCTACCGGTATCAACCGGATATTGCCGGTATCCGTTACCGTACGGACCTGCCTGCTGAAGATCTCGAACCGGTGGTCCCTAAATTTTGAAAAGAGCTGCTTCAGTTCCTGGTCGCAGTAAGATGGAAGGTATACGGTGATGTGCCCCTGGTCCACCGGTGTTGTTTCCCGTATCTCTTTTTTGATAACGGGCGTAAGAATAAAATCGTCATAGGACTTAAAATGCAGGCCCAGGTAACGTTCGCCGCGGGCATAGTTCTTCAGCATCCATTCGCCCGATCGGCTTACCGCTTCCGGGCGGGGCACTTTATGGCTCTGGAAGCTGGCCTGGTGCCCAAAGTTTACAGATGGGATCTTCTTTGACCGGCAGGCGGCCGCGGTGATGTATTCATAGTCATTGATCACAAAATCATAGTCCGCTACCGGCAGCGCGCGGATCTCCTTCTTTAAAGCCAGTGGATTTACATGCCGGGCTATTTTCCAGTAATCGAGGCCTCCGTTACAGGTGTAATAGAGGCTCAGCCCCTTGCTCCGGTATTTAACAGGTGCATCCAGCCGGAGGTTGCTGTTATTGCCGCTCAGGAAAATATCAACACTGCCATATTGTTTTAAATAGGGCAGCAGCTCCATAGCGCGGCTGATATGCCCGTTACCGGTAGCCTGAACGGCGTAAAAAATTTTCATTATTATTGGTATCGGATAATGCGTGTAAATAAAAAGCGATTTCATTGGTAAGCACAGTGGCGCTGGTTTTTTGCTTTACCGCGCGTTCTGTTTTCATCTCCTTTTCATTGTAGGTATACAGGCTCCATTGATTGTCGTAGTATTCCAGTGCGGTCATGTGCTCCATCCAGTCGCCGGAATTCAGGTAATGTACTGATCCCTTGGGCGTGCACATTTCCTTTTGCTGCGGTTGGTGAATGTGACCGCAAATGACGGCATCAAATTTTTTCTCAATAGCCAATTCGGCTATTTTGGTTTCAAAGGCGTCGACGTTCACGATCCGTTTATTGAACTGCTCCATGATCTTCCGGGAGAGCGAAAGCTTTTCCTTCCCAAAAAGATGAGAAACGGCATTCATCCATTTGTTAAATACCAGCAGGGTGGCATAGCCATTGCTGCCCAGCTTACCCCAGAATTTTGCCTGCCGGGTGGTAGTATGATCAAATACATCCCCGTGAAAGATCCAAACTTTTTTCCCGTTAATTTCGATCACTACTTTATCCGTCAGCAGAAAGTTTCCCAGTTCCAGATCGGAATAGCGGCGCATACACTCGTCATGGTTACCGGTGATATAAATAACGCGGGTGCCCGTTGAAAGTTTATTGAATATTTCCTTGATGGCGGAGATATGGTCGGCGGGGAAGTACCGTTTACTGAATTGCCATCCGTCGATAATATCTCCGTTCAGGATCAATACCCGCGGATCAATACTTTTCAGATAAGCAGTGAACTCCCGTGCCCGGCTTGCATAAGTGCCCAGATGCAGATCTGATACAACAGCTATTTCAACGCGGCGTTGGGACATTATAATTTCTGTTTATCAAATTTCCGTAGCCTGTGTAACAGAACTATTACCTTAATGTTATAATAATATTATCTATGTAAGATTGGCTGTGCCACGAATGAACGAATAAGCGCAGCTGCCGTTGCGTTAAAAAAAGGGTTATAGAAAATGTTATGCACCATTCGTGCATTCGTGGCCAGACAGCGTTGGTCTTTTTTGTATTTTGCGGCCATGAAGTATAAACATCTGTTTTTTGACCTGGATCATACCTTATGGGATTTTGATGCCAATGCAAAGCTGACCTTGCAGGACCTGTATGACACATTGAAACTGGAGGAACGGGGCGTTGATGATTTCGGGCGTTTTTACAGGCAGTACCTTGAACATAATACAAAACTATGGGCCCGTTACCGGAATGGCTTTATTAAGCAGGCAGAGCTGCGGGTGAAGCGGATGCAGCTGGCGTTGCTCGATTTCAAAATAGGCGATGAACCGTTGGCACAGGAAATGAGCCGGCGCTTTTTAGAGATGCTGCCCACCCGGAATATCCTGTTCCCTTACGCTGCGGAGATTCTGGATTATCTTACTTCAAAAAATTACCGGCTGCACCTGATCACCAACGGGTTTGAAGAGGTACAGCATCATAAGATCAATAACTCCGGGATCAATCACTATTTTGATAAAGTGGTTACTTCTGAAGGTTCCAATAGTTTAAAGCCCAATAAGGAAATCTTTGATTTTGCGTTGGCGGCAACCGGTGCCCGGAAAGAAGAAAGCATTATGCTCGGCGATGATCTGGAGGCCGATATCATCGGCGCTGCCAATGCCGGCCTGGACCAGGTATACATCAATCATGTAAATAAATTGCCGGGTTTTAAACCCACCTATACGGTGTATTCATTAAAGGAGTTGGAGGCTATTTTTTAGTGCGTCCGGTATTTTATTCAATATTACCAATTGATCAGGCCCGGGCCAGTTCAAAAATGGTTATTTCGGGGCGCACATTAAATCGTACCTGCCAGGTAAAGCCCAATGCCCGGTTGATATAAAGTGTGCGTCCATCCTCAAAACCGATCTTCCCGGAAGTATACCGTGAATTGGCAACCGGCAATAAAGGTGGTGGCAGGAAGGGGGGCTTGCATTGCCCGCCATGCGTATGTCCGCTGATCACCCAGCCATCATAACCGTTCCAGACCGGCAGGTCCATTACGTCGGGGTTATGACATAAAACAACAGCTGCTTCCTCTGGGTTCCAATACTGCAAGGCTTTTTCCGGCTTAAAATTAGTGCCCCATTTATCGTCAATGCCTATAAAATTCAGGCCGGAGAATGGTTGCTGTTCATTTCTGAGCACCCGGATCTGCTGCCGGGTCAGGAGATCTGTAATATTGTTTGCGAGCACGCTATCCTTCCAGTGAGCGCCATAATCGTGGTTGCCCAGGATAGCTGTGGTTCCCAAACGGCCATGAGGTGCATACCGCATCAGCTCCTGCAGCTGATCCAGCTGGCGGGGTTCGCTATACGTAACAAAATCGCCGGTATAGGCAACAAAATCGGGCTGGTATGCGGCCGCTTTTATAAGGGAATCCTTGAGGTAGCTATCGCGGGAGCTGTTGCCGATATGGATGTCGCTGATCTGCATCAGTGTTTTACCCACCAGCGAAGACGGCAGGTTTTTAACGCGCATGGGCACCCGTGTAAATTCCAGCCAGAAGGGTTCTACCTGCCAGGCATATAATCCCGTCAGCAATGCTGCACCGCTCAGCATACCGCTGTATCTTAAAAACGATCTTCGTTTCATGTAGCACAAAATTAATTTCGGCCGGCTCAGAATTTGCCAACAGAATATTAAACTTTTTGATGAAACCGGGGTCAAATACCTGCTTATAAAATTTTAACAGGGACACAGCAGGTATTTTTCTAAAAACCCATCTAAGAAAAAATAAATGCGTTGGCAATTAAATATAAAGGCTGTTTTTTTTGCAGGGTCGTTGCTTTTGGCAGTGACAGGAGTTGCCCAGGAGATCCCTTCCCGGCCCAATGAGGGGGTACGGCGTACAGAAACAAGGCGGGAACAGTATGATGTATATCAAAAGCTAAAACTGACGGCCGACCAAAAAAACCAGCTGAAGATTTTGCAGAAGGAAGGAAAAGAAGGGTTTATCGCCATCCGGAATGACATGGCATTAACAGATGCCGCTAAAAAAGAAAAGCTGCAAGTACTTCAGCGGCAGCAAACGAAAAAAAGAAATGCGATCCTAACCCCGGAACAGCAGCAGATTTGGAAGGATGAAAGCCGGGGCCGCAGCAAGCAGGGGCCTGTTAAAACAGACCAGCGGCTCATGGCTGCTGATGGCCGTAGCGACCGCAATGCACTACCCGAAACCCTGGAGAAAAATGCTCCCAAAATAGCGCTTTCTGCAGCACAGGAGCAAAAGATGGATGCCCTGAGAACGACTTTTAAAGAGCAGGCCCGATCCATCCGGCGGAACCCGGCCTTATCTGCAGATGAAAAAAAAGCCCGTGTAGAAACGCTAAAAAAAGAGACCCGCAAAAAACAAAAAGCCCTGCTTACCACCGCACAGTGGCAGCAGTGGATAAAACAAGGCCAGAACCGGAACAGTATTTCCAAACAATAAATAAACGTCTGTTAAACTTAAAAAACAAAAAATGAAAAAAACAATCTTAATCGCAGCAATTGTAAGCCTGTTCAGCGTTTCCGCTGCTGTAGCGCAGGACGCTCCCAAAAAGGAAAAATCCGAAAGAAGTATGAACAACCGCCGTGGGGCTATGTGGGATGATCCCGATCTTAAGCTGACAAAAGATCAGAAGGACAAATTAAAGGCCCAGGATGAGGAGAACTGGAAACAAATGAAAGCGCTTCGGGATGACAGTGCTCTCAGTGACGATCAGAAAAAAGACAAGATGAAAGAAATGCGTACCAAGCAAAAAGAAGCCCGCGAAAAGATCCTTACAAAAGAGCAGGCTGAAAAACTGAACGCAAAAATGAAAGAACGCATGGAGCGCGGAAGAAACCGGCAGGCACAGCAGCAATAAGGAGTTGTCGTTTTTATACTGAGCAAAGGATCTTATCCGGGTCGAAGTATATTTTACCAGTAGGCCATCTTAATTTTTAGGATGGCCCTTTTTTTTACGATATTTGCAGCTTACTGTTGTAAAAATAGCAATTCATAAAATGAAAAAAATTGATCCCCGCTTTGCAAAGTTTGCAAATAAAAAAAGCAACGCCGCTATAAAAGAGGCGTTTAAACAGGAAAAGAGGCAATACAAAAAAGAACGTGCGGCTTTCTTTGAACAGAAAAAAGCTGAGGCGGCGGCAAAAGCCACCCAGGCTGCGGCAGCACCCAAAATTGAACGGAAAGCGGCTCCTGCCGAGCAAATGCCATTGAATAAGTACCTGGCCCATAGCGGCGTTTGTTCCCGCAGGGATGCCGTAGCTTTTATCAAGGATGGAAAAGTGAAGGTCAATACGGCAGTTGTCATAGAACCGGGTTATAAAGTGCAGCCGGCTGACGTGATTACACTGAACAATAAAAAAATAACCCCGGCCAAAAACCTGGTTTACATCCTGCTGAACAAGCCCAAGGATTATATTACCACCACCGATGATCCGCAAAAACGAAAAACGGTGTTGGATCTTATAAGAACGGCAACAACCGAACGCGTTTATCCCGTGGGCAGGTTAGACCGGAATACCTCCGGTGTACTGCTTATTACAAATGACGGAGAGCTGGCGCAGCAGCTGACACACCCCAGCAATGAGGTAAAAAAGATCTATGCCGCCACGTTAAACAAACCACTCGAGAAAAAGGACTTCGATAAAATATTAAAAGGGGTGGTACTGGAAGATGGGCCGGCTCCTGTGGATGTGCTGGCGTATTCTGATATGAAAGATAAAACCCAGGTGGGTATTGAAATACACAGTGGCCGGAACCGCATTGTACGCCGTATTTTTGAATCAGTAGGATATGATGTAAAACACCTGGACCGGGTGATGTTTGGCGGACTTACCAAAAAGAATGTTGAACGGGGAAAATTCCGTTTTTTGACAGAAAAGGAAGTGCGCAATCTTAAATTTTTTGGAAAGGGGAAAAAGTAGCCCTACTTGCTATTCACTATTTTCCATTGACTGTATGAAGCTAAAAGACCTGATCGTTTTTGAAAACGAAGATATTGTTGCACTGAACAAGCCTTCAGGGCTGCTTTCGATCCCCGACAGGGCGGGAAAGGATCCCTCGCTCAAAGAATGGCTGCAGCAGGAGTACCCGGCTGTTTTTACCATACACCGGCTGGATCGCGAAACCAGCGGACTGATCATTTTTGGCAAAAATGCAGTGGCGCACAAACATTTCAGTCAGCAGTTTGAGGCACGTAAAACAGTAAAGATCTATAACGGGCTGGTGATCGGTTCTGTTCAGGAAACTTCCGGAAGCATTGATGCCCCTATTGCGGAAAATATGGTCAAGCGGGGTACCATGCTCATTCACCGGCGCGGCAAACAGGCGCTTACTGATTTTACGGTGTTAAAAGATTTTAAGATCTACAGCTGGATGGAATTCCGGATCCATACGGGCCGGACGCACCAGATCCGGGTTCATGCCAAAGAAATAGGTCATCCGCTGGCCGGGGACATGCTTTACGGAGATGGCAAAGCCCTGTACCTGTCTTCGTTTAAATCAAAGTTTAACCTGTCGAAAGAGCATTTGGAAGAACGCCCGCTATTAAGCCGGCTGGCGCTGCATGCGCTCCGCTTAAAGATCCAGACCCCCGATGAACGCTGGCTGGAGTTGGAAGCGCCGCTGCACAAAGATCTGAAGGCGACCCTGCAGCAACTGGAAAAGCGGAAATAATAATTACTTCAGCAAAAACCGGTAGAGTTTTTCAGCCTCAGATGAATAATCGTAAAAGGGTAGGGCGTTAAACGCCTCCCGGAAAGGATCCGGCAATACAATACCCCCCAGAATAGCAATCAGGTCATCCATTGTTTCGTAATAAAGAGAAATAGTAGCAAGGTCTGTATTGATCTTATAGGCAGCGGGCAGCAACAATGGTTTTCGGTAACCATAGGCCAGGTGGTAGGCGCCGGATACGCGGGTTTTGCCATAAACGGTATCTTCCCTTCCTTTTACCAGGGGCAGGATATAATCTGCCTTCGCAATGTACCGGTGAAAGGTGTTATAGTCTACGTATCCCTTAAAATAGATGATCCGGGCCTCCTTTTTATTGATCCGGTGCACCAGCGTTTCTATTGCCGTTTCTGCGCTTTGAAGATTGCCCAGAAAGACCAGCTTCACGTTTGAGGGCAATCCTTTTTCATCGATTTGCTGCAGCAAGGGAATGAAGTCTTTTCTTTTTGCGCTTACGACCCCCGGCACAATAATCCAACGCTCGCCTGGCAATTTTTCATGGATGGGCACCGGGTCCGGCGGCGGAAAGTATACAGGAAAAAAAGGAAACAACCGGTTGTGCGGAAAGCGTTCCACCGCATTCAGAATAAAGTTTCCAAAAACAATGTATTTTTTTATCCGGAAGGGATATACATATTTAAAAGTGAGGCTTTTGCCCAATTTCTGTGCATCGTGAATAATACCGGTAATTTTGATCCCGGGAAGCCACACAAGCATCTTTCTTACGGCCCTGCTCTCTACCGTTCCAAAAATGATCTGATCTATTTGATGCTGTTTTACGATTTTCCTGATCCGGCCTGCCATTGAAAACCAGTTCCCTTTTAAATCGTCCGGGGCAAAAAAACAATGGCTGTAATAATGGGTGTCTTTCAATAAAGGTTTCAGCCCCTCATTGCACAGGAAAAACACCTCCGCATTTTTTTGTTTTAAAAAATGAACCAGCGTATATATATTCTCAAGATGAGACCCTCCCAGTTCAATAACTAAAACCTTCATAAAATACGTTACAGGATTTCTTTATATAGTTCTTTGTACTGCCGGGCAGTATCTGCCCAGTTAAACTGCCTGGCCCAATTGATCAGTTCCTGGCTTTTTCCATTCGTTTCGTTTACCTGCTGCAGGTATTTTGCTGCAACGGAGCTTATATAATCGGGGTCAAAACTATCAAGGTACAGCGCATGGGGTCCTCCTATTTCCGGCAATGACGTATGCTTGGAGAGCAGGACCTGTTTACCCATTTGCATCGCTTCCACTACTGGCAGGCCATATCCCTCGGCAACGGAGGGAAAGCAAAAAAGTACCGAATTTTTTATGAGCCAGTATTTTTCAGTTTCTGCTACGGGGCCAATGAGCCGTACCCGGTTGGCAACGCCCTGTTTGGCTGCATTTGAAAGGATCTCCCGCCGGTAATGTTCGTCCTGGTTTACACCTGCTATGATGAGGTGGTGGTCATTATTTTTGAGCAATGCTGTTAGTACATGAAAGTTTTTTTTGGAGGCGATGGTTCCCACGCTAAAGAAAAAAGGCGTACTGAAATCGCCTGGCGGCTTCTTCAATTCGCCCGGAATATTGGCGCCTCCATTGTAAATTACGGTCACGGGTTTTCCGCCCAGGTTCAGGTGCTGCTCCATTTCGGTTTTCACAAAATGGGAAATGGCTACCAGGCCATCTGCTTTATCAACCAGCTGCTGGGTTCTTGCCATGTATTTTTTCTTTTTGGCATTGGTTTTACGCTCGTGCAGGAAGTTAAGATCATGTATGGTGGCCAATAGTTTAAGCCCCCTTCTTTTTAATGGCAGGTAGCTGCTCCCCTGGTAAGTGCAGTGCCATAGCCTGCAATGGGAAAGCCGGGTTTTAAAAAACTTATCAGAGATTTTGTGCACCAGGTATTGGTATTCGGGCCCAAAGAACCCCTTGTATTTTTCGGGGGTATAAAAGGTAAGCATATCACCCCGCATTCCCTGGGATATCAATCCCTCACCAAGTTCCTTGCAGAAATGATGCAGCCCGGTGTACGGATATTTCATCCGTTCACAATCTAAAATAATCTTATCCATTCAACTTTCTGGTGTATTGCTCCATTACAAACTTATACAAATTAAATGGTCCTGATTTTAAATTTTCGTTTATTTCCTGCTTTAGTTTTGATTTGTCAATTTCCTTCATTCGCGCTTTTTGGATCAGCTGATAGGCTTTTTCGGTCAAAAGCCAGTTCCTCCGTTCTTTTTGCAGGGAGGCGAGGCTTTTTTCCTGAACGGCCTGGTACAAACGGTTGGCCCCGCTTCCTTCCGTTGCCACGGTTGACAATACGGGGATCAGCTCTTTTGTGCGGGCAAATGCGGGCGCCAGCATTTGCCGCAGGTTTTTTATAAAAAGGTCCGCACCGGGGCGGTCGCTTTTATTAACCACAAAAATATCGGCTATTTCCATTAACCCGGCCTTCATGGTTTGCACTTCATCCCCGGCCTCGGGTACGAGCACTACAACGGTCACATCTGCCAGTCCTGCAATTTCAATCTCGCTTTGCCCTACGCCAACTGTTTCCACAATGAGGAGGTCAAACGGCGCGGCTTTTAGCAGGTCGGTGATTTCGATGATCTTGGGATTGAGCCCGCCCATGGCACCCCGGCTGGCAAGCGACCGGATAAAAACCTGGTCGCTGAGGTACCACCGGTTCAAACGGATACGGTCGCCCAGGAGCGCTCCAAAATGAAAGGGTGATGACGGGTCTACACAAATAACGGCAACCCTTTTTCCCTGCTGCACGGCCCGGTCTACCAGGGCATCGGTCAGGGTGCTTTTTCCGGCACCGGGAGGGCCGGTAATACCCACCACCGGAATCGCCGGCTGGGGCAGCTGCTCCAGGAAATTGATATAGCCCTCCTGCTCGTTCTCCACAAGGCTGATGGCGCGTGCCAGCATTTTTATATCGCCTTGCGCAACTCCGGCTGATAGCGAATTCCACATATATGCTAAAATACGCAACATAAACTTTTTACCTTTGAGTATGACCAATTTTATTCCCATATTTCCGTTATCGGTGGTTGTGTTCCCGGAGGAACATTTGAACCTGCATATTTTTGAGCCGCGGTACACACAATTGATCCGGGAAATTGCGGCTACTCAAAAGCCATTCGGGATTCCGGTGGTGGTAGACAACCAGCTGCAGGAGTGGGGGGCACTGGTATACCTGGAGGAAATTGTACGGGTTGATGAAAGCGGCGCTATGGATATTCGCACAAGGGGTGGCGATTTGTTCCGCATCCTGGAAGTGATCCGCGAAATTCCGGAAAAACTGTACTCCGGGGCCATCGTCAATTACCCGGAAAACGACCGGAACGGAAACCCGGAAATAATGCAGCAGCTTGTAAAACAGATGCGCAGCCTGCACGACTACCTGGAAATTAAAAAAACGTTTAAAAAGGAGGATCATCTGCTAACGGCTTACGATATAGCCCATCATTCCGGCCTGACGATACAGGAGGAATATGAGCTTTTACAGCTGACACAGGAGCGGCAGCGCCAGGAATATTTAAGACGGCATTTTGAAAAAATAGTGCCGGTACTCGAGAAAATGGACCAGCTAAAACAAAAAATAAAGATGAATGGCCATTTCAGGCCCCTGAGCGGATTTGACATAAAATAACAGAAAAGGGGAAGGAGTTGCTGATTTTTTATTTATTTGCATGATATGTCTACCACACTTTGTTTCGATTTTGGGAATACCCGCAAAAAAGTTGCGGTATTCCAGGAAAAAGAGATTATCAAAACGCTTGTATTACAGGACGACACTACGGCAACCATCCGGTCCCTGGTGGAGACATATAAACCGGTAAAATCGATTTTATCCTCCGTTATCAGCCACAATGCGGAGATGGAAACGGTTTTAAAAGATACCACCCGTTTTCATTTGTTGAACCACCTGTCGCGCCTGCCCATCACTACGCCGGTTGGCAAGCCGGAGACCATCGGGGCCGACCGGCTGGCGATTGCCTCCGGAGGGGTGCATTTTTACCCCGGAAAGAACCTGCTTTTAATAGGATTAGGTACCTGTATTACGCTCAATTTTGTTAATAAATACCATGAACTGGTGGGCGGCTCCATTTCCCCCGGACTGGAAATGCGACTTAAATCAATGCAGTATTACACCGCAAAACTGCCCCTGGTGGCCCCCAAATCGGACGTGCCGCTCTTAGGCTATGATACTGAGACCAATATCCTTTCCGGTGTAATCCTGGGAATGGCCTACGAACTGGATGGTTTTATTGGCGCGTACGAGGAGAAATTTGACAACTTTAACGTGGTCTTAACCGGCGGAGATATGCAACATTTGGCATCACACCTGAAAAGCAGGATATTTGCCGACCCTGAATTAATATTTAAAGGCCTATATGCTATTAGTGAAGTTAACAACGCTTAGAAAATTGGATGCGTCTGTGATGAAACGTATTGTCGCTGCAATTTGTTTAACCAGTACCTGTTTTGTTACAAATGCCCAGGATAATTCGCCCTATTCGAGATATGGGCTGGGAGATGAAATTTCTTCTTCCAGCGCCACCAGCAGGGGGATGGGTGGCGTTTCTGCAGCATATAACAGCTATACTTCTGTCAACTATGCCAACCCGGCGTCCTACTCCTTCTTTTTATCCATTCCCGAGCCCGGCACGCGCAAGCAGCTGCAGGGACGTGCGATCCTTGATATTGGCATTGAAGGAACCGGGCGCACATTGATCGACCGGACCCTGCAATCCCGTTTTACATCCAGCAACCTTATTTTTAACAGGATCTCGGTGGGTGTCCCATTGCGTCGTAACTGGGGTATGGCCTTCGGGCTGCGACCGCTGAACAGGATCAGCTATAAGATGCAGCAAAGCGGCCGGCTGGCAGATGAAAATACCGGGGGGGATATCGATTCTTCCCTCACCACTTTTGAGGGATCGGGGGGAGCCTACCTTGCCTCCCTGGGAACGGGGGTGAAATTTGCCCTGGCCAAAAGCCATTACCTGAGCCTGGGTATTAACGGCGGCTACCTTTTTGGATCGAAAAATTATACCCGTCAACGGAGCTTTTTTAACGATACCACACTTTACCGCACCGGAACCTGGGATGCCAAAACATCTATGGGAGGCATTTATGCAGATGCCGGCGTACAATACCAGGGAAAGATGAGTGATAAGCTGTACCTGGGCGTTGGTGTATTTGGCAACTGGCAGCAGAAGATCAATACTCATACCTCATTAACTTCAAGTTCCATTGATAATTCTACAGGAGTACCGGACACTGCATATACCAGCGGAGACCTGGCGGGCAATATCAGTTACCCCAGCAATCTTACAGCCGGCTTTATTTTGCAGAAGGCCCAGTCTCAAACAGAGGCGGGATGGCTTTTAGGTGCAGATTTTACCACCACCAGCTGGCAAAACTACCGGGAAAACAACCTGCCGGATACGGCCGTAGCCAGCAACTGGAAGTTGAAAGTAGGTGCGGAGTTTAGCCCGGTAAACAAGAGAAACTACCTCAGCCAGATGTATTACCGGATCGGCTTTTTTACCGGACCTGACTATATCAAGCTTCGTGGAAAACAGTTGCCGCTCTATGGCATTACGGCCGGAGTGGGGCTGCCCCTGGCCAATTATAACCAGCAGGCAAGAGGTCAGGCAACGATCATCAACCTTGGACTGGAATATATGAAGCGGGGCAATAACGACAGTCCCCTGCAGGAAAATATGTACCGGGTCACCATAGGATTTTCCCTAACCGATATGTGGTTTGGCAAGCGAAGAAACGGAGACCGCTAACGCAGGCGCATCTTTTACATTATTTTTGCAATAAACCGATTTTTTTGAAGTTGCGCTCACGATACGTTTTATTTGCTGCAATGCTGCTGCTTGTGGCTTGTGAAAATACAGAGGAAGAAATCAATTCCCTGAATAAGAAGGTGTCGATGTCGGACAAGGCGATCAAAGTAGAAAGCTATCTATCGCAGGGCGGCAAGGTAAAAGCAAAACTGACGGCCCCCATAATGCTCCGGGTACAGGCGGATACGGTTTATACCGAGTTTCCCAAATCATTGCATGTGGATTTTTATAACGATAGCGCAAAGGTAGACAGTAAACTGGATAGCAGATACGGAAAGTATATGGAGTCCATCAATATGATCTATCTCCGCGACAGTGTAAGAATTACCACTGCAAATGGCGACACGCTTTATTGCCAGGATCTTTGGTGGGATCAGAACAAACAAATTTTTTACACGCATAAGCCCACCAGGTCGGTAAATAAGGCAGGGGAGCATCTATATGGAGATGGTTTAATTGCCACCCAGGATTTGAAGGAAAAGACCTTCATTAATCCACGCGGGCAGTTTTCTGCCGGCCAAACGGGTCTTCCGGGTCAGGCCGGAACTCCGGTTGCTACGGCAAATCCGGCTCCGGCAGATACCACCGGCCGGGCTCCTGTTCCGGCACCTGCTGCCCAACCGCCCGCTCAATAGAATCAATTACTCCGCTTCCGCCTTATCTTCTGCTTTTTCGGCGTTTTCTACGATATCTCCTTCCTTAAACAATACATTCTTTACAACCGTGCGCCATTCTTCCTTTTTGCGCAGCAGGAACTCCAGGTCCATAGCAAAATGGATGAATTCTTCCTGCTGGGCATGTTTCATGACTTTTTTGGCTTCCCGATCTTTTTCAACATGGATGCGCTGCTCATACCAGCCAATGGCTTCGGCTTCTTCGATCAGTGATTGAATCATGCGTGCAAAAGTGCGTACGGGTTGTGAGAGCTCTTCTGGCGGCTCGTGGTATTGATCAAATCCCATTGTGGTTGGTTTTACATGAAGAGAATGTACAACGCAAACCATGGTACAAATTCCAAGCCACCTTTGAGTGCGGGTTTAATAACAAACCCTTTATTATGGCGAAAATTTTTTAGACTCCCGATGGATCGCATTGGCGTCAAGTTGATTTTTGCTATGGGAGCTGCAGCGCAGCGCTGATCCTGTTAGTAAACGCGAATACGGGTAATAAAGGTGCAGCGCACCGATAATCATTGCGGTTTGTACAAGCGGTGCACAGGAAATTACCGCCGCGCTGCGGCTACGGGAGGTTTTGGGCGTTCATCGTTATAAGGGTCAACGGCGCGCTGCGCCTGTTTGCCATTAAAAGATGCGATCTTTTTGGCCTGAAAGGCTTACCCGTACTACATTTCATGGCAATATGATCTGTTCTTAACCTGACGCACATGCGATGGATCGGGAAACGGATTTTGCAACGGGATCATAACCCGTGTGTGATCTGTGGCAAAGCAGCGGGGAAACGGCGTGTGGATCACAAGCAGTACCACATAGCCAAACGCCCGCAAAAATATGTAGATACCTTGGATGGCCTGTTAACCACTTTATGCGAAAGCTGCCATAGTCGCGGACACTACCGGTAGGAGGCGCCAACGACACAAAATCAGATTATGACCTGGCAGTAGCGCATCAATTGAATCAAAAAATAAGAACATTGGGCCAGTTGACGAAATAACTTCGCCAATCCTGCTCAAGTCTGCTGCTGTAGAAATTGGTAAACCCGGATCTGCCTTAACCGGTGTAGGATCCGGAAACCGGATTCATACCTATGCAGCGCTTACATTTACGGCCACCATTCCCTTAGGGCCTTTCTGCATTTCAAATGTTACTTTTAATTGCTCCTTCAGCTGTACAGAGGCGGAGTTGATGTGTACGAAAACACTTTCTCCGCTAACGCTGTCTTTTATGAATCCGTAGCCTTTATTGCTATCATAAAAGGTAATGATGCCCGTTCGGGTTGGGTCAACGGCATTCAGTTCCCGGCTGTTGGCTACAACGGGGGGAATGTTGTCGGAGGTGATGGATCTTCTGTCGGGGGGGGTTGCTGAAAGATTGCCGTACTCATCTACATAAGCCAGCATATCGTCCAGGCTTTTGGTTTTCCCGGAGCTTTCCTTCCGCTCCTGTTTTTTTTCTTCTTTCTGTTTTTTTGCGTTCCTTTTTCTTTGTTCTCTTTCTCTTTTGTTCCAGGTTTCTCCCATTCGATCGTTTTAAATTAAATAATTATTTTAATGTGCTATTTTCTCGCAGAGCTGAGGCGGGTAAACCCCGATCCGTTAAATAAGCGGGAAAGGTTTACATCGCCGGTACGCTCCCATTGCGGCAGGTTTTTTGAACTGACCACTCTCCAAAAGTTTTTTGCTTTCAGTTCTTCATAATCCCTTGAGCTGATAAAGATGCCGGTTACAGTAGAGCGATCCTTAAAGTGAATGTTTACCGCCCCGGTATTCTTAGTGGCCGAGGCCAGAAATTTTTCTATTGCATGTACATCCATAGTTGCTGCTTTTTAAATATCGTTTAACACTAAGCCGGCAGACCTCGTTTTACCAACGGTTGGAGAAGCTGCTCTTTTCCTCTTTAGGGCGGGCTTCCATTACTTTAATTGGGCGACCATCCTGCATGGTACCATTCAGTTCTTTGATCGCTTTTGTTGCGGCAGCTTCATCCGGCATTTCAACAAAACCAAAGCCCCTGCTTTGTTTGGTAAATTTATCAGTAATCACGCGGGCAGTATCAATAGATCCATAAGTAGCAAATAATGCTGTAAGATCTTCTGTACTGAAGCTGTACCCAAGATTGGACACAAAAATGTTCATTGTTTTAATTTTAGAGATGTAATGAATGATTCGAGATAAGGCAAATATATAAAGCGGAAAAGCTGAAAAAGCAAGTGCTTACAATAGAGCAGTGACTCAAATTAACCGTGCAAAGGTAGGTATAATAGCCCATATCACCGGCTTTGTTTCCTATTTCGTTTAATAACAGCGGGTTAGAACGCGCTTTTGGAGCGCCGTTCTGCAAATCTGTCAACAAAGCGGGCTACCGCAGCGCTGTTATAAAGCCGTATTTTTATGACCGGATTTTTTATGCCGACTGTGAAATGAGTGCCCTTTCCATTGCTTGCGGTTGTGCTGCTGTTTTTGAGCCGGAACGGAAGGTATGGATGGCGCTGCAACGGGTTGCCCTGGTGCCGCCTCAAAGGGATGGTCCCTCACAACCGGGATCGTTTTGTTGATCAGTTTTTGAATATCTTTTAAGTATGGCTGTTCTTCTGCATCGCAAAAGGAAATGGCAATACCGCTGGCGCCTGCCCGCCCGGTGCGGCCAATACGGTGCACATAGGTTTCGGGTATATTGGGCAGCTCGTAATTGATCACACAGCCCATGCCGTCAATATCAATGCCTCTTGCAGCAATGTCGGTAGCCACGAGTACATTTATTTTACCGGTTTTAAAATTACCAAGCGCCGTTTGCCGGGCGTTCTGGGATTTATTGCCATGTATGGCTGCGGCATTGATCCCGGATTTGTTCAGGCTTTTGGCAATCTTGTCGGCGCCATATTTGGTCCTTGCAAAAACCAGGGTAGATGTTGATGCAAAGTCTTTCAATACATGCAGCAGCAGGGCGGGTTTGCTGGGTTTATCCGTGTGATATATGGATTGCTGTATTTTATCTACGGTTGTAGCGGGTGGTGTTATTTCAATTTTTACCGGCTGTTTCAACAGGGAATCAGAAAGCTTCTGCACTTCCGGTGGCATGGTTGCAGAAAAAAAGATGGTCTGGCGTTGCAATGGCAAACGGGAGAGGATCTTTTTTACGTCATGGATAAAACCCATGTCCAGCATGCGGTCGGCCTCATCCAGCACCAGGTATTGAATTTCTTTTACCAGGGGATAGCCCTGGCTGATGAGGTCCAGCAGGCGGCCGGGGGTGGCAATGAGCACATCTACCGGTTGTTGCAGCGCTCTTACCTGGTTGTGCTGGGATACGCCGCCAAAGATGACTACCTGTTTCAAAGGCAGGTATTTGCCATAAGCGGCAAAACTTTCAGACACCTGCAGGGCCAGTTCCCGGGTAGGTACCAGCACCAAAACTTTTGGCTGCCGGGAAGGCGGCTGTTTCTGACTGTATAATAGCTGCAGTAATGGCAGCGCAAAAGAAGCCGTTTTTCCGGTACCTGTTTGTGCACAGGCCAGCAGGTCTCTTTTTTGCAGCACCACCGGTATAGACTTTTCCTGTACGGGAGTAGGAGTTGTATAGCCCTCATTGCTTAATGCTTTGAGGAGGGGATCAATAAGTTGTAGATTATGAAACGACAATTGAATTAAATTTAAAGTGAATGAATCCAGCAGTGCCTGTAATAAAAGTTACGCACATGATACCGGTTCTACGCTATGGCTCTACGCTGTTTGAATGGAGGAGAAGGAAACAAATCCAGTGCAGGAATAACGTAAAAGGCCGCAAAGATAGGAGGTTTTTTTTGTGTTCCGGGTTCAAAAATTAGAATAAATTGCCGTTAAAATATTTTTGATGATACGTCAGTGGTTAGCAATAGCAACGCTCGTCCTGCTTTCCGGGTTTCCCTGCGGCGCACAGTCCCGGCCGGTGCAGATCCGGAAGGGGCGGCCCAATATACTTTTTATATTAACGGACGATCAGCGCCGGGGTGGTACGTTCCTGGCTCCGGAGCTGTTGAAGACGCCGGTACTGGACAGCCTTGCCGGCAGCGGTGTTCGGTTCCTGAATTCCTATATTATGGGGGGCACCAGCGGTGCCGTATGTGCGCCCAGCAGGGGCAGCATGCTAACGGGGCGCAGTGTTTTTGAAATGGGCGGCAACTATGGACAGAAAATTCCGGATTCATTGATAACATTACCGCAATACCTGAAGGATAATGGTTACTATACCTGGATGACGGGCAAATGGCACAATGAATATGCCTCTTTTGTAAGGAGCTTTAGCGGCGGAGCCGCGCTCTTCTTTAACGGCATGGGACCGCAGTATGATTTTAGCGTAAATGATTTTAGGGAAGACGGCGCTTACAGCCCTCAAAACAGCCGCATGGTGAAGGGGATACATGCTACCGACCTGTTTGCCGATGAAGCCATCCGTTTCCTGGAACAGTACCAGGATGAGCGCCCCTTCTTTGCCTATGTTGCGTTTAAAACACCACACGATCCCCGTACGGTAGCGCCTCCTTATCAGCGGTTATACCGCGATGCACCGTTGCCTCCGAATTTTTTAAGGGAGCATCCCTTTGATAATGGCGACCTGAAGATCCGGGATGAAAAGCTGGCCGCCTTTCCCCGCGACAGTACGGAGATCCGGCAGCATATTGCCGACTATTATGCCATGATCACCCATATTGATCAGCGTATCGGCGATATCCTGAATACCCTCAAAAAACAGGGGCTTCAAAACAATACCCTGGTCGTTTTTGCGGCGGATAACGGGCTGGCAGTAGGGCAGCACGGGCTTATGGGCAAGCAAAACCTGTACGAGCACAGTGTAGGCGTGCCGCTGCTGTTCTCCGGTCCGGGGATTAAACCGGCGCAAACAAGCAAAGCGCTTACGTATCTTACCGATATCTTTCCCACCCTTTGTGACTATCTGCACCTCCCCGTACCTGGCCGGCAGCAGATGCTGGGACAAAGCCTGATGCCGGCACTTAAAGGAGCAACCTATAAAGGACGGCAATCGGAGTATTATATCTACGCCAACTACCAGCGCGGCTTACGGATGGGGTCTTATAAATTGATCGAGTACCTGGTAAAAGGCCAGCGGCACACCCAGCTGTTTAACCTGGATGCAGATCCCTGGGAGCAGCGGAACCTGGCTGGCGAAAAAAATATGCAAAAACGGGTGCAGGCGATGCGTACAGAGATGAAACGATGGCATGGGAAGGCAAAGGACCCGATGCCGGTATTTTATTGAATTTTTGGTAACTTAGGATCGTTGCTAAAAACAGCCTGGTAAATTTTCCGCTATGAGAAA
This sequence comes from Niabella hirudinis, assembly GCF_051201075.1. NCBI lineage: Bacteria > Pseudomonadati > Bacteroidota > Chitinophagia > Chitinophagales > Chitinophagaceae > Niabella > Niabella hirudinis. The sequence goes on from NZ_JBPEHJ010000014.1 coordinate 40,157, forward strand.
GATAATGCTTGCCTTTTTTTTATTACTGTGCCGCGGTGTACACGCCCAGGAGTTTATATTGAACGGCACTATAACCGACCGTGACACAGGAACTGTTTAATAATGTTTTATAACCGGTTCCCTCAAACATTGCAAAAGAGTGCGCTGGGAACCTATCTTTTTAACTATATACGAAAGAGGTTAAAGGATACATTGAAAACGGATATTGCTGTTACGGCCTTTGACAGGATCCGGACAGGGCCGCCTGCTCCTGATTTCAGCATTGTATATTCAAAAGACAGTGTGCATGGCCTTCATCCGAAATTGCTGGAATATATCCAATGCCTCGCTTGGCAAATGGGTGCATGTTTATAATGATATAGCCGGTGATGCGCCGATACCCGGAGGTGCATTTAACGGGTACCAGGTGAATACCATTCCCGCAACAATACTGGTAGACGGCAACGGGATCGTGCGTTATAAAAGTACTGGTTTTGATCCGGCACAGCTTGCGAAGCTTAAACAGGAACTGAAACAATTGGTGGGCCGGCAATAATAAAACAGGAGCCGGTATCTTTAAACGACCAATGCATTTTGCATCTGTTACATAATAACCACCTGCGGAGCGGCAGCCATGTTGCTGGGCAAAGCGCTGAATGATGAGGGTATTGAGGTAACAACTGGGCACCATTGCGCACAGCCCAATCCTGCGGCGGATGGGGGTAGAAACCACAGTACGCCCCTTATTGGCCTTTTACAACACCTGCGAAGAAGTAGACCGCTTCATTGATGTGTTTTGGAAGCTGCGGAAGAACATTGAAATTTCGTACCTTTGCACTCATTTTTTACCTACTATGAGTGTGAAATATAGAGAATATTCGGGGTTAAACCTGCCCTCGATAGAACGGGAAATACTGGCAAAATGGAATGAGCAGCAGGCATTTGAAAAAAGTGTGTCGCTGCGGGATGGTGCTGAATCCTTCGTTTTTTACGAGGGTCCTCCCAGCGCCAATGGTATGCCCGGTATTCATCACGTTATTTCACGCACGCTTAAAGACCTGGTTTGCCGGTATAAGACCATGCAGGGCTTCCAGGTAAAACGCAAAGGCGGCTGGGATACCCATGGCCTGCCCGTAGAACTGGGGGTTGAAAAAGAACTGGGCATTACCAAAGAAGATATCGGAAAGAAAATTTCTGTAGAAGAATACAACCAGAAATGCCGGGAAGCGGTCCTTCGCTTTAAAGACAAATGGGATGACCTTACCCGGAAAATGGGGTATTGGGTAGATCTGAACGATCCCTATATCACGTTTAAGAACGAATATATTGAAACCCTCTGGTGGCTGCTTCAACAGCTATACAACAAGGGGTTGTTGTATAAAAGCGTAAGCATTCAGCCGTATTCGCCTGCGGCGGGTACCGGATTAAGCTCGCACGAGCTCAACCAGCCGGGTACGTATAAGGACGTAAAAGACACGAGTGCCACGGTGTTGTTCAAAGCGGTACACAATGAAAAAAGTGCATTCCTTTTCGAGGCCCTTTCAAAGGCAGCCGAGACTGAGCCAGTCAAGACTGAGCCTGCCGAGACTGAGCCCGCCAAGACTGAACCCGCCAAGACTGAGCCAGTCAAGACTGAGCCTGTCAAGACTGAGCCTGCCGAAGTCTCATTTATGGCCTGGACCACCACCCCCTGGACCCTGCCCTCCAACCTGGGGCTGACCGTGGGTGGCAATATCGATTATACACTGATACAGACCTTCAACCCGTACACCCACCTTCCTGTAAATGTGGTGATCGCCAAAGCACTGATATCCAAATATTTTAAGACGGAAGGCGAAAACGGCGATTTTGAAAATTATACGGCTGAAACCAAACTGCTGCCCTGGAAGATCCTCGGGGAATTCAAAGGCCGCCAGCTGGATGGCCTGAAATACGAACAATTATTGCCGTTTGAGTCCAACTCACCCGAAAAAATTCAGGAAACTACACCGGGCGCCACCCCTTTTAAGGTAATGGTAGGCGATTTTGTGACCACAGAAGATGGTACGGGTATCGTGCATACCGCACCAGCCTTTGGTGCAGACGACTATAAGGTGGGACAAAAAAACAATATCGGCATCCTGACTCTTGTAGACCGCAGGGGCCGGTTTTTGCACGGCGTAAAGGATGATGTATTCCTGTACGGTGATGAGTATGTAAAAGAAGCCTACCTGAATGACGAGGAAAAAGAGGTTGAATTTAAAAAGCAGAAAGAGATTCTTGAGGCCAATGGCAAGGTAAAAGACCTGAAAAAGTATGTAAGTGTTGATGACCGTATCGTACTAAAGCTCCAGGAAGAAGGAAAACTCTTCAAAAAGGAAAAATATGATCACAACTACCCGCACTGCTGGCGTACAGATAAACCCATCCTGTATTACCCGCTGGATGCCTGGTTTATAAAAACAACGGCGCTGCGCGACCGGATGGTGGAACTGAACAAAACCATACACTGGAAACCCAAATCAACCGGAGAAGGCCGTTTTGGCAACTGGCTGGAGAACATGGTAGACTGGAACCTGAGCCGCAGCCGTTTCTGGGGCACCCCGCTGCCCATCTGGTCAACAACTGATGATGCCGAACAAATCTGCATCGGGAGCCTGTCTGATCTAAATGAACAAATATCAAAGACCGATGAATGGCTGCGCAGCGAAGAAAGAGTAAAAAACTTTGACCCCGCAACAGAAGCGTTTTTAGGCGTAAAAGCATTTCAACATCAGTTAAAAAATAATAAGGATGTGGAATATGCGATGTGCCGCCCCGATATTGAAAACGGGTTTATCCATTTTCTTTGGGGAAAAGAAGGGAATGCAGAGAAGAGTTTTGAAGGCGGCTATGGCACTTCAAAAATTATTGCCAAACGAAATTGGGAGGCTGCCAATGTTCCCGGGTTTAACGGACAAACAGTTGATGAAGTTTTTAAGGGTGTGGCTGACTGTATCGCCTTTGGAGAAAAAACAAGGGAATATGGGCCGGCAAATGCAAAGCGCATAGAACTTCAAACAGAAGACTATATTGTTATTATTTCAGAGTTCTTAAATTGGGAAGAATACAGTTGGCTGGTAACAGGGTTTAAAAAGAAAAAGGAAACTGGTGTGGCCGGTAGCGATTCCGAACTTTCCGGAACTACGCAGATCATCCCTACGCTTAACCGTGATGATCTGGGAGCAGTTTCTGAACCAAAGGTACCTTATTTTTCCTTAAATCCCATACTCAGATTTAAAACGGACGATCTTCACAAACCTTATGTAGATGATATCTTCTTTATATCTCCTAAAGGGAAGATCATGCAGAGGGTCGCAGACCTGATTGATGTATGGTTCGACAGCGGGGCCATGCCCTATGCGCAATGGGGACTGAACTATGAAAAATTAAAGGCGGGTGATCCGCAGCCGTTTAACCAGCCCTTTGATACCAACTTCCCCGCCAGCTTTATTTGCGAAGGGGTTGACCAAACCCGCGGATGGTTTTATACCCTGCATGCTATCGCTTCCCTTTTATTTGACAGTGTGGCCTTTAAAACCGTTGTAAGCAATGGACTGGTGCTGGATAAGAACGGGAACAAAATGAGCAAGCGCCTGGGCAACGTGGTAGATCCCTTTGCGACCATTGAGACCTTTGGGGCTGACGCAACACGCTGGTACTTAATTACCAACGCATCGCCCTGGGATAATCTCAAATTTGATATTGATGGCATCAAAGAAGTGCAGCGAAAATTCTTTGGAACCTTATACAATACCTACCAGTTTTTTGCCCTTTATGCCAATGTGGATGGCTTTACCTATGGTGAAGAAAAGATCCCGGTGCAGGAGCGACCTGAAATTGACCGCTGGATCATCTCCTCTTTGAACACGCTGGTAAAAGAAGTGATCGCGGCTATGAACGATTATGAGCCCACCCAGGCCGGACGGCTGATCGAAGACTTTGTAGATGAACATCTAAGCAACTGGTATGTAAGGCTTTGTCGCCGCCGTTTTTGGAAAGGTGAGTATGAAGCGGATAAAATTGCCGCTTACCAAACCTTATTTGAGTGCCTGGAAACCGTGGTGCGCCTGATGGCGCCCGTGGCTCCCTTCTTTAGTGATGCCGTTTTCCGCAACCTGAATGAGGTTGCCCACCGCTACGATCTGCAATCGGTGCATCATGCCCGGTTTCCCCAGCCGGATGAAACGCTTATTGATCAAAAACTGGAGGAGCGGATGCAGCTGGCACAGGATATTTCCTCGCTCATCCTCTCCCTGCGCAAGAAAGTGAACATTAAAGTGCGTCAACCGTTACATAAGGTATTGATCCCCGTTTTAAACCCGGCAATGAAAGAGCAGCTGGAAAAAGTGGAGGAACTGATTAAATCGGAGGTAAATATCAAGGAAATAGAATATTTGATTGATACTGAAGGGTTTATTAAGAAAAAAATCAAGCCGAATTTCGTTGCCCTCGGTAAAAAACTGGGTGCCAGGATGAAGGCCGTTTCCGGCGTCCTGGCAGCATTTACCCAGGAAGATATCAGCAGCCTGGAACGGAATGGTGCGGTGGAATTGGATATGGACGGCGAAAAAGTATCCATCCAGCTTCAGGAAGTGGATATCAGCAGTGAAGATATCCCCGGCTGGACGGTAGCCAGCAAGGGACCGCTGACCGTGGCGCTGGATATTACCATCACCGATGCGCTTAAACAGGAGGGGGATGCCCGTGAATTTGTAAACAGAATCCAGAAGTTAAGGAAGGACAGCGATTTTGATGTAACGGACCGGATCACCGTACAAATTGACACAAATCCTACATTAAAAGATTCGTTAACCACGTATAAAGACTATATTTGCGCAGAAATTTTGGCAGATGAGCTGGAATTTAGTCCAATTTCAGCCGGCGGAACCGAAATTGAAGTGAACGAACATAAGTTAGATACGATTGTAACAAAAAAAGGGTAACAACAATGGCTACAAAGAAGAAAACCGCAGCAAAATCTGCCCGTGCTACCGGCAGCAAAGCTGTTTCTGCAAAAACACCTGTAAAGGTGGCTGGCGGAAAGACGGCTAAAGCCCCGGCAAAATCCGCAAGCGCAGCAAGCGGGAAAGCCAGCAAACCTAAAACGCCGGTAAAAGCGGCCGCCAAACCCACGGTTAGCAGTAAAACATTACCGAAAGCGGCCACCGCACGTGGTGGAGCAGCCCCAAAAGCAGCAAAGCCAGTAAGCACCGCCAATAAGAAAACCACAAAAGTTGCCGCAAAAAAAGTGGTAAAGGCCGTGCCTAAACCGGTGAGCAAAGCGGCCCCGGCAAACGAAAAGAAAACTGCGGCAAAGAAAGCGGCAGTTAAAGAATTGGTACCAGTAATAGAAAAAAGCGTGGCAAAAAAAGAAATAAAAGAAGACAAGAAAGCAGCAAAAGCTCCCAAAAAAGTAGTGGTTCCCAAATTGTCTACAAAAAGTTCGGTAAAATACCAGCCGGATTTTACCAAGAGCGTGCTGGATACTCCGGCCATCGAAAAAGCGACCTCTGTTGTGCGCTATTCCGACAGTGACCTGGCCGAATTTAAAGAGATCATCTTACGGAAGCTGGATGCAGCAAAAAAAGAACTTGCTTACCTGCAGGGGCTGATCACCCGCAGGGATGAAGGCGGCGATATGGATGAAGGACGTTATATGACCATGGAGGATGGCAGCGTTAGCATGGAACGCGAGCAATTGAGCCAGCTGGCCAGTCGCCAGATCACATTTATTGATCACCTGGAAAAAGCGTTGATGCGCGTAGAAAACAAAACCTACGGTATTTGCCGGGTAACCGGCCACCTGATCGACAAAGCCCGCCTGCGGGCCGTGCCGCATGCTACCCTAAGCATTGAGGCAAAATCGATGATGAACCGTTAATTTTTACAGGAACAAAATAGATTAAAAGCGAACCTGCTCCCATAGGTTCGCTTTTTCGGTTTAAAACTTACCTTTAGCCCCGGGTACAAATCATACACGATGACGATACATTTTGATTATAATAAAAAACAGGTGATCCAGGCATTGCGCTATCATTTTATTTCAAAAAAGGAGATCCGGATCATGATCATCCTGGTGAATGTATTTGCCCTGCTTTCCCTGGTTTTGTATGCGTTGCATAAGATTACACCGGTAGCATTTCTGATCAACTCCTTTTTATGGATCCTGCTGATGATCAGTCTCTGGTTTATCCTGCCCGGAGTCGTATACCGGCGGGCCGAAACCTTCCGGCATCATTTTACCATGTACTTCAGCGAGGTCGATTTTACCCTGGAACATGCCAAGGGAAAAAGAAGCTGGCCTTACACCACGCTGCATTCGTACAAGGAAAGCCCCCATTTCTTTCACCTGTATTTTGACGAACGATCGTTTTTGCTGGTGCCTAAATCGGCGTTTGCAAACAGCGATGAAGTGTCTGCCTTCCGGCACCTGCTGATGAACAAGATACAGAAGTAGGGGCTCAGATATATTTTTTCATTACGATATGGGGAATGGTAAGGTTGGTGAATTCATTACTGGACTCCTCGTATCCCATTTTTTCGTAAAAACCGGCTGCGTTTTTACGGGCATGCATGGAAATTTCGCGGTATCCCATATCCCGGGCAATATTTTCGGCAAACTGCATGAGCGCCCGGCCGATTCCCTTACCCTGCAGATCGAAAATTACCGCCATCTGCCGGAGCAGTACCATCTGCCCCGACTGTTTTACCAGCATACAGCATCCCAGCATTTTTTCATCTTCGAACGCTCCGATCAGGATATGATTTTTGTCCGCATCCAGATCTTCCTCTGTTAGCAATAAACCTAAAGGTTTTCGTAAGATCTCGTTACGGAGATCAACCATCTGCCGGTATTCTTTTGAACCATGATCTATAATTTTTAATGCCATAAAATGGTTTAATATTTGAGAAAGATCATAGGCGGCTAAAGCTGGAATTTGTATCGTAAATTAAGGATTTTTAGGTGTTCCCGAGCATTTTTAGTTTTTTTTTTCTTTCCGATGCAATTTTGGTCAAAAACTTTATTTTTGCACCAATAACTAAATTAATAAGATATGTCAGACATTGCATCAAGAGTTAAAAAAATCATCGTTGACAAATTGGGAGTTGACGAAGCAGAAGTAACTAATGAAGCTTCTTTTACAAATGATCTCGGTGCCGATTCATTGGATACCGTAGAACTGATCATGGAATTTGAAAAGGAATTCAACATTTCTATTCCGGATGAGCAAGCCGAAACAATTACTACTGTAGGTCAGGCTGTATCTTATTTGGAAGAGCACGCCAAGTAGTTTTTTGGCAGCCAACTTGGCTTTGGTAAAGTAAAACATCAAATACACCGCCTTTGACTGTGGTCCTCCATATACAAAGGCGGTTTTATCATAAAAAATAAGGACAACCGTTTATGGAATTTAAAAGGATCGTTGTAACCGGGATGGGCGCATTAACACCGTTAGGCAATACGGTTGATGACTATTGGAACGGGTTGATTAATGGCGTTTCAGGAGCAGCACCGATCACCTTATTTGATGCCAGTAAATTCAGAACACGGTTTGCCTGCGAAGTAAAGAATTTTGACCCTACCCGGTTTCTTGATAAAAAAGAAGCGCGTAAGGTAGACCGGTTTACCCAGTTTGCGTTAGTAGTCAGCGATCAGGCTGTTTCGGATGCCGGTCTTACAAAAGAAAATATTAACCCGGACCGTATTGGTGTGGTACTGGGAAGTGGTATCGGAGGGCTGATCACCTTTCAGAATGAAGTAATGGATTTTGCAAAGGGAGACGGAACGCCGCGTTTTAACCCCTTCTTTATTCCAAAAATGATCCTGGATATTGCTGCCGGCCAAATCAGCATGCGCCATAATTTCCGTGGCCCCAATTACGCTGTGGTAAGCGCCTGCGCCAGCAGCACCAACGCGATGATTGATGCCATGAACCTCATCCGCCTGGGCAAAGCCGATATTATTGTAACCGGTGGAAGTGAAGCCGTGATCAGTGAAGCGGGTGTGGGCGGCTTTAATGCCATGAAGGCTATGAGCGAACGCAATGATGACCCTGCCACCGCAAGCCGTCCTTATGATAAGGACCGCGATGGTTTTGTAATGGGCGAAGGGTCGGGCATCCTGATCTTTGAAGAGCTGGAACACGCAAAAAAGCGTGGCGCCCGGATCTATTGCGAAGTGATCGGGGGCGGTGCCACGGCCGATGCTCACCATATTACGGCCCCGCATCCGGAAGGCCTGGGCGCCAAAAACGTGATGATCGAAGCGCTGAAAGATGCCAATATTCAAGCTTCGGATGTAGACTATATTAACACACACGGTACATCCACGCCGCTGGGCGATATTGCTGAAACCAAGGCGATCCTTGAAGTATTTGGTCAGCATGCCTACGAGCTCAACATCAGCTCTACAAAAAGCATGACTGGCCACTGCCTGGGCGCCGCCGGGGTTATAGAGGCCATTGCATGTATCAAAAGTGTGATACATGATAAAGTACCCCCAACCATTAACCATTTTACCGATGACCCTGAACTGGATCAACGGTTGAATTTTACGTTTAACAAAGCGCAGGACCGCACGGTAAATATTGCCTTGAGCAATACCTTCGGATTTGGCGGTCATAATGCCTGTGTGATCGTAAAAAAATATTCATAGTGATCTGTGAATTTTATAAGAGAAATTTTTAAAGAAAAAAACGATGCGGCTTTAAAAAAGCAGTTACGAAACATATTGGGATTTGCTCCCGATAATATTTCCCTATATAAAACCGCCCTTACCCACCGCTCCCTGCGGGAAAATGTTGATGAAAATAATGAGCGGCTCGAATACCTTGGGGATGCCATCCTGAGTGCCCTGGTAGCCGACTATCTTTTTAAACGCTACCCTTACCAGGGCGAAGGTTTTTTAACCGAAATGCGCAGCAAGATGGTGAACCGGCAGCAGCTCAATGAAGTAGCCCTGAAAATGGATCTGAAAAAGATTGCACATTTCAACAAGCAGGATCATACCCTCCGGGGCAGCCATATCTTTGGCAACACATTGGAAGCACTGGTGGGTGCTATTTACCTGGACCTGGGCTATAAAAAAACCAGCAAATGGGTATATAACTACATCATTGCCCCGCATATGTTTATGGATGAGCTGGAATCCCGGGAAATCAACCATAAAAACAAATTGTATGGCTGGGCTAACAAGCAGGGGAAAACACTGGAATTTGCCACCATTGAAGAAAAACTGGAAAATGGCCGGCGCCTGTTTACAATTGGTGCAGTTGTTGATGGAACAATAATAGCGCAGGGAAAGGCCTTCAACAAAAAAGACGCATCGCAGATAGCGGCAAGCCTTGCGGTAGCCACACTCGGGATCAATAATAGTGAAGAAGGCGCATAAGGCGGTGTTGGTCAAAAAGCGTACTATTGTTTCCTCAAAAAGGCTTAAACACTAAATAAAAAAATCATGCGAATAAAATCTCTATTTATAGCTGCAGCAATTTTAGCCGGTTTTATTACGGGCCTTACAGCCTGCGGCGATGGCGGTAAAAAAGAAATTACCCGGGCAGAAGACTATGACCAGTATATAACTTCCCGTATTACCCAAATGCAGCAAACATTATTTGCAGTACAGAAGGTGACGGGGAGTGAGGCGGCGGAATTGGGCGACCTGGACAGGTTTGGAGCCCAGATCGATTCAGTTGCAACAAATCTAAAAGAGCTTCCGGATTATAAAGGAAACGGCAGCTACCGGGATGCTGCGGTACGGTTGGCGGATTTTTATAAAAGATCTGTAAACGGATCTTACGCCGAAATAGCCCGGATTTATAAGGAAGTGAAGGATACCGCCATGGCCGATAATAAGGTTAATGAACTGATCATTAAGCTCCAGGAAGAGGAAACACTGGCAGATGATGCATTTGTCAAAGAACGGGAGGCTTTTGCTGCCAGCAACAAGATCCCGCTGGAGGGCGCGCCTGTCAAATAATTTTTGATGGATGCTCCGGTTACCGATATATCTTGATCATTGTGCCACTACAGCCTGCGATGAGCGGGTGGTAGTGGAAATGCTCCCTTATTTTACCCAATACTATGGTAATGCATCCAGTCGCAATCATGCTTTTGGCTGGAAGGCCCAGGCCGCTGTAGAAGAAGCACAGCAACGGGTAGCCAGCCTGGTTGGCGCCGCTCCGGGAGAAATTATTTTTACCTCCGGTGCTACGGAAAGCTGCAACCTGGCATTAAGAGGCATCAGCACATTGTACGCCGGAACAGGAAACCATATCATTACTGCAAAAACGGAACATAAAGCCGTTTTAGACACCTGCAGGGATCTTGAAAGAAAGGGTATGGAAATTACCTGGCTGGATGTGGACCTCAACGGGCAGATCGATTTGCAGGCACTTCGGGCAGCAATCAAACCCACTACGATCCTTATTGCCATTATGTGGGCCAATAACGAAACCGGTGTGATCATGCCTGCAGCGGAAATTGGCCGTATTGCCGGGGAGCATCAGGTGCTGTTTTTTTCCGATGCCACACAGGCCGCCGGCAAGATTCCCATTGATGTAAAGGCAGCGGGGTTAGGCGTAATGGCATTCAGCAGTCATAAATTATACGGCCCCAAAGGTGTGGGTGCCCTGTACATCAGCCACAGGCATCCGCGTGTAAAACTGGCTGCCCAGATTACAGGCGGAGGGCAACAACAAAATATCCGGAGCGGCACACTGAATGTGCCCGGTATTGTAGGTTTTGGAAGGGCGGCTGCCATTTGCAGGGAGACCATGGCCGGAGAGGCAACGCGGCTTCAGCTGCTCCGGAACAAGCTGGAAGATGCATTGCTGCAGGTTCCGGATGTGTATATCAACGGCCGCAGCTCAGAACGGCTGCCGCATGTGTGCAATGCCTCATTTGGCTACCTCAACAGCAATGAAATACTGGCCGGCCTTAATAAAGATATTGCCCTTTCCTCCGGATCGGCCTGTACCTCCGGATCGCTGGATCCTTCCTATGTTTTAAAAGCCATGCAGCTGCCGGATCCCCTGGCAAAGGCGGCCCTCCGTTTTAGTTTGGGACGGCAAACCACCGAAGAAGAAGTGGCGTATGTTATCCGGCATGTAACGCAAACTATCGAGTCCCTCCGAAAGAGCAGCCCCGCATGGCAGCTTCGTGACTGATTTTTTAGTAATTTAGAAAACTTGTTTAATGATCATGCATGGCCCGGTTGCGTTTCATTTACATGGCTTTTTGCCTGTGCTGCTTTTTTTACCCGAAGGCGCAGGAAGAGTTTATTGACCCGCCCAGCAAACACCTGGTCACCATTCCTTTTGTGCAATTCACTGGTGGGGTAATCGTGTTCAAAGCCCTGCTGGACGATTTTAAAGACTCGCTCAACTTTATACTGGATACGGGCAGCGGGGGTATTTCACTGGACTCCACAACGGTGGAAAGCCTGAAGCTAAGGCCGGGTGCGCCGGAGCGGATCATTCGGGGAATTGGCGGCGTTCGAAAAGTAGGCTTTTTGAAGCACCGGCGGCTGAAGCTGGGAAACTATGAAATGGATAGCCTGGATTTTCATATCATCGATTACAATGTGTTAACATCTCTTTATGGGCAGAAAATTGACGGAATTGTCGGTTACTCCGTTTTGAGCCGCTACATCCTGAAGATCAACTATGAAAAGCAGGAGATCGGTTTTTATACAAAGGGAACAATCAAATATCCGAAAGGGGGCTACCTGATGCATCCTTATATCCGGATGCTGCCTTATTCGCGGTCATCAGTAACTGATAACCGCAAAAGGACGTTCAATTATTTGTTTGACCTGGGGGCCGGTCTTACCGTATTGTTTTCGGATGATTATATGAGCGATAGTTCCTTTTTAAAATCCAGAAGAAAACAATACCTGAAACAGGGCGAAGGGCTGGGCGGAAGGGTAGACATGTACCTCACAGTAATGAAATCATTGCGTATAGGCCCCTACAAATTCCGGAACGTACCTGTGAATATTTTTGATGATGATTATAATGTGACCTCCTACCCATCGCTGGGCGGCCTCATTGGGAATGAGATTTTCAGGAGGTTCAATGTGATCCTGAATTATGACAAACAGCAGATCCATCTTACTCCCAACCGGTTTTTCAATGCGCCATTTGATTATGCTTATTCAGGCATTGAGCTTTACCTGGTAGACGGTGCTGCCGTTATAGGAAAGATTCCGACCGGTTCCCCCGCGGAAAAGGCCGGTCTGAAAGAAGGAGACGCGATTTTGGCGATCAACAACAAATTCGGAATGCAGCTGGATGATCTGAAGCAGGCGCTTCAATCCAACTACGGAAAGGTAAAGATCATCTATAGCCGCAACGGGGAGCTGCGGACCACAGAAATGCATGTAATCAATATTCTAAGGAAATAGAATGGTTAGATATCTATTTTTAAAAGATAGCCCCCGGTAATTTTTTCAAAGGTGCTGGCGCGGTCCTTTACCTTTACACCGCTGATCTCATACTGCCCGGCGTTGTTCAGCTTTGATGTATAAGATACCTCCAGCAGCAGGGTGTTCCTGATCTTCAGAAAAAAACGGGACCGGTCCGGCATGGGAAAAATAATAGCGCCCTGCGGATCGTTTAATGAAACAGAAATATTGGAGGAACTTATGGTTTGACTGAAGGCGTTCCGGATCTCTATGTCCGTTGATGCTATATTATTGGCCGTTATATAGTTGCTACCTGTGGTTTTATCCGAAAGCAAAATATGAAAACGAACAGAGCCACAGTTGGCACAGTACGAGTCGCTGGCAAATGCATTGGACGCATCCGTGTCCGCGGCCTTTTTGCATTGAACCAGTAATAAAACCACAAAAACCAGATAAAAAAAGGATCGCATACTGCTTTTTTACTAAAGACGGGCAAAATACAAAAAATGAAACAGTGGCGCTTCCATTTTTATTTAAACAGGCTCTTTAATATCTTTGGATCAGAATGAGCAACCCCAATTTAAACAAAGAAAAGCAGGGCATGAGCGCTACGGAGAGCGATTTTGAGAACACGATCCGGCCGGGGCAGATCCGGGAGTTTGCCGGCCAGCCGCAATTGATTGAGAACCTGGTTATTTTTATACGGGCCGCCAAAATGAGGGGCGAGGCGCTGGATCATATCCTTTTTCATGGTCCCCCCGGTTTGGGAAAGACCACCCTGTCGCGGATTGTTGCCAACGAACTGGGTGTCAATATAAAAGAAACCAGCGGACCCGTAATTGAAAAGCCGGGCGACCTTGCGGGGCTGCTGACTTCGCTGGAGCCGAATGATGTGCTGTTTATTGATGAAATTCACCGGTTGAGTACGGTGGTGGAAGAATATTTATATGCGGCCATGGAAGACTACCGGCTGGACATCCTGCTGGACAGCGGCCCCAATGCGCGCAGCATCCAGCTCTCGCTGAATCCGTTTACGCTGGTAGGCGCTACCACCCGGAGCGGTTTGCTTACGGCCCCGCTGCTATCGCGTTTTGCTATAAAATCCCGCCTGGAGTATTATGACGCCGCCACCCTGCAAAAAATCATTTTACGCTCGGCAGAGATTCTTGGGGTAAAAATTTTCAAGGATGCCGCTGCGGAAATTGCCGGCAGGAGCCGGGCAACGCCGCGGATCGCCAACGGGCTTTTAAGGAGGGTAAGGGATTTTGCTCAGGTGCTGAATGATGGGGTGATTGATACCGGCATCACCAAACATGCATTAAAAGCGCTCAATGTGGATGAATATGGGCTGGATGAAATGGATAACCGCATCTTACTGGCCATCATCGAAAAATTTAAAGGGGGGCCGGTGGGTATTACTACAATTGCGACCGCTGTAGGAGAGGAGCCTGGTACCATTGAGGAAGTATACGAGCCATTCCTGATACAGGAAGGTTTTTTGCAACGCACGCCTCGGGGGCGGGAGGTAACGCATAAGGCTTATGAACATTTGGGTAAGAAACCGGGGAACCGCGGAGCAAACCTGGAGCTGGGGCTTTAAATAAACCATTAAGTTAAGGATAATTAAGGCTTAATGACTCTTAATCTTAATGGTTACAACCGGCACGGTTGCTCTACCGGGATGGGAATGCTTCCACTTTTACGATCCCCTGAAAGGGCGTAATCCACCGGTACAAGGTGCGCTCCTGGTCCCAAATATACCGCGCATCATCATTCAGCATAAAAAAGCGCTTAAGCCTGATGGCCTAAACGCTTCTATAATTAAAATTATTGGTAGCTTAATCCTGCACCACCAGCCGGAACCCGTTCCCGTGGATGTTCGCGATCCCGATCTTTTCATCATCTTTCAGGTACTTGCGCAGTTTGGCAATGTACACGTCCATGCTCCTGCGGACAGCAGGTGAAAAGCTGTGCCCCCATGCTTTTGCTGCTTTATCAAGAGTTTCCCGGCTGCGCTAACCTGAGAAAATGCCGGTTTGTCTTAAGGCCATGCAGACGGCACTTTCTTTTTTTAATGAAATAAATTTTGGGGAAATAGCATCAATATTTTTTGCAACTTTACGGAACTATGGCTAAAATCAATGTAAAAAACACAGAAATCACTATTATCTCGGTTGAGGAAAGAGATTATATATCACTTACGGATATGGCAAACGCCAAAGAAAGTGAAAGTCGCGCGGCCGATATAATAAAAAACTGGATACGAAACCGTTACACGCTGGAATTTTTGGGTACCTGGGAACAAATAAATAACCCTGATTTTAAAGTGGTCGAATTTGACCACTTTAAATCTCAGGCAGGTTTGCCAAGTTTTGTATTGAGTGTTTCAGAATGGATAGAAAAAACGAGGGCTATAGGAATTATCGTACGCAAAGGCAAGTACGGAGGTACATTCGCACATAAAGACATAGCTTTTGAGTTTGGTTCGGCAGTCAGTGTTCCTTTTAAACTATACCTGATCACCGAGTTTCAACGGCTTAAAGAAGAAGAGCAAAAACAATTGGGCTGGACGGCCAAACGGGAATTAGCGAAACTCAACTATCATATTCACACTGATGCAATAAAACATAATCTCATTCCGAAGGAGTTGTCGTCTGCGCAAACATCGATCATTTATGCCAACGAAGCTGACGTGTTAAATGTCGCATTGTTTGGAATTACAGCCAGGCAATGGCGGGAGGCAAACCCTGACCTGAAAGGGAATCTTCGGGATTATGCAACAATCAACGAATTGATTTGCCTTTCAAACATGGAGAACCTCAATGCCGTTTTCGTCAATGAAAAGATAGCGCAAAAAGAGCGGCTGATAAAACTGAACAAAATAGCTATTCAGCAAATGAGCATATTACAAGAAGTGGAAAAACGGAAACTGTTGAAATAGGAAACGCCTCTTACCATTGCTCCATTTCTTTAAGCAACTCTTCCATAGTGGTGTACTTGCCCGTATCTATCTCGGCATCCGCCTGTTCAAGCTCTTTATTGTATTCTTCTAAAGTTTGCGGAGCGTCTGATGTTTTAAATCGAACCCCAGGGAACTTTAAAGTTTCCAAAAGAAATTTTTTCTTTGAGGCATCGTTGATTTTATCAAAGTCTATTATCAGTTCCATTGTTTTTCAAATTTGTTTGTAGTGGTTATTTTATACATCGGCTTTTATTTTCTTAAAAAAAGCATCTATGCTTTTATAAGTATTTATCTCGCCCTTTTCTATCTCCTTCAGAGATATATCGATAGCGTTTTTGCGTTCAGCCTTTTTGAAAATTCCGAGGGAAAGAATGAAATTTAACGTTTTTTTTGCCAGGGCATTTTTGGGATCATATATTAAAGTTACCTCAGCCAAAATACGAAATATGTAAAGTACAAATTTACGATTTTCTATATAACAAAAAGCGCTTAAGCCTGATGGCCTAAACGCTTCTATAATTAAAATTATTGGTAGCTTAATCCTGCACCACCAGCCGGAACCCGTTCCCGTGGATGTTCACGATCTCGATCTTTTCATCGTCTTTCAGGTACTTGCGCAGTTTGGCAATGTACACGTCCATGCTTCTGCCATTAAAATAGGTATCGCTGCCCCAGATCTTTTTGAGCGCCTGCTCGCGGGGCAGCAGGTCGTTGAGATGTTCGGCCAGCATTTTCAGCAATTCGTTTTCCTTGGGCGAAAGCGTTTGCGTATTGTCGTTGTGGATCAGCTGGCGCAATTTGGGATTAAAATGATAACTGGCCAGTTGGTATTCTTTATTTTCTGTTTCCTTGTTCAGCTCCTCATTTCTTTTAAGGATGGCTTTGATTTTTAAAAGCAATACCTCGCTGTCAAAAGGTTTGGTAATATAGTCATCGGCGCCCAGTTTATATCCCTGGATAATGTCCTCCTTCATGGTTTTGGCACTCAGGAAAAACAGGGGAATATCGGGGTCCACATTGCGTACCTCTTCTGCCAGGGTAAAACCATCCATGTGCGGCATCATTACATCCAGCAGGCAAAGATCAAACTTTTCCCGCTGAAAAGCGGCCAAACCCAGGCGGCCGTCCCGCTCCAGGGTAACATCATAGTCATTCAGTTCCAGGTAGTTCTTCAATACATTCCCAAGATTGGGATCATCTTCACACAATAATATCCTTGGTTTTTTTGTTTCCATGTTGTTGAGTTTGAGTTATTAGATGGCAAATAAAGTTAATGCTTTTTAATACACTAACAAATGGAGCCGAATTTTTTGTTAAAAAGTCTGATATACAGGTCGTTGACGAAGCGCCCGGGGCAAAGTGGAATGGGCAAGCCTGCCTGCATAAAAAAGCAGCCCAGGTATAATCATTCCCGGGGCCGCTTTTTTGTGAACCACCTGGGGTTCTGTAGATAGCCGGTCCTAAAAAATTTCGTTTGTCATGTTGTGCTTTTAACCAACGAACACAAATTCAACGCAAGTACAGCGGCTGCTTCCGCAACGAATCAGCCAAATAACAGCGCTGCTGACAGCAGTAGTAAAAGGATAGAAATTGCAAGTTTCATAGCAAGGGATTTGGGTTTATAAAAGTATTTCAGGCCGAAGCTTTCAGGGGCTTCCGGCTGTTGTATACCCATACTTCGTTCCAGTTAATAATATCCTGGTCTTTGTTTCGGAATACATGACTGAGCGTCCGTTTCATCATCGTTTCAATTTTTACCTTGTTTTTTGCGAGGTAGTGATCGAACAGGGTGCCATCAAAATGGTGAACATTCCCAATCGACAGCCGGGGATCAAAACCATAGGCAAAAGGTGTGATGGTTCCGGTTTCATCAACAACAATATTATCAATCACCTGGGCCAGCCGGCTTTTATCATTACAGGTTCTTGCAAAACCGTTTACAACCTGGGGAAAGGATTGAAGATAATCCCGGTGCAAGAGGTCGGCCTGGATCACCATCCTGTCCTGATATTTGCTGCTAAGGTAATTGGCCAGGATATAAGTGCGATGCAGGTGAAGGTCATCATTGACCCAATGGGCAAGTTCCTGCCGGGCGCGGCCAAACAGCTCCAGCGGGTGCAGCTGCAATAGTTTGGCACCGGCATCAAAGCCAAAAGAGCCCAGCCAGATCAGCTCTTTCCAGCTTTCGGGCGTTACGGTATGAATCAGTCCAAAGGGTTTGTTTAGTTCCCGCAGAGTCTGCAATCCCTGCTGCATTTTTTCAAAAGCCCCCTGCTGACCGCGGATATAATCATGAAGGCCCGGAGGCCCGTCAATGCTTACTGCAACCAGGTCGAGGTATTGCAGCAGCGCCTGGTTACGGGCCGAACCCAGCAGCATCCCGTTGGTGGCCATGGTATTGTTGTAGCCCAGTTTCTTTGTGAATTGCAGCAGTGCTTCGAGATCTTTGTATAGTAGCGGTTCACCCCCCGAAAGGGAAATATTGTTGAACCCCTGGTCGTAAGCGTATTTAAGAAAGGCTTTTAGTGCGTTCAGATCAAGGCTTTCTTTTAACAAAGGCGAGGAGCTGGAATAGCAATGCTTACAACAAAGGTTGCACCGCCGGGTAGGGTGTAACTGGATGGTTCTAAAGGGAGCTGCACATGCAGTACTCCCGTTTGTTGAATGGGCATTCATCATCTTTCAATTTCAGCGTTGAACTTGAATCCCTGGTGGGCAATGATCCCGTAAGGAAATACTTCAAACCGGGAGAAAATGCCGCCAACGTTGTTAAACTTGCCCCAGAATTCAGGATCCACAATACCATTGATGATATAGCGGTCCAGCCGGGGTACGCCTTTTACATAAACCTGGTCAATCTGCAACCCGCTTTTTTTCAGGTTTACGATCTCTTTTGAAATATTGCGGATAACAAGCTTATCCGTGTCTTTGGCTTCCAGCCTTTTCATTAAGCCGGCTTCAAATTCTTTAATGTTCTCCATGATAAAATTTTTGTTTATTACGCTTACTCTTGTCGTTTTTCAGCATACACGTCTTACTCTGTTGGGGATTTTCGGAATACTCCGCTCTATAATTTTTTGAGAATAGCCGGCTTTTAAAGCGATGGTTTATGTTTAACCAAAGTTAAAATAGCAACGAACCGAAGGCAATACCTGAATATGGGGAACCTTATTTTTTGAAAATGCGAAATGTTCCGCTACCGCTTACGTTAGCGCCACTGCCCCAGGTGCCGTCCATGGTGGCAAAACCGGCATCCACAATGGCCTGTGTTGAATAAGAAATGGAAGGCGGGTAGGTATAGGTGGTCTTCACCGTGTTGCCGCTTACGATATATGTGCCTTCTGCTTTTCCTGCAGATGCTGTGTCGCTGTTATCGGCATAAACCCTTACGGTGCCATTGGAACGGAACAGGAAGAAGTACGAAGATCCCGGCACGGAGCTTCCGTTTCCATACTTCCCTTCCCAAAAACCGACAACGCTGGGGGGAGGGGTGGCATCTTCCTTTTTCTTTTTACAGGCAGTGAGGATGCTGAGGGCAACAAGAACAATTAATAATTTCGATTTCATGTTATTTGTTTTTTAATTTTAAAATTCAATAGCCCAAAATTACCCCGGCCCCGGGGCCGGAACCAGCGGGAGTTTTCGGTTTTTTTATCGTATTTATACGTGTTTTGACGTGGGTAAATGCCGCATATACTTTGCAAAGGATGAGGTAGCGATTTTTTACAACCGATCCATTTACTTTTTATCCCTTCCGGTTTTTTATTCTTTTTATCAAAAAACTTAAGGAATATTGCAATAACAAATTTTAGATCATGGCAGACACAATGCAATTTTTACAGGCCATAAAAGAAGGCTATACCTTTAAAGGCGAAAGCTATAAGATAGGCAGGGGCATTTTAAATGGGGAAGTGGTGGCGGATGCCGATGTAAGCATTCCATTTAAAACCCTGAACCGGCATGGCCTCATAGCCGGCGCCACCGGAACGGGTAAAACAAAAACGCTGCAGGTCCTGGCCGAGGGGTTTAGCGATGCCAGTATTCCTGTGCTGCTGATGGATATAAAAGGAGACCTGAGCGGCATTGGCGCTGCCGGAGTAACCAATGACAAAATTGCGGAACGTTGTCAAAAGCTGGCCATCGGGTTTAAACCCGAAGCCTACCCCATCGAGTTCCTGACCCTGAGCCAGGAAAAAGGCACGCGATTAAGGGCTACGGTAACAGAATTTGGACCGGTGCTGTTTTCCAAGATCCTGGACCTGAACGATACGCAGGGGGGCTTTGTGTCGCTCATCTTCAAATACTGCGATGATCACCAGTTGCCCCTGGTAGATCTGAAAGATTTTATCAAGGTATTGCAATATGTGAGCGATGAAGGAAAAGCGGAGCTTGAAAAAACATACGGCAAGATATCGACCACGTCCACCGGAACAATCCTGCGGAAGGTGATCGAACTGCAGCAGCAGGGCGCCGACCTGTTTTTTGGCGAGCGCAGTTTTGATGTGGATGACCTGATGCGCATCAGCAGCGATGGACGCGGCATGGTTTCCATTGTAAGGGTTACCGATCTGCAGGATCGTCCCAAGCTGTTTTCGACCTTTATGCTGCAACTGCTGGCGGAGCTCTATGCCTCCCTCCCCGAGGAGGGCGACCTCGACAAGCCCAAACTGGTACTGTTCATTGATGAGGCGCACCTTATTTTTAACGAAGCCAGCACGGCTTTGCTAAACCAGCTGGAAACGATTGTGAAGCTGATCCGTTCCAAGGGCGTGGGTATATTTTTCTGCACCCAAAACCCGATGGATGTGCCTGCCTCCATATTGTCGCAGCTGGGATTAAAAGTACAGCATGCATTGCGGGCATTTACGGCGGCGGATCGCAAGGTGATCAAACAAACTGCTGAGAACTATCCCCTGAGCGATTTTTATAAAACGGACGAACTGCTTACACAGGTGGGGATTGGTGAGGCCCTGATTACCATGCTGAATGAAAAGGGTATCCCCACACCGCTGGTGCATTGCATGCTGCGGGCGCCCCAAAGCCGGATGGATGTACTTACAGATGCGGAGATTGATGCGATCATTTCCGGATCAAAGATCGCTTACCACTACAATGAGGTAATCGATAGCGAGAGCGCCTGCGAACTGCTGACTAAAAAGCTAAATGATGCGGCTGCAAAAGCAGCACAGGAGCAAGAAGAAAAACCCGCAAAACGTGTAGCCGAAGAGAAAGGATTTTTTGATAACCCTATTGTCAAAAGTGTAGCGCGTACCGCGGGCAATACCATTGTGCGCTCACTGCTGGGCGCCATAGGGCTGGGGGGAAGACGAAAAAAAGGCTTTTTCTAAATTTAGAATCCGAATGAAAATGTAAAATATTGAATGAAGAATATAAAACCCGTACCGGATCGGGCGGGTGAAAAAGGGTACCCGTTTTAGAAAACGAAGATTTTTGGGTTTAACCGGAGCGGCTTCTGTATTTTAGATTGGATATTTTACATTCGTCCGGGGCTATTTTACCGTAAATGTTGCTTCTGAAAAAACAGGCCTTCCCTTGCTGGAAATACCCTGTAACACGACCTTATATGTACCTTTATAATCGGAGGTGAAACAATCCAGATTCAAAGGCCGGTTTCCGGTAAGCTGTATATCCGGTTGCCAGAGCAGGGTGGTGCGGTTATCGGGAACCCTCAGATCTCCCTTGTCTCCGTTGGCATAAACGGGTGCATAAAATACCCGCTGCAGCTGCAGTCCCTCATAGTCGATCGCGACAGCAGAAGGATCCAGCTCAAATCCGTCAAACCTGGATTCATAGGTCTGGAAGCTGACAACCCCCGAATACAGCGATGGGCCGATCACGTACCTGCGGGGAACCACATCCAGTCGTTTTACTTTGTACGGGTTATAGTTAAAGATGCTGTTATAGTCGGCCAGGGGTACACCATCCAGCAGCACGAGCACAGCATACCGGTACACGTTTTGGTATTTTTCATCATAAATCGTCATGTGGAGTTTGCGGTCGCGCATTACTACGTTGATCGACTGCACATATTCCCGCAATACTTCTTCCATTGTGGAAAACCGTTTATAGTCATCCAGGAGATAGCTGATCTCCGGCTTTCCATAGAAGGGAAGTGTATCCGTTAACCCCGGAGATGCATAGGTGTTGATCTTGTCTTTATAATAAATGTTGACTGTTTGCATCGCAATACTGCGCTTTAGCAGGGATGCACTGTCGGCAGGGTCCGGAAAATAGGGTGGTTGGGTAAAAGACCGGTTGGCGCTGTCGATAAATGGTGAAATGATGGCGGTTGTATAGTTGTTGGCAGCACTGGCAGAGGGGTTTGGCTTTATAAAGATATCCCCCGGTCCGTAGTATTTTTTTATATTGAAGCGGACAATGCCCAGGGAGTCACTGGTACCATTGTAAAGACCAAAAGGAATGGAGGGCGCCGTAAGCAGGCAGGGGACCCCCGGGGCCGGTTGATGGTTCCAGCTGCTGAAAACCCTTGCAGCAACAATATGTCCGTCATATTCCGGCAGGTATTTCAAAGCCGGGTCAAAAAGAGGCGTAGGATTATCAAAACGCCGCCACCCGTTCACAAGCATCAGGTTCTCTATGTAGTTTCCATGGGCAGCTTCGGGAGTGAAGTAGAACTCCGGGGATTCAATTGTACCTGAAAGACTGGCTGTAAGCTGCAGATATGCGCGGATATCCGGTGCTGCTGTACTGTTGTCCATCGCATAAACGGAAAGGGAACCCTGTACGGTTTCAAGACTGTCTCCGCTAAATGCAGGCGCCAGCTCTATGGAGATGCCGTCCCTGGCCGTTGGTTCCTGTTTGCCGGTACTGATGGTTACGGTCTTTGAAGGCTGTTTGCCGGGAATAAATACCAGGCGTTCATTTACGGGCTGACGATGCTGATCAAACAGCGTGAAGCAGATTACACCAGTTCCAAGTTTGGATTTGCTGACGGGGATCTCGGCAGTGTTGCGGGTTTGGAGATCGATGGTCGTTGCAAATTTATTCTTTTGCTCACTGTGTGCGACCAGCGTCATTTTTTGCGGGGGGGTGTTTTGGAGTATTACGTTAACCAGGTAGGTGTCGTTCCCATTGTCGGTTATACGTAAAAGGGAGCCGCCGGATTGGGGCGCAGGCAGCTCTTTTTTTATAATGCCTTTTCCCGGCACTATTACTGCCGCCGTATATTTTTTGCCCGGTAACGGTGTATAGGTAAACTGACCCAGCCCGAATTTCAGCAGTTCAAAACGGGTAATGGTGTCTGTACCGTTTTCAATAATGTACCCGGTACCCGGTAATCCCTTTATGGTATGCGGGTCCAGCACCTGTACCCCCGTTTTTGAGGAACTGCCTTCAATAGGCGCCCCGCCTTCAGGAAAAAAACGGATGGTGGGCTCCGGCTGCGCAGTGCGGGCAGGAGGGTTTGCCGCGGCAATGGTATTGGAAATGAGGACCCGTTTTTTAAAGAGCGCTCTTTCATTGCCCGGCTTCATCTGGTTGGTGTAGGCAATAAGTGTGTAGGCCCCGGTGGCTACATTAACCGGCAGGTAAAAACTGCCTTTTCCTGTGCCCCCGAGGGTCTGGATCTTGGATTGGATCACCGGCTTTCCCTTATCACTGATCAATTCAATATAAAGAATGCTGTTGTACCCGGCCGGTATATGTGTACCCGCATTTAGCAGGTATACTTTAAACCAGAGCAGCTCACCGGCAAGGTAGGCATCCTTATCGCTGTGCACAAAAATGATTTCCTGTGCAGTGTCCATTTCCGCGTCCTGTTTCGCTATCTGCTGTTGCCCCGAGGCTGCCCAATGAATATACAGGCCGGCAATAAGCATCAAAAACCGGCAACAACGAAGTAAAGGATTAAATATCGTATGCATTTTGCTCAAAGTTATCAGGGCCAGTATGATGGTTTTTGAACCTTTCCGCCCCTTGTGGTACAATCTACGCAGGTGGCCATTGCCGCGGAATAACCCTCGGTGAAGAAGTCCCTTGTGGTATTGCTGATGGGTATCGTGGCTCCTGCCGAGAATGCTTCGAAGGTGCTGTCCTTGTTCTGGAGCACAAATTGTATTTCGCAAAGCTGCCCGAACTTCCATCCGGCGGGACGGTTGATGAATACGCGCTTTTGGGTGGGCACGGTTGCCGAAATATACCCGATAACAATCTCCCCTGGATTGGTGGTACAATGAATATTTCCTCTTAATTCGGAAGGCAGGGGGCCAAAAATGTCGCCGATGGATTCGGTATTTTTTTTCATCAGGTCGTAAAACTCGTAGGCGGCTTTATCCATAGCATATTGCCGCAGCAGGATGCTGTATTTTACCGACAGGCGGTCGTCACCTGCGGCTATCAGGTTAAGCGGCTGCTGAAAAATGACATCGGATGTAAGTTTTGCTGAGTTTCCTATGTAGATACCGCTGGACCGGCCGTATTTCCAGCAAGCAAAAACATCTTCCCTGGGAAAAATCCGGTTTCTTACCCCGGCCTCATCGGCATCAGGCGATTTCGGATCATAAATCAGCATCGACTGGTAGTAGCTGTTGATTTCCCAGGTTTCATCAAAATCCCACCGGTAGTAGATGGTACTGTTGGCAGGGTCGTGTGTATTAACATATAGCTGCACTCCTTTTTCGCTTTCTTTAAAACCAATGCTATCTATTGCGGGCGTTATTTTTACGGGTACAAAATCGGAGAGGTACTCTTTTCCATCGGTAGTGTTGATGCGGATGCGGTAACGATTGCCGGCGGATAATTGCAGGGTGTTTTCATAATTGCCCGGAGTACTCATGGGCAGCTGTAATACCGAGTTGTCGCTGCCTTCTACGGCAATACGGGCATTCAATACGGGACTCCGGCCCCTGCTGCCGTTCACTGCGGTGGTCCTGGACAGCAGCAGGCTGGTTGCGGCATTGCCGGCATTCAGGGTTCCTTCCACCACAAGATAGCCGGTTTCCGGGCCGTTGATCTCCGGGTAATACCGGTCCTTACATGAAATGCAAAGAGCGATGATGATCAGTATCTGAATATAGTATCCCCGTTTCATTTTAAAAGCGAATGTTATAATTGATAAATGGTATGGCGCTTCCGAAAATGGATAACTTGTACCCGTTCACAGCACCGTTTTCAGAGATAAAATAGACCGAATAAGGGTTTCTTCTTCCCAAAAGATTGTATACGCCAATGGTCCATGAGTTATGGATCTTCTGGTGAACCTTGTGGTTGCCATCGATATTCATGGAAAAATCCGTCCGGTAATAATCGGGTATCCGGTATTGGTTCCGGTCGGAATACAGCATTCTTTCGGATCCCTGGTAATAAAAGCGACCAACGGGATAGGTGATGGGCCGCCCGGTGCTGTAAGTAGAATTCAGCGACAGGCTGAAGCGGTGATTGACCCTGAAATTGCCAACGATCGTAATATCATGGGGCTTGTCGTAGTTGGCCGGGTAATCGGCTCCGTTATTGACCAATGAGCCCAAACTTTGACCGGTAGACCGCAGCAGGATACGGGAATAAGTGTATCCGATCCAGCCATTCAGCTTGCCCACCGGCTTTTTGATCAGGAACTCAAGACCATAAGCCTTGCCCCTGGTGCTGATCACATCTGTTTCTATATGATGATTTAACAGCAGGGTGGCGCCCGGCTTATAATCCAGGTAGTTCTTTATGTTTTTATAATAGAGTTCAACGGATGTTTCAATGGTGTTTGATTTCAGGTTCTTATAGAACCCGATGGAAACCTGGTCGCCTGTTTGTGGTTGGATATTGGGGTCGCTTAGTTTCCAGATATCAGTGGGGGAAATAACCGTGGTATTGGACAATAAGTGAATGTATTGCCTTAATGTATTATACCCCGCCTTTATAGAGAACGTAGGGGTAAATGCGTAACGCATAGAAAACCGGATTTCGGGCCCCTGGTAATTATTAATAAATTTTCCCTTATCATAGTGGGTAATGCCGGTACGGGTGTCATCCGTAAGGGGATGGCCCTGCCGGTAATAGCTCACATCCTGCGGACCCAAATAGGAGTAAAAGGAATAACGGATACCGGTGCTGAAAGAAAGCTGTCCTGTGGCATTGAACCGGTGCGTGATATACGCGGCGTTTTCCAGCGCGCGTTCTGCACTTACGGTATCGGGCTTTACCAGTGACTGATGGCCGGCAGGATCAAAAGTACCCGGGTTCAGCAGGTACGACAATGAACTGAGTCCAAAATCAAAGGAATGCTTTTGATTCATGAAATAAACGAAATTTAGCTTGCCGTAAAGCTGCCGGATGTCAAAGAAGAGTTTAAACCCGTTAACCACATTGGAATCGGCATTGATCTTATACCGGTAATAATCATAGCCGCCTGTAAGCTCGCCCTGCAAACGGCGTGTAAAATTCTTTTTCCATTTTAGCGAAAGGTTCCGGTTTGTATAGCCGTAAGTGGTATCATTATTCAGGTTAAAGCGGTCGTTACTGTAATAGGCGTTCATGTAAATATCGCTGGTAGAATCGATCCGGTGGCTGATGCCGAGGTTCAGGTCCTGGAACGAAGCCCGGCTTTGGTCATACTCCTTTGGCAAAAGATTGATGAGCCAGTTGGCATAGGTGGTGCGCCCCCCAAAAATAAAAGAGGTTTTGTCTTTTACAATGGGCCCCTCCAGCTGAAGACGGCTGGTGATCAGCCCGATCCCGGCTGAGCCGGTCAGTTGTTTCTTATTTCCTTCCCGGCTGTTTACATCCAGTACTGACGCCAGGCGGCCTCCGTATTTTGCAGGTATCGAGCTTTTATAGAGTTCCACATCCTTTACGATCTCCGGGTTAAACGCCGCAAACATGCCAAAAAAGTGTGCAGGGTTGTAAATGGTGGCATCATTGAAAAGGATCAGGTTCTGATCGGTAGAACCACCTCTTACATTAAAGCCGGTACTGGCCTCGCCCACCGTTTTTACACCGGGTAAGGTGGTTATGGCCCTCAGGATATCGGCTTCCCCGAAAACAGTCGGGATCCGTTTTATTTCCTGGATGCTCAGGCGCGCTACGCCCATCTGCACGCTTCGGACGTTCCGTGTTTGGGTAGACGATACGATCACTTCTTTTAATGTAGGTACCTGTTCCTGTACGGAAACATCCATGCGCCCGTCTGTATATACCATAAGGTTCAGGTTCATTTCGCGGATCCCCAACCCTGCAATGTTGAGTTGATGCCTCCCGGGCGGAATGCTAAGCGAATAGTTGCCATAAGCGTCAGAATTGGCAAAATAGGCGTTGTCGATGGCTATGGAGGCGTTGGGAAACGGCTCCCCTGTGCGCGCGCTTTTTATGGTTCCGGTAAGCAATGCCTGGGGATGATGCAACCCGTTCCGGTTGCCGATTTCATAGATCTTGTCTTCCGAAGTAATGGTCTTCCGGTCTTTATTGTTCAATCCGTAATCGACAAATGGAACCGCCTTTAATGCGGGTGCTGCCGTGCCGGGATGATAATAGATTCCGGCAGGTAATGAAAGCCGGATCTTTAAATTGCCTGTGATGTATACTTTTTTTTCCTGGTGGTCAACAGTATAGGTCAGCATTGTTTTATTCAGCGCGCTCTGCAACTGTTCAGACAAGGATCCGCTGGCAGGGGGGGCGGGGATTTTTATGGAGTCGATCTGTGCCGTGTTATAGTAAAAAAAATAGCCTGATTGTTGCTCCAGCTGCGAGAAATAAGCTTTTACAAAAATACTGTCCGGTGCCGCCGATACAGCAGTTTGTGCCGCCATGGTGGTGCACAGGCTGGAAAAAAAGATGAATATAAAAAGCCGTTTTAACATTAATCCTGGTTATATAGTTGAGCAGCTGTCCGGATCGCCGTTTCCGGGTCTTTCCGGAAACGGATTTGCTTTCTTTTTAAAGCCTTATGGATAGCCGCTTTCTTTTCTTTTGTTAGTGCATACAGGTTCTTTTTGGAAGTTACCGGGTAAAACAGGTTGTTTTGATAAATATAAAAGCGGTTATTCCAAATAAATTCCCGCTCTACCACCGATTGACCAGTGGTCTCTTTAATGATCTTTTTGCGTAATGCCAATACAGTTAGCCTGCCTTCGTCCAGTATTTCATAAAAGCCGGCCGGCAGTACCTTGCTGTTTCCCGGACCCAGCTTTATGAACCGTTCCTGCCCCAGGGTAAATGCATACAGCGGGTTAGCGGGAAGGATGACAGGCATTTTACCAGGGGTTTCGATCACCAGCTCGCCGGCTACCACATCATATTTTAACCGGGTATTTTTGTACCAGGTGCTATCAAAAAATACCGTGCCTTCTGTCCATTGGTCCGCATCCATAAACGGCGTTCCGGCGATGGTAGGCAGGTATCCCTGGTACAGCCTTCCGTTGTAAATGGGCAGGTCATTGCTAAATGTAGTATAGAACCGCTCAGGCAGGTAAACAGGATCTTTAAAAAGCGAAGAACCGCTCCGTTGGGCATGGAGACCGGCAGCGGCAAGCAGTATAAAAAAAAGCGTTAGAGCTGTTTCTTTTTTCATGGGCGGTCAGCAATGGTCGTTGCTGTATTAATAAAAATAAGGCAAATAGAATTCTGAGGCAAATCTTTTCAATGGATATTTTGACAAAGGTGCGGCTCATGGTAACCGGGCCGGTTCAACCGATTGAACAAAACGTGCTTTTGTATGGCTTTTTTCAACAACTTTGCGGAGTGCCACAGAATCTTGCGGCACAGCTAAACTCTTTCATATGAACGAAAATTTTACAAAGCGTATCGGAGCTGAGGTGGAAGAAATAAAAACTTCCGGTCTGTATAAAACAGAGCGCATCATCGAAAGCCCACAGGGCGCCGAGATCCTGGTGAATGGCAAAACCGTTATTAACTTTTGTGCAAATAATTACCTGGGCTTATCCTCCCATCCGGATGTGATCAAAGCGGCGCATGCTGCCATTGATTTTCGCGGTTATGGTATGAGCAGTGTACGCTTTATCTGCGGCACACAGGATATTCACAAGGAGTTGGAACAAAAAATATCGGAATTCCTGGGCACGGAGGATACCATTTTATATGCGGCGGCTTTTGATGCCAACGGTGGGGTGTTTGAACCATTGTTTGGCGACCAGGATGCGATTATTTCCGATGCACTGAATCATGCGAGCATTATTGACGGAGTCCGTCTTTGCAAAGCGCAACGTTACCGGTATGAGCACAATAATATGGACGACCTGGAAGCCAAACTGAAAGAAGCGGCCGGCGCGCGCAGCCGGATTATTGTTACGGATGGTTCTTTTAGCATGGATGGTACCATTGCCCAACTGGATAAGATTGTAGCCCTGGCAGAGCAGTATGATGCAGTGATCATGATTGACGAATGCCACTCTTCGGGGTTCCTGGGCAAAACCGGTCGCGGTACACATGAGTACCGGGGGGTAATGGGGAAGATCGATATCATTACCGGCACCCTGGGTAAGGCGCTGGGCGGCGCTTCCGGCGGATTTACTTCCGGAAGAAAAGAGATCATTGATATGTTGCGTCAGAAATCAAGACCCTACCTGTTTAGCAATACCCTGGCGCCTTCTATTGTTGGGGGTTCCATTGCCGTGCTGGATATGCTTTCTGCTTCAACTGCCCTCAGGGATAAACTGGAATACAACACAAAATACTTCCGTGAAAAGATGACGGCAGCGGGTTTTGATATTAAGCCCGGCGATCACCCGATTGTGCCCATCATGCTGTATGACGCGGTGCTGGCGGCCGATTTTGCGGCAAAACTGCTGGATGAAGGCATTTATGTGATCGGCTTCTTCTTCCCCGTAGTGCCCAAAGGGCAGGCGCGGATACGCGTACAGCTGAGCGCGGGACATGAGCAGGAACACCTCGATAAAGCGATTGCGGCCTTTGCAAAAGTGGGCAAAGAGCTGGGGGTGCTGAAGTAAGAAGAACCGGCGCTTGATATTATCAAACGGATAAACCATTAAGAAGTTAAGACTATTGAGAAATGACTTAATGACGCTTAACTTCTTAATGGTAAAAATGGCTTTATGTGGATGGATACGATTGATCCATCCTTTGTAATAAAAAATGATCATGAATAAGCTTATTTTCTGCTGCTGTACGGCCATCCTTTGTTTTACAGGTGCCGGTGCACAAACATCAAAATCCAAAACAGAACCTGTTAAACAGGAGCCTCCGGTAACGGAAAAAAAGAACCCTTCACCCGACCTGAGTTTTAACCCGGATGCCGCGGTGACCACCAATCATACGGTGACTATTAAAGGCCAGAAGGTGGCCTATAAAGCGATTGCCGGAACCCTTCCTGTTTGGGATGAGGATGGCAAAGCCATTGCAGGGTTATTTTACACTTATTACGAGCGCACTGATGTAGCTAAGGCCGGGCGGCCCCTGGTGATTTCATTTAACGGCGGACCGGGCTCCGCTTCTGTGTGGATGCATATTGGCTATACCGGCCCGGTGCTGCTGAATATTGACGATGAGGGATATCCTGTACAGCCCTATGGATATAAAGAAAACCCGAATTCAATATTGGATGAGGCGGATATCGTATATGTGGATCCGGTAAATACCGGTTACTCGCGGATCGTGGGCAAAGAGGTGCCCAAGACAAAATTTTTTGGCGTTAATGCCGACATCAAATACCTGGGCGATTGGATCAATAGCTTTGTAACCCGTTACGACCGGTGGGGGTCTCCAAAATACCTGATCGGCGAAAGCTATGGCACCACGAGGGTTTCGGGCCTGGCGCTGGAACTGCAGCAGGCACACTGGATGTACCTGAATGGGGTAGTGCTGGTGTCGCCCACTACTTTGGGCATTGAGCGGGGGACGGCAACCGATGCGGCCCTGCGTCTGCCCTACTTTGCGGCAACCGCCTGGTATCATAAAAAACTGGCGGCAAATTTTCAGCAAAAAGAACTGGAGGCTTTTCTACCGGAGGTAGAAGACTTTACTATGAACCAATTACTGCCGGCTTTAAACAAGGGTAGCCTGCTGGATGCGGCCATCAAAAAAACCATTGCAGAAAAGATGGCGGCTTATTCCGGTCTATCGCAGCAGGTGATCCTGCAGAACAACCTGGATGTTTCGCCCAACCTGTTCTGGAAGGAGCTGCTGCGCAATGAGGGATTTACCATTGGCCGCCTGGATTCCCGCTACAAAGGCATTGATAAACGGGATGGCGGCGAACGGCCCGATTTTAATGCGGAGCTTACCGCCTGGCTGCATGCCTTCACACCGCCCATCAATATGTACCTGCGCAATGAACTGAACTATAAAACGGATTACCCTTACAATGTGTTTGGACCGGTTTATCCCTGGGATAATGAAAATGACCGTACCGGCGAAAACCTGCGGAGCGCTATGTCTGCGAATCCTTACCTGCATCTGCTGGTACAATCCGGTTATTATGACGGGGCCTGCGATTATTTTAATGCCAAATACAACCTGTGGCAGATGGACCCCTCGGGCCGGTTAAAAGACCGGATCCAATGGGCGGGGTTCCGCAGCGGGCACATGATGTACCTGCGCAAGGAAGACCTGAAAACAAGCACCGAACAGATCCGGGCATTTATCAAAGCATCTATTCCGGGAAAGGCGGCGAAGTATTAAGCAGATCACTATCGCCACAAAGGCGCCAAGGCACTGAGAATACACAAAGCGGCACAAAGGTCTGTATAACCTCGCATAGCGAGGCTGTAGCCCGCGGTTTGTTGGAAGGAGTGGTCTGCATATAGCTTTACCGGTTGTTTTTTACTGTTTCCAATGTGATGTTGCCGGAGGCATTGCCAAAATTGCTGCGGATATAATTGGTAAGCACCCGGATCTCTTCGTCTTTCAGAAATGTAAAAGCGGGCATCGAAGCTTCGTAGGAAATGCCATCGGATGCTTTTCCGTTTGCTCCGTGCAGCAGCACCTGTAGTAATTTGTTTTCATCCCCGTTTACCATCCGGGAGCCGGCAAGGGATGGAAATGTATTCAGCAGGCCTTTACCATCTGTTTTATGACAGGAGGCACAGTAGGATTCATATAGGGCTTTGCCAGACCGTTCCTGCAGGGCCGGGGGCTTTTGGGGCCGCAATACAGGGGCCGTAGTATCGGTTGTTTTTTGGAGGCAATAAATGCCATCGTCGTAGGGTTTTGGAAATCCCTTCTGCGGATTCCAGTCGCGGTTGCTGGTACAGAAATAAACGGTGCCATCGGGCAATACCAGTACGGAACGTATGCGCCCCAGGTAATTGGCAAAAAGAATGGCTTCATCCGTGATTTGTTGTCCGTTTGCAGAGAGGTGAAGGATTCTTAAGGATTGACTTTTTAATGTGGTCAGCAATAAACTGTTCTTCCACTCGGGGATGGCATCTGAGCCATACCAGGCCAGTCCGGCGGGTGCAATAACCGGTGTCCAGGACCGCACTGGTTCTGTGCGGGGCGATCTTTTTGCAATCGCGATTTCTTTTTCGGTATCGTGCTTTCCTTCAATCTGCGGCCAGCCGTAGTTCTGCAGCGGGTGAATCACGTTGATCTCGTCTTCAATGGCGTCTCCGTGTTCAGAGGTATAGATGGCGCCGCTTTCCGACTGGGTAAGCCCCTGCATATTGCGGAACCCCCAGGCGTATACATAACTGTTGGGGATCGGGTTGTTTGCGGGAATGCTGCCATCCAGGTTTAAGCGCAGGATCTTTCCGTTCAGTGCGGTGCTGTCCTGTGCAAAGGTATCGCTGGCGGCATCGCCGGTGGCCCAGTATACTTTTTGATCCTTTGCTACCAGCACGCGGGAGCCGTTATGCCCGGTACTGCCCGGGATACGCAGCAAACGCAGGGGGGCTTCCAGTTTTCCGTTATTGTACGTGTAGCGTAATAAGTTTGAATAAATGCTGTCGCCCGTTTTGCTGGTATAGGAAAGAAACAGGTAGTCCGGCCCTTGTTCCGGTTGGTACAGGGCCATACCCAGCAGGCCCGTAGTGCGCTGATGATATACCTCGCTTATCCGCGCCACCGGGGAAACCCGGTTGGTGCCCAGGTCCAGCCGTTTGATAACACCGGCGATCTCGGAGAACAGGATGGCATGTGCTTTCCGGTCGTACTCCAGGTCCCAGGGAACCTCCAGGTGGTTTGCTACCCGGGTAAGGGATACGGCTGTTTGCCCAAGCTGAATGGTATTTAGTACCGGCGGTTCTTTTTTCTTTTCGATATGGCAGGAGGCCAAAAGAGCTGCCACAGATAATAAAACAGGTAATGTTGCAAGCCGCATAGTGTGGAATTTTAAGCGTTGTTTTATGATTCCCGAACCAAATCTAATTATTTAATTTTATATACAAAAATTTGTGTATTTTGTATACATATTTTGATGATATTTTCTTGTGGTTAATTTGTATTTGTTGTAATGCATTAATTTACAATTCTTTGCAGTAATTTTTGTTGCCTCCAAATCATCCTGCAAAAGTTTTAAAAAAAGTAAAATAAATTTTGTTTGTTTACAAAAAGATATTAATATTGTATACAGTATTAACGAGTACTTGATTGCGATTTTTCTTGTTATTGTTTTTCTGAAACTTGTATTTCAACAGCCGTATGATGGCTGATGCTAAGGGATGAAAACCCAAAATTAATTTGTTTGGAAAATTATTTTTAACACGATTATTCATGAACCCAAACTCACGCAGCATCAGGAACATGCTTTTAGGAACCTACGTTTTATTGGCCTTGCCCCTTGTTCCTTTAGCGGGCAACGCTTCTTCCGGTTTACCGGCATTTTCAACGGCTGTAAGGGGCCGTGCAGAAGGACCGCAGGCAGCTGTCCGGATGCATGTTTACCGGAGCCCGGCCGCGGAACAGGTAAGCGGCAGGATAACCGATGGTAATAACGAACCGCTGGCGGGTGTGGAAGTAACCAATCTTTCGAGCAGGGAAACGGTCGTTTCTGGTAAGAACGGGGAATACCGCATTAGTGCGGCCCCGGATGATCAGCTGCAATTCCGCCTGCTGGGATTTAAAACCGTAACGGTGGCGGCAAGTGCTGCCGGCAGTATTACGCTGGAGCCACAATCCAGCGAGATGAATGAAGTAGTGGTAGTGGGCTACGGTACGCAAAAAAAGGTAAACCTTACCGGTGCGGTATCGGTGGTTAAGTTTAACGAATCCCTGGCCAGCCGGCCCAATCTGAACCTGGCATCCGCATTGGTTGGCGCTGCTTCGGGGCTCAATATTGCACAAACCTCTGCCGCTCCCGGAGCCGAAGGATTTAATCTGCTGGTACGCGGTAAGGGAACGATGAATGATGCCGCTCCATTGGTGATCATTGATGGGGTGCCCGGAGCCTTAAATGATGTGAATCCAAACGATGTGGAAAGCGTGTCGGTACTTAAAGATGCTGCATCTTCAGCCATATATGGTTCGCGGGCGGCCAACGGCGTGTTGCTGGTTACAACGAAGCGGGGCCGGGGGGATAAGTTTACTTTTAATTATAACGGGTATACGGGCATGCAGGATGTGGCCAAGCGCATTGATTTCATAACAGATATGGCTACGCATATGGAGCTGGTGAATGAATCAGAAGGGCGTGAGAAATACGCGAAAACGCTGATTGATAAGTGGAGAACGGAGTCTGCCGCCGGAAATCCGCTGTACCCCAATACCGATTGGTATAACGAGATGTTGAAGAAAGGTTTACTTACCGAGCATAACCTGTCCGTGCGCGGCGGCGGTGAAAAAGGAAACATCGCCCTGTCATTAGGCTATTTAAAAAACCAGGGTATTATCGACCATTCCGACTATACCAAATATAGTTTCCGGATCAATGCAGACATGAAAATAAAGAAGATACTGACCATCGGAGGCAATGTGTTCGGGTACTGGGCAAAAAGAGACCCCCTGGATGTAGCCAGCTTTTTTTCAACGATACGGAACACCACACCAGGCGTTATACCAAAGTATGAAGACGGACGCTATGGCGGTGAAATGTTCAATGGTTTGCCGGCAGGTGCCAATCCGAGGGCCTATGTGGATAATATCCGGGGACAATATGAACGGCAGCGGCTGGGCATGAAATTTTATGGCATTGTAAACCTGCTGAAGAACCTGGAATGGGAAAGCAGCTTTGGCTTCAATTATAATAACGACCGGAATTGGGAATATGCAAGGCCATACTCGCTTTGGAACCTGCAGACAAATTTCGAGTATCCCAAAAAACCAAGTATCAACAGCCTGTTTAATGGAAGCAGAAGAGATTATACGACCGTGCTAAATACACAACTGCGCTTCCGGGAATCTATCAATGAAGTCCATCATTTTACGGCATTGCTGGGTTTCGATCAGCAGTACAATCGCATGGATAAATTCGATGCAAAAAAGAACGATATCCTGGGGGACGATGCCATTTACATTCTGGATGCCGGAACCAATATGGAGGCCATAAACGGATCCGGGACCGATGATGCGCTTCAGTCTTACTTCGGACGGCTGAATTACGATTATAAAAGCAAATACCTGTTTGAAGCCAATGCACGGTATGACGGATCATCGCGGTTTGCCCGTGATAACCGGTGGGGATTCTTTCCTTCGTTTTCAGCAGGATGGAGAGTACTGGAGGAATCCTTTGCACAGCCGTTAAAAACTGTATTTGATGATATAAAAATCCGGGGCTCCTGGGGGCGGCTGGGTAATAACCGGATCGGAGATTATACCTACCAGGTAGTATACGGTTCCTACCTCTATCCGTTTGGCGGGCAGATGCAGCAAGGAGTGGCACCAAAAGAGATCGCTAACAGCCGCATCAAATGGGAAACCACAACGGCTACAAACATCGGCCTGGATATTACCATGCTGAAAAACCGGTTGATGCTGACCGCCGAATACTTCGACAAAACCACAACGGATATCCTGACCAAGATTCCTATTCCATTGGTGATGGGGAACTTCCTTCCGCCCTGGCAGAATATTGCAGCCATGAAGAACCGGGGAATGGAATTCCAATTAACCTACCGGAATGCCCTGGGAAAAGACTGGTCCTACCAGGTAAATGCAAACCTGTCTACCGTAACCAACAGCGTGAGCCGGTTTAACGGAGATACTTCGATTGATGGTACAACGATCACCCTCGAAGGAAAACCCTTTACCAGTTTTTATGTACTGGAGTTTGACCGGATCATCCAGGACCAGTCCGAAATTGACCGCCTGGTTGCCGATGGCTATACCTTTGGTACCTACATAGGCGGTACTCCAAAGCCGGGCGATATGCTTTATAAAGATGCCAATGGCGATAAAGTATTTAATGAAAAGGATCGTGTGGTTAAAAATTATTCATCGCTGCCCAAATACACGTATGGACTGAATGTCAGCGTAGCTTACAAAGGCATCGACCTTAATATAGTGGGGCAGGGTGTTGGAGGCGTAAAACAATATTGGGGTAATGACGGATTTAATACCTTTAACCTGAACGAAGGCTTTCTGCAGCGAACGGAGATCCTGAATCGCTGGACCCCGGAAAATAAATCGACGGTTTATCCGCGGCTGCTTACTTCAGGCTCGGCGCTGAATACGGCTTACAGCGACTACTGGCTCCACAATACTTCCTACTTCCGGGTAAAATCGTTGCAGCTGGGATATGCGCTTCCCCGCCAGGTAATTAACAGGCTTAAAATAGACCGGATAAGGGTATATGCCGACCTGGAAAACTATTTTACATTCACCGATTTTAAAGGATACAACCCGGAAAATGCCGGGATCTCCTATCCGTTGATGAAACAATGGATCATTGGTTTAAACATTGCATTTTAAAGAAGAAGCCATGATAAAAAAAATAATGATCGCAGCACTCTCCGTACTTGTACTGGGGTCTTGCAATAAATTCCTTGATAGAAATTCGCTGGTTGGATTATCGGAAGGCGATTTTTGGAAATCCGAGCAGGATGCGGTAACGGGCATCAATGCTATTTATAACGCCAACCGCGAATTTACCAACAGCATCGTCATCTATGGTATGATGGACGACTTTACCGATATTTCTTACCAGTCGTTCGCAACCGGGCTCACAACGGGGGTATTCCCTGCCAATGCGTCGTTTTACTCAACCTCCTGGGGGATTTTCTATAAAGGCATCTACAGGGCGAATACCGCGCTGAAGAAAGTGCCGGAGATTCAAATGAACGAAACCGTCAAGAACCGTACCCTGGGGGAAGCCAGGTTTTTCAGGGGGTATTTCTATTTTAAACTCTGGGATTATTTTGGCGGGGTACCGCTTTATGATTACCCCATGAATGTGGATGAGTCGTTTAAGCCGCGGAATACAGAAAAAGAAGTATATGATTTTATTGTGAAGGATATGACGGAGGCCTATGCATTGCTGCCGGGTAGTTATGACCCGGCGAATAAGGGCCGTGTTACCAAATGGGCGGCGCTGGCCATGCGGGGAAAGGCGCATCTCTGGGCTAAGGAATATGAAAAGGCGGCTGCAGATTTTAAAGAACTGATGGAGAAAAGCGACCGGACCTTGGTGGGCGATTATCACACCTTGTTTCGCGTAGCCGGCAATAATAACAGTGAGGTTGTTTTTGATGTGCAGTATGTGGCACAGCAGGGAAACGGGTTGGCTGCCGACCGTAATTATGGCAATGCCAGGGGGGCCACAACAGGATCCCAGCGTACCCGTCCCACACCCAAGCTGGTAAATGAATACGAGATGAAGGACGGAACGCGGTTCGATTTTGCAAACTTCAAGAACGCACAGGGCGCGGTTTTTAATCCGGATAATGTGGCCGATTGGAGAGATGAGGCTTCGGTACGGAAGCTGTTTGAGAACCGCGATCCCCGTTTGCAAAAAGGAATTGTAGTACCCTGGTCTACCTTCAACGGGAAAGGCGGCATTGATTATTTGTACCGGTTCCCGGTAGTGACCTCCGATCCGGCGGCCTATGTACCGGTATGGACCAACGGAAGTTATGCCTGGCGAAAGTTTGTAGAAACCGGATCCGTGTATACCTTGCAGGACAATATGCCGCAGAATTTCCCCCTTATCCGGCTGGCGGATGTAATGTTAATGTATGCAGAGGCGAAGAATGAGGCTGCAGGCGTGCCGGATCAAACTGTATACGATGCCGTAGATGCCGTGCGCACCCGTGCGGGGATGCCGGATCTTCCTGACGGATTGAATAAAGAACAGATGCGTGAACGGATACGGCATGAGCGGATGGTGGAGCTATGCGGGGAGGGACAACGTTATTCAGATATCCGGAGATGGCGGATTGCCAGGGACGTAGTGGATAAGGTATGGATGACGGAGTTTACAGGGGTGAAAATCCGGCAAAGAGGTTTCCCCGATAACTATTACCTGTGGCCGATACCGCAGTCGGAAAGAGATGTGAATCCCAACCTTACCCAAAACCCGGGTTGGTAACAGGATCATTTTTATAACGGAAAAAATAAGCATCCTTAAGATGCTGATACAGGAAGATGTTTAAAAAGTTCGTTGGAATCATCCCCTTTGTTTTTTATGGGTTGCTTGCCATAGGGCAGCATCCTTCTGAGATTTTTCTGCAACAGGGGAAGATCAATAAAAATGCTGTCGTACTGCACAAAACCATGGGAGGCGGGCTTGTGAAGCAAGGCCTGACGCTGAAGGAATCGGTTGCTGATGGATATCCGGATCGCAGGGCAGATGTGGAACTGGAGCTTGAAGTACCGGAAACGGGTTGGTACGTGCTGGAAGCGGAAACCATGCCCCGGAATTCGGAACAACTGAAACAAGAAGATACCACAGGAGTATTAACACGGATTGCCCATTTTCAGCTGGGTGTTGAGCGGATCACAAAACGCATCGTTTATGATAGCTATAAAGGCGGAAAACAGGAGCTGGGTAAGTTTGAATTTGGGAAGAAAAAAGAAAAGCTGAAGATCTGGCTGCCCCGGAACCTGGTTTTTTATACCATCTCCGTGAAGCCGTATATACCTCCGGCACCCCCTAAAGAAGCGGAAGCCTATGTTCCCAGGATATTACCACCGGCCGCTCACCCACGCCTTTGGGTAAACACAGAAACCCTGCCGGTGATCCGTCAACGCCTGCAGGATACGGCCCACCAGGGCGCCTGGCTCAAAGTAAAACAGGCGGCATTGCAAACATTTGCTTTTGCGTATGACCCGCAGCAAGAGATCCGTTACAACGAAAAGCTGGAGCAGGCGGTAGAAAGCAAGGCCTTTTATTATTTGTTGGAAAAAGACCGGGCTGCGGGGAATGAGGCGGTGAAGCTGATGACGCAATACCTCTCCGTGCTGGAATTTGGAAACATTACCTATGGCGATATTTCCCGGGAAATGGGCCGTGCTATTTATACGGCGGCACTGGTATACGACTGGTGTTATGAACTGTTGAGCACAGCGGAGAAAACGCTATTGCGCAGGAATATGCAGCGGCTGGCCCGGGATATGGAAATCGGCTGGCCACCGTTCTTTGGAGTGGAAAGTATTATTAACGGACATGGTAATGAAGCGCAGATCTGCCGCGATCTGCTGGCCATGAGTATTGCGGTTTATGACGAAGACCCCCTGCCCTATAAGTACACGGCCTATACCGTACTGGAGCAGCTGGTGCCGATGCGGAAATTTGAATACCAGTCGCCCCGGCACAACCAGGGCATTGACTATGGCGGTTACCGCTTTGGCTGGGAAATGCACGCTGCATTGCTGTTTTACCGCATGACGGGCTTTCCTGTATTTGATGATAATATAAAAAACCTGCCATATTACTGGCTGTATATGCGTACCCCGGATGGAAAGATGCTGCGGGACGGCGATATGTTTAGTGTTAAGTATGCACAAAGCGATAGCTTTTACTGGAAGAATCCGCAGACCATGTTACTGTGTTACGCGTACTCCGGTAACGCCTTGTTTAAAGGACAGTTCCTCCGGCAGGGAGGCCTGCCCGATAACCCGGTGTTGTTTTTACTGCTGGATGACCCTGCATTAAAACCGGATTTTGACCTGAACCGCCTGCCGCGCACGATCGACTTTGGACCGGTACTGGGCTCCATGGTAGCACGCACCGGTTGGGAGGAACAAAAAGAAAGCGGGAATGTGGTAGCCGAGATCAAAGGGGGCGGTTTTCATTTTGGCAATCACCAGCACGCGGATGCCGGTGCCATACAGATTTACCATCACGGCATGCAGGTGGGTGACCTGGGCTTGTACCTGTCCTATGGTTCGCCCTATGATTTTAATTTCAACAAGCGGTCGGTGGCGCACAGTATGTTGCTGGTGCGGGATCCGGCGGAGCCGCTGTTGTTCCGTACAAAGACCAATGACGGCGGTACCCGTTTCAGCCAGCGTTTTCCCCGAACCGTAGCAGAAGTGCTGAACGACTCCTGGTTCCATACGGGCTTTGTGCGTTCCTGCGATTATGGGCCCAACCCGGTGGCGCCTGCTTACAGCTATTTCAATGCCGATCTTACCGCGGCCTATACTTCCAAGCTGGAACAATACTCCCGGAGCTTTTTATTCCTGGATATGAAACGGCCCGATGTTCCGGCGGTGATCATTCTTTTGGATGAAGTGACCAGCGCAGACCCTGCTTTTAAAAAAACCTGGCAGATCAATACCCTGAGCCGGCCGCAGGTTTCGGTCAACCGGTTTATACTCAACAGTAGTCTGAAAGGAAAAACAGGAACTACTTATGTGAATATGCTGGTGCCGGCCGCCCGCAACCGTAAGTACGAGGTGCTCAGTGGCGATTCATCGGCCTTTGTAGCGGGCGATCTGTATTCCGCGCGGTCTGCATGGCCGGAAGCAAAGGGTTCCCGCATCCTGGTGTCGCCTTTAAAGGACGCAAAAAAAACGGCCTTTGTTACGGTATTTCAGATGGCAGAGGAAACACAGGCCGAACTGCCCCTGCAGTTCAATGAAAAGAAGGGCTACTACCTGTTTCAGGTAGGGAATAAGCTGGTGGCATTGGCCCGGCCGGGAAGTTTGCTGCAGGAAGCATTTACCCTGGAAGTACCGGGTGACCAGGAATACGAGGTAATTGTGGCGGGCTTGCAGGAAGGCTTCTGGAATCTTTCCGGTGTAGATGGAAAACTGGATTTTAATGCCACGGTATTGAAAAACAAGCACACGCTTTCGGTAAAAATGAAAGGAGGCCGCCTGGTCTTAAAGCCGCAAAGAGTATATAAAGCACCCGAAGGTGTACTGAAAAATAGTGCCGGCCTTTCGGACGGTTTAGGGCAGAAATAATTAAATTGTGCAACTTAAAAGCGCCATCGCTTTTAAAAACTGAATGGGAATGAAAGAAGATTCGTTAGCTTATAAAGTCTACCTGGAAGTTCGCAAAAAGATATTGTCAAACCAGCTGGTAGGCGGCGTGCGGCTGGTAGAAAGCAACTGGGCAAAGAAGATCAATGCCAGCAGGGTGGCAGTTCGCGAGGCATTCATGCGCCTGGCTGGTGAAAACCTGGTGGAGTTTGGTGAAAAAGGCGGGTGCTTTGTAAAACGGATGACCCTGGAGGATGTGAAAGATATCCGTGAGCTGCGCGAACTGCTGGAAGTGGGGGCATTGAAGATCCTTTTTTCAAAAAAGAATAAGGCGCTGATCAAAGAACTGGAATTGATCTGTGATGATTTTAACGCAATGGTCAGCAAGGAATATTACGGGGGGGCCTGTGAAGCGGATATTAAATTTCATGAAAAGATCATTGAAGGCACCGGTAATTCCCGCCTGATTACGATGTACAACAACAGCAATATTCCGCTCTTTCATATGAAGCTGGGTACCATGATCCGGCAAATGGAAGATTACCAGGATACGGGTAAAGAGCACCGGGAAATTGTAAATGCATTAAAGAAGGACGATTGGCAGAAAGCTTATGACACCCTGGTAAAACACCTGGACCGGGGTGAACATGAAGCCCTGGAAATGGTTTAAAGTAACCTGCCGGATACCTGAAAATAGTTTTGATACCGGTTCATGACTACAGCAGCCCCTTTGCTGCCATATCCAATTGCAACAGGCATCCTTTTTCCGCTACTGTAATGGTCAATCCCTGGTTGCCCCGGGCATCCAGGGCACAATTGGTGGGATTTGTTCCCGGTAAACGGATGGCTTCTGTTTCGCGTCCATCCGGGCTTATTTTTTGGACGCCCCCTGCACCATATATGGCTACATAAATATTGTCGGCTTCATCCAAGGCCATACCATCCGGCCCCACGGCATCGCCTGTGCTGTTTCGAATCACAAAACCACAGCAGGTTGTTGGCGTCAATGGCAATGCCGTTGGGTGCCCCGCCTACAAAATACCGGTACCACTGGTTGTCTTTATAGCAGATCAGGTTGCCGGCTTCTTTTTCAACCAACCAGATGGTGCCCTCCCGGTCAAAAGCCGGTCCTTCCGGAAATGCAATGTTGTTGATGAGTGCGCGCATAATTTTTTTATAAAAAAACTAGGAGATTATCATAAATGTATACATTTTTGCATTAAATTAGTATACATAAAATTACTTAAAACGTAGACCTAATTGATATGATTGCTTAATATGTTCATAACCATTAATATATATTTTAACATTCAGATTGCCTGCTTAAAAGCATTACAATTTAATCATTAGTTTTTTATGCAAGAAAATGTCAACTCCGCTCAGATCCTGACGGAAAATCAAAAATGGATACCGGGAGGTATCGTTTCGTTAAACCGGAAGTCGGACCCGAATATCTGTTTTGTAAAAGGTAAAGGCAGCCGGGTACAGGATGCTGACGGAAATGAATACATCGATTACCAGGCGGGGTTTGCCGCTTCGTTCCTTGGGCACAATGATACAGATGTAAACCAGGCGGTGGCTAAAACCCTCGCAGAGGAGCAGGTGCTAATGGGTGCGGGTCCTACCTTGCTGGAAGGCGCCTTTGCAAAGCTGTTTTGTGAAAGCGTACCCACGGTAGAAAGCATCCAGATCACTACTACCGGATCGGAGGCTACCTATCATGCGATCCGGATCGCCCGGGCCGCTACAAAACGTGATCATGTGATCGTAATGCAGGGGGGCTATAACGGGTGGCACAACGATGTGGCCTGCAACGTGATTAGTTCAAAAGAAGCCGTGGGACCATTTCAAAGTCCGGGTGAATATCCTTTTGATGGATTGAGTGCCGGGATACCTGGGGCACACAAGGCCCTGGTGCATGTGGTGAACTTTAATGACCTGGCAAGCGTGGAGCAGATGGCACGTCAGTATCCGGTTGCCTGCATACTGCTGGAGCCTATCCTGCAGAACATTGGCATTGTAAAGCCACAGGAAGGATACCTCGAAGGGCTTCGTGCGCTTGCGGATGAACATGGGTTCCTGCTGATCTTTGATGAAGTAAAAACCGGTTTCCGCCATGCGCTGGGTGGTTACCAGTCCATCTGCAATATTGTCCCTGATCTGTCTACATTTGGAAAGGCCGTTGCAAACGGGTATCCCTTGGGGGTGATCGCCGGCAAAAAGCAATACATGGATTATTTTGTACACCCGGATAAAGAAGACCGGGTCATGATTGCCGGTACCTTTAATGCATTCCCATTGACCACCGCCGCTGCCATCGCCACACTGGAAAAGCTGGCGGATCCTGCGTTTGGCGTTTACGCACATGTAGAGCAACTGGGTGCGCTGCTGGAAAAAGGATATAATGAAATTTTCCCTAAATTGGGTGTACCGTTTTATGTAGCGCGGCAGGGGTCTGCTTTTTGTACCTATTTTATGGATCATGCGCCGGTGCATTATCATGATATCCTGGCGCATCACAACTTTGAGCTGGATACCCGCTACCGGAAACGGTTAATTGAAAACGGCATTTTCAATTTTCCTGCTGCAATCAAACAGGGCAGCATTTCTTATGCGCACACTGTTGCGGATATTGAGCAAACATTGGAAGCAACCGAAAAAGCAGTGAAAGATTTATAACAGCGATTATGAAGATAACAGCAATTGAAACCTTGGTATGCCATGCACGCATGCGTAACTGGATTTTTGTGAAAGTGGTCACTGATCAGCCCGGCCTCTGGGGTTGGGGCGAAGCCACGCTGGAATGGCATACACAGGGAGTGGTGGGCGCCATCAAAGATCTGAGCGAACTTCTGGTTGGCGAAGATCCGCGGCGGATCGAATACCTCTGGCAAATGATGTACCGCCAGCATTTCTGGCATGGCAACGGGGTAGTGCGGGGTACGGCCATCAGTGGCATCGATATCGCCCTCTGGGATATTGCGGGCAAGATTCACAGTGTGCCCTGTCATGAACTTTGGGGCGGTCGCGTACGGGATTATATCCGGCTGTATTGTCACCTCGGTGGCGGACGCATGGAAGATTTTTATGAAACGGCCCCGGACGATGCCAGGCGTTTTGGCGAGCTGGCGCAGAAAGCCGTGGAAGAAGGATTCACCGCTTTTAAATCGATGGCGGTACCGGAAACCATGCCGCTGGAAGGCCTGCGGCCGGTGAAGTACGCGGAAGCCTGTGTAAAAGCCATGCGGGAAGCCGTGGGAGATGATATCGATATTATGGTGGATTGCCATGCCCGGCCCAGCCCCCGCATGGGCATGCAGTTTGCCAAAGCACTGGAGCCTTACGGCCTGTATTTTTTTGAAGAACCCTGCTGGCCCGAAACGATGGAAGATATTGCGCTGATTCAGCGGGCGGTTACCACACCCGTTGCAACCGGTGAACGGCTGATCGGGGTGCATGCGTTTCGTGAACTGCTGGAAAAGCGCGCGGTAAGTGTAATCCAGCCGGATATCACGCATTGCGGCGGGCTCTCAGAAGTACGCAAGATTGCCGCCCTGGCAGAAGCTTACCGGGTGTCGATGGCGCCGCATAATCCCCAGGGGCCGGTAAGCACGGCGGCTTCTATTGAGTTTGGGTTTGCCACGCCATCGTATATCATCTGCGAGAGCGTGCATAAGGATGTGGAATGGCGCAACGATGTGGTATCGGAAGGGTTTACAGTACAGGAAAAAGGAAGGACCGTGCTCCCCAATAAAAAACCGGGACTGGGTATTGAGATTGATGAAGCGGTAGTAAAAAAATATCCGTTCCAGCAGGAGTTGCTGCAACGCACCTTTTACAGGGATGGCAGTGTAGGCGACTGGTAAATTTAAAAACATGCAGCAGTTAAAAGAAAAAGTGGTCCTCATCAGCGGGGCACTGGGCGATATCGGGATGGCCATTGCAACAGCATACCTGCGGACCGGGCATGCCGTTTCTTTTTGTGATATAGAGCCGGAAGAAAAAGCGCTGCAACGATTACACAAATTGCAAGGAACGTTTGAATATCACAAAGTGGATGTTTCTGATGCAACGGCGGTAGCCAACTGGATCGCAGCGGTACTGGAGCGTTTTGGCAGGATCGATGATTGTATTGTAAATGCGGCAAAGGTAACCCTGAAAGATTACCGGAATATAACGCCGGAAGCATGGAAAAGGGAACTGGAGGTAAACCTCAATGGCGCATTTTACCTGGCTAACGCTGCAGCGCGCTATTTTAGCAAGGCACAGGTGGCCGGCAATATCGTTTTCCTGGGAAGTTGGGCGGCACATGCCGTACATAAAAACCTG
This sequence comes from Niabella hirudinis, assembly GCF_051201075.1. Taxonomy (NCBI): domain Bacteria; kingdom Pseudomonadati; phylum Bacteroidota; class Chitinophagia; order Chitinophagales; family Chitinophagaceae; genus Niabella; species Niabella hirudinis. The sequence goes on from NZ_JBPEHJ010000014.1 coordinate 85,096, forward strand.
CCTGCTTACAGCGTATCCAAAGCCGGACTGCGGATGCTTTGCCAGTCGATGGCCCTTGAATATGCCCCGTATGGCATCCGGGTGAATGAGCTGGCCCCGGGCTATGTAAATGCCGGGCTGAGTAAGGAGGTATGGAGCACGGCTCCTGATCTGCAGGAAGCGGCGCGCAACCAGGTGCCGTTAAAAAGGATCATCGAAGCCCGTGAGGTTGCCGACCAGGTGCTGTGGATAACAGCCCCGGAAAACCGGCATCTGACCGGAGCCACTATTTTACTGGATGGCGGACTTTCATTAATCAGGCCATAAACAGTTATGAATACAACAAAAGAACGGACCGATCATACGGCACGCCTGCGCGCAAAATTCGGAATAGCACAGGCCGATATTACGCCACCGCCGGGCATTTATGCGCGCAACTGGGGTGCCGCCACCTTCGACAATGCAAGCGGCGTACACCGGCCATTTTGGATGCAATGTCTGGCCATTGAAGCGATCTCTGGGCAAAAGGCCCTGCTGCTTACGGCAGACCTGGGCTGGTGGAAAAACCAGGAAGACGAACGCCGCTTGCGGCATACATTGCTACAGCATTTTGATCTGCAGGAAGAACAGTTGCTTATTTGTTTATCGCATACACATGCCGGGCCCAGCATCTGTTCCAATGACGTGCAGCAGCCGGGAGGCGCTTATATATTGCCGTACCTGTATGCGCTGCAGGTTACGGCAATAGCCTGTATCAATGAGGCCCTTGCCGGCATGGAGGAAAATATATTGGTATGGAACACCGGTTGCTGTAACCTGGCCACAAAGCGGGATCTGAAAGTGGACGATGATTTCCTGATCGGTTATAACCCGGAAGCAAAAGCAGATCAAACCTTGCTGGTAGGTCAGTTAAAAAGGCCAGATGGCAGCTTAAGAGCTGTGTTGGCGAATTATGCCTGTCATCCTACCACCTTTGCACATGAGAACCGGCTGCTTTCCCCCGATTTTGTTGGTGCCCTGCGGGAGTTGGTTACCACACATACATCAGCGCCCTGTATGTTTTTACAAGGCGCTTCGGGCGACCTGGCACCAAAAAAACAATATGTAAGCGATCCGGAGATTGTAGATGCGAACGGAAGACAACTGGGCTATGCCGTATTATCGGCATTGCAAACAGATCCGGGCACCGATACCACCTGGACCTTTGACCGCGCTTTGGTATCGGGCGCGCCGCTGGCGATCTGGAAAGAAAAACCGGTTGTGGTACCGGAATGCCTCCGGCTGCGAAAGTTGATCCTGCGGGTTCCCTACAAACAATTGCCGGATGCGGAATTGATTGAGCAGGAGTACCAACAATGTGAGGACAGGGTTTTAAAGGACCGGCTATGGCGAAAGCTCAATACCCGGATCGCGATCGGAAACCATAGCCATGCAGCGCTTCCCGTATGGATCTGGCGCATGGGAGCTGCCGTGTTGGTTGCACAACCGAATGAAGCTTATTCGGAATTCCAGGAAAAGCTGCGGGCTTTTTTTCCGGAAATAGCTGTTATCTGTATCAATATTGCCAATGGTTATGTAGGGTACCTGCCGCCACAGCATTTGTATGATAAAGACATTTACGCCGTATGGCAAACACCCTATGCACCCGGTGCACTGGAGCTGCTGATAGATCAAACGCGGAAGGAAATTGAAAAAATACTGACAGATGAAACTGCAATGGATTGACCTGCTCATTTTTGGGATTTATATTATTGGCGTAGTGGCATTGGGATTGTATGCTACGCGAAGAACTGCCCGTACCAAACGGGATTATTTCCTGGCAGGCGATAAGCTGCCCTGGTGGATGATCGGCGGAAGTATCATTGCGGCAAATATCAGCAGTCATCACCTGGTAGGCGCCATGGGAACGGCCTACAGCCGGGGCTTTGTGGCCATTACACTGGAATGGGGCGCCATCCTTATTGGCTTTAATGCGTTGCTGTGGATCTTTTTGCCTTTTTACCTGCGCAATGGTTTTTATACAACGCCGGAGTACCTGGAAAAGCGTTTTGGTACCAAAACACGGGTACTGTACGCCCTGCTGATCTTATTTACCTATGTTTTTGTGGAGATTGGTGCTGTATTGTACCTGGGCGGTCTTACACTGCATGCTTTATTTGGTATTCCCATCCTGTACAGTATTTTGGGAATGGCGTTGTTAACAGGATTGTACACCGTACTGGGCGGCCTGAGGGCGGTGATCTGGACCGAAATGGTGCAGCTGGTGGTGCTGGTGCTGGGAGGAATCATTTTAACGTTCAGCACCATTCATGCGGCCGGTGGTTTCAGCGCCATTGCCGAATCTTCAAAAAACTGGAAGATGTTTTACCCGGCTTCGGACCCGGATTTTCCCTGGACGATGTACCTGGGTGGGTTATTATGTATCAGTGTTTTTTACTGCGCCACCAACCAGTTCATTGTGCAGCGGGTGCTTGCTGCAAAGAATGAATGGCACGGGCGCATGGGCGTGATTTTTGGCGATTACCTCAAATTCCTGGTGCCGCTGATTATTACCGTTCCGGCATTGATCGCCCCAAAATTCCTGCCGAAGCTGGAACAGCCGGACCTGCTGTTTGCTACGCTGGTGGAAACACTGTTGCCCAAGGGGCTGGTTGGATTGGTAATGGCCGGATTGATCTCCGCGATCATGTCGCATATATCGGGGGCGATCAATTCCTGTACGACCATTTTAACGGTAGACGTATACACGCAGTTCATTAATAAAAAAGCGAGCGATGAACAAGCGGTCCGTTTTGGCAAACGCTCGGGTGTGGCCATTATCCTGCTGGGCATCCTTAGCGCGATCCTTTTGATCAGCTATTCCGATAAGCCGGTATTCCTGTACCTGATGAATCTTTACGGCTTGTTTACGCCGGGTATTGCCACCATGTTCCTGATGGGCATTTTCTGGAAGCGGACTACGGCCGCCGGTGCACTGGCCGCCGGTTTGCTGACGATTCCGCTTTCGCTGCTGATGGAATTTTGTTTTCCGCAAATGCCCTTTTTCAATCGTACCGGTATTGTTTTCTGGGCCTGTATGGTCCTGTGTTTGGTGGTAAGCCTGTTTACCGCAGCATCAAAATCCACGGAGTTAAACAACCTGGTATGGACAAAAGAAAGCCTGCGGATACCGGAGCCCGAGAAACAATATTATCGCGGTCTCCGCAATCCTGCCATCTGGTGGTTCCTGATCACGGTAATGGTGCTGTATTTTTTTGTACGGTATTTTTAATCGCCGCCCCCGGGTGCCCGGAAGCAGGCACATAAAAAAAGCGGTTCGTTCAGAACCGCCTCTCCCTCGCCCCGGTCAATGTCTTCACCGACCAGGAACAGCATTTATGCTTGTTTCACTATTTCTGCATTGATGTGTAATTTTACCTCATCGGCTACTACAATGCCGCCGGCTTCTGTAACAGCGCTCCAGTTCAGACCAAAGTCTTTACGGTTTATTTTGCCATTCAGCTCAAAACCGGCAACGGTTTGTCCGTAAGCATTGGGCCCGATACCGCCCAGCTCCACGTTCAGGGTCACGGTTTTCTTTGTTCCGCGGATAGTCAGGTCACCCGTCATTGTAAACTCATCGCCTCCCTTGGGGGTGATGGCCGTTGATTCAAATGTTAATTTAGGGTGGTTGGCCGCATCAAAAAAGTCGGCGGATTTTAAATGTTCGTCACGCTGTGCGGGGCCGGTAGAGATGCTGTCGATATCTGCACTAAAACTTACTTTTGCATCGCTGAAATCTTCATTGTCTGCAATAACAGTGCCTTCAAAGCTGGTGAATTTTCCGGAAACATTTGAAATTACCAGGTGTCTTACTTTAAAACCTATTTCCGAATGCATCGGATCCATTGTCCATGTAGCCATAGTTGTATTGTTTTTTTGTGATTTGATAGCACAAAATTAATGTTGCAACACGGATTGGAAAATAATGTAGATTAAGAAGTTGCGTTAAGATTTTGTAAAGAGATGGTTATACTTTGCCCCGGCAAACCCTATCGTGTGGATGCATTTCTTAAAGATGATCAAACAACCTGGAGTTTCATAAAGGGCAAATTTACAACAACTGAATATCGAATGCTTATCAAAATAGAGAAGGTGTGGCCCAAAGGGTCCAATATGCATAGCCCCTGGCTGCGCCAGGGGTAACAGATGCGTAGCAGGCACGGCCCCAACGGGGTCGTAGGTTTAATGTTTCGGGTCATATAAGACAGTGCTTACAATAAATATTTTTCGTCAAATTTGACACCATTCTCAATTAGCAACCGCTTATACTCATCGTAAAATGGATCATTTTTATGATGCACCTTTTGGTTTTTGACATAATTGATGATGATTTCATAGGTTATAAAATATTGTTCTGTCCGCTCTGATTTACGTTTGATTTTCGAAAATCCAATCGGTGTTCATCACATTCGACCCCTCCGGGGCCGCATCGGCTACGCTTTTCTTCTCCCGCTTTAGCCGGGGGCTTTGCATATAGCACCCTGCGGGCACAGTTATAGAATGATCGCCCGGTACAACCCCAAAAAATGTGTCCACACGATAGGGCAAACCGGGCAAAGTATAAATGTAAAACCCGCCCGACCCGGTACGGGCGGGTACCAAATGTAGCATGTAAAATAAAAAAGGAGTATTCGTTTAGGAAGAGGAACTTGTCGCTTTTGACAGGATTCACTTTTGTATTTTACATTTCCTGCAGAAAGTTTTCCCAGAGAGCGCCCCGGTCGTTGCGCAGCGCTGGCTGTTTGTAATCGCCAATGACGGCATTGCGGATACCGTTGTCATAAAAATAGGGACTTTCATGGATCATATTCTTTAAATATCGCCAGTTTTATGGATTATATTCCTTAAAAAGGATAAATCCGGACACCTTACCTTAGCTATTAAAATGTTCAGGATCAGGGGAAGATGACCGCCAGTTTATTTTCCAGGTCAATCCCTCTCAAACCCTCTGCAATAATTTTTCCCTGCGGATCAATCAGCACATTAAAAGGGATGCCGTTAAATTTATATAGGGCGACCACGGGGGATTGCCATTTTTTAAGATCACTTACCTGGGTCCAGGCAAGTTTGTCGTTCTGGATGGCATTCTTCCAGGAATTGGCGTCATCATCCAGGGAAACACCCAAAACCGCAAAGCCTTTGCTTTTATATTTATTAAAAACGGCTACCACATTGGGGTTTTCGGCACGACAGGGGCGGCACCAGCCGGCCCAGAAATCGACCAGCACGTACTGGCCTTTAAAAGAGCCCAGGGATACCGGTTTCCCCGAAACATCCGGCAGGGTAAAGTCAGGTGCCTGTTTTCCGATCCAGGTGCGGTCTTCCGCGGCTTTTATTTCCTGCTGCAGGTTAAGTTTCAGTCCGGCTACGGATACATGATTGGGGAATTTTTTGGTGATGTCATCGATAAGGGCAAAAACTTGTTTATTATCAAATGGTTCTAATCCCAGGGCCTGCCCGTTTGCGGTTGACTGGTAATATCCCAGTTCAAACATAGACAGGGCGGGGTTCACGCCCTTTTTGATTTCGGTTAGTGCGTAGTCCTTCAGTGCAGCGCCCTCCTGCCGGATATTTTGCATAAGGGGCGCAAGTGAGCTGTCTGCCATTTTAGTGCTGCGCAGGCTGTCCGCTTTGTGCACATTATTCATCAGCCGGATCATTTTTTCATTGAATGCCAGCATAAATGCTTTCATTGCCTGGCTTGCCGGGGAATTTTTTACTTCAAATTTTTCCGGCATCAGGGGGGTTTCAGTGCTCATAACGATGTTAAGGTCCACTTCCGGTGCATCATTGATTACGGATGCCACCGGAAAATCGAGCTGATCCAGCCGGATATTGTAGATGGCGTCTTCCAGCGCTTCGGTTTTTAAGGAGAATTTTCCACCCCGGATCTCTGCAGAATCTACAATCACGGGCTGCATAGAGGCTACGGGCACTTCCTCTAAATAGGCTTTTTTTGCCTGGGTATTGGTAACGGTCCCGTTTACGGTAAAGCTTTTTTTATTGTCTTGTTTGCATCCTGCAAAAACGAATGTCAGGAGCATGATAGCGATGAGTTGTTTCATTCTTTCAATTTTTCGGGATTAGGTCCAGACCTAACAGGTTGATTTGATCCTATTGTAATTTTTTTAACAATATCTCGTTGGTCTTTTTGGGGTCGGCCTTGCCTTTTGTTTGCTTCATTACCTCACCCACAAAAAGCGCCAGTAACCCTTTCTTTCCTTTTTTGTATTCGGCAACTTTGGGCGCCAGTTTTTCCAGCACGGCATCGATCACCGGCTCCAGGTCGGCGGCGTCCGATTGCTGGATGAGGTTATTTTCTTCTGCCAGTGCCAGGGGCCGGGCTTCGGGGTGTTGCAGCAGGAGCAGAAACAGGCGTGTAGAGGCGATGGAAAAGCTTACTTTTCCCGAATCTACGCACTGGATCAGGGCGGCAACCTGCTCCGGCTTTAGCGGAAAGGCTTCAATGGACCGGCTGTTTTCATTCAGCCAGGTCTTTACCGGTCCCAGCATCCAGTTGGCGGCGGCTTTATAATTTTTTGTATGTTGCAGAATGGCTTCAAAATAATCGGCGGTATCCCGTTCTTCGGTAATCACATGCGCATCATATTCCGGTAGTTGAAAAACCTCCATATACTTGCGGATGCGTTCCCCGGGCAATGCCGGCAGGGATGCCCGCATTTCTTCCACAAAGGCATCCTGCAGATCGAAGGGCGGGAGGTCCGGATCGGCAAAATACCGGTAATCTTCCGCATCTTCCTTGTCGCGTATGGCAAAAGTAGTACCATTGCCTGCGTCAAAACTCCGGGTTTGCTGGCGGATGATTTCCCCTGCTTCCAGCAGGCCCATCAAACGTTCCGCTTCAAAATCAATAGCCCGCTTTACATTGCGGATGGAGTTCAGATTCTTTACTTCAACCTTGGTTCCCAGTTTTTCAGTGCCTTTCAGCCGTACAGAGATATTGGCATCGCATCGCATGCTGCCTTCTTCCATATTGCCATCGCAAACATCCAGGTACCGCACCAGTTTACGTAGCTCTGTTACATAAGCAAAGGCTTCCTCACTGCTACGCAGATCCGGCTCCGTCACAATTTCCACCAGGGGGGTTCCGGCGCGGTTATAGTCTACCGCCGTGTTATAGGGGTCCACATCATGAATGCTTTTTCCCGCATCTTCTTCCATATGGATCCGGTTCAGCCGGATATTTTTGGTGCCGGCGGAGGTTTTAACGGTAACATACCCATTTTTACAAATAGGAGTGGTATGCTGCGATATCTGGTACCCCTTGGGAAGATCCGGGTAAAAATAATTTTTACGGGCGAAGTAGTTCTTTTGTTCAATTTCACAATGGCAGGCCAATCCCAGCTTCACCGCAAAGTCGATGGCTTTCCGGTTCATTTTGGGAAGACTGCCGGGATGGGCCAGGGTAATGGGACTTACATGACTATTGGGGACTGCGCCAAAAGCAATACTGTCGCCGCAAAAGAGCTTGCTTTCTGTCAGTAACTGGGCATGCACTTCCAGGCCGATCACGATTTCATATTTTTCACTCCATTCCATCATTTTTCGATCAATTATTCAGGTTCGCGAAGATACGCAAGCGGATCGGTAATTAAAAAGCCGCCCCGATTGAATCGCGGCGGCTTTAACCCTAAATCACGAAAACTTAAAAACTATCAGCACATAAAAGCGTGCTACTTCTATAACGCTTCGTGGAAAAAAAGGTTGAGAAAATCAGAGGTCGGCAGTTTTTATCCTTGCAGACTGGGTAACCGTAAGGGTTTGGCTTTTCCCGTTCCGGCTGATCCTGAATTCCAGCGAAGCTTTCCGGCTACCGCGGATGGCGCGGGAAGCCTGGTCGGTATTATTTACCTCCTGGCTATTGATTCCGGTAATGATGTCGCCATTCTTCAGCCCTGCTTTATCAGCATCAGAGCCTTTATCTATATCAATAATTTTAACGCCATTGCCTTTTTCCAGGTCCTGGATGCGGATGCCGATTTTAGGGCTGGCTGATTCCATGGAAGGGGCGCCATAAAACCGGAAATTGCGGTTCCCGTTGCCCTGGTTGGGCAGCTGCCGCATCAGGTCATTAAAATCAATACCAGGCCCGGAAAAAGAATTGCCGCCGCCTCCATTGAATCCCATTGAATCAGGCGCCTTCCATTTGGTAAGGATTGCCTGGGAGGTATAGCTTTTGCCATCTCTTTTGTATGCAATAGAGACCTTATCTCCGGGGTTTTTGTCTTTGATAGCGGCCGAAAGCTCATCCGGCGCATCAATTTTTTTGCCATCAACAGCGGTGATAATATCTCCCTCCTTTAAACCGGCTTTGTCGGCCGCACTTTCTTCGGATACGTTCACAACGGCTACGCCATCATCGGTCTTTTGAGTTACCACTCCCAGCATGGCTTTGTTGGGCGCCGGCATCGCCTGAATGTTATTGCCTCCAAATGCATTGAAATTGCGGCCCGGTCCAAATGAGCCTTCCTCGTTATACCTGTCCAGATCCTTGATCTTCTTTCTTTTTACCGTAATATTATCAGTGTCTGCCGGCTTGCCATTTACGGTAACTCTATCGCCATCCACTACGATGGTCATCTTATCATCCGATTTACCTTTTTTAGTAATAATGATTTGTTCGGCTTCCTTGTTTTGATTGCGGTCCTGTGCAAAACCCATGGCGGGCAGCAGCAATGCCAATAGTATGTAATATGATTTCATTTTTAAATGATTTAAACCCCGTTTTGAAATACGTTTTTTTTCGTAGATCAAAGTTAGGTGATTTGAAAAATACGAAAGTATTCGGAAATGTTAAAATCGGGTCAGGAGGGCAATTTTTCACCGCAGTTGCTGCAATAAACAGCCCCGGGTATATGGCCGCCTGTATGACAATGCGGGCACCGTTTGCCCCGGTTTCTTTTTTCCTCCTGGATTACCGAGGCCGACATGATGCCGGTGGGTACGGCAATGATGGAATACCCGAGGATCATAATAAAGGAGGCGATGACTTTTCCGATGGCTGTTACCGGGGCTACATCGCCATATCCAACCGTGGTAATGGTAACCACGGCCCAGTAAATGCTTTGAGGAATGCTGTTGAATCCTGAATTATGTTCGTACTCTACCACGTACATCAGGGAGCCGAGAAAAATGGCCATCAGTACTACGAAAAAAAGGAACACCACAATTTTCCGGAACCCCCGTATCAGCGCAAACATCAATATCCGGCTTTCATCCAGGAACTTCACCATCCGGAAGATGCGAAAGATCCGGAGCAGCCGGAAGCTGCGTACAATCATAAATACATGCCATTGGGGATAGAAGAATTCCAGATAGGAGGGCAGAATGGCGAGTAGATCGATGATGCCGTAGAAGCTGGTGGCATAGCGCTTTGCGGAGCGTACGCAATAGAGGCGCAGGAGGTATTCGATGCTGAACAGCACCAGGAAAATAATATCGAGCGCCTGAAAAACTGCCGCATATTTTACCTGGAGCGATTCCACGCTTTCCAGCATTAACAGAACTATATTGGAAAGGATGAGGATAAAGAGCCCCACATCAAAGATCTTGCCGGCCACGGTGGTAGCCTGGAAGATGGTAATATAGAGCCAGTCCCGGAAGGTTCCTTTTTTATTGGGCCGGTTTTGGTCCTGTACCACATCGGGTCTGTCTGGGATGAGCCGGAATAAAGACATGCTTGCCTGGGTTTATTATTTGATATCTGGCAATGGCGGGTTGTACACTATATATTTTTAAATAAATTATAGAAATCCACAGGTTCTGTAACTTTGCCTCTAAAACCACGACTTACGACTGTTTCCATTTTGGAAACAGTCGTGTTTTCGTGTAGTTCTCCTTCCTCAAAAATATTCTTGAGATGTTTACTAATGGCAGGTACTTGTACACCAAAAAGCTCCGCCATAGCTTTTTGGGTAAGCCAAATGGTTTCATCTTTTATAACCACGGTTATTTTGTCGTTGAATTGCGGTGTAGTATAAATTAAAAATTGCAATTCCTTATTCATCTTTTATTTCTTTTTCAATATAAAAACTGTTCGGATTACAAATGGTTTTTGCAGTGGAAAAGCGACTTTTTGACGGCGTCTGTCTGGGATGAGCCGGAATAAAGACATGATTTGTTTGAGGTTTATAGTCTTACGTCTGAGGTCGGATCCAACTTTAAACTTCAAACAAATTTAAACTAATAAACTTTTCACCGCATGGATCACCTGATCCAGGTTGCCGGCTTCCTGTCCACCCGCAGTGGCCAGCGTTTTTTGTCCGCCGCCGCCGCCTTTAATGATGGGGGCCACCTGCTGTTTAATGATCTGTCCCGCATCCAGGCCTTTGGCCGCCACTACCGTGTCGGCAATGGCAACGGCTACCGAAGCCTTACCGCCGATATTGGCACAGAGCACCACTACAAAATCCCGTAAGTGGTTTTTCAGATCGCCGCATAGTTTTTTTAATGCATCGGGATTGCCCACTTCTACAATATCACCGATGAAATTTACATTGTTAATGATTTCGTCCTGCTGCAGCAGGCTGTTGCGGATGCCGACCAGCTCTTTTGCTTCCAGTCGCTCCACTTTCTTTTCAAGAGCCGCTTTATCGGTAATTAATTTTTCAATCGCTTTTAAGGGATTGGCTGCTTTTAATAACTCGCCTACCTGTTTGTATTCGGCTACTTTTTCGCTCAGGAAACGGAATGCTGCTGGTCCGGTCAGTGCTTCGATCCGGCGTACACCGGCTGCCACGGCAGATTCGGAAGTGATGAGGAACATACCGATCATGCCGGTTTGCGGCACATGCGTACCGCCACAAAGCTCCACGGAGAACCGGGGATCGATAGTGACTACGCGTACGGTATCCCCGTATTTTTCGCCAAAAAGCGCCATAGCGCCCAGTTTGAGGGCTTCATCTTTAGGCATTTCTTTGATCACTACAGGAATATTTTCCCGGATTTTTTCATTCACGATCATCTCTACCCGGCGAATCTCTTCATCCGTGATCTTGGCAAAATGCGATACATCAAAGCGCAGTACATCGGGCGAAACAAGTGACCCTTTCTGGTTCACATGGGCGCCCAGCACCTGTTTTAATGCGGCATGCAGCAGGTGTGTGGCCGTATGATTATACGTGGTATTTAAACGTTTTTCAAAATCAACCACAGCGGTAACTTCCTCGTCAATAAAATCAGGGAGCCGGTCTACCAGGTGAACAATTAAGTCGTTCTCTTTTTTTGTGTCCAGTATTTTCACTCCCTCTCCATTGGAGCGGGCCGGGGTGAGGCTGCCGGTATCGCCCACCTGTCCGCCGCTTTCGGCATAGAAGGGTGTGGTTTCCAGCACAAGCTGGTATTGTTCTTTCCCTTTTGCTTTTACTTTCCGGTATTTTGTAACCTTCGTTGGAACATTCAGGTCATGGTAGCCCACAAAGGTTACCGGCACTTCTGCATGCACGGGTTGCCAGTCTTCAGTATCAACAGCGGTGGCGGCGCGGCTGCGGTTTTTCTGCTGCTGCATTTCGGTTTCAAAACCGGCTTCATCAATGGCAATATTATTTTCTGAAGCGATCAGGCGTGTGAGGTCAATCGGGAAGCCGTAGGTATCATAGAGTTCAAAGGCGTCTTTACCTGCGATTGTTGCCGCAGATTTTTCGCGAATGGGGGCCATCAGCTCATCCATTCGCTTCAGCCCTTTCTCCAGGGTGCGGAGGAAGGAATCCTCTTCTTCTTTTACCACTTTAGTTACAAATGCCTCCTGTTGTTTTAATTCAGGAAACACGTGCTCGAACTGGTTGGCAATGACGCCTACCAGCTGGTTCAGCAGCGGTTGTTTATAGTCCAGATAAGAATAATAATAACGTACGGCACGGCGCAGGATCCGGCGGATCACATAACCGGCGCCGGTGCTGGCGGGTAACTGTCCATCGGCAATGGTAAAGCTGATGGCCCGGATATGATCCGAAAGCACGCGGAAAGCAACCTCACCCCGGCCCTCTCCTTCAGGAGAGGGAGTATATTTCTTCCCAACGATTTTTTCAATTGCGTTAATTGTTCCGGTAAACACATCCGTGTCATAATTGGAGGTCTTGTTTTGCAGCACGCGCACCAGGCGCTCAAAGCCCATACCGGTGTCTACATGTTTGGCGGGCAGGGGCTGCAGGTTTCCGTCCTTCAGGCGGTTGAACTGGATGAACACGTTGTTCCAGATCTCGATCACCTGGGGATGGTCTGCATTGACCAGGGTCTTTCCGTCCACCTGCTGCCGTTCTTCATCCGGCCGGCAGTCTACATGAATCTCAGAACAGGGTCCGCAGGGGCCGGTATCGCCCATTTCCCAGAAATTGTCTTTTTTATTTCCCCGGATGATGCGGTCTTCGGCAATATGTTGTTTCCATTCGCCGGCAGCTTCCTCATCATAAGGAAGGCCCTCTTTTTCATCGCCTTCAAAAACGGAAACATATAAACGGTCCTTTGGTATCCTGAAGACTTCGGTCAGCAGTTCCCAGCTCCAGGCAATGGCTTCTTTTTTAAAGTAATCTCCAAAGCTCCAGTTGCCCAGCATTTCAAACATGGTATGATGGTAGGTATCTACCCCTACTTCCTCCAGGTCGTTGTGTTTACCACTTACGCGCAGGCATTTTTGGGTATCCGCCACCCGTGAAAAGGGGCTTTGTTTGTTCCCCAGGAAATAATCCTTAAACTGGTTCATCCCCGCGTTGGTGAACATCAGGGTAGGGTCATTCTTTACCACAATGGGAGCAGAAGACACGATTTCATGCCCTTTGCTTTTAAAAAAGTCTAAAAAAGCCTGTCGGATTTCAGTACTGGTCATCATATAAAGGCACCGTAATTAAGGCGGTGGGGTGCAAATTTAGTTGAAATCGGCTGATTTGCTGTAAAGACGAGGGCCACTGAGGCACAGAAACACTGATTTTTTTATTCTTATTTCCCGGTATCCATAGTAACGGGAATAAGGACCAGAAGCCTAAAGTTATCAGCACTTCAGAGGCAAACATGGGAGGCACAGAAACACAGGATTGTATTTACAAACAAACCGAACGGGGGTATTAAAGCCTGCATCAATCGTAAATTGTCGCTCAAATCTTCCCGCAGCCTAAGCAAATAATTCAGTGTTTCTGTGCCTCAGTGGCTTTTCCCCCAACAGGCAACCAAATGGATTCAGTGCTTCTGTGCCTCAGTGGCTTTTTTCTTATTTCCGCTTTCCCTCAAACGGATAAAACGATAATCCAAGGGACAACAGGAACTTCCGGGAGCGCAAATCCCTGTTCTCGTACACCGTGGGCGGCGCGTCTTCATTGGATTTGGAGGAGAGGGGATTGGTGGCAAAATGCATACCTACGTCAAACTTCATCCAGGAAATATTTGGAAACCCGGCCTGGAAAAGCATACTGGGTTCAAAAAACACTTTGTTTTTGCCGGGCAGGGTATTGTATCCTACGCGGGCCTGCTCATCTTCCGTATAATTAGTGCTGATATTGCTGGTCGTCATCAATGAAAACTGCGGCGCAACCGACATACGGGCATTGTCAGAAAAAAAGAAATTAAAGGAAGGGCTGAGGTGGTATTTCACAAAATGGTAGTCGTAGTAACGCTTACGCTCCGTGGGCATACCCCTGTCAGTGGATTTGGAGGAACCGAAGCCCGCGCCAAAGATCCCGTTAAAATAAACTTTATTCGATGCTCCCATAGCGGTATAAAAACCGGCGCCCACATCCACCATTGATCGGGTATAGTTTATTTTGCTGGACTCGTTGGCATCTAAGAGATCATCATCATTGAAGCGGTCCTTCTCAAACCGGCGCATACCGGCTACCTGGATCATAAAATGATTGGTAACGGCAACCGCAGCCTGTACATCAAAGCCAAGGTTTTTATCCGTTTTATCCCCGCTGCTGCTGTCGAGGTCTATATTGCTGAAGAGGTTATCGGGGTTTGCTGCAAAGGCGCCGCTCAGTTTAAAGTCGCCCTGCTGGCGAAAGAATGATGCATTATAGACGGCGGGGTTATGAATATAACGGGGATTGGTGGTGCTGCAGGAAGCCAGAAAAAAGAGTACAAGGATGGCTGCAACCGGGTAAATGGGTACGCGCATGGTTTACATTTTATGGCTAAATTATGAGTTTTTAAGCAATCGGAGTTTGGAAGGTGCAAAATGGGAGGTTTGTCTATCTTTAGATTCTTAAAATATGATAATGGAACGGATTCTGGGGCCCAGGAAGAGGATTGCGCTGGTGGCGCATGATCATAAAAAAGAGGAATTGCTGCATTGGACGATGACCAATAAAGACAAGCTGGTGCCGCATACCCTGTTTGCTACCGGAACAACAGGTACGATCTTAGAGCAGGCCCTGCAATTGCCCATTCAAAAATTGTTAAGCGGCCCTCTGGGCGGCGATCAGCAAATAGGAGCCATGATCGCCGAAGACAAGCTGGATATCCTGATCTTTTTTTGGGATCCCATGGAAGCCCAGCCGCACGACCCGGATGTAAAAGCCCTGCTGCGCTTGTCAGCTACCTATAATTTGCCCGTAGCCTGCAACGCCGCCACCGCTGATTTTATGTTTGCGGCGCCTTTTATGACACAGGAATATACGGCCGTACAGACGGATTATTCCACATATTTAAAGCGGCATTTATTATCTACCTGAATAAAACCGAAGCACGGGGTCCCCGGTTTAAAGACCGGAACCAACAATAAACGATAAATAAAAAACAATAAATTCTCTCAATGCCTTTCAATTTACATATTCCATTTCCTCCCGCCGGTGATCAGCCGGAGGCCATCCGTCAGCTGACAGAAGGACTGAATGCGGGGGAGCGGTACCAGACCCTGCTGGGTGTTACCGGTAGCGGTAAAACCTATACCATGGCCAATGTGATCCAGAATGTACAGCGGCCCACGCTTATCATCACCCATAATAAAACCCTGGTAGCCCAGTTGTATGGCGAGTTTCGCCAGTTTTTCCCGGATAACGCAGTGGAATATTTTGTATCTTATTATGATTATTACCAGCCGGAGGCATATATGCCGGTAAGCGATACCTATATCGAAAAGGATCTGGCCATTAACGAGGAACTGGATAAGCTGCGGCTGCGGGCCACCACCAGCCTGCTTAGCGGCCGCAGGGATATTATTGTGGTAGCATCTGTAAGCTGTATCTACGGTATGGGAAACCCCACGGACTATGAGAACGGGATCATCCGGATCGATAAGGGGCAGACCCTCTCCCGGCAGGGATTTTTGCATGCGCTCGTGAACTCCCTGTACACCCGCACCACACTGGAATTTACAAGGGGAAGTTTTCGGGTAAAAGGGGATACGGTAGACATCAACCTGCCTTACCTCGACTTTGGTTACCGGGTAACCTTCTTTGGCGATGAGATTGAACAGATCGAAAGCATTGATGTCAATACCGGTAAACGGATCAGCAAGATGGAAAATGCCGCCATATTCCCCGCCAACCTCTATGTGGCGCCAAAGGACATGATCAACCAGGTGCTGTTTGAGATCCAGGATGAAATGAATGCCCAGGTGGAATATTTTAAACAGCAGAATAAGCTGATTGAAGCGCAGCGCCTGAAAGAGCGCGTGGAGTATGATGTGGAGATGATCCGGGAACTGGGCTATTGCAATGGGGTAGAGAACTACTCCCGTTTTTTTGACCGGCGCAATCCCGGCACCCGGCCCTTCTGCCTGCTGGATTATTTTCCGAAAGATTATATGACCATTATTGATGAGAGCCACCAGACCATGCCGCAGATCAGCGGGATGTATGGCGGCGACCGAAGCCGCAAGCTGATCCTGGTAGACTATGGATTCCGGTTGCCTTCTGCGATGGATAACCGCCCCCTGAACTTTCATGAATTTGAGAACCTGCAAAACCAGATGGTTTTTGTTTCGGCTACACCGGATAAATATGAACTTGAAAAGACCGGTGGTGTAATTGTAGAACAGGTAGTACGCCCCACGGGACTGCTGGACCCGCCCATTGAAGTGCGTCCCAGCATCAACCAGATCGATGATCTGCTGGATGAAATTGACAAAACGGTAACGAAAGGCGATCGCGTATTGGTAACCACCCTTACCAAGCGCATGGCAGAGGAGATGGATAAATACCTGCATCGCATCAATATAAAATCCAAGTATATCCACAGTGAGGTGGATACCCTGGACCGGGTGGAGATCCTGCGCCAGCTGCGCCTGGGAGAGATTGATGTACTGGTGGGGGTAAACCTTTTAAGGGAAGGACTGGATCTCCCCGAGGTAAGCCTGGTGGCGATCCTGGATGCGGATAAGGAAGGGTTTTTGAGAAATGAAAAATCGCTGACCCAAACCGCGGGCCGCGCCGCGCGCAATGTGGATGGCCGGGTAATATTTTACGCCGATGTAATGACCGGCAGTATGCAGCGCACCATTGATGAAACGGATCGCCGGAGAGAAAAACAGATCGCGTATAATATCGAACATGATATTACACCCCGCACTGTAAAAAAATCAAAGGAACAGGTATTCAAACAAACCTCGGTACTGGATATTAAAGGGTTTGACGAAAAAGACAAGTATGCCATTAGTTTTGACGAGGACATGATCACCGTAGCGGCCGAAGACCCGGCGGAGTATAAGACCATTCCGCAGATGGAAAAAGCGGTTGCTAAGGTGAAGAAGGAAATGGAAAAAGCCGCCAAAGACCTCGACTTTATGGAAGCGGCGCGATTACGGGATGAGATGTTCAAAATGCAGAAGGAGCTGGAAGAGATGAAACGGTAGAAAGCCTTTTATAGCGATTGCCTCCGTTGCCTTCAACAAACAAATAAGGCTGTACCAAAAGTCGCTGTTTTGTCATGCCGTCCCGATGGCGATCGCATGCGCGTCAGGTTAAGGGGATGTAAGCATGCCGGCAAATCTGCGCTATTAAAGGCTTTGAGGGGGATAGCCCCGGATAGATTTAGAACGTCGTGCTTCAGCGCGATGTTAGCAGCGAAAAGGCAGGCCTGCCTGTTGCAATATGGAGTATGGCAACCGACTTTGCAACAAATCGGTTGCAAAGTCGGTTGTTGCAAAATATCCTGCAACAAAAACTTTTGTAACAAAATCAATAGCCGGCCCCAGGCCTGTTGGCTTACCGTTGAAGGTGTTGACCGGTATCTGTGTGCTACCGGGCAAGGCCGGCGCCGTGCGGGCCGTCTTGCAATGCCCCGCCGGTGAAGAAGCGCTGCGTTACTCCAGCACTTTTATCTCCGTGCGCCGGTTTAGCTGGTGCTGCTCCTCACTGCAGGGTGTATCGTTGCCGCAATTGTTCAGCAACCGGCTTTCGCCATAACCCATTGCCTTTAGCCGGCTTGCAGCAATACCCTTGCTTACCAGGTATTGCACCGCGGATTCTGCGCGCCTGCGCGAAAGGGTCATATTAAAAGCATCGCCGCCCCGGCTGTCGGTATGTGAGGAAAGTTCAATTTTAACGGAAGGGTTCTCCTCCAGCGTTTTTATCAGGTTGTCCAGCACCAGCGCTGCATCCGGGCGAATATCCCATTTATTGTAGTTGTAATAAATATCTTTTAATACAATGGAGGCGTCTTTTTTTAATTCCATTACTTTCAGCGCCAGGTTCACATAGATCACCTCGCTGCGGTTAAGCCCCTTAGTGGTCACTTTTTCACGGTTGGAGAAATAACCCTTGTTTTGTGCGATGACGTTATAGTCGCTGTTCTGGTCCAGCTGGTAGTTGAACCGGCCGGAGGAGTCGGAGGTCCTCTGTTCAGCGCTTCCCCGGGTCACATTGGTTAAAGAGGTTTGAATAAACGGAAGTGAGTCCATACTGGCCTTATTGATGGTTTTGCCTGCCAGGGTAAACCGGATATCATTGTGGATGAGCTCGCGGAAGATGGTGGCAGCCGGTGCCGAAAAATCGGCAATAGCTACAGCGGCCCCGGTTGTTTTGATCCCGTTTTTGATCCCGGTAATCCTGTAGTTGCCCCTGGCCAGTGCCCTTTGCAGGGGAATGCTGCCGTCCTCCATGGTCATGGTTTCAATAATAGATTCGTCCCCCTCTTTTTCAATCCTGATATTCACGCCATCCAGGGGTTTTCCTGTGGGTTTGTCGATTACTTTTACCGCCAGGTTTTTATCCGCCGGGGGCAATGCCCGGGGAATAACCGGGGGCGCAATAACCGGTGCTGCCCGTTTTTTGCCCATCCAGATCTTTAAGCCCAGGCTGACGCTTAAAAGTCCCAGGTTCTTTTTTTCCGTATAAGACCGGCTCAGGTCGTATTTATCCCGGTAGCTGGCGTCCCGCTCGACAGCCGGATCCGGCTTAAAGAGGCTGATGCTGCCGCTTGCAATACCATTGGCCGTAGCCTGCCCCTTCATGTCGGGCGATGGAATATACCAAAAGTCGGCTCCCAGCGACAGGGAGGCTTTAGGCGAAAAGAAAAATTCCAAGCTGGCGCCTCCGCGTCCAAGGAATTGCATTTTGTTTTTTTCTTTCAGGGCTGCCGGACTTTCCGCACCACTTGCTTTATACGCGTCAAAGAAAGCATTGGTCATACCGTATTTTTCATAATCTCCGGAGATGTTGACGGTAGCGGTACCAATGGTTGGGTTCTCCGGCGCCGCAGCAGCAGCCGGGGCGCTTAAAACAAGTGTATTGTTTACACTATAGGTATACGTATCGGGCGAAGCGCCCTTGCCCTTAAGGTAGTAGTAGCCAAACCGGGTCATTGCAACGCCCCCTTGTACATAAACAGAACCCTGCAGCTTTTGGCGGCCAAACCAGATCCGTGGGCCGGTAAGGGCATAAAAGCTTTTAAGATCCTTGCTAACTGCTGCCTGCTGTGTACTTTCGGGAAACGTAAAATAATCGCTTTTTGCCTGTCCGGAGTCGATTGCGTTCCGGAACTGCGCGGAGTTTCCCATGCTTCTGAGCACATCCTGCGCCGATGCAATAAAGCGGCGTGTATCCGGATGGTCCCTTTTGATATTGAGCATGCCAAGGGCCAGTTCCCAGCCAAAGGCATTTTTTCTCCAGCCGCCGTTTACTTCGGCAAAAAGACCGCTGTTGAGGCGGTAAAGCGGGTTTTCGTACAGGGATTTGTTTTTTAAAAGATAACCACCGCGCAGGCCGGCATAAAATCCTGTTTGGTACAAGGGGTATCCGGGGCCGTCCGTACTGGCAGTGCTGGTAACAATATCATCCTGAGCAAAAGCAAATTGAAAGGCTGCGAAAAGGCAAATAAAGGAAAGCAGTAATGATCTTTTTTTCATAGTAGTTTAAATGTATCGTGGTTATTGTGGCTGGATTTGCGGTAAATATAGCTGAAAATTTGAAAATGTGGAGATGGTCAATAGTCAATGGTTAATGGTTTATGGTGGCATTCAGCATTCAGCGTTCGGCATTCAATATCATTTTCTTAAGAAGGGGACCCGAAAATCTCCACCTAAATGTCCCGCTTTGCAGGATCTGTAAAAATCTGGGGAATCTGTGAGTCTATATTGGGCGTCCGCGTGCTAAGGAAACGACATTGAATAGGCAATCATAAACAACCTTCATTATAAATTCTATACATTACCTTAGCAGCATGGAGAAAAAGTTATTTCTGTTAGATGCGTATGCGCTGGTTTTTCGCGCCTATTATGCGCTCATTCGCAGCCCCAGGATCACCAGTAAAAATAAAAACACCAATGCCCAGTTTGGGTTTACCAATACCCTGGTGGAGCTCATAAACAAACAGAAACCTTCCCATATAGCTGTTTGTTTTGATACCCACGCTCTTACAGAACGTCATACGGATTATGCGGATTATAAGGCCAACCGTCAGGAAACGCCCGAAGATATTTTAATAGCGGTACCCGATATCAAACGGATCATAAAAGGATTTAATATACCGGTGATTGAATCGGATGGATATGAAGCGGATGATATTATTGGTACCCTTAGCAAACAGGCAGCCGCACAGGGATACGATGTGTTTATGGTAACTCCTGATAAGGATTATGGTCAGCTGGTAAGCGATAAAATAAAGATTTATAAACCCGGTTACCAGGGTGGAGATGTGGAGATCATGGGTCCTGAAGAGGTTTGTGCCAAGTGGAATATAAAAAATGTATCGCAGGTGATTGATGTGCTGGGGCTCATGGGCGATGCCGTGGATAATATACCCGGGATTGCCGGTGTGGGAGAAAAAACCGCGGCCAAGCTGCTGGCAGAATATGAAACGCTGGAGAATGTGGTGGCCAATGCGGAAAATATAAAAGGTGCTCTTGGCCGGAAAGTGCAGGAGGGCAAAGAGATGGCCATCCTGTCGAAAAAGCTGGCTACCATCATCACTACAGTGCCGGTTGATTTTCATGAAGAAGATTTCCTGGTGAAGGATTGGAACAACGAAGCGCTGAAAGAGATCTTCGGTGAGCTCGAATTTCGCACCCTGGCCAAACGCCTGCTGGGTGAAGAGCCCGGAGATGGTGCGGCAGCAACAGCTGCTAAAACACAGGCCGGAAAAGGGGTGCAGATCGATCTGTTTGGAAATGTGATCGGGGGCGCCGATATTACCGAAGCGGAGGATGAAGCGCCGGCCGCTATACCCTCCCAGTTAAAGACCATCAGCGATGCGCAGCCGGATTATAAGGCCCTTGAAGACGAAGACGCTATTAAAGAACTGGTGCATGAACTGCTGCCGGTAGCGGAGGTGTGCTTTGATACGGAAACTACGAATATTGATGCCAATCTTGCCGAGCTGGTGGGCATGAGCTTTTCCATTAAAGCAGGTACCGGCTATTATATTCCCTGCCCGGCCGACAGGGAGGCAACAAAAAAAATACTGGATTTGCTGGCGCCCTTATTTGAGGATGAAAAGAAATTGTGGATCGGCCAGAACTTAAAATACGACCTGCTGGTGTTAAAATGGTATGGTGTGGAACCCAGGGGAAAAATCTTTGATACCATGCTGGCCCACTACGTGATTGAGCCGGATGGCAAGCGGAGCATGGACCAGCTGAGCGCCAAATACCTGGGCTATGAACCCATTCATATAGAAGAACTGATTGGGAAAAAAGGAAAGACGCAAGGCACGATGCGCGATGTGGAGATTGATAAAATAAAGGATTATGCAGCGGAGGATGCGGATATCACCTTCCAGCTAAAAGCCGTATTTGAGCCCATGCTGGAAAAACGGCAGGTGCAGAAAGTGTTTGAAGAAGTAGAAAATCCGCTGGTACGGGTGCTCACCAATATGGAGTTTGAAGGAATCCGTATTGACGAGGAGTTTTTAAAAAACTATTCAAAAGAACTGGAAAAAGACGCTGCTGAAGCGGAAAAGAACGTATTTGAAATTGCTGGCGTAAGATTCAACCTGGCCTCTCCAAAACAATTGGGAGAAGTATTGTTTGAGCGGCTCAAACTGGATGGCTCCGCAAGAAAAACAAAAACCGGCCAGTACCAGACAGGAGAAGATGTTTTATTAAAGCTGGCGGCAAAGGGACATGCGATCGCCGACCAGATTATTGCCTTCCGGGAGCTGACCAAACTGCGCTCCACTTATGTGGATGCCCTTCCGCAACTGATCAATCCCAAAACCGGCAGGGTGCATACTACCTACGGACAGGCGGTGGCGGTTACCGGCCGGCTGGCCAGTAATAACCCCAACCTGCAGAATATACCGGTACGTACGGAGCGGGGCAAAGAAATCCGTAAGGCGTTTATCCCACGCGATGAAAGGCATACATTATTGTCTGCCGACTATTCACAGATCGAACTGCGGATCGTAGCTGCCATGAGCGGTGATGTAAATATGGTTAATGCCTTTAAACAAGGTACCGATATTCATACGGCAACCGCCTCTAAAGTATTTAATGTGGAGATGGATGCGGTTACCAGGGAAATGCGTTACAAATCAAAGAGCGTTAACTTCGGCATTATCTATGGGCAGGGCGCTTTTGGGCTGGCGGATAATCTGGGTATTTCCCGTACGGAAGCCAAAGGTATCATTGACAGTTATAAAAAAGAATTTTCCGGCATTCAGCGGTATATGGATGATACCATCAATTTTGCCCGCGAGCATGGATATGTGCAAACCCTGATGGGGCGTAAGCGTTGGCTGAAGGATATCAATTCCTCCAATTTTACGGTGAGAGGCTTTGCAGAGCGCAATGCCATCAATTCGCCCATCCAGGGCACTGCGGCCGATATGATCAAACTGGCCATGCAAAAAGTAGCTGCCGCCATGAAAAAGGCAGGGCTCAAAAGCCGGATGATATTGCAGGTACATGATGAGCTGATCTTTGACGCATTAAAAGAAGAAGTACAGGAGCTTAAACCCCTGATCATTGAAAACATGCAGGCAGCACTACCCCTCCCTTTTGAAGTGCCGGTGATTGCTGAATGCGGCGAGGGAAGCAACTGGCTGGAAGCGCATTAATGAATAATGTGAAAATGTGGAGATGTGAAAATGTGGGAATTTCTGATTTCTGATTTCTGATTTCTGATTTCTGATTTCTGATTTCTGATTTCTGATTTCTGATTTCTGATTTCTGATTTCTGATTTCTGATTT
>NZ_JBPEHJ010000015.1:0-101371 GCF_051201075.1 Niabella hirudinis
CGTAGATTTTGTGTGTGGTAACCTAAATCTACTTAAAAGGAGGCCCAAAAGCCTCCTTCTTTTATTTACACTTACTTTTTTCCCCGGACACCTGTAATATCAAACTTCAAACAAGAAACAGCGAACAGTCCATCAAAAATAAAAACGAATCTAACGTGAAACTTTGAACGTTAAACCTGAAACCCTTTCTTCGAAGGTATAGTTCCTCAGGAACAGAAGCCGAAACCTGGAACAGTCCTGTCTATCGTCCGCTATTCGCTATCATCGTTTTCAGGAGATTGGTAAAGGGCTTGTTGGCAATCAGGTCCTTAAGCGGTATGTGCATCCGGTACTGCCAGTAATGGTGCGGGTCGGCCGGGATATTGATCCGCTCCTCCCCGGGGTTTTTTCGCCGGATATGATCATCCATGCCCAGCAGATCCTGTAACTGGCATATCGACCACATGGCCGGGGAGTTAAAATGCTGCTGAACAATCTCCCGGTTAATCCAGTCTTCGCAATAAACGGGGGCTTCGCCCTGGAGGTGCAGCATCTCATTGTAAAAAATTTGCGTCAGCTCCCGGTTCTCCTCCCACCAGCCGCGGATGGTGCTCATATCGTGGGTTGAGGGCGACACCACGGAAAGATAGGGGGCCGTTGCAGGGTTAAAAAAGCGGATTCCGGATTGCTTGGGCATCCGCTGAATTTCGAGGCTAAGAATGCCGAGCTCCTTCATCACTTCCGGCACACAGGACGGTACCAGCCCCAGGTCTTCGCCACAGACCAGCATATTGGTAGCGGCCTTGAGATCCGGCAATTTTTTTAGCGACTCTTTTTTCCAGAAGGTGTCCTGCCTGTTAAAAAAATAATCGTTGGCGAGTGCATTTAATTTGTCCTGCTGATCATGGGGCAAGGATTGAAAGGAGAGCGTCTTGTCCAATCCGAACCGGGGATGGTAAGCGGTGTGCCCCTCCCTGCTTTGTTTTAAAACCAGTACATTGGCCAACAGCTGAAACAGGCCCTGTTTGAGATCATCCGGCCCGTTTTTAAGGGCAAACCAGTTTTCCAGTTTTCGCTGGCTGTCAAATTGGGGAAGAAAAGAATAATCGAATCCGTTTTCCGATTGCAGGAACTGCTCTTTTACACCTCCGGCCTTTTCTCCAAATACCTGGTTCAGCACAACATCGTTGATAAAAGGTGTGCAAAACCGGTCTTCATGAAAAGGTATATCATACCGGTGAAAGTCCTCCGCTTCCAAAGGAATGCTGGGGTCAAAGTAGCCCATAATACCCTGCACCCCATCCAGCGGAATGCTCCAGATCCTGAAAAAGCCCAGGATATGATCAATACGAAAGGCATCAAAATAATGACTCATCTGTTCAAAACGGCTTTTCCACCAGCTAAACTGGTTTTCCTGCATCCGGGGCCAGTTGTAGGTAGGAAAGCCCCAGTTTTGACCGTGAACAGCAAAGTCGTCCGGGGGAGCGCCGGCCTGCAACTCCATATTGTAGAGCTCAGGAGCCATCCAGGTATCACATCCGTAGCGGTATACACCAATCGGGATATCGCCCTTGATCACGATGCCTTTTTTATGGGCATAAGCAACAGCTGCTTCCAGCTGAAGATGCAGGTGATACTGAAGAAAGCAATAAAAACCCACAACCGGGTTGTTTTTGAAAAGCTTGCTCACCTCCGCTGCATCATATACGGAGTGCGTTCTCCATTTCAAATAGTCTA
The DNA here is from genome assembly GCF_051201075.1 of Niabella hirudinis. Taxonomy (NCBI): domain Bacteria; kingdom Pseudomonadati; phylum Bacteroidota; class Chitinophagia; order Chitinophagales; family Chitinophagaceae; genus Niabella; species Niabella hirudinis. Next base: position 1,717 of record NZ_JBPEHJ010000015.1, read on the forward strand.
CCGTTTTATATTGGTCTCTCAGATAACAGAAAACTGCGTATGGCTGTAACCAATGCTGGTTGGTTTTGAAAAACGCCTTGTAGGTTTTTGATGCCAGCTGTTCCTTGCCCCGCCGATCGAACAATTGCCTGAGCAACCGGAATTTTAATTTTACGACAGCCTCATAGTCAACCCGGGGAACAGCATTCAGCCGTTCCTTTTCGGCCTGCATTTCTTCTATCAACTCCGGTGCGCTGTCGCCGGCTACGGTTTCTATATTCAGGTAAACAGGGTTCAGGGCAAAGGCCGAAATGGCGGCATAGGGATAAGAATCCCTCCAGGTAAATGTGGCGGTAGTGTCGTTAACGGGCAGGATCTGTATGAGCTTTAACCCCGTTTGTTGTGCCCAGTCCGCCAGTGGTTCCAGGTCATTGAATTCACCAATACCCAGTCCGTTCCCGCTTCTCAGGCTAAACACGGGGATGGCCATCCCGGCGCCGCGCCAGGTATTACCGGGGCGTCTTATAAAGCCATCGTGGAGTATGACCGTTTCGTTTTCGTGTACCGGCGGACCAAACACCCGGTTTTCTTTTTCTTCATAGGCCACAAAACGTTCCTGCTTTTTATTGTAGATGCCATATTTATATTCCAGCGAAAAAGGAACCGATGATACCGGTAGACTTGCCACCCAATCGCTTCCTGTCTGCTGCAGCAACACCGGCGCTGCAGTGTTCCAGCCGGAGAGCTCGGGTATATTTCCCAGCAGGCAAACCACCTCCTGCGCTTCCAGCAGCGGGGCTCTCACCACAAAAGTATAGTTGGCTTCCGGTGTAAAAGTAGCGGGCGGGGAAGGCGGCGTATGTTGCAGCACTTCCTGGAATGGGGCTGTGTAAAACACGTTTTCAATAGCGCCCATATCGACCCAGGTGTCATAAATAACCAGGGAGCCTTTGGGATCCCGGGGGAGCTGCAGCTGCCGGGCTGCTTTATATTCCGGGATCCTTTCTCCCTCGTTGGTCTCAAAAATATAAAAATAAGAAAGCGGTTGCGGGAGGACCTGCTGATCCAGGTCCAGTTCAAGCGCCCAGTAGTCATAATTCAGATATTTCATCAGGATACCACGCCCGCCCTGGTTGTTCCCCGATATGTTATCCAAACCACACAACCATAAACTTTCCCCGTATTTTGTATGGAACTTTATATTGAACTGAACTTTCATCAATCAACAATTTTTTTTAAAACCGGCAAGTAACAGGGTTTTATCTGATAATCGTTACTCTTTTTTCATAAAGATATTGTGTATTTGATACGCATTTAAAAAATGTGACGATTTTTTTGAGGCAATTGCATTTTAATAGTCGGGATTTAATGCTATGATGGTGGCCCCGGCGCATTGGGCGGCTTACTTCCGGATCGAAACAAATTCATGCGGTGGTCCCGATATTTTATCCCCCATACCGTATAATATCGCCGGGTTCCCTTATTTTTGTGCAAAATTTTAAAGATGGCATCAAAAAATAAAGGATTAATGTGGATTCTCTTCTTCCTGTCCACTGCTTTTTTTCTGTTTTTAATTTTTAGCCATAATCCCTGGCTTACGCTGGTATTGCCGTTTGTAACTACCTTTTTTGTAAAGGCGATGGATATTATTTAGCAATTTTTTCGGATCAACGTATACGGGAGGCCGTTCTGACAATCAGAGCGGCCTCTTTTTTATGGTATCATCTGCTATCAGAAAAAGATGATGTCGTTGTTGCGTTTTAAACACCAGCTGCGTTTCATTTATAATACCGGTGCCCCGCATCAAATGAAAACCTGCCAATGTGATGCCCGGTTTGAAACAAAACATATTGACCAAAATTCTGAAAAGACTGAAAAAACCAAGCCATGAAAAAATTATTGCCGGTGCTAACGGGCCTGCTATTGCTGCTGTCTTGTTCCAGTAAAAAAAATGAAGTCACCGGGTATGCCCCTGTTTATGGAGATCCGGCAGATATGGCCAGTATTGTTCTGATGGCTGCGCAACCTGTAGCCAGCGGTGGCAAAATTTACGTGGAGGATGGCGTGCTGTACCAGGTAGAAACGGGCAAAGGGGTTCACATTACAGATATCTCGGATCCCGCGGCGCCCGTGCCAAAAGCTTTTATAAAAGCGGCCGGCGCGCAGGAAGTGGCCGTAAGAAATGGCCTGGTGTATACCAATAGCCAGGACGATATCGTGGTCCTGAAAATTGAAAATGACCAGTTAAGTGTGGTAAAGCGGATGCCGGCCTCACTGGGGCTGAAGCGATCTTCGGCGCTTCCTCCTGAACGTGGCCCGTTTGAATGCCCTGACAAAACGAGAGGAGTGGTGATCGGCTGGCAAAAGAAAACATTGATCAACCCGGCCTGTTCTTATTAAACCCAAAAATCGCTCTTATGAAATTGAAACAATGCTTCATGTTTGTGCCCCTGATCCTGCTCTTTTGTACCGGTTGTAAAAAAGGAGATACTGCATCGTCCCCTGGTTCGGGTGCCGGGGGGTCTACAGCCCGTATGACCATTTCGGGAGATTATCTTTACCTGGTAAGCCGCTCATCGCTGCAGACCTATGACATCTCCAACCCCGCACAAATGCTCCTGCTGAGCACCCAGAATGTGGGCTGGAATATAGAAACCATTTTTCCGTACCGGGATAAGCTTTTTATAGGTTCCGAAACCGGCATGTATGTTTTTGACAACAGCAATCCTAAAAAGCCGCAGCTCCAGGGGCAGGCGCAGCATCTCCGCTCCTGCGATCCCGTAGTGGCCGATGAAAACTATGCCTATGTAACCCTGCGCAGCAATAATAACGGATGTGGCGGCACATTAAATCAGCTGAACATTTATGACATACAGGGTACTCGTATTTTAAGTCCCAAACAGGTATCGTCCCTGCCCATGAGCGAGCCGCAGGGGCTTGGGCTTAAGGACAATATTCTTTATGTATGTATGGGAACAAACGGGCTGAATGTGGTGGATGTTGCAGATAAAACCCAACCCGTCAGTCGCAAAATTGTATCGGACGGTACGGACTTTATAGATGTGATCCCTTATGATCATATTTTGATCGTTTATGCAGCGGGCGGTTTCCTGCTTTATGATATTACAAACCCGGCCGATCCCAAAAAGATAGCCAACCATTAAAAGTAATTGTATGAGAGTGATACTAACAGTCCTGTTTTTGATCATAGGAATGCTGCCCGCGGTGGCGCAGGACCGGATTTATTCCAGAAAGGAGCGCCGGGTTATAGAGGCACGGATTACCGAGGTGGATATAGAGTTTATAAAATACAGGAAACTGCATAATCCGGATGGCCCGGTATATAAGTATCCAATAAAATATGTGGATTCTATCGTATATGCGAATGGTACCGCCGATTATTTTTCAACGGGACGGGGACACCGGCCCATCGGCCCGGAAAAGGCGGCCCGGCAAAGAGCATACGAAAAGCTGGGTCCGCATACCCTTATTGCTTCCGGCGGCGTTTTTGACATGGCCAATACCAACCTGGAATACAATGCTCCGGCCAATATGCGCAACCGGCCCTCGGCTGTTTTTCAGCTGTCGTATGAACGTACGGTGCTTAACAACCGGCTGGGGCTGGATGTGGCCCCGTTTGTGGGCGTAAACGAAGGAGCTTATGGATTGGGGTTGGCGATGCGGTTTTATCCGCAGAACCGGGGACGCGTTCGGCTGGGTATGGGACCGCAATACATTTTTTCTTCAAAGAATATAGTTGCCTATTACCGGGTTGCGGGCGCTAATGATAATGGCTCCTTCCCCTATACAACGGGCGCTTATGTGAGAGAACAGGCCCGGTTTTCGTCCCTGGCTTTCAGCGGAAAACTTACCGTAAATGTGAACAGAATCCTGTGCCTGGCCGCCAATTTCAGCGTTGGGGGCGCCCTGGGAGGCAGGGCTTCGGATGATCATCACCCGGATCAGTGGAAACTGGAGCGCGATAACGTTTACTATATGGCTGGTTTGGGAGCGGGCATCCGGTTTTGAGACGCCGACACCTGAATAATTCGGATATGATCTTTATTGTAACGGAATCTTAGATGAATGTAGCGAATAGCCGTGCTGTTGATTTTACTTTTGGGACGAAGCCTTAACGTAATATTCGGAGCCTACTCCATTAAAAATAGAAAGTGTGTCATTAGCCTCACCCTGAAAAACGCCGGATCTCATTGACCATCCCTCGTTGTTGGGGTTTAGAAATATATAGGGGTTATAGCCTGGACCATCCGACTCTTTCACCTCAATGTTATATTTAAAAGTAGCAATCTTACTATTTTCAGAATCGTATTGTACGCTGTCCGTATAAAAGAAGGTACTGTCAAATGTAAGTGTTCGCCGATAGGAGGCGGGGAAGACAACCGGCCCCATGTCGGAAACCTGTTTTACAAGTTTCCATGTACCAATTAAGGAATCATAATACGCTTTATTTTTATCAGCTAAAACCAGCGGATTGCTATCGTTAGATTCAGATTCCTTATTATTCAAAGGTTTTTTATATGATGATTTAGAACAGGAAATGGAATATATGGAAACAGCTATAAGCAGAAAGTATAAATTTTTCATAAATTCATATTTTCTTATGAAGGTAATGTATTTGTCATTTAAGTTGATTAGACTTTCTCCCAAACAGTAAGGATTCTAAGGCTCCTGCGGATTTTGGGCAGATTCAATATACCGCTGATTCCCGCTAATTGATTTTCTGCGCAAAAAATTGGCGTAAATCTGCGGGGAATACCATTCCTTCCTAAGTTTAAACAACTTCAACAATAATATATGGCGCTTTACTTTTTGCTGATCCTGCTTTATGTACTGGTGGTTGCTTTTGGGATCAGGTCGATCCTCCTGGATAAGGTATTGCCGGCGCATCTGAAAGTGCTGGGTATTATCGTAGTCCTGATTTTTAATATCATCCCGGTGGCACTCTACCTGCTTTTAAAGAAGGTAAAACCCCGGGACGCCTGATAGGGCTGGTAGCGTTTCAGGTTTTATGTTTCAGGTTATTGATACGCTATATCCTACTTGCTATTGCCTATTGCCCGCTGCCTATTGACCTCATTACTCCAACTTGTAAGTTGGGCCGGCTTTTTGCACCGGGGCCTGTTGCTGGTTTCCTGCGGACTGCAGGCTGCATCCGTTTCTTAAAAAGAAAACAGCGCCAACGATAATGATTGCAGCAAGTACGATCCAGGTTATTTTCTTTGAATTGCTTTTTTTAGCGCTCCGTTCCTGCAGCTGCTCTCTGGCGGCCCCCAGGCTCGTTTCTTTTTCGCCTACCAGTACGGGATGATGCGCGTGGTCGCGCAACACTTTTTGTGCCGCAATGCCGGTAAAGGGCGATAGCGGGATCGCTTTGGGAGTAAATGCAATACGCGTATCGGGCTTTTCAAGAATTCCTACGTTTTCCCATTCAACTGTTTCCTGGTCATTCAGCTTCACAAGAATATTCCGGGCAAACTCTTCAAACTGCTGCCGGGATTCATCCCTGCTGATGGCTTCCTTTGATCCAAGCAGGGCAAAAAGACCTTCAGGGTTTTCGCTGCTTTCCACCGCCTTGTTTTCGGTAAAGCGGATCTCCCAGCCCGGAGCTTCAACGGTTTGAAAGCCGGTAGATGCATTTACAGGAATCAGCTCAAACCGGCCGATCCCGGGAAGCGTGATCTTTTTTTCCTGGTATAAATAAGCGGACAATATAGGGAACATGATCGAACGTTTTACGGGAACGAATATACAATTCCCCGCAGGAAAAAATCGAAATTATACCTATGTTTGTTTTTTAACAAAGAACTAAACAAATTCTATGAAATGGTTGAATACAAAGTATAAAGATGGGACTGTGTCGCTGGCTTTGCTGATACTGAGGGTAGTTGCCGGCAGCGCAATGGCCATCAATCACGGATATAAAAAGCTGACCGGCTTTTCGGAAATGGCGGCCAAAGGCTTTGCAGATCCTTTTCATATTGGTGTAAAAGCTTCATTGGGGATGACGGTTTTTGCCGAGTTCTTTTGCGCGGTATTTGTTGTTTTAGGTTTGTTAACCCGTTTGGCGGTGATCCCGCTGATGATTGCCATGTGTGTGGCCTTGTTTGTAGCGCATAGCGGAGATTTTTTTGGAAAGGGTGAACTGGCCGGGGTTTTTCTGGCCGTTTTTCTGGTACTGCTGCTGGTGGGCCCGGGAAAGTACAGTTTGGATAAAACAATTGGTAAATAAGCGTATATGTTCGTTTCAGAAACACAGCTCCGGGTGCGGTATGCCGATACAGATAAAATGGGTGTGGTATATCACAGTAATTATATCAATTATTTTGAAGTGGCGCGTACCGAGTCGATCCGGAACCTTGGTATTACTTATGCAGCTATGGAAAGGGCGGGGATCATTATGCCGGTGATAGAAGTGCATTGCCGGTACATTCGGCCGGCTACCTATGATGACCTGATCACGGTTACGGCAAACCTGCATGAACTTCCGGAGGGGCACCGGATTACCTTTCACCAGGAGGCTTACAATGATAAAAAGGAATTGCTGGCCAAGGGCCATGTGGTGCTTTATTTTATGGAAGCCCGTACCATGAAGCGGGCTGCCATGCCGGAGCAATTGCGGGATGCATTGCTTCCTTTTTTCAGGGATACAACAAAGTAGCCGGCTTACTTGTTCCTGTTAAAACAGTTTATATGAAATGAGCTATAAAAAGTATCGGGTAATTTATATCAAAAGCGATGATAATTTTTATAGCGAATTCCATCTGACCCATAAAAATCAATAAAAAATTAACAGATGAAAGTAGCCAAAGGTCACCAGCCGCTGATGCCTTACCTGATCCTGCTGAATGCTGAATCCTTTATCGGTTTTACGCAGCGTGTATTCAATGCCCTTGAAATTTTTAAGAGCTATCGCGATGAAGACAGTAAAGAGATTATGCATGCCGAAGTACAGATCAATGGCTGCAATATCCTGTTTGCAGATGTAACAGAAGGATATGACGCGGCACCGGCTAATTTATTTGTATATGTAGATGATGCTGCCGAAACCCTGCGCAAGGCTGTAAACAATGGGTGTGAAATTATTGATGAGCTGGCGCAGCGGGATTACGGGCATAGCGCGGGAGTTAGGGATCCTTTTGGAAATGTTTGGTGGCTTACTTCGATGAAATAGGAGGTGCGCTTAACCGCGAAGTACGCGAAGGATCCGCAAAGACGGCAGGGAAAGGGTATTAAATACGTTAGCGAACTTAGCGTTACCCTGGCGCCCCTTGCGGTTGAATACTTAACCAAAAAGAATTCGCAAAGATCGCAACGAATGGGATTAAATCTTAGTGCGCAGATGGTCATTGCCACTGAAACGCAGAAACACAGATTCTTTGCTCTTCGTGTATCTTCGGGTCTTCCTGCCTTCGTGGCAACAACAGTTCAGATCAATTATAAAGGCACAGGGGGGCGGCAATACAAAGAGACGGGCTGCGCCGGGTTTACCCAATAAATTTTTCCTGAAGCTCCGGGGTTGGGCGCATACACTGGCTGGCCCGGCCAAACCACCGGTAGCGGTTGCGGGCAACCCAGTTGTATATGCCGTTGCGGATAAATGGGGGAATAATGATGAACAGGTACAGCAAAGGCCAGGGCGCTTTTAGCTTTCGTACAATTCTTAATGCGGCTGCTGAACGCAGAAACGCCTTCCCGTTTTCGATAAGCACCACCGAACGGCAGGTTTGCGGCAGTGCATATTGCCGCAGGAGCTGTGCCCCGGCCGCCGATTGCAGGGATGCAAACCTGAAACGGTTGCGTTTATCGTGTTTGATAATAAACTGCACCGAACCGTTACAGAGGTTACAGAAGCCATCAAATAATATAACCGGCCCGTTTTCCATGCTACTGTAGTTTCCGGATGGAGCATATTACTTTCTGCGTGCCTTTATCCAGGGTTTTTGTGGGGTTGGGGATAATGTCGGTCAGGTCCAGCAGGTATTGATGGGTGCCCAGTACCGCCCTGGCCTGCGCGCCTGTTTTTTGCCGCTCACAATCGGCCCCGGTGCATAAAGAAACGGTAATGCTGCTTTTGTTATCGCTGATGACGAGGTCGGCAATGGCTTCCCCGGCCCGGATGCAGCGGGCGTTCATAGGGCAGCGGCTTTCCTGTATCCGGGAAACCATAATTGTTATGCTGCCATACGATTTTTTTTCATTCAGCGCCAGGCTTAAGGCCGTGCCGTTTGTATCAATGGCCGGTGCGGTTTTCTTTGCACAGCCGGCAGCAACAGCAAAAAGGAAAATGACAAAAAAAGATTTCATAAGTTATATCTTTTTGCAAAGATACAACCTATGCTTCGTCACTGCTCAGTATACTTCGTCGTAGCTCAGCATGCTTCGTCACTGCTCAGTATACTATGCCTGGGAGGCATTCCAAATTGTCGCTGTCATGCTGAATTCATTTCAGCATCTATGCATATTGCCGTTCAATCGAGCCTGAAACAAGAATAGATCCCGGGTCAAGCCCGGGATGACATCTTCAGGGCAGCATTAGTATCAAACCGCGGGCAGCCTCCAGCCGTTTTGATACACCGGTTTTACCAGCTGGGTAGCTGCGGGGGTATTGAACTGGTTCTTTGCCTGATCCCAGTAGATTTTTTGCCCTGTGCGCACGGCAATATTACCCATGTGGCTGGCAATAGCCACGGTTGCAGCCGCTTCTACGGGGCAGTGCAGGTCTGCTTTTTTGCGCGATTTTACCACATCAATAAAGTTGGTCGTATGCAGGTTCAGCCCATTGTCAACAGATTTGGTCCAGGGCACGGCTTCGATCTTGTTTTTTTCGGGCCGTACTTCCCAGCCTCCCCGGTTTAGGAGCAGGGTACCGTTCTCGCCAATGAAGGCGATACCATGTTGCATGTTATACAGGCCCACTCCGGTGGCCAGGTTATGTTCCCAGCTCATCTGAAAGGAGCCAAAATCGTAGAGGGTGGTTTGCAGGTCGGGGGTTTCGCGGGCATCATCAGGAAATACAAATTTGCCACCGGTAGCCATCACCGATTTAGGCGCTTCGGCCTTCATACCCATTAATACGATATCGATCAGGTGCACGCCCCAGTCCGTCATCAGTCCCCCGGCATAATCCCAGAACCAGCGAAACTCATAATGGAATCGGTTTTTGTTAAACGGCCTTTTTTTGGCAGGCCCCAGCCACATCGTATAATCGACCCCCGCCGGTACCGGGGAATTAGGTACCACCGGCAATGGGGTGGATCCTCCGCGATACATCCAGGTTTTTGTTGAAGAAATGCGGCCCAGCTTACCAGATTGTGCATAGGCGATGGCATCTTTAAAATGCTGCTGGCTACGCTGCCATTGGCCTGCCTGAACCATGCGGTTGTACCGGGCGGCTGCCTTCACCATCAGCTGTACTTCAAAAATGGAATTGGCCAGCGGCTTTTCGCAGTATACGTCTTTTCCGGCGGCACAGGCATCAATCATCTGCAGGCAATGCCAGTGGTCCGGGGTACCTATGATCACAACGTCCACATCTTTATTTTGCAACAATTTGCGGTAATCTTTATAAACAGCCGGTTTCAGCGGGCTGATCTTTGCCAGGTCTGTAAGTCGTTGCCGGATGATATTGTCATCAATATCACATACGGCTACGCACTGCGTTTCGGGTACTTTTAACATGGAAGACAGATCGGACCATCCCATTCCCTTCATCCCGATTACTCCAATCCCGATCTTGTCATTGGGCGATACTGCTTTTTTGATGCTGGCCAAAAGATCCAGGGGAACCATGGATCCCAAACCTGCTGCAGCTGCAGCTAATCCTGTATTGCGGATAAAAACTCTTCTGTTTGTACTCATGTGGCAATAATTGTATTGTAATATTGACGAATATAAAGCATTTATCAAAAAGCTATTTACGAAAACGTTTGAATAGTTAATTTCTGTTGTTTAACGGAAAGCAGGTAATTTAGCCGGTATCTTTTAAAAAACAGGTAATGAAAAAATTAATGATGCTTGCAGGCTGTGCTATACTGGTGCTTGCCGCTACTGCCCAGGGTTCGGGGTGGAGGAATCTCTTCAACGGTAAGGATTTTACCGGCTGGAAACAATTGAATGGTAAAGCAAAATATACCGTGGAAAACGGGGAAATTGTGGGCACAACGGTATATGGACAGCCCAATTCCTTTATGGTAACCGAGCAGGACTATGGCGATTTTATCCTGGAACTGGAGTTTAAGGTAGATAGTACTATGAACTCCGGGGTGCAGTTTAGGAGCGAAAGCACTGCCGACTATAACAATGGTCGTGTGCATGGGTACCAGTTTGAGATAGATCCATCGGCCAGGGCGTGGACCGGCGGTATTTATGATGAGGCGCGCCGGGGGTGGTTATATACACTGGAGTTAAATCCTGCTGCCAAAAAAGCATTTAAACAAGGGCAATGGAACAAGATCAAACTGGAATGTATCGGCAATACCATGCGTACCTGGGTAAATGGTATTCCCTGCTCTTATCTTGTTGACGATATGACGCCAAAGGGCTTTATTGCCCTGCAGGTACATGGCATTGGCAATAAAAAAGATGAGGGACGGCAGATCCGCTGGAAGAATATCCGGATCCGGACCACCGGGCTGAAGCCTGCTCCGCTTGATGGTACTTTTGTGGTAAATATGATTCCCAATAACCTGTCTGCCGCGGAAAAAAAGAACGGATTCCGGTTATTGTTTGATGGTAAAACAACTACGGGATGGAGAGGCGCTTACAAAACATCCTTTCCTGCTAAAGGCTGGGAAGTAAAAGATGGCGAGCTGACGGTATTGTCTTCCCAGGGGAAAGAATCGGCAAACGGCGGCGATATTGTTACACGGCAGCAGTACAGCGCATTTGTTTTTGAATTTGATTTTAAACTGACAAAAGGAGCAAATAGCGGTGTGAAGTATTTTGTAACCGAGAGTGAAAAGAATAAAGGATCGGCTATTGGACTGGAGTACCAGGTGCTGGATGATGCGGTGCATCCCGATGCTAAAATGGGAAGGGACGGAAACCGTACCCTGGCTTCCGTGTATGACCTGATCACCTCCGACCGGGATAAGAAATCGCGCAAGCCCATCGGGGAGTGGAATAAAGGGATGGTTATTGTATACCCGAATAATAAAGTAGAACATTGGCTGAATGGCTTTAAAGTGGTGGAATACCAGCGGGGCTCGCCGGAATTCTTACAGCTGGTAGCTATCAGTAAGTATAAGAACTGGCCCAATTTTGGAATGGCGCCCAAAGGACATCTGCTGCTGCAGGATCATGGCAATGAAGTATCCTATCGCTCATTAAAGATCAAAGAGCTTAAAAAATAAAAGGATAAGAACAACGATTGGTAAAAGCGAGCGATCTTCTGCAGAAGATCGCTCGCTTTTATTGGGTGCATGCTATAAACACATCGCTCCATCCGGCGCAGCAATGATTGAAACCTGGTATTGCACAAAGTCTCCAGGCCGGGCTGGTATGTTTTCTGAACCTTGATACCCTGGAGCTGGGATAGATTCCCGATGCGGTTGTAGAAGAACTTTCGCTGTATAAGAATGAAGACGAGGAGATGGATGAAGAGATGATCAACGAAGGCTGGGGGTGGCCCCCGGTGGGGACGCTGCTGAGCCAGGGTAGCTGATATTTCACCTAATAAGGGGCTGTTTCAAAAGTCGTTTTACAGCATGATGTCGTTCTGAAGATGTCATCCCGGGCTTGACCCGGGATCTATTCTTGTTTCAGCATCTATTGACGAACAAGCATCATTAGATGCCGAAACAATCCCGATCGCCACCGCATTGGCGTCAGGTTAAGGGGATGTAAGCATGCCGGCAAATCTGCTCTATTAAAGGCTTTGAGGGGCATAGTCCCGGATAGATTTTAGAACGTCCTGCTTCAGCGCGACGTCAGCAGCCAAGAGGCAGATGTGAGTGCCATAGGCACGGCAAATGTTTCGGGCTGACGGCTCTCAATCCTTCGTCTGGATGGTGAGACGGGTTAAAACCCGCTCTTACAATATTCATCGCCGCTATGCGGCGGGTACAGTTTGCATGCTAACCTGACGCAGATGCGATCGCCATCGGGACGGCATGACAAAACAGCGACTTTTGATACAGGCCCTTATCCCTGGCGAATGGAGATAAAAAGGGAAATTGTTCATAAGCTGGTCGAGTGGAAAAAAGCCAAAAAGAGTTGAATATTCCATTGTTTATGGAGGGTTACACAAGGACATTCCTTACTACAGTGCCAGATCGGTAAAGATCGTGTACACTGCGGCACTCAGTGTATTAAACTCCAGTCCATCCGGGTTGGCCAGGTCCTTGTCAATGGTCGGGTCTGCATAGGCAATGCCCTCTTCATGTCCGTTCCATAAACGTTCTATTTTGCCCAGCCCGCCGGCTACCAGTGTTTCCCGGATCATCTTAAAGGTGGTGCGTATGTTTTGTAATTGGAGGGAGCGGCTGCTGGTGGTATCACTGTCGGGGATACCGAGCCGTTGTTTCAGTAACCGGATGCGCAGGTCTTTGATCAGTGGAGAACTTCCGTTCGATTGCTGCAGGTCGGTTATTACCAGGTCGCTGCTGCCGTCAAAGGTGAGCCCCCGCCGCCGGAAGGCGCTGCTGCCGGTTAGTGCCCACACATCGTCTGCAATAACCACTGTTTGTTCCAGGTTGGAGGGCCGCCCGGGGAAACCAATGGGGTGAAAGGCCACAACCTGTTTGGCTGGCAGGTTACTGATGATGGAAAAACGCTCTTTTACCTCGCTACGGATCCATTGATCATATTTCTTTGTAAAGTCTGGCTGGCGCGGTGTGCAGAGGATCAGTTTCAGCCCGGGTTTTGCGGCTAGCTGATCCTGCAACTCCTGTACCAGGTCCACCGTATAATCGGCTGCCTGGGAGCCTTGCGTAAAGCTGAAGCCGGGTGTTTCGATGTAGATGAACTGGCGGGCATTCCGGATGGCTTCCTGTAAGGCCCATTGTGTATCCCGCCGGCCAAAGCAGGAGGCGCTCAACTCGCGTTTCAGCTCATTATAGAGGCGCTCTTTATCGCTTTCGGCCAGCGCATTGTTGTCTTTGAGCGTATTGAGCCGGTTGACCAGCTCTGTTTTCAGCTGGCCCGCAGCAGTGGCCAGCAGCCCCGGCAATGAACCGGTATTGATATTGTTGATCCAGCCGGTAACCAGGTTTACGAGGTCGTCAAAGGTGGCGGGTATGCTGCTGATATTGGGCTCAATGATGGTTTTTAATAAAGCAAATTCCGGTGTTTCGCAGTAAGGAGCTATGTTCTGTAAAACAGCGCCACATACGGTTCCGTTGGCAGCGCCGGGAGCTTCGGTTTCACCCAGCGCCGGGGTTGCGGCCGGTTCATTCCAGTTGGCATCCGCCAGCTGTACAATCCGGTCATAAAAACCGGTGGTTCTTCTGAATGCCATCCGCCCGATGTCGTAGGCCAGTTGTCCCTGCTGGGTATAGATCCCCGTGTTGCTGGTTTCTTTTCCGCCCGGGGTTCCCGGGCAGCCCCGGTCCTGTATCGCATTGTGAAGGCCTCCGGTAATGGAGCCGCCACTGATCAATGCCTGCCAGTTGCCGGCTTTTAATGAAGCCGCCAGCAGGTCTCTCCGGGCCATGGTGGGCAGCCGGCAGGCATCGCGGGGCTGGGTATCGGTACAAAGTGTAAGGATGCTGTTGACAAAATTTTCAAAGCTGCTGAAATCAACCGAAGTAACGGATGTTGTATTGAGCCCCAGGATGGCTGCCGTGCAGATGCCCTTTTTTGCAAGCGGCTGAATGGCATTGTTGGGCCGGGCCGGAGGAAGGGTTACGGCCGCCGATTGTACCGGCAGGGTAATGGCGCCATAGAGCCGTTTATTGGTGCCATCATTTAAGTTGATCATGAGGTCGAAGATCAGCTCCGGGTTGGTGGGCACGGTTACCGTACCATCGGGTCGCTTTAAGCCCAGCGGATCGGTAAGTACCAGGTCCAGCTCCCCATCCAGGGTGCGACCGGTAAACGGGGCTACGGTGGCGGTACAAACACCTCCGGCTCCATCGCCTCTTTTTATAATGGCATCGGTCAGGAATACCCGGTTGTATACACGTATGGCGGCCCCCGCCGGGATGCCGGTGAGTTTGAGCCGGATATCGGTTGGCTGACCACCGCCACTTGCCGGTAAAAAATCGGCCCGGCTGTTGGTTTTGATCTCATTTTTTAATGCGGGCGGAAAGCTGCTATCGGCGGTAACGCCGCCAATGGAAGGGAACTGTGGCCAAAGTACATTGGCTTCATCCGCAGGCAGGGGCAGGGTATTATCTATGGCCGTGGCGGCGCATAAACCCTCGGTTAATGGTGCCGCAAAAACAGTTTGCAGCCGGCCCATTATGTGGTTGCCGGTTGGTAATAATGCAAGGTTCTGGTGCAGGCGTATAAAGGGTTTGGGCTCCAGCTGAGTGCCGTTAAAACTGCTGTTGGCATCGCCCAGCAGGTATTTTTCAGTTTCGATCACTTTAACGGTAAAAAAATCGTGTGCGGGAGTGTTGGCTGCAAGGCTTGCCGGGAATGTTACCAGCGGTACTCTATCGGCCATGCGGCAGTAAGTAATATTGCCCATAAAAAACCGCGCTGCTTTTTCCGGTGGAAAATCGCCGGAAGCCGCTGTGGCTGTTTGTCGCCGCAGCTCGCCTTTGAGGCTGGTATCGCTTCCGGAATAAGTGTCGATGGCGAACAGACCTATTCCCGCATTGATGGCGGTAATTCCCTCGATATGATCACCATTGTAAGGCGCCCCATCGGCTGTTACCAGTCGCACAGTTTGGCTGCCCGTAGTGCCAATGATCGCGTCCAGCTGGTTATTGAGTGCGTTGTCGATATCAAGCGCGGGGTATAAGCCCAGCAGGCTTTTTACCAGGCTGGCTGCATATTGGGGATGCAGCGGGTAGCCCTGTTCATCAAAGAACGTCATGCCGCCATTAAAACCCAGGTCTTCTCCCGCTGCAACATATCCTTCGGTAACGCCCGCGGCGCCGCTGCCGCTGTAAAAGATAAAGGCCGGCACCTGCCGGAGCGGCTGCCCTGCGCCTCTTTCAAAACTATGGGCATTGGCCTGCTCAAATTTTAATGCCAGCAGGCGCTTCATGCGCAGTATTTGCTGGGGAAACAAGCGTAGTACGGCTCCATCCTCCTGCACCATGCTACCGTCTGCTTTTTGCAGGTTGAAGGAAAGCGGGTGGGTGCTGTCTGCTTTATTGATGATGCCGCTGAAAGGCGCCAGCCAATTATTGGCCGTATAGCTCAGGCTAAGGGTATCACTGTCTGAGGTAATGGAGGGCGTATTGCTGCTCTCGTTGGCCCATTTATGAGTTGTTGCCGGCATGGTAAAACTCAGCCCTTCAATACCAAATTGTTTCAGGTTCTCCGTAGTCAGGTCTTGTAATAATGGCATACACTTTTTTTTAAACGTTCATCAAAACAATATGATCAGGAGCATAACATTTTTTTTTATTGTTTTTCACGCAAAGACGCCAGGTTTTTTCGCAAAGAGCTCAATGTTGCAGAAAAATGTTATGCCTCATCGGTTCAGGATTCCAGCTGAATTTCACCTGCCCGGTTAAGGGGGTCTGTGATCCTGAGAATGATCTTAACCGGGGCGCCCTTTACACAGAGGCTGAATCTTGTAATACCCGTGGTATAGTTAACGGACATACGGCTGATGGCCGGTAGCGCATCTGCCGCAGCTGCTGTTGTGGCAAGGGGCACCGGGGTTGCGGCTTCCATGATCTCGTGGGCAATAAAACTTCCTTTCAGGCTGCGCTGGTTATTGCTGTCCAGTTCAAAAACTTCGATCAGCGTTTTACCCAGATCCAGCAGCTCAAAGGGGGCGGAGGTATCGACCTCGAAACGGCTGCAAAACGCGTTGGAAGCCGGCATGCCCGCGGCAACCAGGGTAGGCGGTATATCGGGTGGAAAATAGATCAGTTCGGTGGTGCTGCCTCCGCTGATGCCACTATACAATCCACGGGCCGGATCTGCCTTGCCAATGGCTACCGCCTGGTATACAAAGGGCCGCCAGCTTTTGCTGACACCGAGGTCGTTGATCTTTTTCCCTTTATAGGAGGTCCCGTTCAAAAAACTGATCTCCGCATCTGCCCACTGGGCATCGGTCTCCACATAAACCGGCAACCCTTTCATGCCTACATCGTTTCCTCCAATTTTCTTTCGTACACGGTACAGGTGGTAGCCCAGAGGCTCCTCCCCAATAGTGGATACCACTTTTACCTCAATGCCTTCGCCAACAGGATCTGTTTCCAGTTTCTTTTTGTACCGGCGTACCTGTAACAGGGGCGATGCCGGTACCACTACCTGCGGCACGGCAAAAAAGATCACATTGCTTTTTTTACTTTCGATATTGGCGCTGTTTACACTGCTTACCTGGTACAGGAAAAGGATATCGGCCGATCCGGGCAGCATGAGTTCAATAGCGGGCTGCAATACCGGTTCTTTATTAACACGGCTAAAAAAGCGCTGGCAGGGCTCACTGTATTTTGGCTGGGCCAGCAGGTCCCTTAGCTGGGTAGCCCGGTCCGTATGCGGCTCGCTCAACGGCTTAAGATGTTTGGAGCTGTCGGAGGGGAACTCCTGTTTTAATTGTTTGTCGAGTATGGCCCTGATGGCTGTTTCATTGGCCTCCCACACATGGTAACCAATGGCATTGGTGGCGGTGGGCCAGGTCAGCCTGCCGCGTGCGGTTTTTGCGGCATCGGGCATGGCGGTAAAATTGACTGTTGCGGGAAGGGTGGTAACCGCCGGCGGGCGCGGGTCGTCCATCTGCGTGGTATAGTTGATCTTCTTACGGTTTACGAGGTCAAAAGGAATATCCCAGGGGTTCCAGTCGCTGTATTCGTTTACGGGGATGCGTATCCGTTCCAGTCCGCGGATATAGGCTGCATAAGCCACCTGGTAGGGCGAACCTCCGGGGAAGCTGCAATCAATATTGGGGATGATCAGCTTATAACGCACCAGGTTGTTTGCCGGCACATCGCTGCTGCCCACCACCGGATCTACGGGGGAAGCCGGTACATTGGTATGCATGATGGTGATCTGATACGGAGGGGCTACTACGGGCACAACGGTGGGATCGTTTAACGGAAAGTTAACCTCGATGACCGGAGTGGTAGTATCGCCGCTTCTTAACCCAAAGAAAGAGGGTACACCCGGTGGCGGTTCTGTAAGCGCTGCGTTAAAAAAAGTGCCGGCTATTTGTATCCGGGAGGGCGAGCGGTCGATCCAGTCCCACCCAAATTCGATCTCTAACTGGCAGGGTACGGGTGATTGATTGGGTGCCAGTGTATACATGTCTACACCGGGTCTTAACGCCAGGTTCAGTGCCATAATACCGGGCTGCTGGGGTACTGCTGCCACTGCCGTAAAATTCTTTTTTGACCAGCCGCTCCAACGCCCGAAGACGTCCCAGCCTGCCACAAAATATTTATGTGTCTCACTGCCGTAAAGAGGTACGGGCTCTTCTGTTGCATTGATGATAAAGCGGCCTACATCAGCGGGGTCCTGCTCTACCCCGTTGACCTTGGGCACGGGCGTAAAAAAGTTCTTATAACAATCCTTATCAAAAGGATACGCGTCATTCATTACCTGGGTGCTGCTGCCGGCTTTGTAGTTGGCGGCTGTGCCATAGCCCTGCGGCACCACACTCTGGTTCCAGCGGAGCTTTACCGATTGGGTGTAGGCGGCATCCCTTGTTTCCGGCCGGTTTAGCTGGATGCCGATGGCATCTAATTGCTCCGGGGTAACCGGGAGCGCGCGTTCATCATTGAGAGCGGCAAAGACCAGCTCCTTGCTCAGATCATCGAGAAAACTGAATTCAAATTTTTCAAAAGGCCGTACCACATAGGCTGCGGTTACCATATAATCCATGCCCAGCAATTGCTGGCTGGAAGCGGCGGCCGCCATTTTCATCATCTTGAACGCGCGGGTGTCAATGACGGGTTGCTTCACCGGGGGAAAATCGTAAGTGCCAAAACCCAGGCCCAGACTGGCGGGACTTTCGTTGGTAACCGACAGCAGGGTATGGTTCACTACCGGTATAATGGCTTTTGCGGGTTGCGGCGGTCCGCCTCCCGGCTGATGCAACCCATCAACGGTGTATTCCTTTTTGTAAAAAACCTGCCGGGTCTCCCGTATCCAGGAGTAGTCGTCACAGTTGGTCAAACAGTCATTGATCATGGGCAACTGTTCGGTCCCCAGAAATTTAAGATAGTCGGTTGCTTCAGGATGTTTCCAGTTCACGTCCGGGCATTGCGGGTCGGTTGCATTCACAGACGGAGGGGGCATAAACAGCCATTGGCCCATTTTTAAACGCAGGCGCGCAGCCGATTCTGCGTCCATCAGTGCCGGTACAAACCCCTGCGGATCTCCATCATAGCCAAGACCTCCTACTTCGCCGGTTTTGAAGGGCAAACCTACCACCTGTATATGCTGCCAGTCGGTTGCGTTCAATACACTTTGCATGGTTACACCCACCAGGCTGGTTACCGTTCCCATTCCTTCACATTGAATGCCGGTCATAAACGGCGCTTTAAACAATACGGTGCCGGTGGCGGTAAGGGTGTATTTTTTTGCCTTCATGAGCGTATTGTCCCGCCCGATGGGTGTTAACACAAGGGACTGGCCAGCGGGCACAGTGCAACTGATGGCCATCACAAACAGTTCTTCATGAAAATCGAAGCTGCGCCATACGTTAACGGCCTGGGCTCCGTTTTCTACGAGACGCCGGATACCTTCAGCCGGGTAACGCCCCGGCCTGCGGTACACATTAAACGGCTTGCGCGGAAACCCAAACTCGGGGTGGGTGGTCCAGCGCAGGGCCACCGGTATGGTTTGACCGGGAAAGGCGAGCCGGGATCTTTTTACATCCTCATCACCGCGGGCAGCGGGTAAAAACACTTTCTGCCAGATACCCTGCAACACCACTTCTTTTAATGAAGCGCTGAACAGCTGAAATGCGGGGTGTGTTAATAACATAACTTGATTTTTTTATTGTTGCGGTTCCAGATTTTTTTATCATCAGTCCTCCCAGGGCGCTTTTGCCGAAAGATTTAAGGTGATCAAGGGCAGGGTCTTATCCGGGAGATCGTAAAATGCACTGGCCGGCTGGGTTATATTTACCGTAACGCTGGTGCCTGCGGGTGGAATAACGATGGGCTTAAACACCACAAGTGTACGGGTTCCGCTGGTTGCCTTTACAAACTGGAGGATCACGGCCTCCCCGGTTTTTTGTTTCAGGATCATACTGTCTACCGGGGTATTTTCGTATATCTTAAAGTTGGGATCGATCTCGGTCATCTGCGCGTTCAGTACGGGTTTCTTTACGGCCTCGGTCCGGCTGCGCCATATCGGTTCTGCCGCATCAATCAACAGGGCATAGGGCGCAAAATCGCCCGCCTGGCTACTCCAGCACAGGGTAAACCCGGTTTGCTCGCCGGCGTTGGATGGGGTGATGCCTGCCGCCAGCAGCATGTTTTCAAAATCAATATCCGAAAGCGTATGCACACTGGGGGCCGGACCGCCACCTGGTGCAGGAAGGCCAGCAAATGCGCCGGTTAATGCTTTATGTTTGACGGCTGTTGATTGCAGATCGGTGGTAAAGGCCTCAAGATTGGCATAACGGCTGGTTTTAAAAGCCCGCCGGAACAGCGGTTGTTCCGATTGATCGGCGGCAACAGGATCTTTGGGGTCAAATTCAAGATCAAACGTATAAGGCATCAACGGCTTCAGCTCAAACGGCGGACTGTACTTTGCATGGGTGGGATAGCTGATCTCGCCCATACAGGGAAGTTTCCCTTCTTCGATGAGCTTTTCAATGGCTTCCCGGTAGGGCGTTTTTACGCTTGCCGGAATGGCTTCCAGGGTGCTCACGATCTCGGGGCTTTGGAACACCGGTTGCCCATCGGCGCCGCGGATAACGGCTTTCAGCTGCTTGCCATAAGCCTGGTACATCTTCAGGAAGGCGTTGTCATTAAATACCACACTGAGCGGGTCTTTGTAAAAATGGAACCCATCATCCATCGCCGGCGTTGTGCCCAGTACATAGGGGGCCAGCGGCAGAGGCGGCTTGCTGTCCGTTCTGAATGCAAAACTTTGTGTTTTGTCTTCTTCTTTTTTAACGGTAAACGGATCTGATTTCTTTTGCCGGGTTTCAATCTTTACATGATAGTTGACGGAGATGCGGTATTCTTTGCCGGGTTTTAGCAGCGGAATAGGACTGTTGTCGTTCAGATAGCCGGTAAGGGTTTCCTGCTCGGTCTGCAGCATTTCGCCTACCTGGGCGCTTTGCTCCACTTCGCTCAGCTGCAGGGTTTCAATGGCCGATACCAGCAATAAAGGATAACCAATGCGCCGGTCGCAGGCACAGATGCGGATGCGGGTGGTTGCGGCGCTCTGCGGTTTTACCAGGAACAGGATCTTGCGGTACTGGTTAAAGAAGCCGCTGTTGAGGTAGGCCAGCGTGGGGATCATTTTGGGCCTCCAGGGCAGAGCTGCATTCAGCCAGTCGGCCGGTATATCGGTTGGTAATACCACATCGTAGTCGGTTACCAGCTCTGCAAGGCTGTAGGTATGCAGTACATGATTATCGGCATCCAACTCCTCCACCTTTATCCGTTTGGCGATGGCTTCGCTCAATTGCGTGGCCGATGGCTGTTCCCGGGTTGATTCTTTCAATTGGTTCAGCAGGGCTCCGTAAAAGAGGATCGATTCACAGGGGCCTGTTTCAAAATTGATATAACAGCAGTTGTCGGCCGAGTCATAATATTTTTTGATCTCCTCTTCTTTCAGCCATTCTATAAACTGCCGCCGTTTCTTTTCATCCGGTTTGGAGCAATAGGGCAGCTGCAGGGTGCGGAAGCATTTCAGCATGTCTTTGAAGCGGTCCAGGTCCGGCTTCCGGATGCGGGTATAGCAGATCTGCAAAAACTGCCCGGTAAAGTTCCGGTTGTACACAATGATGTGTTTGATATTTTCACCTTTTAATGATACCAGGTGGGTTTCCTCTTTCCGGCTTTTATCGATGAACAGCTGCTTGCTTACCAGTTTGCCTGCCGCATCATAGGCATAAAAGATCATGCGGGGCTCCTCTTTTGCCCTTGTGTTAAAACTGGTAAACGTGAAGTCTATTTCAGTTACGGGCTCTTTTAATACATCAATACGCATGTATTCGCGGATGCTGAGCCCGATCTGTTCTTTTATAAGCCGGAAATGTGTTTTATAAGGACTTTCAAAAGGTTTGAGCTCGGTGTGTTTTATAAAACCACGGGTCGTATTATAGAAGGATTTCTTTTCAGATGCGCTGAAGATCTCCAGCTCTTTTTCTACAATCAGCGGGTTGGCGGCATAGGCCTTCCGGTCGCGGGTAAGCTTAAAGCATTTCCGTTCCCGCGATGGCGGTACCTGTACATTATACTGGTCGATGCCCAGGATTTTAGCGGCATTGCAGGTGCCATAGCCGGCTTCGCTCATGAGGATATCAAAGCTGCTGAATTTTTTATTGGGGGTTGATTCCACCACGCGCATCATAGTGTTCACCGCCTTTAGTCTTACGGTACCATCCGGGTCGGGCTTGGGAATGCCGGTCAGCGTCCACCCGTTAGAGGAGTAGCCGATGGTCTGTTCACAAAAGGTGAACAATACCGGTGCGGGAGGGGCTGGCTTTTTACAGGCATCCTGCCAGCGAACGGTTACATTGGTATCCAGTTCCGTGCTTCTTTCCACCGCATGGGGAGCCGTGGTGGGGGTTCTGCTGAACGTAGCCAGGTCGATGCTGGTATCGGTCGGACTGCCATTATTGGGCCGGTCGATGCGCCAAACGCTGGGGGGCTTTCCCGAGGGATCGGTATAGTTAGTGCCGTTCTCGGTAAGGATTACACTCGTTAGCGTGTAGGTTACCTGTACTTCATCGCTCAGCGCAATGGTGCCCCCGGTGCCGCTGTAGGTGCCCGGTGATTGTACAAAGGAGTTGCCGGCAAAGCTGCCATCTACCAGCGGTGCGGCATGCAGTTGGATAACGGGGAGGGAATCGATGGGAACGGAAAGCAGGTTGGATGGAACAGGGCCCGATGCCAGATCGTGGGCATTACCGAGGCTTGCATCAATGGGCTTGGTGCTGCCCTGCCCGCTGGTGAGCACGGGGCTGAAGCTTTGCAGGTACACCCCGCGTATCAGCGGCGGCGCTTCCACATCATAGTTGTCATCGCCGATGGTGAGACCCACACAGGCACTGATTTCAAAGAAAAAGAGGTCGATGCTGCCGCAGATCTCCCCGTGCATATATACTTTCAGGTCATTACTGCCGGAAACCTTGCTTACCATTACATCAAAGCTGCCTCTTGCCCCAATGCTGATGATAACCAGGCGTAGCTTGCCCTCAAAGTACATAGTGCCTACTACCAGGAAGGGGCTGAAGCTGACGCCAAAATGCGCGCCCGCGGCTATTTTAAGATAGACACCTGCGCTCTCATCGCCCAGTACCAGTGCGGCTTCCAGGCCAATGGCGATGGCAATACCATTTAATTTTTTATTGCGTAAAAATGCCGGCACCCGGTTGCCGAATTTGGAATAGTCCAGCTCGTTGCCCTGGAGCATCAGGTAGGCGGAGCCGCGTACAATATCCAGTATGGTGGCGCTTGCGGGTTGTGCAATGGTGCCCAGCCAGAGATGCCAGTTGCTGGGATTGTTCCAGCTGAAATACAGCTCAATGGGCAGGGTAACGGCAAGCACCTGTTTAATGTTGAAGTTGAGCATTACACCCAATGTCAGCTGCTGGCGCCCGAAGTCGATATCTACAATACCAATGATACCCACTTGTAGCTCGGTAGCGGGCTGGGCGGGGTTGGAAGGCAATACCGAAACAATTTTTGCCTTTATCATAATGAGGATACGGGGGCCCGGCAGCTCCAGCACAAACATCCCCTGCAGGTTCACAAGGAAGCCGCCTTCCGTTGTACCCAGTAAAACGCCCACACCAAAACTCCAGCGGTCCAGCGCCATACCCCAGAGGGCAGTACTGCCGTTTTTTAATTTGGTAGGGTCGCCATCGGCATTAATGAGCCAGCGCAATGCAGGCCCCACGGCACTTGTAGGATCGGCGGCGGGCTCCAGGCGTTTGTAGTGCATGGCAAATACACCCAGGAAGCCATAGATACCCAGCCCGGTGGCGCCCAGGATAATGGGCGTGGGAAACTCTACCCGCAGTCCTACAAAAACGCTGATGGCTTCGCGTTTGGTAACAGGGTCCTTGATGGTACCTACGCCTACATTGGCGGCAATCCGTATCTTCAGGCTTACCAGGGTAAGGTCCAGTCCGCCCTGTACCCCTTTGGCCGGAATTTCCCGGAATCCTTCATCGGGATTGTTTTCATTGACCGGTACCTGCACGGTCGTGTCCAGGATCTCTACATACCCGCTGCCTACCAATACTCCGGGAATATTGACCCGTACGCCGCTGGGAATGATCTGCGGTACACCGGGCGGGTCCAGCGGTATTTTGAGTTTGAACCGGTCTACGGTAATAACGCCCAGGTCTACTTTTATAACAAAGTCGATTTCTAATGTTACCGGGTTAAAGCGGGCAATGCGGGCGCCGGCAATATTGAACAGCTGGCCCAGGGGGTCCGGCAGCCGGAATAAAGACGGATCACTCAGGTCCAGGTCGTACCCGCGGCTGGCGTCAAATACCGGTGTGTAGGTAAGTCCTTTATAAGCCGGGGTGTCGGAATAGTTCAGGTTAAAGCCGATGGCCTTGTACCGGGCGCGCAGTGGCGGGGGCAGGGGTGTGCTGGCCCCGGGCAGCCGGTCGCGGCCAATGCCCAGCTGCTCGCAAATGATGTCAAACTGAACTTCATAGTCAAACACCAGCCCGATGTCCAGACTGCGCAGGGGCTCGCCGGCGGCGGGTGTTACAAAACGGGTACGGGCCTCGCCGCCAAATAAGATCACGCGGCGGGTACGGAATACGTTGAGGCTGCCGATAGCTACGGGTACGGCCAGCCCTACAGCCAGCGATATCCAGGCGCCGGCATCATCGGTATTTTGCCCTACTTTGGTAGCTGCGCTGTTAATGATGGGGGCAAAGAGCAGCAGGGCGCCAAAGATATTTTTAAGCCGGTCGGTGCGGTCGGCATTGTTATCCATGTGCAGCAGGCCATCGGTGTCGGTGGCATCGCTTTTGAGCATGAAGACCAGCGTGGTTTCATGGGTGGCCTGATCGTACTGGTAGCCTATTTTAAAATCGACCGTGCCATCGTTGGGGTTGCCGTTATTGAGCTCCAAACCGTTCGACTCGCCGGATTCTGTCCGCAGGCGGTCCTCCATCTCGGTTTGAAAATCAATTTTCCCGTACAGCTCCAGCAGGCTGAGCCGGTTGCGTTCCACTTTTACCCGTATGCCCAGTTGTTTTAATACCGGTGGTATGGAATTGGGCAGGGGGGGCGCCTGCGGTGGCGCTGGCGGCACCGGCGTAGGCGGTGGATTGCCGGGGTTGTAAGCCGGGCGGTGGATGGTAGCGGTAATGGCCTGGTCGGCAGTGGCTGCCGAAGTAAAAGTGATGCGCACCATCCGGTTGGAGGCATTGGAATCCGGTGCATAGGGCAGGTTGGAGTGGCCGTTGGCATGTTTGGTGGGGGTAATGCCGGGATACAGTTGCTCCAGCCGGGTTTTTACCACCTGGGCTCTCCGGTCGGAGAGGTTGATATCGGCCGTGGCACCGCTGGGGTCATTGCTGGCCCAGCCCTCCAGGTGAATGGAAGCAATGCTGGCGGCATCGGGGAAATTTGCCCGGATGCTGTTCCAGGAAGCGGTAAAAATACTGTCGTCCGTGCTCATCGGGTTGCTGGTATAACCACTCATATCGCCGGAGCCGGTGCCGGGGCGTTTGAAGGTAAACAGGGCCTCCGGCTGAACCGGGAGCGCGCCTCCCGGGTTGCCCTGGAAGGTGACACTTACCGAAAGATTGGTATCGTTGGGCACCGTAAGCTGTACCGTGCGCTGGTTGGTGAATGTTTGCGGACTGGCGCCGCCGGTAACGGTTAATGTAAAGGGCTCTGGCCCTCTTACAGTGAGTCCTACCGTTTCGCCGCTGCTGCTGATGGCCAGTTCATGATTGGTGTCGTTACCCGTAATATTAAAGGGGTCCAGTGGCTGTAAAGGGTCTGTGGAAGCGGGGTTGTCGGCACTGGTGCCCTGCGGCGGGGCGGGTGTGGACGGGGCTTGTACCGTTACTTTAATGTATTCCGAACTATGCCCGGGCCCGCTGACACCGGTTGCGGAATCGGTTACGGCAATAAATACATTACGGTCGCCGGGGGTATTAAACGTGGCGGAGCGGGAGCTGCCGTTCCAGATATTGGTGCCGTTTTCCAGCACTTCAATGGTATAGGCCGGCATACCGCCGGATATATCCAGTTGCATCACCGTGCCCTGGGGTACAGTGATCCTCCCGGTGGGTTGTCCGGCAGGTAATACCGAAACGGGGGGATCAATAATGCCCCTCACCAGCCCGTCCACGCGCTGCGCGCCGTTATAAAAGAGGGGTGTGGTGCTAAGGTTGCTGAGGGTTTCATTCAGGTAAAGATCCAGGGCCGCCTCCAGGGTTACTTCGCCGTCAAAGGAAATAAGGGCGTCTTTGAACCGCAGGTTAAATCCCAGCCCCTGGTCGTTACTATAGTATAAAAGCGCCTGGCCAATATAGATACCCGTCCACTCCTCGTCCACACCAAAATGATCCAGGATCTCGGGCGGGGTGGCATCTTTGCTCAGGTCCAAAACCACCTGGTCGATGCTGAAGGCCACATGCTCGCTCTGGTGTACGGCAATGGCAGGATGCATCCTGATCAGTTCTCCCATGGCCAGGTCCTGGGGGGCGTCAAAACCGGCTACACCCCAGCTTTCAAGTTTTACCTGGGGACTAAGGTCGTTGGCATTATCGGTTTGGGTATAGCTGATCAATACTTTGGGCAGACTGATGGTAACCCGCTCACTGGCGTGCTCCGGGTCAATTTTGACCCGGTTATTGGAGGGGTCGATGGTGCCGGGCTTCCAGGTATCGCCCAGCGAAAAATTGAGCACATCAATGAGCAGCTCCAGCCGGAAGGATACGGCGGGGTAATCGACCACCTGCACCGGCAATGCATCCATATCCGCATCCGGCTGCGGGCGCAGATCGTTGAGCAGGGCCGCCACCTGGGGCAGTTTCCCGCTTGATGAACTGTTGGCTGCTATATCCACAAATTCGGCCCCGTCCCGCGGGATCATCATCCGGAACCCGAGGTTTTTTTTCTCCCAGGTAAAGCGGCTTCCGCCGGGCTCTTCGTGTACCACTTCGGCGGTGCCGCTGCCGGAGTCCTCAAAGCTGGCCGTACCGGTGTACACCACAAAGTGGTCGTCATAAAAACAATTTAGTTCGTCCACTGCCAGTATCGACAGGTAACTGGACACCTGCTGCGGCAGCTGGATTCCGGCCAGGTACTGTGGCGCTAAGAGGTCAAAGAGGCCTAATTTCCGGGGCATATAATGCTGTTTAAAGTCAATGAGGGTCGTACATGATCCTATAAATCTAAGTCATGAAAAAGGCGATTGCAATCGCTATTTTTGGTGATGGAGGGGATGCGCTGACCGTATTGCCGCTTGTTTATGCCGCTGGTGTTGTTAAAAACAGGTTTTTTGCGCATTACGGAGATGCCTGTTGATTTATTTAGACTTTCCAGGCGATACAGAAAGGATACAGCCAGAATACAGCCAGGATACAGAAAGGATACAGAAAGGATACAGAAAACATGCGTTTTGAGATCAGAAGGGATCAGGAGGGATCACAAGGGATCAGAAGAGATCATAAAGGGTCATAAGGGATCAAAAAAATAAACCGGCACTTTAATGCCCTAACTTTATGTAAGAAACCATTTATGTATTCATTTTTAAAATTTAAAGATGTTATAGACAATGTTTTTGGCTGCATTCCAAATTGTTGCTGTCATGCTGAATTTATTTCAGCATCTATGCATATTGTCGTTCAATAGACCCTGAAACAAGAATAGATCCCGGGTCAAGCCCGGGATGACATCTTGGGGTGACATTAGGTTTATGGGAACGCGCCTTTTTTTTTGCAAATGCGATTTGTTTTAACCCAAGCTCTTCGAAGCATGTAGCTACATGAGGCTTGCAGCCTCGTGCCATTAAGATATTGCCTTTGGCGATAATAGATAATTAAATTTTATTGCGGAACCGATGACGAATGCCACTGTAGGATCTGCTGTTTAAGCCAGATCGGTACCCTGATTTTATTTTCCACTTTTGTCATTGATACAAAAGTGGAGCAAAAGATCTAGTCCGCCACAAGGCAAATTCCGCCCTATTGTGATCGGTTACGGCTGAATATTTACGGAGGGGGCGGAACCGATAAAATCTGCGTTGCAGGCCTGGTTATGACAGCCTTCCTGCAGCTGCTTTTTGAAGATTCTCATCGGCGCCATAACCGCCATTCCACTTGATTTTATCTTTTGCTGTGCGGCGGACGCCCCCTTCGAGGATGTAGCCACTTCTTTAGCATGATCGGGGTTATCGCTGCAACAGACGGTGAAGGTTGTATCGATTAAAGCATAGAAATTCTGAAGCTGAGCGTCCGCCACGGCGGACCTACCACTTTGTACTGAAGGTGATAGAAGCACCCCTCCGGAATCGTGCCGTAACCGATTCCGGGGCCCTTTTTGGGTACCTTTTTGGGCAAACAAAAAGGCTACAAAAAAATTAATGCAAGGGTTTTGTGGGGTTGGTTGTGTTTTGCTTGCAGCATCTTCGCTCCTCAACAACCAGAACCTACTGTCTTACAGTCTAATTTGCTTGAATACTGGTTGAACAGCAGCCCCTATATAACGCAGTTCTTTTGACGCTGCCGGCAGTTTTAACAGCCGCATGGGCGATGGGGTTGATCCCAATACTGCCTATGATGCCAACGGCAACCTGACTAAAGATGAAAACAAAAACATCAGCAGTATCAGCTACAATGTTTTAAATTTACCGGAGCAAATTATTGTTACTTCCCCAGTGGGGGGATCCGGAGGGGGCGGAACAATTGCGTATCTTTATGATGCGGCAGGTAATAAGCTCGGCAAAACAGTATCGGAAACCGGCCAACCGCAAAAAGTAACCACCTACCTGGGTGGAATGATCTTTGAAAATGGGGTATTGCAATTTGTAAACACCGAAGAAGGACGGGTAAGGCTGTCGGGTGGTGCATGGGTGTATGATTATTTTTTGAAGGATCATTTGGGCAATGTGAGGTCCGTTATCGATGAAAATGGAAATTTATTAGAGGAGACGAGTTATTATCCGTTCGGGTTGACAGTGAAAGGTATCAGTAGTGAGCAAACAGGCTCATTACACAACCGTTATATGTTCGGAGGTAAAGAGTTAAACAACAAAGAATTTACAGATGGTACGGGATTGGAGATGTATGATTTTGGGGCGAGGAATTATGACCCACAAATCGGAAGATGGGATACTATAGATCCTCTAAGCGACAAAATGCGACGCTTCTCACCGTACAATTACGCCTTTGATAATCCATTCGATATATAGATCCAGATGGCATGGCGCCATTGACTGATTATTATAAACTCTATGGTAAGATGGTTAAGCATGTCGAAGATGGAAAAACAGATAAAGTGCTTGTATTGACTACAAGTAAGAAGGAGGCTGACGTTAATGCTGCCATTGATAAGAGAAATGTATTGAATAATCCAACGAATGAGTTGTCTGCAAAACTTGAAAATGCATATGATAAAACTGAGGCTAGTGGGAAAGAAAATTATTTAGAAGTTGGCCAACAAGGAAAAATATCCAAAACTGTTGAAAGTAAAGAGGCTGAGGTTACTTATAATGATCGAGCTGATGCAAGAAGAGATCTAATAGCACAGGGAGATAAGCCTTCTTATGATGCGCACACTCATCCATTAGAGAAAGATAAAGACGGGAATATTGTAAGCGTTGGTACTCCAACTCCATCAAAGACAGATCAAGCCGGTTCAGGTACAACGCCCAACGTTGTTTTAGGCTATAAACAAGAAGTAGTATCCACTTCCAGTTCATTAGGGGGTAGCACTACTACATTGGGAGGAGGCGGTTCTAAAGTAGAGACAACAAGGCACATATGATTTTACAATTATAGCGGATCAATTATTACCCAACCGTTTTCATCTTTTCAGGATGCAATTAAGAAAATAAACAAAAAGTAATGGCCAAGTCTCTTACATATTTAGTATTGTTTTTTATATGCTGCATTGCTGTTTCTTGCAACAGGTATATAGATGTTGCCAAGACAAGAACTCGTGTACCAATAATGCAGGACTACTTTGATTTTTATCCTGATAGCAATGTTTTTTTGCATAAAACGAATGTTGTTTTAACAAAGGATACAGAAAAGATATATCCAAAATCATTTAAGGTTAAGCTGCCTAAAGGGTTAAGATGGTATGGAATATTAGGTTCCTCCGATTTTGAGTTCCATTATGATAAAAAACAGGTAGTCTTTATTAATATTGATTTAGACATTAAAGAAGCAAATCGAGATACAGCTTATTCCCCTTCTCAAGATGAATTAAATAATTTTGTTCTTTATAAGATATCTACTTCAGATCATAAGAAGGATAACATTAAAGCAATACCGATAAACATCAACAGGAAACAGATGTTTATAAAAAAAGGAGCGGCAACCATTTTGTTATATAACATTGACCCCAAAAGATATCAGTTGTTTTACAATTACGTAAATGGTTTTAGTTTTATTGGGAAGTAAGGGGATCGAGAAATCTTCAACAGTAAAGCCCGGCGCAGCCGGGCTTTACTTATTGCGCGTAAGCTTTTTTAGTTTTATGATCTCTGAGAAGAGCGTCCATGAGGGCGAACAGGTGAGCTTGCTCATCTTCAGGTAACTGCTGGATATCGGCCATGCGTTTTACCATGCTTTTTTCGAGCAGCAGATCGGTATTGCCGGTGAGGTAATTTGATGATACTTCGAGAGCGTCAGCGATCTTAGCCGCCACTTCAATAGAGGGTTTTACTTCGTTGCGCTCGTAGCGACCGTAGGCATCGCCATTGATGCCGATCTTTATCCCCAAGCTCTTCGAAGCATGTAGCTGCATGAGGCTTGCAGCCACATGCCATTAAGATATTGCCTTTGGCGATAATAGATAATTAAATCTCATTGCGGAACCGATGATAAATGCCAATATCTACATAGGGTCTGCTGTTTAACTCGCGATTCAACAAATTTCATCATAAAACGGGCTCATTTGAGGTCAGATAAAGACAAGATGCGGCAAGCAAAGCACGACCAACCCCGCAAAACCCTTGCATTATTTTTTTGTAGCCTTTTTGTTTGCCCAAAAAGGTACCCAAAAAGGGCCCCGGAATCGGTTACGGCTCGATTCCGGATGAGTGCTTCTATTACCTTCAGTACAAAGTGGTAGGTCCGCCGCTGGCGGACACTCAGCTTCAGAATTTCTATGCTTCAATCGATACTGCCTCCACCATTTGTAGCAGCAATGATTTTGAACATGCTAAAGAAACGATTACCTTCCCGAAGGTGCCGTCCGCCGCACAGTGAAAGATAAAATCCAGTGGAATGGCGGTTATGACGTCCACAACGAGCAGCAAACAGAATACTGCCTGCAGGCGGTCATAACCAGGCCTGAAACGCAGATTTTAGCGGTTCCGCCGTAGCCGCAATATCCCCAAACTCTTCGAAGCATGAAGCTGCATGAGGCTTGTAGGCACATGCCATTAAGATATTGCCTTTGGCGATAATAGATAATTAAATCTTAGCATCGGGCTGGTTTTCATTTGCTCATCCTATGCGCCAGGGCAATCAGCTCGGCCGTGCTCTGAACCTGTAATTTACGGTGTATATTTTTCCGGTGGGTTTCAACGGTATAAACGCTCAGGTCCAGTATCCCCGCAATTTGCTTGGAGGCATTGCCTTCTTTTATCAGCTGCAAAATGTCCAGCTCCCGGGGCGATAATTTGTACTGCAGCAGGAAAGGATCATCATCTCCCGGGAAACCGGGAACAATGGCAGGCGCTGCCGCGGCCGGAAAGGCGGTCAATCCCTTATTTACATTCAGGATCGCTTCTTTCAGCACCGGTGCTGTTACATCCTTCATAATAAAGCCGGCCGCCCCCATTTTTTTTGCCTGTTCGGTTAGCTGCACATTGTTATACATACTGATAAAAATGATTTTCATTTTTGGGAACAGGCCCAATATCTTCCGGGCCGCCTCCATGCCGTTTAAGAAGGGCATATTCACGTCCATCAGGATCATGTCGGGCACAGCTGTATTCAGTTTTTGCATCAGCATTTTGCCATCCGTTACTTTGCCGATCACATCAAAACTGTCCAGCGAGTGTACGATCTGCTCCAGCCCGTCGGCAAAAAGTGTGTGATCGTCTGCGATGATGATTTTGGTCCGGTTCATGAACGTGAATTTTTATAAGGGTATAACAATAATAATGGTGGTACCCTGCCTGTTTGTATCAATATTTATTGTTCCGTTGAGAAAGGCTACGCGTGAGCTTATGTTCTTTAACCCGATGCCGGCTGCTGTTTTGCCGGTTGTAAAACCAATGCCATTGTCTTCCACAACCAGGGTTATTTGCTCATCTGCAATTGTAATATCAATATTCGCCTGCGAAGCTTTGGCATGTTTTACGATATTGTTCACCAGCTCGTTAATGACCCGGTACAGGGTAACGGTCTGCATTTCATTGAGCTTTGTATCATCGCCATCAGTGCTTATTGCAAAACGGGTGGCGCCAAAGCTGTTGAGTACATCCATCCTGTTCTTTAATTCCTGGAACAGGTACAATGTTGTGAGATCCTTTGGCAATAAGTTATGCGAAATATTCCGGAGATCAGTAAGCGCTTTTTTAGTTATAGACGTACTACGCTCATAGTGTTGTTGGACTGCAGGCGTTGCCGGGCTCCCGGTTTCGGGCGGGTTGGTGATGTGTAGTAATAATGAGCTTAAGGTGGCTCCCACATCATCGTGCAGATCCTGGGCCAGCCGCTTTCGCTCCTCCTCCTGGGCGCTTACGATCTGCTGTGCCATTTGGAGCTGCTGACCGGCCAGCGCCAGGCGCAGCGTTTCTTTTTCGTTTTTAAACAGGTTATACCGGTAAATGATCCCGATAAAAATAATGATCGTTTCTATAATGATCCCCTGCTGTATATTGGTGGGAGGAGAAACCAGCTCCGATACATCTCCGCGTCCAATGATAATATAACAGGTTTTCGCAATACTGAAGGCCAGGTAAAACATGGCGGCCAGGAAAAACCAGGCGGGCTTAAAACCCTGGCGGATACGCAAGATGGCGGCCCATATCATACCCAATGCAATGCCGGCAACCGCAAGCAGGTAAATGTTCATGACGATCTTTTTCAGAACCGAATAATAGGGCACGCCGGTATATACTCCTATTTTTACGGGCAATATGAGGATTAATACCCATTTTGCGATAGTCAAAAATGTATAAGCCCTGGCTTTTGTCTGCTTTAATTTTAAAAAGACCGTGGCCAGCTGGGCCATTAGTACCATGGTGACGGCGCCGGTGATCCCCTGCGACTGCTGGAACCAGGCGGGGTGGTTGGGGAAGAATAACTGGTAGTCGATGCCCATACTGCTAAAGAACCAGATGAGTGCCACGCATACATAAAGCGCGTACAGGAAATGGATCCGGTCCTTTAATGAAATGCCCAGGAATATATTGATCAGGATATTAAAGAGCATCATCCCCATAATCGTTCCAAAGACCAGGTAAAGGTTTTGTTCCTTTTTTTTAAAATGACGGGCGCTCATTAGTTCCGGCTTTGTACTGAATAGTTCTCCCCGCTTTTCAGCCATGATCAGGTAAGTAGCGCTTTGCCCGGCTTCCATACTTATGGGAAATACAAAATCATGATAGGGATAGCTTCTTGTTGCAAAGGGAAACAAAGAACCCTGGGTCCACAGCTTTTCAAAACCAGCCGTTGTTTTAAGATAAATGTCTATGACGTCAATATAGGGGTTGTTGAACTGATAAAAAAGAGCATTGCTGCTATCTGATCTGTTTTGCAGGGTGAACGTCATCCAGTAATAATAGCTGCTGAACCCGGAGTTGATGGAAATATCAGGTGCCAGCAACCGGCCCGCTCCGTTTTGCAGTAAATAGAAGGCGCTGTCTGCCGGCATCCGTTGCGCTGTTTGCATCCAGTGCAAATAGTCTGCAACAGGGTATACTTCCTGGCCGGTAATGATCAGTGGTTTTTGCTGCGGCCGGCATAAAGCCGGCCCGCTGCCCAGGAGGCAGAGCAGCCAATAAAGAGGGATACCAAACCGCAGCCGGAATCGTTTCATATATCTTGTAAAGATGCGCAATAAAATATTAGGATTAAAATACCAAAAAACAGGTAAAGGCTCTTGTTTTATGAGCACTACCGACTTTTTGGTATTGTACCCGGCCCGTTCCAACATTACTTTTGTACCAGTATTTAAAAGCCCTGATAGAACAACTGCTTATATGATACACTATAAATATCTTTTAAAAAGACTGTTCAATCTTACCTGCTGTTGCCTGCTGCTCCCTCTTTTTTTAAAGGCGCAGTATGGGTCCGGTGTTCCGGAGCCAAAGTGCTACATTGGGCTGCAGGCGGGCGCCCCCTTGTTTTGGGGCGATATTACTTCAGTTGGTAAAAAAACCTATCCGGGGGCTGCCATAGGTATTGCCGGCGGCTACCGTTTTGGCAAATGGCTGGCTGCCGAGCTGGACGCCGATTATGGTGCGGGAATATTGGGAGCATCAGAATGGCAGGTTAATGACTACATCGACAATAACGGAGTACT
Source organism: Niabella hirudinis (assembly GCF_051201075.1). Lineage (NCBI taxonomy): Bacteria > Pseudomonadati > Bacteroidota > Chitinophagia > Chitinophagales > Chitinophagaceae > Niabella > Niabella hirudinis. The sequence goes on from NZ_JBPEHJ010000015.1 coordinate 35,670, forward strand.
CCAATATACCAAAGGAAGCTGGACACTGGGATCCGTTTACAGCAGGACCCGTTTTATAAGCCTGGGTTTGCGGCTTCCCGTGCGCTTGTTTGCCCTGCTGCGTCCTTCAAAAGACAGGGTGGTGGACCTGGAGCTGGCGCCCCGCTTCTCTTTCAACCATTTTACCCCGGAAATTTTCGATCTCCGTTCCTACGGGAAACTTACGGAAGGCGCTGCGCCTCAAAAATGGGTATATGCAGCCGGAGGTGATGCGGGGGTTGCCGTGAAGCTGGATAGAAAGGCCAAAGTTTATCTGCGTTCTGCCCTGAGCTGGATTAGTGATGAGCGGTTTGAAGGGATCAGCACCCGGCCGGCATGGCGGGTCAATCTTTTGCTTTATACCACGGCCGGCGTACAGTTCGATATTGGAAGAGCCAAAAATTAGCCTTGGTTCGTGTCCCCACGAACCAACTTCCGGTTCGTTTTGGTTTGTGTGCTCATTGTCTTGGTTCGTGTCCCCATTGTCTTGGTTCGTGTCCTCACGAACCAACCAACTAAATAAAAATTTTTATTTATGCGTATTTCAGTTTACTTATTCCTGTTGATAATGATGGTAGCCGCTTGCCGCCGCACCGATTTTGATGAACTGCGCCGGATGCAGGAAAATCAGCAGGATCAGCTCAATAGTCAGGCTAACCGCATTGCGGCTTTGGAAGCAGCGGTAAAAGGCATTAACAGCGATATTAATGCTTTAAAAGCCGTTGCAGAAGCGCTGCAAAAAAACATCAGCGTAACATCTTATGTTGCCACTGCCACCGGTTACCTGCTTACGATGAGCGATGGCAGCAGCATTGCACTTGTTAACGGTAAAGATGGTACCAATGGAAAAGACGGTGCTAATGGCAATAATGGACAAAACGGTACTAATGGCGTTAATGGAAAAGACGGATTGAATGCCCCGGCCATAGGAGTAAAGCAGGGGGGCGATGGACAATATTACTGGACACTTGGCGGGGATTTTATACTGCAAAGCGGCCAAAAGCTGCGGGTAACGGGTAATGATGGTGCAAGCGGGCAGGATGGACAGGATGGTCAAAACGGTAAAGATGGCGCCAATGGCATTACCCCGCAGCTACGGGCAGATGCGGCAGCCAACCAATGGCTCATCAGTTATGATGGCGGTACCAACTGGCAGGTGGTAAAAGACAAAAACGGCAACCCTGTACCCGCCATTGGCCCGCAGGGCAGCAAAGGCGATACCGGTGCACAGGGCCCGGCAGGCATACCGGGCTTTAGTATTACAGGAGATGGCAATTATGTAACGATTACCTACACGACTAACGGGCAAACTCAAAGCTACACCCTGCCCACAGCCGATTGGCAAATAACACCGGGACCGGGCTATACCCTGCTTTTAAAACCCAATGGAGATCTTTACGGAGTGGGGGATAATGCATACGGGCAGCTGGGTACGGGAAACTATGATAATCCCGCAACACCTGTGGTTATCATGTTTGGCGTTAAACAGGCGGTTGCCGGTAATGGCCATACCCTGGTATTAAAGAATGATGGTACCGTTTGGGGCGCAGGACGCAACTCTTACGGCCAATTAGGAACAGGAAATATACAATCGCATAACACATTTGTAAAACTGGCAGAGGACGTAAAATCTATTGCAGCAACCTACTTTTCCTCTTTTATTGTTAAAGACGATGGCAGTTTGTGGGCTACCGGTTTCAATGAGTTTGGCCAGCTGGGGATTGGCCACCGCAACCCCACCAATAGTTTCACCCCCGTAAAAATAATAACCAATGATGTAAAAGAGATAACCGGCACTTATGCGCATACGCTTTTTGTAAAAAACGATGGTTCGGTTTATGGAGCAGGTGCCAACTCAAGCTATCAGCTGGGACTGGACCAAAGCCAGACAACCGACCTTGCCGGCAGTGGCACTGTTTGCAGCTTTACGCCGCTTTATATTACCGGCAGCGTAAAAGCAGCTGCCTGTGGTTACAATGCGTTTTCTATCATTCTTAAGAATGATGGTACGGCCTGGGCTGCCGGCCGCAACGCAGCTGGTGAAATGGGTACCGGGGATAACAACCCACGTTATCAATTTACAAAAGTAGCAGACGACGTAAAAGCAATCGGCTGCGGTATCATCAATTCCATACTCCTGAAAAATGACGGCTCGGTGTGGACTACAGGGACAGACCAGCGTGGAGAGATGGGTACCGGCAGCAGAAGTGCCATTAATCAGTTTACACAGGTAGCGGGCGATGCCGTAAAATTGATTCCTGGATTGGCAAGCAATATGATCAAAAAGAGCGATGGTAGCTATTGGGCAACGGGTTTTAACGAATTTGGTAATTTACTGATTGGCGGTACCTCTAATGTGAGTGTGTTTACTAAAGCTGTACTGCCGTAACGCGGAGATCTTTAATCAGGCAACCCTCAACCGTTGCGTTTATAGCAAAGAAGATAGAACAAGGCCCGGAGTAAGTGCTTTTTAAGGCCGGAGATGCCCATTGTATAAAATAACTGACCCGGAAAGGGTTAGCCCTCAACCCCCTGTTTACCATGCAAGCCCCTCGGCAAGCCCGTGTGCATGCGCACGCGTATGCCTTCAAAAACAATAACGATATTCTCATTTACCTTTCGGAAAGAGAGAATGAGATCCTGCGCCTGATTTGCTGCGAAACTGGACCGATGGTACCAACGGTGGCTGGGAGAAAAAGGGAGGCCAGATCATCGGGAGCTCTAACTACAGGATCTTTGTAGAGTCGCAAACGACCAGGGGCTGCCATTGGACCATTGAGATTTTTTATGTTAACAAAAATGATTATAGGTTTGAGTAAGTCTTAAGATCGTAGTCTTTATGGCAGAATAAATGGAAGCGGACGCAAGTTCAAAAGTCGCTATTATGTCATGCCGTCCCGATAGGAGCGATCGGGATTGTTTCGGTATATAAAGATGCTTGTTCGTCAATAGATGCTGAAACAAGAATAGATCCCGGGTCAGGCCCGGGATGACATCTTCGGAATGGCATCCCGCTTTAAAGCGACTTTTGACAGCCGCTTTACATTGACGAATCGCAGAAGAGAATCCATCAGCATGGCCCGGAGCAGTCAGCAGGAAATAATAGCAATTTTCTCCCCAAAAAAGCTTATTTTTTCCGCAAAGCGAGTAATTTTTTTATGGGGCATTTACCAAAGTTGATTGAAGACCTGGCACTGATACTGATGGCAGGAGCCATTGTAACCTTATTGTTCCGCAAAATCAAACAGCCACTGGTGCTGGGCTATATCATTGCAGGCTTTTTGGTAAGTCCGCACTTTATTTTTACGCCCAATGTGGTAGACCAGGAGAACGTAAAAACGCTGGCGGAGATCGGCGTTATCTTCCTCCTGTTCAGCCTGGGACTGGAGTTTAGCTTTAAAAAGCTGGTACGGGTAGGCGGCACTGCCTCTATTACGGCGTTTACGGAGATCCTCTTTATTACCGTGGGCGGATATTTTGCAGGCAAGCTGATGGGGTGGACCACCATGGACAGCCTGTTCCTGGGCGGGATGCTGGCCAGTTCTTCTACCACCATTATTTTGAGAGCATTTGATGAATTGGGGGTAAAGACCAAACAATTTGCAAGGATTGTTTTTGGGGTGCTGGTGGTTGAGGATATTGTGGTAATCCTGCTGATGGTATTGCTTTCGACCGTTGCAGTTACCAAGAATTTTGAAGGAGGACAGATCCTGTTTACTGTTTTAAAACTGCTTTTTTTCCTGGGCATGTGGTTTATAGTGGGCATTTTTTTATTGCCAACCTTTTTACGGGTAGCCCGGAAGCTGCTGGATGAAGAAACCCTGCTGATACTGGCGCTGGGCCTCTGCCTGGGCATGGTGGTACTGGCTACACAGGTTGGCTTTTCCGCCGAGCTGGGCGCCTTTGTGATGGGATCTATTATCGCGGAAACAACATTGGCAGAGAAAGTGGAGCACCTCATCAAACCGGTAAAGGACCTGTTTGGCGCGGTGTTCTTTGTATCAGTAGGGATGATGATCGATCCCAAAGCCATGGCCACTTATGCCGGTCCGATCTGCTGGATCACCCTGCTGACACTGTTTGGCAAAATGATCAGCACCACCATCGGTGCGCTTATCTCCGGGCAGCCGCTGAAGCAATCGGTACAGGTGGGGATGAGCATGGCGCAGATTGGCGAATTTGCCTTTATTGTGGCCACGCTGGGCCTTTCGTTGGGCGTGATCTCCGAATTTCTGTTCCCCATCGCCGTGGGAGCCTCTGCCATTACTACCTTCACCACTCCATACCTGATCAAGTTTTCGGAGCCGATCTATAATTTTATCCTGAAACGGTTGCCCCAAAGATGGGTGAATAAGATCAATAAATATTCCTCCAGCACCCAGCAGATCCAGGCCGAAAGCGACTGGAAGATCGTACTGAAGACCTACCTGCGGATCCTGCTTACCAATACGATTATCCTGGTGGCGCTGCTGCTGGTAAGTAAAAACTTCCTGCTGCCGTTTGTAGAAGAACGGGTAGCCAATAATTACCTGCGCAATGGTATCATACTCGTGATTTCGCTGGCCGCTGCGGCTCCCTTCTTTTGGGCCTTTATGGCCGGTAAACCCAAAAACCAGGCGTATAAGGAATTGTGGGTGGATAAGAAGTATAACCGTGGTCCGCTGCTTATTGTAGAGCTGCTGCGGGTAGCCATGGGCATTTTGTTTATGGCCATCTTTGTAAACACGCTGGTACCCACCCGTATTGCATTGCTGGTGGGTATTCCCTTTACCGTATTGGTGCTGATACTGTTCTCCAACCGCATCCAGAAGTTTTACCAGCGGATGGAAAAACGCTTTATGCGCAACCTGAATGAGCGGGAAACGGTGGCGGCCGAAGCCAATGCTGTAGAAAATAATCTGCATCAAAAGAACAAGGAAATGCGCTCCAACCTGGAGGCCTGGGATGCCCATATTGTGGAAATGGAACTAAGCCCGCAGGCAACGGCCATCGGCATCCTGCTAAAAGACCTGCAGTGGCGCGAACAGTTCGGGATCAATATTGTGTATATAAAGCGGGGCGAGCAAATCATTCATACCCCCGGAAGAAATAACCGTCTGCTGCCTTTTGACCGGGTGGGCGTGCTTGCCACGGATGATCAGCTGGCTGTTTTTAAACCGGTTTTTGATGCGCGGGAAGTGCAGGAATATGATGAGATGAGCATCGATGATATTGTACTTCAAAAGGTACTGGTAGATGAACATACGAAGCTCAGGGGGCAAACGATACACGGCTCCGGCCTTCGCGAGCGGACCAACGGCCTGGTGGTGGGTATTGAAAAGGAAAAAGACCGGATCCTGAATCCTGAATCCTCAACGGTGCTGGAATGGGGCGATATCGTGTGGATTGTAGGCGACCGGAAGAAGTTACAGAAACTGATCGTGGAGTAACGCCGGCATTATGCTGGCGGTTCAACGTTTAACGTCTAACGTTGGAACCTGTTTTCACACTTGATGTGCGGTTTTCATTGCCATATTTTCACATTTCTTAAATTGGAAAAATCTGATCTCGAATATCGAAGAAAACTAAAAAACGAAGGAACCAACACAGAGAATGGAACCCAACCTGGAACATTGAACTTTAAACCTGGAACCTTTCCGGCGCATACACCTCGTACACCGGGCTGAACAAATAGAGCTTTCCGGTATTCACTTCCAGGCATTCAAACCGTTTGGTGCGCTTTTTTCCCTTTTTAAAAACACGTCCATTGGCCAGGGCAAACAAGGCGCCGGCAGGCAGTTCTTCTACCAGGTGATGGTGCTGTTTACGGTTATCGTAGCGGTACAGGATCCGCTGCAGTCCTTCTTCCGCACAGGTAGAAGCGCCCGGGTTGTGCAGGGAGCGTTTTAGCTCGGCTGCAATATCGGCTGGAAAAACTTTTTTCTCAAGAAACTGTGCCAAAAGAAGGCCGTAATGGTGCTTCCATTCCGGCCCGTGCGCCATTACCCGGTTCTGGTACTGTTCAAAGGTAACCAGGTGGCCCAGTTCATGCAGCAGGGTAATCAAAAAGGCGTATTTATTCAGGTTGCCATTTACACTAATGCGGTGGTGCTGTGCAGCCCCGCGATGCCGGTAATCGCCCAAAACAGAGGAACGGCTTTTGGCAATGGTCAGGTGTACCTTGTAATGATCCAGGTAGGACAGCACGGCCTCATAGGTGTCATCCGGCAGGTAGGCCGCCAGCTGCCCCATGGGAACCTGTTTTTTAGCCATTGTTTTTCTTATTGTTGAATATTTTCTTGAGGGTAGTGGTCTCAATCAGTGAATAGATGATGTAAATACCCAGGCAGATGAACAAGGCCGGTTTGTTAATACGACCCTGTTGTGTGTAAATATAAATAAATGCTGCAATGGCACAGGCAAATAAACGGATAATAAAACCACCGTAAAATACCCGCACAAAAACGTGGGGATTGGGATTGTCGGCCGCCTTTGCAGAGCGCAGGATATTGAGCAGGCTGATAAGGAACAGCAGGAGATTGCCCGCAAGCACCACGGTGGCATCCACATTGCTTTTCAGAAATTCCGCCTTTCCGAAAATAAAAAGGGCGCTGATTGCCACAAACACGATGATCATGATCCGGATAGGTGTTTTGATGGCGGCTTTGGTACTAAACTGGTTCATTGTTTATTCTTAATAGTTTCTTTATAAAGCTTGTAAAAGGTAACTCCTAAAACCAGCAAAGGTAACAGGATTAAAAACAATGGAGAAACTCCCAGCTTTTTATCGAGCCAGATAGCGGCATAAACGGCCAGGCCAATCATGACCAGCAATTGGGCGGTAAGGCCCAGGTATTTTAACCAGGGGTTGGGACTGTTATTTTTCATGATAAAACAGTTCTTTTATAAAGGTTCGAAGAAATGTAACATATAAAACACCCCATGAAAAATGCAGAACGGAGCAGGGTTAAAACCGACAAATTCCTTTTCACAAACTTATACTCTTTTTCTTTTACATTCCTCATTCGATATTTATGCCATCGTAATTCTATTTGCCTATGTGGTTACGAATTCATTCCCCGGACAGCCCGGATGCCGGAGGCTCATTTTTGGCATATTCCCTGGGTGTAAGGCCAAATTGTTTTTTAAACTCCCGGCTGAAATATTTGCGATCGTAAAACCCTACCATCAGGCTGATTTCGTTTACCGAATAGGTTTTTAACTGCAGCAGCTGGGCTGCCTTTTTAAGACGGATCGATTTGATAAAATCGTTTACCGACATATCCGTAAGCGCCCGCAGTTTTTTGTAAAGTACGGACTGGCTCATGGCGATCTTTACAGAAAGCGCATCTACGCTAAAAGCCGGATCATCAAGGTGCTTTTCGATAATATCCACCAGCCGGTCTATAAAGTCTTTGTCGGCAGACTGGATGATGGTGTTAGCGGGCGAAATGGTAAATTCATGGCTGAACTTCTGGCGCATTTTTTCGCGGGCCGCCAGCAGGTTTTTTACCGTAAGCTGTAACACCTGTATGCTGAAGGGTTTGGTAATGTAGGCATCGGCGCCCTTCGTCAACCCGGCTATCTGGTCGGTTTGCGCGCTTTTGGCGGTTAGCAATACCACCGGTATATGGCTGGTGCGGCTATCTGTTTTCAGTTGATCGCATAACGTGAGCCCGTCCATTTCCGGCATCATCACATCGCTGATGACCAGGTCCGGAATTTGCCGTACAGCGGCTTCCCACCCTGCCCGTCCGTTTTCGCAAAGCGTGATATTATAGGGTTCCCCGATCGATTCTCTGATAAGATTGCGCAGTGATTCATTGTCCTCTGCAACCACGATGCCCGGGCGACCCGATCCCTCATAGCCGATAGGCGCCAGCGGGGCCGGAGCGCCGGGAGGCAGGGAGGGTGCTGCCGCTTCGTATGGGCCCGGCAGGGGTTCCGCATTTTTCAGATGTGCAAGTCCCTTTTGAAGGGTGATGGTAAAACAGGTAGCGCCGGGGTTGCCGTTCCCCGATGGGGTGCTGGCTGCTGTTAAAACGCCCCCATGCAATGCGATGATCGATTTTGAAAGTGCCAACCCGATCCCGTAGCCGGTATTTTCATTGGGGTGATCCTGAACCTGGAAGTAGTTGTTAAAAATTTTATTAAGATATTCGGGGGCGATGCCTTTTCCGTTATCCGTGATATGGATCATCACGCTGTGCTCAATATTTTGTGCATAAACCCGGATGCGGCCCCCTTCCTGTGTAAATTTGAACGCGTTGTTTACCAGGTTAAAAATTACTTTCTCCATTTGTATTTTATCGAAATACAAAAACAATTCCGGTTCATCGTGCACAAACTGCAGCTGTATATTCTTTTTTAACGACAGGTCTTCAAAGGATTCGCAAATGCCCGCCAGGAACCCGATCAGATCGTAGCGGCCGGTGTGCAGCTGCATTTCTGCAGTTTCCGCTTTACGGAAGTCCATCAGCTCGGTAACGAGCTGCAGCAGGCGGCCGGTGCTGGATTTCAGGTGGGTGAGTTGACGCATCAGCCCGGGATGCTGGCGATTTTCCTGCTCTATCTGCTCAATGGACGCCTGGATCAGGGTGAGGTGCGTGCGGATCTCATGCGAAATATTGGTGAAAAAATTCAGCTTCATTTCCTGCAGGGCATGGTCCTTTGTAAGCAGTGCCCGGAGGTAAAAAAAACGCACAATAAAAAACAGGATGGTAAGGCCTGCGGCGATATAGAGCAGGTAAGCCCACCAGGTGGCCCAATAGGGGGGCAGCACTCTTATTTTTAACAGCCGGGGCGGGCTCCATATCCCGTCATTATTGGCGCCTTTAACAGCCAGTGTATAGGTGCCGGGAGCAAGGTTAGTAAACGTGGCCACCGGTAAGGCCGCATTGATCCAGTTTTTATGCACTTCCTGCAGCTGGTAGGCATAAACGTTTTTTCCCGGTTTAATGAAGTTTAAAAGCGCAAATTCAACGGAAAAGGTATTGTCTTTATAGGGGAGCGTCAGCTGGCTGATGTAGTTAATATCATTATGAAGAACCCCTTCTTCATCTTTTACCCCTACGGCTTCATTGAGTACCCGGAGGCCGGTGAATATAACCGGGGCCGGGTCCTTGTTTTCCGGTATATAGGCGGGGTTAAAGGTGGTCAACCCCTTCATTCCGCCAAAAAAGAGGTTCCCGGATGCGCTTTTCAGGCAGGCGTTCTTGTTAAATTCATTGCCGGGTAAGCCATCGCTGGTGGTATAGATCCGGAACGCATCTTTACCGGGATTGTATTTTACCAGGCCGTTTCCGGTGCTGAGCCACAGGTTTTGTTCGCTGTCGCAAAGGATTCCCTGTACATTGTTATTAGGCAGGCTGCGGGTAATGGGATGGATGCGGAAATTGTTTTGATTTTTATCATACACTGCCAATCCCCCGTAGTACAGGCCCAGCAGGATATTGCCATTGGCATCTTCGCCAATGCAGTTGATCTTGGGTTGACCCTTCAGGGTGGCAAAGCCGGGCTGGGTGAGCGATAATGTTTTCCGGTTAAAGCGCCAGATTCCTTTTAGCGTGGCAATCCATACATTTTGCCGCCGGTCTTCCAACAAGGCGGTAATATAGGGGTAACGAAGGGGGGCCAGGACAGATTGCAGCGCCGAGGGCCGCAGGGTGGTACCGCTGCGCTGATAGAGGTATAGCCCCGCACTGGTACCTACCCAAAAAAGGCCCTGCTGGTCTTCAAGAAGCGCAGGGATCTCCGCCTGGCGGTAATTGAGTATATGAAGCTCATCCAGGTAACGCCGGAAAGTGCCGGTTTTAGCCTCAAAACGGTTCAGCTTGCCCCCGTGGGTACCGATCCAGAGGTTCTGATCCCGGTCCATGTATACCGTTTTTACAAGGTTTGATTCCAGGCTGCCCGCTACCCCGGGCTGATTTTTATAGCTGCGGATCCGGCCGGTTTCCCGATCCACGAAATTTAACCCGCCGCCCTCGGTGCCGATCCACAGGTTTTGCTGCAAGTCCGTAGCAATCGAACTGATGATATTGCTGCTGATGGCCGGAAACGTATAGTGCTGCTGCCAGGACGAGGCGTTCAGGGCAGGGTTATAAACAATATTAACCCCGCCATAAAAAGTGCCGGCCCACATCGATCCCTCTGTATCGCGGAAGATGTTCTGGATAGAGTTTTGGCTCAGGCTCTCGGGATTTTTTGCATCATAGCGATAGGAAGCACAGCGCTGCGTACGTGGGTCCATAATGCTAATGCCATCCTGGGTGCCAATCCATAAATGGCCGGCCGGATCACTTTCCAGCGCACGGATATTGTCGTGTGCAATCGAAAAGGGGTTGGCAGGGTCTGCATAAAACCGGGTAATCTGCCCGGTAACGGGGTCAAAGCGGTTGAGCCCGTTAAGCGTGCCAATCCAAATGGCGCCGGCTGCATCCTCGTAAAATGCGGTAACAAAATTGTCGCTGATGCTGCCCGGATCGTTACTGCCGGCGGTAAATATTTTTTTTTCGTGGTTAGCAGACCGGATATTGACCCGCATGGCGCCCTGCCAGGAGTCGCCGGCCAGCCAAAGCCCGCCCCTCGAATCCATAAATGCCCGGCGTACCCTTTTATTTTCTTCGGGCTTGAGTATGCCTAGCTGGTCGGCCCGTTTAAACTGGTATTTTTTGGGATCTGTAAGTATATAGAGCCCGCTGAAACTGCCCACCCAGACGCGGTTCTTATCGCTGATGATCCAGTCAATAACCGGTGCGCGGGAGGCGGCGTCATTTCCCAGGGGGACCCGTTCGAACCGGTTTTTTTGAGGATTGAATTTATTGAGGCCCTTTTCGGTACCAATCCAAAGCCCCGAAGCCGGGTTGTAACAAATGGTATTAATATAATTATTAGAAATAGAACTGCTGTCCAGCGGGTCGTTGGTATAGGTTTTAAAACGGTACCCATCGTAGCGGTTCAGCCCGTACCGGGTACCCAGCCATATAAAACCGGTATTGTCCTGGGCAATAGCCAGCACGGTATTTTGTGACAACCCCTGGTCCGAGCTCAGGTTGGTAAATGATACCGGTTGCCCCGCCGTAATGATACAACAGGATAGCAGTGCCAGGACCCAGCTATAATATTTGTAATGGCCGTGCATAGCGGCAGAAAAACAGGCTTCCTTTCATTTTTTCTTTCTGGCAGCGGGCGTTTTGTTGGTCCGCGATGGTTTTTGTTGGTCAATTAACCCGGAAAAAACAGGGAATGGCCACAAATGTAAGGGGATTTTTGATGTAAAATGTAGGAGTGCTCCGTTTGTTTCAGAAACCTTGTTTTGTTAAATATTTGATAATCATATTGTTGTGTCTTTGAAAAAGAAGGAACGGATTTTTCCCCCTTTTTAAGCAGGATTATCGCCCTTATCCGTGGCAAAACAGCTGCACTTTAGCAATACAGAGCAGGATTGATTGTGCATATAGAAAATTGAAATTGAGAGAAGATTGAAAAAAGCCATTTTGATTGCTGAAAACGGCGGTTGGTCCGGAGCTGTAGTACCCTTTATGCGGTTGTCATTTAAAGCAAAAACGATCTATATTTTAATAATGAGAAAATTGCTATTCATTGCCTTTGTTTTTGGAAGCATTTGTTCCAATAGTGCCCGCGCAGCGGCGTATGGCAGTATGTACAGGAGCGCTTTCATTCATCAAAGGGATACTATACCAGCGGAGGATTCCGCTGCGCCGGATATCCGGTTGTACGATGCCGATTTTTTAAAACCGGTAGCCTATGAGCTGGCCTCCAGGGGCGACTCCGTTTTAACAACGCTGCAGGGGAAAATGCCCCTGGTTAGTGTACCGCAGTATTTAAAGGGGGCTGCCGCCGGCCTGTATGTACAGGAAAACACCGGGGAGCCGGGCAGCTGGAGGCAGTTTATGTATCTCCGGGGCGCTTCCAAACCCATTCTTTCCGTTAAAGATATGTATGAGGTGCAGCCAACGGTTTATGTAAACGGGATTCCGTTGATACAGGATAACCCCTTTATATACAATGTGCAATCCTATTCTGTAAATCCTGCGGGGCCGGCTACCAGCCTTTTGTCAACGCTGAGCCTGGATAATATTGAGCAAATCCGCGTGGTAAAAGATTATAAGGATGTGGCCCTGCTGGGGCCCCTGGCGTCCAACGGCGCTATCTATATTACGACCAAAACAGCCGCTGCAGGAGACAATAAGGTGAGCATTAACAGCTACTTCGGCTATGTTCAGGAGCCAAAGATTACCACCATCAACGCCGCCTATGAAAAGGATTTCCGGATGCCCTTTTATACAAAATACGGCCCGGCGGCCAGCCTGGTTTCAATGCCGGCCTACTTGAGCGACTCTTCCAATGTAAGTTATTATGGCCCCTCCAACTGGACGGACCGGTACTACAAAAATACACCGCTGTATTCTGTAAATGCAAGCTTAACAGGAGGGTCTGAAAGGGCTAATTTCCGTTTTTTTGGCGATTATACCCGTTCGGCGGCGGGCGCTGATGATACCCGGTTTGACCGGTATACCGGATCCTTCTTTATCAATATGATGCCTACCAGGTGGCTTACCCTGTCGAGCATGGTGAACGCCAGCTTCCTCAATCGCGACCGGAACCGGAGCTTTACCGACCGGTTTGCGGAAATGCGTTATTTGCCCAATACCCGGGAGCCCCTCTCGCCCAACTTAACCAATTATGACGCGTTTTTACAGTTATATGATAACACGATTGATAAAAATGCCACCACTTCCATCCAGGGATATTGGAATATCAACCTGAAGCTGGCCAAAAATCTGAACTACGATGCGCGGATTGCCTTCGATTACAATGAAGGGCGCCGGGATCTGTTCTGGAACAGCAACCTGTTTGATGGAACCAACTATGCATCCAACTACTTTGGGTTTAACCAGCGGCTGATTATTGATAATACCCTGGGTTACCGGAAATATTTTTCCGGCGGCCGCACGTTGAAACTAAAAGGCGGTATCAGCTATGCCGGCGACATCCAGAGGTATAATTATGGTATCGGTTATAACGGGCCCAATGATTATATCAAGATCAATGTGGTCAGTGGCGATAAACAAAATCCGGCCAAATACCTGAAGTCGAATGGATTTACGGTATCCGGGTTTACCGACAGGATGCAGCAGCGCTTAATGAGTTTTTATGGCAGGGCCGATTTTAACCCGGTACAAAATCTGGACCTGGGGGCTTTGCTGCGCAGCGATGGGTCGTCTGCTATGCAGCCGGACAGCCGGTGGTTTGTGTCCTCCGCAGTGGACGCCACCTACCATTTACAGCCCTTATTGGCATCGGGCGTCTTTTCACAGCTGGATCTGTTTGCTTCCTGGGGTCGTATTGGAAACCTGCGGTTAGATCAGAATATTGGCGCTGGGCCCCAGTATCAGCCCCAGGTGGGCTGGGCCGACTATCCGGCTCTTGGTTCTTACAATTCCTACGGCGTTTACTCCCGCCCTTATAATTACGGATGGGTGGGTTACGATATTCCATGGGCCTACAGCACACAGCTGAACGCCGGGGCATCTTTCTCCGTTTTGAAAAATACGTTAAATGTAACGGTAGAATGGTACAATAAAGATAACCGGAACATCGTGTTTCCCGCCCCGGTAACGGCAGAGTCCGGCTACAATTATGAATGGAAACCAGGGATGGTGGTAAATAACACCGGTATGGAAGCCACGGTTACCGGAAAGGCCGGAAAGGACCAGACACTTTCCTGGACGGGCACGCTGAACCTGGCCATGAACAAAAATAAACTAAAAGCACTGCCGGAGGGAAGCTCAGTGATTACGAACGACCGCTTGCTGGAAACAGGAAAACCAGTTGACCAGTTTTGGCTGCTGCAAAATAACGGAATCTACAATTCCGATGCGGAAGTGCCCGTAAATCCTCAAACCCGGCAGCCCATGACCTACCGGGGAGTGGTGCTGAAAGCCGGAGACCCTAAATGGGCCGATGTAAACGGCGATTATAATATTGATGATAAGGACCGGGTATTAACCGGCAACTATCTGCCCCGTATAAGCGGCGGGTTCACCAACCAGTTTGTATACAAAAAATTTGATCTTGGTTTTCAATTGGTTTTTGCGTTGAAGAAATACGCTATGAACCAGGTAGCCTCCAGCTACTATGGGTTTATAGACCGCGACAATGCCAATACGCTTGAGAGTATGAAGGAAATCACCTATTGGGAAAAACAGGTGGATCCCGGCCAGTACGAACTGTACAACCAGTGGAGCGATGTACATCCCTACCAGGTAAACCAGGACCTGTTTATGGAAAATGCTTCCTACCTCAAACTCAGAACAGTGAACCTTGGCTACGAGATCCGTAAAAAACAAAACCTTCAAAAAATACAGCGGATCTATTTGTATGTAACGGGTACCAATTTATTAACCGTCAGCCCGTATAAAGGCCGTGATCCGGAGCTTATTGAGTACAACGGGTATGATACAGGATATGGCCTTCGCCTGCCAAAAAGTTTTATCCTGGGAGTAAAAGTGGATCTCTAAAAACAGCAACAGTATTACCATGCGTATTAGAAACAGAATGATCAACCTGGCAATAGTCCTGCTGCTCATAGCAGCAGCGGGAAGCGGCTGCCGGAAAATATTGGATATAAAAGCCACCAACCTGGTTAATGAAAGCAATGCCTGGTCCTCACTCAATGATGCGCGTTCGGCCCTGCTGGGAACCTACGGACTGCTGCGCACGGCGCTTGCTGAAAATGAAGCGTACTGGCTGTATGGAGAGTTGAGAGGAGGGGTGTTTGCCGCCATGAACCGGCCCGATCTGCAGGCCGTAATCGATGGTAACCTCAAACAATCGTACAGCCTTTTAAATGAGGTTTCCAACTGGCGAAAATTTTATGCAGTCATTAATGCCGCCAATTTGTTTATAGAGCGGTCCGGCGAAATATTAAAAAGAGATCCCCAGTACACAAAGCTGAACAACAGCGTGGACATTGCTCAGATGAAAGCGCTGATTGGCATCACCTATTTTTATATGGTACGCATCTGGGGCGATGTGCCGCTGGTGACCCAATCCTATGATGGCACATTTCCAAAGATTCCGCGTTCGCAGGGCCGGGCTGTTTTAAAATATGCGGAGGAACAACTAAAGGCCGCCGCGCCGGTATTGCCGTATGTATACGGAGATGTTTTGGCCAGCTATTTTCCCGGCCAGTATTACGGGGGCGACCGGAGCAAATGGGCCGGATCATTGGTTACGCGTAATGCAGCGTATGCCTATATGGCACATATAGCTGCCTGGGATAACCGGTACCTCGATGCATCGGTATATGTAGATTTCGTAATCAGTAATGCGGCCCTGTCCGGTATCAATGCTTCCACGGTGTATGATCTTACCCGCTCGGATGGGTTCTTTTTGAATCAGAATACCAACCAGGTGTTTTCACTTGGGTTTTCAGCCGCTGACGGAGAATCTACCCCCACAGGGCATCTTGAAAACCTGACGCTGGCCAACCCGATTATTCCCCGGGCCAACCCCCTGGTGTATGTGCCCGATACCCGCATTGTTAGCGTTTTTAACGAGCCGGGCGACCAGCGCTTTTACCTGGATAGCGCCGGGGTGGCGCATTCCGCTTATTTTTCAGAGTCGTCCTCAAACCTTACCATTTTTAGTAAGATAAAAGTGATTGGAACCGGGGGTACACAGCAAAATACAGCGGGGCAAAATACGAATGTAATTACAGTGTACAGTTCACCCGTGGTATTTACGCGGCTTGAGGAACTGAAGTTGTTAAAAGCCGAGGCGCTTACGGTGCTGGGGCAGCCGGGCGATGCGCTGGATGTACTGAATGAAATCCGATTTAACCGCGGCCTGGCCCTTTTAAACACTACCGACAATCTTTTGGAACAGGTTTTTCACGAACGGCAGCGCGAGCTGATGGGCGAGGCCTGGGCCTGGTACGACCTGGTACGCTATAAACAAATAAAAAATAATGATGCAGCCTTTAATGCAATGCGGCAAAAGGGGGGTATTTATTGGCCGGTGAGCCAGGATGTAATCGACAGGAATTCATCAGTTGAGCAAACCCCCTACTGGAAATAAACAACCGATTTGCCTGCAGATAAAATTGATTAAAATGAAAAAAGTAGCTATAATTCTTGTGCCTGTTTTGTGCTGGGTGTTGGCCTGGTGCGCTTCCTGCCAGAGAAAGCCGGACGGGTACTATGATTTTGCCAACAAGGAAAATGTATTCAACGGCACCATTTATGAATACCTCCGGTCGAAGCCCGGAGTTTTTGACTCGCTCCTGGAAGCGATGGACCGGAGCCCCTGGCTGAAAGACAGTCTGAGCAACGCCGCAGGCCGGTATACCATTTTTGCACCCGTGAACAATAATTTCCGGCTGGCGTTTCAAAACCTGAACGTAGTGCGCCTGGGAAGCAATAAACCGCCGCTGGATCTGAAAACCGTGGATGCCGCCCAGCTGGATACATTAATAGACCTGTATGCGGTAAGGGGCTACTATCCTACGGACAGCATGCTTTTTGTAGATGGCCTGTTTCTGAAATCCATCCGGTACCAGGATTCGCTTCATGCCCAGCGATCTATCGATGGGGCGCAGGGTATTGTAAACGGGGGACCGGTGAGCGTCAATTTTGCTTATACAAACGGATCCGGATTTGCTTCAAAATGGGTGGTAGCGCCCACCCAGGTGGTGAACATTAAAGCCACCAACGGTATTGTGCATGTATTGGCGAATGCAAATCAATTTGGGTTTGAACAAGTAATACAACGATGGAATCAATAGTGCCGATAAATAAGTATACAATGAAAAATTTTTGTTTGGGAACCTTGCTGCTCTTGTCTGTTGCGGGTTTGCAGGGTTGTTATAAAAAATATCTTCCTTCTGATAAGGATGCTTTTGACCTGAGCTCACAGTTTACAACAACAACCTACCAGCCGTTTTTGGGAAGGACCACGCTTTTTGCCGATAATTTCACGGACATCAACTCCTCCCGGCCATTAAGTTTCCGGATGCTCAACATCCGCACCTATGACGGCGGCCCGGCTCCCGAGCTGCAAAAGCCTTTTCCGGTGCAGGTATGGACCGAGCCCTATACCGGGCTGGAAACTTCATTAGCAGCCATAGAAGCAAAAAGAAAGATCGAAGAGCACCCGGTATTTGAAATAAGAGATCATTCGGGCGAGTTTATTATGTGGCAGAGCGCCAACTCCAATATCGTGCGCCCGCAGCCCGATTCCGGCTACGTATTTGATGTGGAGGTAAGCAATAAAGGCGGGCGTAAAATTATTGAAGGACTGCGGCTGCTTCCCTACCGGGAACAGGAATACGCACCCAACAAGGCGGACATCATTACCGGCAACGTTGTGGACGAAGCCCTGCGCCCCGGTTCCGTATCCGGGATGATTGGCGATTCAACAGAAAGCGCCATTTATTCCAGCGATGTAGAGGTTACTTTTCATAAGGTATCCAATACAGGATCCTCCCTGACCTTTCGCTTTTTAGATGCCGACAATCAGTTGATTGACCCGGCAAAATTCAACCTTACCAAATGGGCTACGCTGATTCATGGTTTTAATATGAAGCAAACCAGCACCTATGTAAAATATGATGTGGCCTATCCCATACCCCTGGTGCAGCGGCGGACGGCCTATACCAATATCGATGGTACCAGCGCGCATCTTGATTTTGGTTACGAGCGCATCGGGTTCGGCGGCCAGCGCCAGGTAGCCAATATGCAGTTTGACTTTGCCATTTATACAAAGGGCGATTGGGAAATCATTTTCGCCTTTAAAAAGGAAACGCCCAAGTTTAGTAACGATTAATTTTTTTAGCAGATATGAATTTCAGCAACATGCGCTTTATTCTATTTATACTATTGGCCATCCTTTCGGGCTCTGCGCTGCAGGCGCAGGATACCCGTAAGATTACCGGTAAAGTAATGGATCCGTCTAATAAACAGCCATTGGTGGGTGTAACCATAAGTTTATCCGATTCGGCACAGGGATTGACGGCTACTGATGAAAATGGAAACTTTTCCGTTGTGGTACCGGCAAACGCCGTAACGCTGCATTTTTCCAATGTCGGCTTTAAGAAAAAAACGGTTTCTATAAAAGGAAAAACAGACCTGGAAGTATGGATGGATGCATCGGCAGACGCCATGCAGGGTGTGGTAGTACAGGGCTTTCAGCGGCGCTCAAAGAATACCGCAACGGGGTCTACCGTTACGCTAAGCGGGGAAGATATACAGAATGTGCCCGTATCCAACTTTACCGAGCTGCTCCAGGGCCGCGTAGCCGGGGTAAATGTGCAAAATACAAGCGGTATGCCCGGCGCGCGCACTACGATGAACCTTCGCGGATTTTCCTCCGGTGCGGTTTCCGGTTCGGGCAACGATGCATTTTTATCGCCCACATCACCGCTTTTTGTGATCGATGGTGTGCCGGTGGATGTAAACTCGGGGTACGAATACGGGTTTGATCAAAGCGGCCCCGGTACCAGCCCCCTGGCCTTGATTCCCCCGGAAGATATTGCTGAAATCAGTTTCCTGAAAAGCGCGGCCGCCACAGCGCTGTATGGGTCCAGGGCCGCCTATGGGGTGGTACTGGTGAACACGAAAAGAGGTAAATCGAAAGTGCCCATCGTAAGCTATGCCGGCAAATTTTATTTGAATACCGTACCCAAATTAAAAACAGTGATCGGCGGTCAAATGGAGCGTGCATTGCGCATACAGGAAATACTGGCCAACGATACCAGCTTATACAGCGGACGTGATAAGATCGATATGAACCCGGCATTATCGGATTTTTTAAATCCTTATTATAATAACTCTACCGACTGGCAATCTATTTTTTACGGACCCACGTATAATATGTCGCATAATATATCCGCGTCCGGGGGCGATCAGAAGTTTAACTACAAAGTAAACATGGGGTATGCAAAAGACCAGGGGATCATTAAGAATACAGGGTTTACCAGGTATAACCTGACGATGAACGCCGACTATCAGCCCACGGATGATTTTAAAGTGAGCACCTCGCTTATGGCGGCCCTGGGCGAGCAGCAAAAAGGAAATGGCAATGGCGTTTCGCAAACCGGGGTAGCCAATGCCACCAGCGCCTCGTCCTTATTGCCCCGGCCTTCTTTCTTTGGCGGCAATACCACGGCCTTAGGCAACTTTTCTACCCGCAACGAAAATAAAACCAACAGCCTGCAGGCGAACCTGAATATATGGTATCGTTTTATAAAAGACCTGAATGTGCGTGATGTATTCAGCTACTCCTACAATGCCGGCCGTGAAAGTAATTTCAGACCCTCCACCATTAATAACAATGTGGCGGAACTTTATGTATATGACGACCGCCGGCTGCAGTTAAACAACCGCGCCATGCTGGAGTATAATAAGGAGCTGGGGGGTGGTCATAAACTTACGTCTACCTTGTTTACGGAGGTTACCATGAGCACCTATTATCCCAAAGCCATGTCTTTTAGCGGGTTTCCCAATGATCAGTACGAAGGACCCTTTGCAGGAAGCGGCAGCCTTTGGGGAATCATTGATAACTATAAAGCCGAAGAGCGGCTGCTGACCAATGGAGCCGTTCTGGGATATAATTACAAGGATCGCTATATGCTGGATCTTACCTACAATACCAACGGTACTTCATCTAACGGACCCAACCGCCCGTTTTCAAAGATCCCCACGATTGCCGCACGCTGGAATTTTTATAAAGAAAAATTCTTCGAAAACCTGAACTGGCTGAGCCTTGGGGGCCTGCGGTTCGACTGGGGAAAAAGCACTACCCCGCAGGGCTCTGTTTTTGATGCAAACGGGAAATACCTGTTTACAGGAAGGTTTAACAATAACAGTACTGTGGGTACGGTTTGGGATTATATTCCCAACCCCAACCTGGCGCCTAAAACAACCTCGAAATACAACTTTGGGACAGACCTCGGTTTTCTGAACAACAAGTACACCGCCACTTTTGAAACCTACTATAACCAGGTAGATAATGAGATCTATGATTATAGCCTGGCCGATCATAATGCTTTCGGAAAAATTAAGCTTAACAGCCTGAGCGAGGTGAACTACGGTTACGAGTTAACACTGACCATGGCGCCGCTGCCCGTTTCCTCAAAATGGCAATGGAATATCAGCATGAACGGCGCTATTAATAAAAATGTGATGACGGGCCTGCCTGGTAACAGCCGCCTGATCATTTACAGGGATGGGGCGAACGGCCAGGATATTGTTTACCGCCTGGGACGCAGCAACCTGAGCTATATCCTCTATGATTACCGTGGTGTTTTTAAATCCAATAGCGAGGTGCCTGTTGATCCTGCCACGGGGCTGCCTTACCGGGTAAGAACCAATGGCGACCCCTATTACTTCCAGCCGGGCGATCCCTACTGGACCGACCTGGATGGCAACTATATTTCCGATGCAAACGACCGGGTAATTGCCGGCAGTGCAGCCACTAAAATTATCGGCGGTATCCAATCGTTCCTGAAATATGGCGGCTGGTCGCTCAACATCAGCATGTCCTATCTTTATGGCCGCGATATTTTAAACAACGCCCTGGCGCAGCGCCTGGCGGCCTACAGCTCGCCATTTAAGGTTCAGGAAGATGCCAGCCTCATCCCGGTTGGGGATACCCGGTTCTGGTCGCCCTCCAACCCGGATGGTACCGTGCCCAATCCCTATAATTACCTGTATGCTTCGCGGTATAATCCTTTCCGTTTTGATCAGACATTGTTTATGGAGGATGGCTCTTATTTCAAAATCAATACCGCAACCCTCTCTTACATGTTGCCCAAATCATTTACCAGCCGTTACCGCATGACAAGGTTCCAGGTGTATGCCACAGCCAACAATGTATATACGTTCTCCAACTATAGCGGGCCCGATCCCGAGCTGGTGACGGACCTGGGAAAAGACCGGTCAGACGGGTATCCGAACCGGAGGAGTTATACGCTGGGTGTAAATATTCAATTTTAAAATTGCAGGAATGAAGAAGAGCATTTTTATAACCGTTGTTTTTTTCATTACGCTTTGCAGCGGGTGTAAGAAATTTTTGAACGTGGATTCGCAGGATAGTCTCTCCGGGAACAATTTCTGGCAGACCCGGCAGGACATGGAAAGTTTTACCCGGGAAGTGTACCGCTTATTTCGTGAAGGCGTGGCCATCCGCTCCGGCCTCATCATGGTGGGCGATTTGCGCTGCATGCCGGTAGCCCAGGGCGCCTATCCACCGCGGGGCGATTTTAGCCTGCTGGCGCGTAATGATATCCGCACACTCGTTAATACCCCCCGTATCCAGAATAACGAAAATACATTCTGGCAACTGCACGGCGCCTGGGATTATATTGGCGACTGGTCGCCCATCTATAAGGTCATTCAATCGGCCAATATCCTTTTTGACAAAGCACCGGAGGTAAAGCAACGGGATGCCTCAATAACGGATGCCATGGTAAAAAAATACCAGGCGGAGGCCGTGTTTATGCGGTGTGTAAGTTATTTTTTCCTGATCCGCCTGTTTGGCGATGTACCCTATTATACCAATGCGTATAACGATGCGGCCCTGCCCCGTACAAAGGATGTGGAAGTGGCAAAAGCCTGTCTTAAGGAACTGGAGGCGTATAAAGAATACCTGCCCTGGACACCCGATGATCCGGCAAACCGTGCGGTAAGGGCCATGCGGGGAAGCGCGCTGGCGCTGGAAATGTATTTTAACATGTGGCTGGCCGGTATCGATGCCGGAAATGCAACCAGCTACTACCAGGAAACCGACCGTTTGGGCGATGAACTTCAGGGCAGCGGCGCCTACCGGTTGCTAAGCTTGCAGGATATAGCCCTTGTTTTTGCCGGCAGATCCGAAGAAGGCCTGTTTGAAGTGCCGCAAAATGTAAACTATGGCGATGTGCTGGGCAATATCCGCCGCACTTTCACCGGTGCCGTACTGCACTACCCGTACATACAGCTGAACCAGAACAGCACAAAATCGGAACTTACTTACAAAGACGGGTACCTTAAAAAATTATTTCCACCCGATGTAACTGATGGACGTAAAGAGGTTTGGTTTGATGCCAATATTTACAATGAAGACGGAACCATGCAGTGCTTCAAATTTTTTAACCTGGCGCTTGGCGAAAACAATACCACCTCCTCTTTGAGCAATTACTTTATTATTTTCAGGTATGCGGGCGCCCTGCTGCTGCAGGCAGAGGCCCTGGCCAATATTGAAAAAAACAGCCCCAAAGCCATTGAACTGCTAAATGCAGTGCGGCAGCGGGCGGGAGCCGATGATTATACAGCGCCTGCCAGCGCTGAAGGCGACCCCCTGGGCGATGCCATATTTTGGGAAGAACGCCGCGAGCTGATTGGCGAGGGGCATGCTTACTATGATATGGTGCGCACACGCAAAGTGTATAACCCCGACTATTGCGACCGCCCGATGCTGTACAGCAATTTTGTAAGAGGCGCCTGGACCTGGCCCATCGATGCAAAAGCATTGACCAATAATCCATACATGACATTGAATACCTATTGGGGTAATAATTAAATACAGCAGTATGAATAACTATTCAGCACAAACCCATAAGAAGATGAAACAGCTATTGATCCTGCCGGTTTTGATCATGATCATTTTCAGCGCCTGTAAAAAAAACAGCTACTACGAAGATACCGGCATTAATGATCCCCGCTTTAACGGCACTATAATGGACTATATAAAATCCGATACGCTCTATTTTGATACATTGGTGCGTGTGGTAAAATATGCCGGACTGGAGGAGTCGCTTAGCAAAGACCCGCTTACCTTTTTTGCGCCGCCGGATCCCTGTTTCAAAAAAATACTGGATGCGGTTAGCGAGTACCAGTTACGGGTAGGCGCCGATAGTGTTACCCGCTTTGAACAGATCAAGCCCGAGGTTTGGAAACAGTTTCTGCAAATGTATCTATTCCCCGGCAACAGGGGGTTAAAGGATTATACACAGGTAGACACCCTTGCGCTGGATACCTATAAGGGCGCCCTGTTTGAATCGGTAAGCAACGCCCCCATGAATATTGGAGTTATTTTTAACGATGCCATCAGTGGCAATCCCAATTCGGCGGGAGGGTCTACCGTATTAAAATACCAGGGATACCGGCAGCTGATGCTCTCTTATGTACCGGACCAGGCGCGTCCGTATTCCTTTTGGATCAATGCTGTGGTTTCCGCTTCGGATGTGGCGCCCACCAATGGCCGGGTGCACCGTCTGCGGTACATGACCCACACGTTTGGCTTTGACCCCTTCAGCTTTATCCAGGCGGCAAGGGAAAAAGGGATTGACTATAATTAATTGACTACAAAATTATCAACGCTGATGGTGCGGAATTATTTTTATATCGGATTGTTTTCACTTGTTTTGGCAGCGACTGCTTCCTGCAACAAAACATCAGAAATTTATGAGGACCCTTACGGGGGCGGACAAACGGTGCTGCAGGTCGATTTTTTGAACACGCCACCCGTTCCGGCCAATGGCGAAGCCGGCCAGGCAATGACCTTTTCCGTTAAAGGGCTGAAGCCCGAGATGAAGGATAAAATCACCTTTCTGGCCAATGGAATGCAGGCAACCATATCCGGGTTTACCGATAGTACAATCACCATCCTGCTGCCGCAAAATGTAAGTTCCGGCGGCGCTTCCCTGCGTGTAGACGGCCAGGTGTTCCTGGGTCCCTCGTTTACGGTGCGGGGCAAACTGGGACTGGATCCTACGTTTAACTCCGGAAACAGCGATGGGTCTTTTAGTGTGATTAACCAGATTATGCCGCTGCCCAATGGCAATTTTGTACTGGTAGGGCATATATCTTCCTACCAGGGAAAATCGCTGCGCGATCTGGTTCAGATCAATACCACGGGAGGATTGGTGAATGGCTTTAATACCGGCACCGGCTCCGGTACGGGAACGTTGAGCTGTATGCTGCGGCTGCCCTCCGGTGAGTACCTGGCAGGAGGTAGCCTAAATGCTTACAATGATAAAAGAGGGCTGAGCGGCATCCTGCGCTTAAACCCCGATGCTACCCTAAAAACCCGGATCGTCAATCTGTATGTAAGTCCCGGGGTATCGGATCCATCGATGGCCACCGACACTGTTTCTTATTTTAACGGCAACCTTTTAGGCGGTGTAGGAAAATTGTTTTACTACAACAACCAGGTTACGGCCATTGGCGGTTTTAGCGGGTATGGCACTTATTTTTACGAGCGTTCCACAAAAGACAATAAGCTATTTGCCTATATCGCCAATCCGCAGGTAGCCCGTATGGACCTGGATGGCAACTTAGATTCGGCCTATTCCTATAATGCTGCAGCAAAAGCACCCCTGCCTGCCGGTAACGGAGACCTGAGTGATGGCTTTATGCAGGCAGACGGAAAGCTGGTATTGGTGGGGGCGTTCACTACCTTTCGCGGAAAACAGGCAAACAGGATTGTACGGCTCAATACCGATGGTACGGTAGATGCTTCGTTTAAATCCGGATCGGGAGCAAACGGAACCATTTTCTCTGTCCGGTACAATACCACTACAAAAAAAATGGTACTGACCGGCGACTTTAGCAAATTTGACGGTCAGGATGCCGCTGGTATTGCAGTGCTGGATGCCGATGGCAGCCTGGACCCCGGGTTTAAGAGCAGCGGTTTTTCAGGAGGGGCGCCCACACTGGCATTGCAGCTGAGCAATGGATTGATTGTGGTTACCGGCTCTTTTGAAAAATACAATAATATCACCAGGCAGGGATTGCTGGTGCTAAACACCGATGGCAGCCTGGCGGCCGGCTATAACGCCACCGGCAAGCTGAATGCACTGGTAAGGGATATGGTAGAAACAAAGTCCGGGGTAGGAGGAATGCCCGCGGTGCTCCTGGGCGGTGTAATGACTACATTTCAGGGGCAGCCCATCAACAGCGTTATGAAATTAATTTTTAACAATTAAGCCCCGGCCTCATTTGAAGACCACAATTTTTGATATGAATAGTTTTAAATATACAATTGGACGGCTAAGCTTGCTGAGCGTTTTGTTGGGTACCCTGATGGCTTCCTGTAACCGCGATTTTGATCAGCGGATGCAGTTGGATGCTGATGCCGATACCACGGTACACCAGTTCCGGAACGCCAATAAAGTATTGTATGTAATGGTTGATGGCGGCGTGGGCGCCGTTTTGGAAACAGAAGCGCAAAAGGACGATAAAAACCCCAATTTATATGCGCTTACCCGCGAGGCCATCTATACCGGCGGCAGTGTGGCCGACAGCAATTCCTTTTTGCCTACAGCCTATGCCGATATGCTTACGGGTGTGCTGGTAGCCAAGCACCAGGTAAAAGCTTCGGGAACCAATAGCCTGGATAGCTACCCCACATTTATGAAAGTGGTCAAAAACAGCAATGCCGGTTTACGGACGGCCGCCTTTGTCCGGAACGTATTTTTATATAACAATCTTCTTGCCGGCGCGGATCAAAAGCAATTGCTGAATTCAGACGCTGAAGTACAGGCAGCCGCCGTTACCGAGTTAAAAAACCCCGCTTCAGATGTGGTGCTGGCACAATACCAGGGGCTGTATGATGCCGGGCAGCAGTTTGGGTACGGTCCGCGGTCGCAGGAATATGTGGCGGCCATAACGCCTTTTGATCATTTTATGGGCCAGCTGCTAACCGCCCTGCGCAGCCGCGCCGCCTATAGTTCCGAAAACTGGCTCATCATTGTAGCCTCCAACCAGGGTGGGTTGTATGAACTGTATCCCGAGGAGTATGACAATAGCGTATTTTCCCAGCCGCAACGAAACGCGTTTGTGCTTTTTGCCAACGATCATTTTGCCGTGAGATATCTGGCCAAACCGGATATTAAAAATTACCAGCAAAACGGGTACCTGATCGGCGATGCCGATATTGATGGCAATATTGGTTCGGAAAGGGCCACGGGGGAAATTGCGGATGCTGCCGCGTCAAAGTTTGACCTGGGCACTTCAGGCAATTATACCATTCAGTTTAAAGCATATATTACCAACAGGGGCAGTTCCGGGGTTTTGCCGGGGATTATGGCCAAATCTGCTGCCACTGCTAATGCCAGCCCTACAAGGGGATGGTCGGTGATCCTGCATGCAGATGGCCGCAAAAACTGGGATTTCCGGATACAGGGAACTTCCAATACCGCTTCTGATTTTGAAACAAATACCTGGAACACGTTTACCATACGCATTTGGGACAGCACTGCTAAAAGATGGCTGCGCACTTATACCAACGGCATTCCCGGCGGCAATGCCACCGACATTACAGGTAAGAACGGGACCGACAATGCGCCGTTCCGCGTAGGAGGCATCATTGGGTCCTATGGCCGTTTTTCACCCCGGTTTAAAGTAGCGGACATACGGTTGTATAACACGGCGCTGCCGGAAGCATATATTCAAACCGAATATTGCAGTACGCTGGTAAATCCTTCCGACCCCTTTTATAATAATCTTACCGGGTACTGGCCGGCAATGGGCTTTAAACAAGCCGAAATATTTGGAAAAAAATTTGCAGATATGAGCCCTGGTGCCGATAAAACCGATATTGAGTTCCCGGCCACAACCTCCTCCTGGAATGCTTTTGCCTTTGCAAAAGGAGATAACATTTGCCCCACTATTCCCAATGATATACAAACAACCCTTCCGCAGCCGGTAGATATTCCGCTGTTTATTTACAGCTGGCTGGGTGTTGCAGATATTGCCGGGCTTCAGCTGGATAGCAAACCCTGGCTGCCGCTCTTTAACAATACGAAATAATTCATTGAAAGAACTTTTTATATGAAAAGGAACAAATACGATGCACTGATCATGTTGAGCTGCTTCTTCCTTTGCCTGGCAGGATGCAGCAAAAATTACGGGTTGAAGTTTGACAATGGGTATACCACTACCAGCTTCCCGGATACGATCAATGTAACGATTGATACATCCGTTAAGATTGATAAATCGAAGTATATCCAGGCCAGCGTTTTCCCGGGACTGATAAGCCCGGATGAGCCGCGCCTGCAGAACTACGTGGTGCCAATCGACCTGAACTATGTGAATGTGCCGGCATCCGACCTGCGCATCAGCGTGGCGCCGGGCAACTGGCTCAGTACCGGCATGTGGGCCCCGGCCGGGGAACTGGTTACGGTAGAGGTGCCCGAAGGTATTTATGGCCTCGAAGCGCAGATAGGCTCACATACCGATAATCTTAGCGGTAAACCGGATCTGAAGCGGGACCCGTTAATTTATAACCGGCGGCAGCTGTTTCCGGGCAAAAACTACTTGCGCAATCTTTACGGTGGGTTAATTTATATTATTCCCTCCAGGCCCACCGGGGCCATAGTGCCCATCACGTTTAGCGGTGTGGCAAAATCGGCCAGTTTCTTTTTAGGAAAGACTACGGATGCTGAGTGGCAGGAGCTGGTGCGTAAAACAACCGTTCCTTTTTTTGAACTGGTAGGTAAACGTATTGTATTTACCCTCGAAACGGCAAAGCTGGAACAGGTGCCCATTAGCAGCCCCGGCGAGCTGATGACCCTGTGGGATAATACCATCAAACAGGTGTACTGGGATTGGTATGGTCTTACGGAAGGTAACCCGGATGTAAAGAACCGGGCACCGTTTAATCAATGGAGAATTGTGCATGATGTGCAGCCCTCCGTAGGCGCTCAGCACAGCGGTTTTCCGGTAGTGGCGATGACTACCATGAACTATTTCCGGCAGGCCGTGGTGCCAGACCTGGTTAAAACCCAGAACTGGGGCACGTTTCATGAACTGGGGCATAATATGCAGATGCACAGCACCTGGACCTTTGCAGGCAATGGCGAGGTAAGCAATAACCTGTTTAATTTTAAAAACGCACAAATTAATAATGTACGCCATGGCAATGAACTGCGCTCCTGGAATGCGGCCCTGCCCTTTGTGCAGAAAGATACCTTCTCTAAACGTTGGGACGGAACCGCCTCCTGGCCGGGCAGCAGTGTGAAGCCTGAAAATCCTACAGAAGATGCCAAGATGAGTTTTTATACCCAGATTTTTGAAAAATACGGGTACGCGTTTATGACCTATTTGGCTACCGCCGCCCGCAATGCCCGGTTTACATCCATTGATGATCAATCTAAAATCGATTTTTATTATGAGCGCCTTTGCGAGTTTACCAAAACCGATATGTACCGGTTTATGCGGGAGTGGGGGCTTACCATAAGCGCTACTTCACGCAAGGTGATTGCCGATAAAGGGTACCCTCCGCTGAAGACTAATTTATGGATGTACAATCCTTACACCCGCACCGGGGGCGATGCCTCCCTGCTGCCTAAAAATGATTTTGGCGCCGGCAAACCCGGACCCGGTCTGGGCTGGACGGTTGAATCCATTACCAATGTACGAAGCCCGTATAATACTTATACACCCGCCAACCTGCTTGATGGAAGTGTGAGCACCATCTGGTCCAGCTGTTTCCAGGGATGTTATATAGGCCCCAATACCGGCGGAAATACGCCGGCAAGCGCTTATCCTTTCTCCGCCGTGGTAAAAACAGGAGCAGCGCCGGTAACGGCAGATGGTTTTTATTTGGTGCAAAGGCAAAACACTCCATCCACCCACCTTACAGCCATTACCATCGACATCAGTATGGATAATACCACCTGGGAAAATATAGGCACGTTTACGCTGAAGACCGGCACATCAGCCGAGGCATTGGCCAAACAGTATATAGAAATGCCGGATGCTAAAACCTTCCGCTATTTCCGGTATACATGGAGCAAAACAGCAGATGCAAACAACAACTCAGCCATGGCAGAACTGGGCGCGTTTTACTATTAAAAATTATGTAATGAAAAGATACTATTTACCGATATTATTCCTCTTGGTGTGCGCAGCAGGCCTGTCCTGTACCAAGTACTACGATCCGCCCGAAGTTTTTCAAACAGCGGAGGAAAAACCCTTTAGCAAGAAGCGGAAGGTGATGATCATTGTGCTGGATGGAGCCGCCGGCCCCGAGGTAAAGAAAATAGCGCCGCCTGCTATTATGGGGCTTACGGAGCACGCCAAATATTCCTGGGAGGCTTTTGCAGATGCGCAAACGGCCGATGGCCCTTCCTGGACCAATATTCTTACCGGTAAAGCCGCAGCAGCTTCCGATATAACGGATAGTACCCTGGCCCCGGCTTTTGACCCCGAGGATGAACATGCGGAGATCCCCGTATTCAGCAACTTTTTTCAACGCCTGTTAATTTCGGGCTACCTGCCTAAAACAGTGGCCATAACACCCTGGAATACCCTTGCTGAGCGCGGACTGAAATTTGCCGGCAAAGTGGTGGATGCTGCTAATGACGAGGCGGTAAAAGATAGCGCCCTCAGCAATCTGGCCGATGATAAACTGGGCTTAATGCTGGTAAACTTTAACGGGGTAAACCTGGCGGGCAGGGCTTCCGCCTTTTCTGCGGGCCAGGAGGTGTACAAAAATGCGGTATTAAAAACGGATGGCTATATTAAGGAAATACTGGACGCTATGGCCAAAAGGCCGGATTATAACCTGGAAGACTGGCTGGTTATTGTTACCTCCAATCATGGGGGAGACGGCAATCGCTATGGCGATCCTACAATTATCCAAAGAAAGATTTTTACCATTTACCATAACGCCAGCTTTGTAAAAAAGGAATTTATTGCCCCGGCGCTTACCAATGCGGTAAACCATACCGGCGGTAGCGGTAGCACAACAAGAAATGCCACACAGGCAACGCTGCCGGCGTCAGATGCGGCCGGGCTTGGATACGACATTCCAGCAATAGGTGGCGGCGAATTTTCGATGCTGGTAAAAGTGATGCGTACGGCAACAAATAGCGGTAACGGGGTTGTTGTGTCCAAAGTAAACCACCCGTATACAAATATTAAAGGGTGGGAACTTATGACCAACGGAACCAGCAATTTCCGGATCTGTATAGGCAATGGAGCCGGCGGTACCACCCCAAGATATTTTTTGCATAGCAAACAGCCGCTGCCGCCTGTAAACACCACCTGGATGACTATTGGCCTGGTGGTATACAGCGAAGGCGGGAAACGGTATGCCAGTGTATATACCGATGGGGTAAAGGATTCTACATACGATATCTCAGCTTATGCCGATCTTGCCGCCACGGGCAACGACCTCATCATTGGCAATATCAATCCGGCTACAGGTAACCAGCCTTTTCGCGTAACGCAGCTGGGTATCTGGAACAAAGCGCTATCCGAAAACTACATTCAAAGCTATACCTGTAAAAACGGCATTACCAGCGCCGATGAATTTTATAGCAACCTCGTAGGATACTGGCCCTGTGATGAAGCATCAGGAACGGTATATTATAACAGGAGCCCCTTAGCGGCAGGCAAGGACATGAATATGAATTTTACCCCCGGGTGGTTGTTGTTGTCGGCCACAAACTGCAATACCGCTGATAATTTCCTGGCAACCAATACAGACATTGCGCCCAACCTTTTCTATTGGCTTCGTCTGAACCCGCTGAGCGCCTGGGGTTTTGAAAGTAAGGAATGGCTGTCGGCCTATGAAACAGAGTTTATAAAATAGTATTCGGGAATGAATTTAAAACATTATGAAAATATAGCTACGGTATTGCTGATTGTAATAGTAGTTGTATTTATTTTCCTGAAGGCGAACCACATTATATAATCATACAACCCGCTGATGAACCAATCGGGGATAACAGGTAATACGATTTTCGACAAACAATCATTCTCTCGTTGCGCCATGTCTATGGCGTAACTTTTTTTTAAATTTGTTGATCAGATTATGAAGCAGATGCATTTTAGGTTTCCTTTTTTTAAAAAATATGCCGGAATGATTGCGGTGATGGTTTTCTGCGGCCTTGCCATAGATAAAGCCGCCGGGCAAACCCCTGTAGGCCGGCTGGTACAATCCTTTAACGATCACTGGGAATTTAAAAAAGGCCCCGGCGATTTTGATAAAGATACCAGCTACATGACCGCCGTATGGGAGCCGGTAACGGTGCCGCATACCTATAACCGCACCGATATGCAGCTGGATAAAAACTTTTATACCGGTGATGCATTTTATAAAAAGAAATTCCGGGTTGAAAACAGCTTAAAAGGTAAACGCCTCTTTCTCCGGTTTGAAGGTGTGGGGTCCGTGGCCACCATCTACATCAACGGCCGCTACCTTACAGAACATAAAGGCAGTTACGCCGCCTTTTCCTTTGAAATAACGCACTCCGTCAAGTACGGACAGGAAAATAATATCCTGGTAAAAACCAATAATGCGGCGCGCAAAGATGTGCTGCCGGTCAATCATTTCCTGTTCCCCATATATGGAGGTATTTACCGGCCCGTAAGTATGATCATTACCGGCCCCGTAAATATCACGGTTACGGACTACGCCTCGCCCGGCATTTATATTACGCAACAAAACGTATCAGATAAAAGTGCAACGATTAACGTGAAAGCCAAGCTGGAAAATAAAGAAAAAGGGATGCAGCCTGTTCTGCTGCAAACAATGATAAAAGATGCTGCTGGCCGGAAGGTTGCCGTTGCCCGCAAAGCAATAACAGTAGATCCGCAGGGAACCACCTATGCCGGCCAGTCCCTGGAAATAAAGGCTCCGCATTTGTGGAACGGGGTAAAAGATCCCTACCTGTATACGTTAACAACAGCGCTGATCCGCGATGGAAAAGAGCTGGATGCCGTTACACAGCCATTAGGCATCCGACGGGTCGAAATAAGGGCCGGCGATGGCGTATACCTGAATGGTGTTAAATACCCGATGTATGGTGTTACAAGGCATCAGGATCGCTGGCAGTATGGAAACGCGCTCTCCCATGAGCAGCATGAAGAAGATATGAAGATCATCCGGGAGATGGGCGCCACCACCATCCGCCTGGCTCATTATCAGCAGGCAGAAGATATGTATGCTCTTGCCGATAAAATGGGTCTGCTGATCTGGGCCGAAATTCCCTTTGTTAATACCACTTCTTACCAGGAGCGTGAGAATGCCAAACAGCAAATGACGGAACTGGTGCGGCAAAACAGGAATCATCCATCAATCTACATTTGGGGCATGCACAACGAGGTGTATTCCAAAACTCCCGATGAACATGTGCCCGTGCTTACAAGAGAACTGAACGATATCGCCAAAACAAACGACCCGGACCGGTATACGGTTTCTGTAAGCGGGTATGGTGAAATGAACCGCCCGGCCAATCTTGCAGCCGATGTACAGGGCATGAACCGGTATTATGGCTGGTATGAAGGCCGGATCGGCGACCTGGAAAAATGGGCTTCGGGTCTGGAAGCAAACTATCCGGGCTATAAAGTAATGCTGACAGAATACGGCGCCGATGGTAATATGGATCAGTCTTCGGATACACTGCCTGATCCATCAAAACTCAATCCTGTAAGCGGGCAGTTCTTCCCGGAAAACTACCAAACGGAAACGCATATTCAGCAATGGGCCATCATCGAAAAGCATCCCTACATACTGGCATCTTATTTATGGAATACCTTTGAGTTTGCTGTGCCGATGTGGAACAGGGGAGGGGTGAATGCCCGGAATTTAAAGGGCCTGGTGAGTTTTGACCGTAAAAGAAAAAAAGATGCTTTTTACTGGTACAAGGCCAACTGGAACCCGGAACCGATGCTTTACCTGGCCAACCGGCGCGATAGCATTCGCACCCATGCCACTACCCGGATACAGTTGTTTACCAATTTGAAGAACGTACAGCTAAAAGTAAATGGCAAAATCGTTCCCGGGAAACAAGGTGTTAATGACAAACACCGGGTTTTTGAAAATATAAAATTAAAGAAAGGCATCAATAAAATTGAAGCAACCGGTGCCGCAAATGGCAGCATATTAAAAGACTCCATGACCTGGACTTTGCAATAGGAATTTGAAAATGTGGAAATGTGAGAAATAGGTAGTAGGTGAATAGTGAATCAATGTCGTTTACTTAAGCCTTGAAACGAAGCCGTGACAGGAAAGAACTATTTTTGGAATGAATTTTTTCCTTTTAAACGGTGATATTGCTTAGGAGGCCGTCTGCAAGGCAGCAAAAGAAAAAATGAAGTGGAATGGCGGCGGTGACGCCTATTGAGGACTTCAATAATCAGGCAGCGCGCGGGCGGAAGCGCCAAAGCCTGTAACGCACATTTTTCGGTCCCGCCGGAAGAAGGAAAGGCAACTACCAGCAATGAATGCCAGGCGGGATTTGCCTTCTTTGCAGACAAGATTTTTTGCCTACTTTTTCATCGATTGGAAAAAGTAGGAAGGGAACTAAAAAACGGCTCTTTCTTATCAACGCAAATTATTTTAAGAAGCGCTATACTTCTTGTAGTTTCCCTATCTGCCGTTTTGAAATGGCAATAGACGAACAGGGTAGTTTAAGGAAACGACATTGAATAGTGAATGGGCAATCAATACCGTTTCCATAAATCAGATGTTGAGCGATGAAGTCGTAACTAAGGAGAATGGCCGTAGTTGAAATCTGTCCCGCTTTGCGGGATGAAAATAATATTTAAAAAAATAGCAAATGAAAAGTATTAAAAAGACCGGGTTTGTTTTTTTTGTGTTGATGGCGGTTTTTACGCCCTTTGCAAATGCACAATGGACAGGCCCTAAAAAAAAGCCGGATAGCCTGAGAGCCATCCAATACGGTCCCATAACGCCGGCACACCGTACTGATGCGGCCATGCAGGCTTTTCGCAATTATGGCCTGGGCCAGTTTATCCATTGGGGGCTATACTCCATTCCGGGAAACGAATGGAAAGGAGTTAGCGCCAGGGGCGGAGCGGCTGCTTCTGAATGGATCCGCTCCTGGGGTGGCCCCACCGCTCCCAAAGACTGGAAAAATATCTACGATAATTTATACAAACAGTTTAATCCAAAAGATTTTGACGCCAGGCGCTGGGCCCGGCAGGCTAAGGAAATGGGAGCCCGGTATGTGATCTTTACAACCAAACATCATGACGGATTTGCACTATGGCCCACAAAATATTCAGACTACAATATCGCTGCAACTCCATATAAGAAGGACATCGTAAAGCAGGTGGTAGATGCCTATACGGCAGAGGGGATTGATGTATACCTGTATTTTTCGGTGCTGGAATGGAACAATCCCAACTATATGGGCGGCACTCCAAAAACAGATGAGGACAAAAAGCGGTTTGATAAATTCCTGCAATATACCCGCAACCAGCTATTGGAGCTGGTAAATAACTATCCAAAAATAAAGGGACTGTGGTTTGATGGCACCTGGGACGCATCCTGGAAGAGCGCTTATGCGTTTACCTATCAGCTGGAAAAAGAGTTGCGCGACAAACACCCGGGGCTCATCATCGGTTCCAGGTTTCGTAATGACGAATTTGGAGCGCGGCATTTTGATAGCAACGGGCGCCTGCTGGGCGACTACGAGCAGGGTTGGGAGCGGAAGATGCCGGGGAGCTTTGAATGGCTGGATGGTAATGACTGGGATTGCGTAATGACCATACCGCCCAACGGATGGGG
The DNA here is from genome assembly GCF_051201075.1 of Niabella hirudinis. Taxonomy (NCBI): domain Bacteria; kingdom Pseudomonadati; phylum Bacteroidota; class Chitinophagia; order Chitinophagales; family Chitinophagaceae; genus Niabella; species Niabella hirudinis. Next base: position 70,221 of record NZ_JBPEHJ010000015.1, read on the forward strand.
TTATATGAAAGACTGGTCCGGGCTCTATACCAAAACAACCGATGACCTGCTGGACCTGCTGATGCGCAGCCGCTCTATGAACGGGAATTTTGTTATCAATTTCGGACCTGATGGAAATGGAAGGATGCGGCCGGAGGAAGACCGGATCGCCAGGGAAATGGGGGCATGGATTCACCAAAACGCGCCCGCTGTTTATGAAAGCCGGCATTCCGGTTTTCCCGCTTCCAACTACGGGTATTTTACACAAAAAGACAGCATGCTTTACCTGACCGTGTTTAACAGGCCGGTCAACAATATTATACGGGTAGTTGTTCCAAAAAATTTCAAACAGGTACCCGTAGCCGCTTCACTGCTGCAAAACGGCAATCGCCTTGATGTGCGGACTGCAGATATAGGGTTCGACCTGGATAAGCATACCTATTATGATATCCTGCTGCCTTCATCCTTTCAGGCTACGAGAGCGTTTGTGATCGCCATACAATTGGGCGCACCCGCAAAAAAAGGAGGGAAGCTGATGGATGCAAAGATGTAAGGGGTTTGCCACTGAAGCGCTTTGAGCCTTCGTGTATTCGTGGCGCTTTCAAAGGGTTTTCACGCAACGGCGCAAAGAAGCAGCGATGCCGCGGCAGGCTTTGTCCTTCGTGCTGCTTTGTGCCTTTGTGTCTTCGTGGCGTTTTCCAAAGCAAAGGCGCGGCGGCAGATCATCGTTCTTCGTGTTACTTTGTGCCCTGGTGTCTTCGTGGCATCCTACAACCACGATTCCCTGTACAAAGACTCCTCTAAAAATCATATCTTGCTCCCAAATAGATGCTGATGAAAAAAGTTTATACTGCTTTGCTGCTTTTGATGATTGTTGTTATGGCCGGTGCACAAACTGCTTGCCCGGTAATACCGGCTCCTGAAAAAGCCGTGGTAGCCAATGGTACATTTATGCTCAACAAATACACCCGTATTTACCTGGCAAGCCCCGCGTTAAAAGATGCCGCCGTTTACCTGCAGCAGGAGCTGATGAAAAGGGAATTGCTCCCGCTGGGCTTAACAACCTCAGCTTCGACGTCCAATACGATCCTGTTGGCCCTTAATAAAAAAGAAATCGGAGGCGATGAAGGATATACGCTCCGTATTACAGACCGGCAGATCAATATTAACGGCAACTCGGTAGGAGGAATTGTCAACGGAATCTCCAGCCTGCTGCAACTGGTACGTGCGCAAAAGATCCAAAACGGAACCATTGCGCTGCAGGGCTGGCAGATCACTGATGCGCCCCGGTATCACTGGCGGGGCTTTATGTTGGATGAGTCAAGGCATTTTATGGGTAAACAAAAAGTACTGCAGCTGCTGGACTGGATGGCTTTTTATAAGCTGAACCGTTTTCACTGGCATCTGACCGATGAACCGGCCTGGCGCATCGAAATAAAGCGTTACCCCATGCTGACATTGATTGGGGGTGTTGGTAGTTTTACAAATCCGCTGGCTGCAGCGGCTTACTATACACAGCAGGATATAGCCGATGTAGTGCACTATGCGGCGCAACGCAATATTACCGTGATACCGGAGATTGATATGCCGGGACATGCTACTGCTGCCAACCGGGCCTACCCGGAATTTAGCGGAGGCGGAAGCGACCAGCATCCCGATTTTACCTTCGATCCGGGCAATGCACATACCTACTCCTACCTTACCAATATCCTGCGTGAAGTAAACGCACTGTTTCCTTCCGGTCTTATTCACCTTGGTGGCGATGAAGTAAGCTTTGGTTCCGATAAATGGCTGCAGAACGATGTAATAAAAAAACTGATGGCCGCTCAGGGCCTGAAGGATCTGAAGGCCGTAGAACGCTATTTTATGGAACGCATGGCAGACTCCGTGTATGGCATGGGTGCCAAATTGCTGGCCTGGGATGAAATGGCTGAGGTGAACCTTCCCAAAGAAAAAACCATCATTTTTTGGTGGCGGCACGATAAACCGGCGCAGTTGAAGATGGCATTGGACAGGGGATATGATGTGGTGGTATGCCCGCGCTTGCCGTATTACTTCGACTTCGTACAAGACAGCATGCATTATATGGGAAGAAAATGGGGTAAGGGATACAGCCCGATAAAAGATGTATATTCCTATGATGTAACGTCCCTTGTAACTGAAAAACTGGCGAAACAGGTGCAGGGGTTGCAGGCGAATTTATGGACGGAGACCGTTACCGACTTCAACCGGATGGACTACCTGGTGTTTCCCCGCATTGCCGCACTTGCCGAAGCCGCATGGACAAAGGAATCACTGAAAAATTACGATGACTTTACCGGACGTCTGAAAAAACAGTTGCCGCTGTACCGGGAGGCAGACATTTATTTTTATAATCCTTTTAACCCCTCGGAAATCCCTGAACCGGTTTATTTCCGGAAAGATAAACGAAACCTGTCGGCCCGGGAGAATTAAGCCGTCAGCCATCAGCTGAGGCGTTAAAGGTTTTCCCGATTACCGGGATAAAATTCCACGTTAGGCCCAGCTGACTTCAGCCGTTCTGTGAAAATCTGAGTCCCGATGCATTGCATATACGTCAGGTTGAGAACAGGTCCGTTGCCATGAAATGTAGTACGGGTAAGCCTTTCACGCCAAAAAGACTCCATCTTTTAATGGCAAACAGGCGCAGCGCGCCGTTGACCCTTATAACTATGAACGCCCAAAACCTCCTGAAGCCGCAGCGCGGCGGTGATTTCGTACGCCGGGCCTATACAAACTGCAATAATTAGAGCCTGCTGATTAACTCGAATATCCAGGCTTTTTTCTTCCACTTTTCTCCCGATCAATCCTATCGTGTGGACACATTTTTTGGGGTTGTACCGGGCGATCATTCTATAGTTGTGCCCGCAGGGTGCTATATGCAAAGCCGGGGGTAACAGATGCGTAGCCGATGCGGCCCCGGAGGGGTCGAATGTGATGAACCCAGATTGGATCTTCGAAAATTAAATGTAAATCAGAGCGGACAGAACAATATTTTATAACCCATGATATCATCATCAATTATGTCAAAAACCAAAGGTGCATCATAAAAATGAGCCATTTTACGATGAATATAAGCGGTTGCTAATTGAGAATGGTGTCAAATTTGACGAAAAATATTTATTGTAAGCACTGTCTTATATGACCCGAAACATTAAACCTACGACCCCGTTGGGGCCGTGCCTGCTACGCATCTGTTACCCCTGGCGCAGCCAGGGGCTATGCACATTATACCCTTCGGGCACGTTCAGGATGGATACGGTACGGGCGATTCGTTACGACCTGAATCCTGAAGATGTATCAAATTATTTGAATCATTTTCAAGAGATGTGTCCACACGACAGGATCAATCGGGAATGAAAAGTGGAGCAACCGACCGAAGGGAGCTCATAAGGTCCAATAAAAAAATAATAAATCAGCGAATAAAAATCTAGCCCGCCACAAGGCAAATTCCGCCCTATTGTGATCGGGTACGACTGAATATTTACGGGAGGGCGGAACCGATAAACTCTGCGTTTCAGGCTTGGTTATGACAGCCTTCCTGCAGCTGCTTTTTGAGGACTCTCATCGGCGTCATAACCGCCATTCCACTTGATTTTATCTTTCGCTGTGCGGCGGACACCCCTCCGAGGATGTAGCCACTCCTTTAGCATAATCAGGGTTATCGCTGCCACAAACGGTGAAGGTTACATCGATTAAAGTATAGAAATACTAAAGCTGAGTGTCCGCAGTGGCGGACCTACCACTTTGTACTAAAACCGATAGAAGCACCCCTCCGGAATTCCCGCGGAGCGGGATAACCTCCCGATTAGAGTCGGGGCCCTTTTTGTCCCGATGGCGATCGGGATTTTTGGGCAAACAAAAAGGCTACAAGAAAATTAATTGCAAGGGTTTTGCAGGGTTGGCTGCATTTTGCTTGCATCATCTTCGTTCCTCAACGACCAAAACTTATTGTCTTACCGTCTAATTTGCTTGAATACCGGTTAAACAGCAGGCCCTAATTACCGGTGCGCTGCACCTTTATTTCCCGATTACCCGTATTGTTGTTTACTAACAGGATCAGCGCTGCGCCGCAGCTCCCGGGGGCAAAATTAACTTGATGGATATGCGATGTATCGGGTGTGAGCATATATTGGACCTCCGTATACTAAGGAAACGAAATTGAAAAGCGAAAGGCTCATCTCATCACACCTAATGTATCAGCCCGGAAATGATATTAATAGTAAGTGCCACTAAAAAGGTATTCAGCGCAAAGGAAATAAGCCCGTGATACATCGTTACCATCCGCAGCCTTTTGGAAGTGGTATCTACATCTGAAACCTGGAAGGTACAGCCCATGCATAACGCATAATAGGCAAAATCCTTGTAATCGGGTTTCTCGTTTCCGGGAAAATGCAGCCCATCGCCGGCAGGGCTATTCTGGTAATAGAGATGCGCATAGTGAAAGATATAAAGGGTATGCACCAGCAGCCAGGAGGCCGTCATAGCTGCGATAGAAACAGGAAGCCATAAATGATCGCTGATATTGTTTTGACCGATGTTGATCACGATGCTCAGCACGGCGCTCAAACAGGCAAAGCAGGCCAGCAGGATAAAAATAAAGACAAAAACTCTGCTCCCATCTTCCACTGCTGCCTTTTTTATAATATAGGCCAGCGGCGTGGTATAGATCACATACCAGCAAAACAACAGGTAACAAACGCAAAAAATAAACCAGCTGCCGAGTAAGTTTAAAAGAAGCGGGATGCCGGTAACGCTTAATCCCAAACAGCCGGCTCCGCCCGCAATCAGCGATAGATATACCCGGTCGATGGCGCGCAGTTTATGCGCGAACCCGGGTTTAAAGGAGTGCAGGTTCTGCATACTACTATTCCTGGTTTACCAAATTTACTGGATAATGTGGTAACTTCGCAGGCTTTTTCGGTTTCTATGGGAATACTGCGTATTTATATCAACTCATTTAAAGGTCTGTCAAAAGAGGCCTGGATGCTGGCTGTGGTCATGCTGATCAACCGGGCCGGATCGATGGTATTGCCTTTCCTTGGCGTTTACATGACGGATCATTTGCATTTTAGTTTAAAAGAATCCGGTCTGGTACTTAGTTTTTTTGGGATCGGCTCCGTTGTGGGGTCCTGGCTGGGCGGCTTCATCACCGATCGAATCGGGGAATTTAAGGTGCAGCGCTTTAGCTTGTTTTTGAGCGCTCCGATGTTCGCCATCATCCCCTTCTTTACTACGGTTTACGAATTAGCGGCCATTATCTTTATTCAAAGTGTTATCAGCGAATCCTTCAGACCGGCCAATTCGGTAGCGATTACCCGGTATGCAACCCCGGAAAACCTGACCCGTGCGTTTTCTTTAAACCGTATGGCCATCAACCTGGGATTTTCCATTGGGCCGGCCCTGGGCGGGATCCTGGCAGCCATATCTTATAACTTTTTATTTGCGGTGAATGCGCTGGGGGCCCTGGCTGCCGGGGTGGTGTATGTTCGCTTTTTTAAGAAGCGGTCTATGCCGTTTCACCGTATTTCCAGACCGCAGCAAAAGGAAGTAAAAGGGACGGGTACGCTCAAAGGGGCTTCTGCATACCGGGATCTGCCCTTTGTTATCTATTCTGTTTTTTGCGGCATTTTTTCCGTATGCTTTTTCCAGTTCTTTAACACGCTGCCGCTGTTTTACCGGGATGTGGCTGGCCTGGATCAGACTATGATCGGCTATATACTTGGATACAGTGGTTTTGTGATCGTTGTGATGGAAATGTTGCTGGTGAACTTCGCAGAAAGAAAGCTAACGCCTGCTGCTACGCTTTTATTTGGAGCATTGGGTACGGCCTTATCCTATTCTATGTTAATCCTGGATCATAGGATTGGGACGCTTTTGTTATCCATTACCGTGCTGAGCCTGGCAGAGATCCTGGTGCTTCCATTTATGTCGGCGATAACCGCTATGCGTTCCGGAAAGGAAAACAGGGGCGCCTATATGGGATTAAACGGAATGGCCGTTGCCATCTCTTTTATTATTACTCCTTATCTTGGAACCCGCGTGGCAAGCGACTTTGGATTTAATGTGTTGTGGACCGCTACCGGCCTGATACTGCTGGTGGTGGCTTTTGCACTTTATTTTTGTGTGCGGTGGATGATGCCGCCAAAAACTGACCCTACTTAAAATTATAGTGCCGGATAAAATTCATAAAAAGGGGGGCAATGCTTGCAGCGCCGCTATGCAATTGTATAAACTGGAATTGCCGTTCAATTTCCAGGCCCTGCACATCGATGATGGCCAGCTCATTGCTGTTCAGCTCTTTTAGTATTGTATGGATGGAAAGGAAGGACACTGCCGTTGAATTGGCGATATAGGACTTGATACTTTCCGAACTTTCGAGCTGTATTTCCCGGTTGAGCTGCGAAAGCCGGATACCTTTTGACTTCAGGTGTTTGGTGATGATCTCCAGGGTGCCCGAACCCGGCTCCCGCAGCACGATGGGCAGCGCCTGAAGCTCTTGTAACGTTATTTTCTGCTTTTTTGCAATGGGGTTTTTCCAGGCGGCTACCAATACGATTTCGTCCTTCGTAAATGGAGTGTACTTGAACAGGCTGTTTTTAGGACGTCCCTCAATCATGCCAAAGTCGATTTCATTCTTTTGAAGCAGCTGCTCAATATGCTCCGTGTTACCGCCCGAAAGGATAATGGACAGGTCCCTGTACCGGCTTTTGAACGCAGCCAGGGCTGGAGGCAGCAGGTATTCTGCAATGGTGGTGCTGGCTCCAATCCTCAGCGTTCCCTTGTGTTGCTCGGCAAAAGAATGGATCTCGAATTCTATTTTACGGTAAATACTGAACAACTCTTCTGTATAACGCAGCAGCACTTTTCCTGCTTCCGTTAAGGCAATCTTTGAACCATTCCGGTCAAATAATTTGGTTTTAAAATGCTGTTCGATCTCCTGTACATGTTTGGTTGCTGCTGGCTGAGAAATAAACAATTCCTCTGCGGCTCTGGTAAAATTCAGTCGCCTTGCTACTGCATGAAATACCTGTAATCTGAAATCAAACATAGCTGCAGGTTATACCTTTTTTATCTTGACGATTTCAACAAAATTCAACGTTATTTTTGATTTGCCAAAATTTTTAGCCGTAATTTTAGGAGCTATGCTGAAACGGATCAATTTAGACAACTTTAAAAAATATGTTAGCGCTAATTCCATTGGCGGGCTCATATTGATGGGGTGCGTGCTGGCTTCGCTGATCATCGCCAATCTATCGGCCGGTCGTTCATTTGAAGGCTGGCTGCAGACGGCTGTGGGCTGGGAAAATGATCATATCAACCTGCGGTTTTCCATCCTTAATTGGATCAATGATGGCCTGATGGCCGTCTTCTTTCTATTGGTTGGGCTTGAGATCAAACGTGAGATGGTGGAGGGAGAACTTTCGTCGCCCCAAAAGGCCCTGCTGCCGGTGATTGCCGCTTTTGGCGGGGCCATATTACCGGCGGTAATTTTTGTAGTATTAAACAGGGGAACTGTCACTGCTGCGGGCTGGGGCATTCCGATGGCCACGGATATCGCATTTGCCCTGGCTGCCATTACCCTGCTTGGCAAAAAAGTACCTGGTAGCCTGAAGATATTCCTGGCCGCGCTGGCCATTGTGGATGATTTGATCGCCATACTGGTGATTGCGCTGTTTTATTCATCAGAAATCCATGTCCACTATCTTTTATATGCCTGTGCGGTAATGATCTTGCTGATTATTTTTAACCGCCTGAAGCTGAAGGGGCTTTGGTGGTACCTGGTGCCGGGCCTTTTTGTATGGTACTTTATTCATCACTCGGGAATACACGCCACCATTGCCGGAGTGCTGGTGGCCATGACCCTGCCCACCACGCCGGATGCCACCCAATCGCCGCTCGAAAAACTGGAGAACGCCCTGGCAAAGCCGGTCAATTTTTTTATCATACCACTTTTTGCACTGGCCAATACCAATATAAAATTTGAACCCTCCCTGCTTAAAGGACTGGCAGAACCATTGGGGCTGGGTATTATTATTGGCCTTATTGCAGGAAAGAGTATCGGTATCTTTTTTTCTACCTGGCTGGGGGTTAAACTGGGGATCGGCAAATTGCCCCGGGCGGCGGGCTGGCGGCATATGATCGGGTTGGGATTGCTGGCGGGTATCGGGTTTACGATGTCGATATTCATCAGCCTGCTTTCTTTTGATAACCCGCAGACGATAGCGGCAGCAAAACTGGCCATCCTTGTGGCATCCGTTCTTGCGGCCTTGTTGGGCTGCATTACCTTGCTAACCATCCACCGCAAGGGTACCCGGGTGGATAAAAGGCCATTGCATTAATTTTGAGCAGCTTTTTAATCAGATGACAGGAGGTATTGCATGTCTGATGGAAACATGAATAAATTTGACCGGATTGTGGCTATCCTCATACAGTTGCAGTCGCGGCGCATTGTGAAGGCCCAGGACCTTGCAGAAAGGTTCCAGGTAAGCCTGCGCACTATTTACAGGGATATACGCAGCCTGCAAACCGCGGGTGTGCCTATTTCCAGCGAGGCCGGTGTTGGGTATGAGCTGGTGGAGGGCTACCGGCTGCCCCCGGTAATGTTTACCAGGGAGGAGGCCTCCAGTTTTGTAGCGGCGGAAAAGCTGATGCAGAAGTTTATCGACAAACGACTGGGCGATCATTTTGCTTCGGCCATCGCCAAGATGAAAGCGGTATTGCGGATGGCCGATAAGGACTGGATATCATCCATAGAAGAACAGGTGCTGGTGCGGCAGGGGCGAAGCATTTTTAATGAAAAAGTACCCGAGGCCATGTCGGTGCTGTTTGATAGCCTTGCACGGAAAGAGCAGGTGGAGGTAAGCTATAAAAAACTCGAATCCAGCGATCCGGAGTTAAGGATGATAGAACCCGTTGGCGTTTTTCATGAAAATGCGTTCTGGTACCTGATGGCCTATTGCCACCTGAGAAAAGATTACCGCCGTTTTCGCACAGACCGGATCCATGGTATCCGGAAAACCGAGGATCCGTTTACAAAGGAACATCCTGAGCTTAAAACCTTCCTCGGGCCACAGCAGGAGGTTCCCCGCACAAAAGTGCGGATCATCGTTGCGCCTAAGGCAGCCGGGCACCTTCAATGGAACCGGCATCATCAGGGATTTACCGAAGAGAAGGCGACCGAGGACGGAATTGAAATGACATTCATGAGCCGTTATCCCGAAAGTGACTTTGCACGCTGGTTCCTGGGTTTTGGCGATCATGCCAGGATCCTGGAGCCGGAGTCGCTGCGGCAATGCGTGCGGCAGATTGTGCAAAAACAACTGGAAAACCTGGAAGACAAATAAGACTACGGGGAAGTTATAGTCAAATGCCACTGAGGGGCTGAAACACTGAAGGCTTTAGGTTTCTGAACTAAATCCGGAACGCCGCTCTGGCGTTAAAGGTCTTTGCGGGAAAGATCCTCAAAAATCTGTGTTTCAGCGTCTCAGTGGCATCTAAAAGTTAACGCTCCCAGAAGAACGGAGGCTGAATACCCAGGGCCCTCAGGTATACATAACCCTGCCCGCGATGATGGATTTCGTTATCCACAAAGTAGAGGATGTTTTGATATATCGGAAACGCATACTGGCCAAAGAGGTTAAAGGTTTCCGAAAAATCTTCATGCGGAATCCGGCCAAAATAGTTGTTGATCGTTTCTGTTTCGGCATCCCATAATTTCAGGAGTTCCGCTTTGGTTTTGGGGGTAATGCCCTCTTCGCTGTAAGGTGTAGCAGCCCGGTCAACGATGGCTTTTAACGCTGGCCCGCCGATCGATAGCAGCTCAATGGCCAGGTCTGAGAACGGACGCATGCCTGCAACGGAGAATTCAAACAGTTCTTTTTCCGGGAAGGCCTCAATAACCCTGCGGGTCAGGGCGCGGTGGCCTTGCCAATGTTTTAAAAGTTGTTCTTTGCCAATAATGCTGTCATGCTGGATTGCTGTTGTTGTCATCATATTATTATGTTTTATAGGTCAAAGCTAAAACAGGGCAGTGACAGCCTATTGTCAGCAGGATTTTTTTATACCAGGTAGCTAAATAAGGTATTGTCCTTGTTCAGTTCTGTAAATTCGATCTGCATTTTTTCAAGATTCCGGATCAGGGGCCGATAGTCTTCCCGGTTCTTGAGCTCAATGCCAATCAGTGCAGGACCGCTTTCTTTATTGGTCTTTTGCATGTACTCAAAGCGGGTAATGTCATCATTAGGGCCCAGTACATCGTTTACGAATTCCTTTAAAGCACCCGGCCGTTGGGCAAAGTTGACAAGGAAATAGTGTTTTAAACCTTCATATTGCAGGCTGCGCTCTTTTATTTCCTGCATCCGGTCGATATCGTTGTTGCTGCCGCTTACGATGCACACTACATTCTTTCCCTTTATTTCCTCCCGCATAAATTCCAGAGCAGCAATGGACAGCGCACCGGCAGGTTCTACAACAATGGCGTCCTTATTATACAATTGCAAAATAGTGCTGCAGATCTTTCCTTCCGGTACCAGGCGTATTTCATCCAGGTGTGCCTTGCAGAGTTCATAGGTGAGCTGGCCTACTTTTTTTACGGCAGCGCCATCTACAAAACGGTCAATGGATTTCAGCTCCACCGGCCCGCCGCCTTTCAGGGCCAAGGTCATAGATGGAGCTCCCTCGGGTTCAACCCCGGTAATTTTTATATGGGAGCTTACCGATTTAATGTAAGTGCTTACCCCGGCGCAAAGTCCGCCGCCGCCATTGGGTATGATGATGTGATCGATCTTTTTCAGATCCTCCCAAATCTCAACGCCAACAGTGCCCTGACCTTCGATGATGCGTTCGTGATCGAACGGCGGTATAAAGATCATCCCGTTTTCTTCTGTATAAATCTTTGCAGCTGCCGCACAGTCATCAAAAGTATCCCCTGTAAGGATGATTTCGATATTGGCTTCGCCAAACATCTTTGTTTGCTCGATCTTCTGGTTCGGAGTAATGGTGGGCATAAAGATTACCCCTTTTACATTCAGGCGGTTGCAGCTGTAAGCAACGCCCTGCGCATGATTGCCGGCGCTGGCGCAAACCACCCCTTTTTTCAGTTCCCCGGGGCTCAGGGATTGCATCATGTTAAAGGCGCCCCGGAGTTTATAGGAGCGTACCACCTGAAGATCCTCCCGCTTCAGGTAAACATTGCATTGGTATTGTTTGGAGAGATTTTGGTTGTATTGTAACGGCGTTTTTGTAACCACATCTTTTAACCGTTCTGTAGCTTTTTCAAATTCAATCTGCATGTCCAAAGGTAAAAAGGAATCTACATTTTAAAGCTGCCACCTGCAGATTTATTATGTGGAACCGGGTTATAGTTTAACGCCGATACCAAGGGTAAGATAGAAAAGGTTTTTTCCGGTTTCTCCTTCCAGCAGGTTTTGTGGTATTACATAAGAGGGGATGGCGGTTGCAAAAAATTTCCCGGCTACGGCCACAAGGGGCACAGAGGCTTCGTATGCCAAAACATTAAAACGATCGAAGGATTGGGTGTTTTCTTTCTGGCCCACCGGTATGCCCAGGAATTTGGTACGTTCGATATAGCTCTTTGTAAACCGTTGTGTTCCTGCATACAGGTAACAGGAGGGGTCAATGGCAAATGCAATACGGCTGTTGGCTTTGTGAAGAATAAAAATATGATCCACTCCCAGTGTAGCTCCAATATCTGTTTGATCTTTGGAGAATTTCAGGTCGCCGCCGGCATTGATGGTGATTACGGGGGTCGTAATGGCTGCATTTGCACCGGCCTGGCCTTTTAATGCAGATTGAGGCAGGGTACTGTTATCTTTATACAACACCTGCATATAAAAAATATTACCACTGAAATGTTTCGTGGGCTTAAACCGGAAACCGCCTTCCAGGGTAGTTCCGGCATAGGAAGTGGCCGCGGCTTTATTTTGAGTGAAGATAAAATTCCCCTGTACATATAACCCGTTTTTGAGCTGGTAGCCGATATTGGGTAAGAGCGCGCTGCTTTGCAGACTGTCCGTTCTTCCGAAATAGTGGAGTCTTGTCTGGAAATTAACACCAACCCCGAATTCACTTTTACCGGCGCTGTCTTTTTGGCTAAAGCAGGTTACAGGTATCAGCAGGATACCAGAAAGGAGATACCTCAGTTTTCGTTTCATAGAACGGTTTGCAGTTTGTACAATGAGTAATGAGATTGCCCTCCTGTTGAAGGGAGGGCAATCGATAGCATACATTCAGAACCGGATTATTTTGCTTTTGCATTACCGGAGGCCTTTACACCAGCGGATGCTGAAGGCTGAACGCTTTTTATTTTACCGGATCCTTTCTTTACACCTGACTTAACAGAGCCCGCTGCTTTTTTTGTACCTGCAACGGCAGCATTTGCACCCGCCCGGGCATCTTCTTTGGCAGTGGTGGTCGTTTCGGTAGAACCTGATGCGCTAATTGAGGAATTTCCGGATGCACCGGCACCTGCGGAAACATTTCCCTGCTGTACCGCCGATTGCTCATTGGCCCTGGCCTTTGCATTTTCATTGGCATGAAGGCCTGCTTGCACATCTCCATTTGTATTGGCGCCGGCAGCTACCTGAACCGAATTTCCGGTGTTGACGGTGCCTGCAGCTGCGGAGGCTGTTTTGTCAACGGCTGCGTTGGCTGCAACTTTTGTTTTATCGACAGCCCCCGTGGCAGTCGCCTGGGTTTTATGAACAACGGCAGTAGTGGCAGCGGATGCTTTGCCAACGGCGTTGGTTGCCGCCGAAGCTGCCTTTGCCGCATTTACGGAGGCGTTTACTGAGCCCTTTACAGCAGTGCCTACGCCTACCTGCGCATGAGTTGCGCTGATAAACAACATTGAAAGAGCGGCAACTGAGATTTTGAGATTTCTTTTCATAAAAACGGAATTTTAAATTTAGGATCGTGATGAGGTCTTTAATTCAACGACTGTGCCAAAAATGGTGTATGCAAATGAAGGATGAATGAACTTATTGTTGTTCTTTAGCTAAGAAATTTATTACCAGCGCCATGCATTCAGCCAGGTTTCCGTTATTTAACCAATGTGTTTTTTGATGTTTTGTTTTTCATGAAACCTTCATTTTTATTGCCAGGGGAGCGGATGCTCCTGGTTGTTTAAATAGATGCATAGGCTGAGGGCTTCATCCGTTCGGTTGGTTCCTGCTTATGGCAGCGAGGTTAAATCGTTGTATTTTGTATGGCTTTTCCGTTCTGCAGTACGAGCCTATGGTTAATGCATGCCGGCAGTTGTGTTTCAAAATGCCCTACATAAATGATGGTGACGCCGTTACTGCTAATTGCGTCTACCAGCTTGTTGAAGTATTGCGTTTGCTGCTGATCGAGTCCCTGGCAGGGCTCGTCCAAAACCAGTAGCTGCGGATTTTTAATGATGGTGCGTCCCAGTAAAGCCAGCCGCTGTTTGCCAAGCGGGAGCGTGGAAAGCAGCTCGTCTTTTACATCGTACAAGTCGAGGAAATGCAACAGTTCATTTAATTGCTGCTGCTGTACATAACGCAGGCGCTGATACTGGCCATTGGCATCAAAAAAACCGGAAGCGATACTTTGGGATACAGTGGCATTGGCATCAAAATACCAGTGCAGCTCGGGGGAAATGAGGCCGATTCTTTTTTTGATATCCCAGATGCTTTCCCCGCCGCCGCGTTGTACACCAAATAGTTTGATATCGTTGGCATAAGCCTGGGGATGATCGCCGGTTACTAAGCTCAGGAGGGTGGATTTTCCCGACCCGTTGTGGCCCTGGAGCAGCCACCGCTCCCCGGCATTTACCTGCCAATTAATGTTTGATAATACCTGTTTGCCGTCATAGTGGACCTGTACATCCTTCATCTGGATTAATGTTTGAGCAGTATACACCGGCGGTTCTTCCAGGAAACCCGGAAGCGGCTTCAAGATCTTTTCTTCAAAAATAAAGGAGGTGTCACCGGTTGAAAGACTACCGTTTTTCAGTACGGCAACCTGCCGGATGCAGGCAGGTAGTTCGGTGTCATTGCTGATGAGCAGCAGGGTGCCGCCATTACCGGCGTAGTCGTTGAGCAACAGGTTGAGACTTGCGCGCGATTTTACATCAAGCCCCGTATAAGGCTGGTCAATAATGAGTAATTGGGGGCGCATCCACAATGCCTTGATCAACTGTAGCTTTTTATGCTCACCGCTGGATATTTCAAAAAGCTGCTCGTCCAACACCCCCGAGTAATCCAGCGTTGCAATAAGCTCCTTTAAACGGTCGTTGTCCAGCGCATATTCGCTGCCATATAATTCCAGCTCCCTTGCAATGGTAACGGTATCTCTTCTTTGCTGATGATTGTATCGCTGCTGGTAGTAGAAATTCCGGTCTCCTTCCAGGTTGGTGAAGCGGTACCAGCTTTCTACAAAAAGTGTTTTTGCGGGCAGGGAGCTTTGGGTATTGAAATGGAGGGTTATAGCACCGGAATAGCTTACGGCTCCTGCAATAGCCCTGCCGAGCGTGGTTTTTCCGCTGCCGCTTTCGCCTTTGATAGCCCAGCCTTCGCCCTGGGTCACTGTAAGGGATATATCCTGCAAAATAGTCTTGGCACCGTAGCTTACGGATAAATTTTGTATGTTGAGTAGTGCCATAGTTTATGATTGCTGTTCTTAATGGTGTTTTAGTAATGTGTTCTTACCTGTTCTTTGAAGGTAAAAAATTGCGCACCTTAGGCGCGCAATTTTTTAATGTGTGAGAGCTGATCTGTATTCATCCGTACAAGCGTGCGACGCAACCCGGATGATAGCAGCACATAGCCGGGCCCATGAAAAGAAGGATCCGGTCTCAGCAGGCCAAGCCTTCGAAGTCCGGCTGAACCTCTAGAACCCTAGGCCGTTTTGATCGCCTTCATTGCAGTCATTGCTTTACGCAATACCGAACCTACCAGCTCTACGGGATGCGAACGGAGGGCTTCGTTTACTTCTACCAGTTCCTGGTTGTCTACCGCACCGTCTTTACCGTCATTAAAGTTTTTACCCACCAGGTCTGTATCTACTGTTTTCATGAACCCGGCCAGTAAGGGTTTACATGCCTGGTCAAACAGGTAACAGCCATACTCGGCGGTATCGGAGATCACGCGGTTCATTTCAAACAATTTCTTGCGTGCGATGGTATTGGCTATGAGCGGCGTTTCGTGTAAGGATTCATAATAGGCTGATTCGGGTTTAATGCCAGCTTCCACCATGGTTTCAAAAGCCAGTTCCACACCCGATTTAATAAAGGCTACCATTAGGGTATAGTTGTCAAAGTATTCCTGATCACCGATTTTTACATCGCCAGCCGGTGTTTTTTCAAAAGCGGTTTCCCCGGTTTCGGCCCTCCATTTGAGCAGGTTGGCATCGCCATTGGCCCAGTCTTCCATCATAACACGGCTAAACTCGCCACTCATGATATCGTCCTGGTGCTTCTGGAACAAGGGGCGCATAATGGTTTTCAGCTCTTCTGAAATCCGGAACGCTTTGATCTTTGCCGGGTTGCTTAAACGGTCCATCATACCGGTAACACCGCCATGTTTCAGGGCCTCCGTGATCACTTCCACACCGTATTGTACTAATTTGGAAGCATAGCCCGGATCGATTCCTTTTTCGATCATCTTATCAAAAGAAAGAATAGAACCGGTTTGCAGCAGGCCACAAAGAATGGTTTGCTCACCCATCAGGTCGGATTTTACCTCAGCTACAAAAGAAGAGCGCAATACCCCAGCGCGATGACCGCCGGTGCCCACGCAATATGCTTTTGCCTGCTCCAGGCCCTTGCCCTGAGGATCGTTTTCGGGATGTACGGCAATCAGTGTGGGTACACCAAAGCCACGCAGGTATTCAGCTCTTACCTCACTTCCGGGGCTTTTGGGAGCCACCATAATTACGGTAAGATCTTTACGGATCTGCATGCCTTCTTCAACAATGTTGAAGCCATGGGAATAAGACAGGGTGGCGCCTTGTTTCATCAGCGGCATAACAGCGCTTACCACATTAGTGTGTTGTTTGTCCGGAGTCAGGTTAATTACAAGGTCTGCAGTAGGAATCAGTTCCTCGTAGGTGCCTACATTAAAATTGTTGTCGGTGGCATTTTTCCAGCTGGCTCTTTTTTCTTCTATTGCTTCTTTACGCAGGGCGTAGGAAACATCAAGACCGCTATCTCTTAAGTTTAAGCCCTGGTTCAAACCTTGTGCGCCGCAACCAACGATTACGATTTTTTTTCCTTTTAATGCATCCACGCCATCCAGGAACTCATCATTGCTCATGAATTCGCAAACGCCCAATTGGTTGAGCTGCTCTCTCAGGGATAGTGTGTTAAAGTAATTTGCCATTGTTATTTGATATTTAGTATTTACGATTGAATAATTAAAATTAGTTGACATTCAGCATTCGTGCATAGTCCCGCATGGCTTGCCAGTGCAGGGTGTCATGGGCCGCTACGGTTATCAGCATTTCTTCAATACTGGTCACCGGAACCCCGTAGGTGTCGGTAGTGTATTCGGTTATTTCCTGGAAGCGGTTGGCGTCAAGCGCCTCTTTTACGGCCAACGTAAAAGCATCGGATAACCTGATCAGCTCATCGATTTCCTGTTGTGTGGCGGGAGCCGATGGTTTGCTTCCTTTTCTGTAGTTGTCCTGAAGGGGAATGATAAAGCCCGGGTCTACCTGCGTTGCCTTAAATACAAGGCTGTAGCCACTTACCACGAGGTGACCAAAATTCCAGATAATATTGTTGTTGAAGCCGGCCGGCACCTGGTTGAGCACTTCGGGAGAGCTTGCTCTTATAAGGCTGATTGCTTTTTGCCGGATACTGTCGATGATCTTAAATGTGTACATACGTCAAATTTTGTCATTGATAGTTTACATGCTGAAAACCTTGTCCTGCTCGTTCAGAAACTCATTTTCCACCACTTCTTCCCCCGGTTCCCGGGCTTCAAACTCCTTGATCTTTTTATGAAAGCCTTCGCTACTCTTGATGATGGCTACCCGCGCGCCGCGTACAAATTCGATCAGCCCGTATTCTTCAAACAGTTTTACCAGCTTGTCTGTTTCCTCGCGATGCCCCGTGCATTCAAAAACCGTGTAGTCGCTGTTGATGGATACCACGCGGGCGCCGTATTCCCGCAGTACACGTTCTACCACCATTTTTTCGGTTACCTGGCTGGTAGGTACTTTATACAAGGCCAGTTCCTGCCAGATAATCTCGCTGTTCAGGTTGTAGTAGGCTTTTAATACCTCTACCTGTTTTTCGATCTGCTTGCATAATTTTTTTACAACCTCTTCTGTTTCGTCAATCACGATATTGAACCGGTGAATGCCGGGTATTTCAGAAGAAGAAGTGTTCAGGCTGTCGATATTGATTTTCCGCCGGGAAAAAATGATGGTAATGCGGGCCAGCAGCCCAATCTGGTCCTCCGCGTAAACGGTTATGGTATATTGCTGTTTCATTTCAATGTTTGATGTTTAAAGTTTGATGTTTGAAGTTTTTGTGGCGATGATAATCCCCGTGGACCAGTTCAGTTTTGTAAGCACAAGATCTGTTCCTGATTCAAGCATTGTAACAAAGGCTGCCTCCTTTTGTGCGTGCCCCTCCGGCCACCTGGCTTTGAGGCTTCCAGGGTCCTTAACAGGCTCCCGGTTTGCAGATCGGAAGGCATATCAAAACCCAGTGCTTTTGTTTTGAAAACAATAGCTTCATATTGAGCGGGTATATCCTTAATACGGTTCATTCCTTCTTTTACTGCTGAAGATTATTTGTTACGATGCTCCATTCATTGTTCACCATTGCCTGTTCACTATTTCAGCCGGATCTCCGCCACGCTGCTACCCTGGGGTACCATGGGAAATACGTTGTTTTCTTTACCCACCTTAACTTCCAGCAAATAGGCGCCATCGTGATCCAGCATGGTTTTCAAAGCGGCCTTCAGTGCTGCGCGCTGATCAATAGTCTGTCCCTCAATGCCGTAGGATTTGGCCAGCATTACAAAGTCGGGGCTGGTAATGTTTACAAAAGAATATCGTTTGTCGTGAAAGAGTTGCTGCCATTGGCGTACCATGCCCAGGAATTCGTTGTTCAGAATCAGGATTTTTACGGCAGCGCCAAACTGCATGATGGTTCCCAATTCCTGCAGGGTCATTTGAAAACCACCATCGCCAATGATGGCGACAACGGTCCGGTCCGGAGCCCCATATTTGGCACCGATGGCTGCGGGCAGGCCAAAGCCCATGGTGCCCAGGCCGCCGGAAGTAACATTGCTCCGGCTTTTGGTGAATTTTGCGTACCGGCAGGCTACCATCTGGTGCTGGCCTACATCCGTAACAATTACTGCATCCCCGTTAGTAAGTTCATTCAGCGCGTTCATTACTTCGGCCATCGACATAACATCGCCCTGTGGGTGCATTTCCGGCTGAATGCATTCTTTATCTTCTTCTGCAGCATACCGGGCAAACTCGCTTAGCCAGCTGCTGTTATCTTTTTGTTCGATCAGCGCGGTAAGCAGGGGCAGGGTCTCTTTACAGTCGCCCCAAACAGGTACCGTGGTCTTTACATTTTTATCTACTTCTGCGGGGTCAATATCCAGGTGAATGACCTTGGCCTGTTTGGCATATTTATCCAGGCGGCCGGTTACACGGTCATCGAAACGCATACCAACGGCGATCAGTACATCACATTCATTGGTTAGCACGTTGGGGCCATAATTTCCATGCATACCCAGCATGCCCACACCCAGCGGATGATCCGTGGGCAGCGCGCTTTCACCCAGGATGGTCCAGGCTGCCGGCAGATTCCCTTTTTCAATAAAAGCTTTGAATTCGTCTTCGGCCCCGCCCAGGATCACTCCCTGGCCAAAGATCACAAACGGCTTTTGGGCGCTGTTGATCAGCTTTGCGGCTTCAGTAATATATTCTTTGCGAACGATTGGCTTGGGCCGGTAGCTACGCACGTGATGGCATTGCTGGTAGCCGGGGTATTCAAACTGCTGCAGCTGGGCATTCTTCGTGATGTCTACCAGTACGGGACCGGGTCGGCCACTACGGGCGATGTGGAAGGCTTTTGCCATCACATTCGGAATTTCATTGGCATCGGTAATCTGGTAGTTCCACTTGGTTACCGGCATGGTCACATTGATCACATCGGTTTCCTGAAAAGCATCGGTTCCCAGCAAATGGGCAAATACCTGGCCGGTGATGCATACCAGCGGGGTAGAGTCGATCTGTGCATCGGCAAGTCCTGTTACCAGGTTGGTGGCTCCGGGCCCGCTGGTAGCAAATACAACACCCGTTTTGCCGCTGGTGCGCGCAAACCCCTGCGCTGCGTGAATACCTCCCTGCTCATGCCGTACCAGGATATGCTCCAGCTTGCTGGTATAATCATATAATGCATCATAAATGGGCATGATGGCACCGCCGGGATACCCGAAAATAGTAGATACGCCTTCGGCGATCAGGGCTTCCAGTACGGCCTGGCTTCCGGTAATGCTGCTGCCGGGTTCAAATGTTTTATTGGTCTCCATTGCTGTTTCTTGTTCTTTATCTTTTACCTGGATTGTTTCCATATTGGTGATTTTGATTGTTGTCGAATATTTTAAAGCGCTTTATTTATACCCGGTAAAACCCGATCAGATCGGTTGATTGTACCGCGGTAAAACCAACCTGCCGCAGCAGGGTTACCAACTGGCCACGATGGTACGTGGCATGGTTGACGACATGGGCTATTACCTGGTAGTAAAGCGATGTATATTCCTGCCCGTTAAAGCGCCTGTAGGTGAACGGGGTTTTTAATTTTGCCTCATCGAAACCGGCTACCCAATCGCTTAACTGTTGCGATGTTTGCTGCCACAGCTCCAGCAGCTCCTGCCGGGTACCGGTAAAACGCTGATCAAGACGTATCACATTTTCCTTTTTAAACCGTTGCAACCAGGCATCTTCAGCGTTTATCATGTGCATTACAGTATGCTGTATGCTGTTGAAACTGCTTACCACGGGTTGCTGCCATTGCTCATCGCTGATCTGTTGCAGCCAGGAGCATACCTGCCCGGTACTTACCCGGTTAAACTCGGCCAATTCTGTAAAATATGCTTTATCCATTTTTTTTTAGTCTTCGTCCGTTACGCACCCCTGCGAAGCATCTTTTACGAGTTTGGCATATTTATATAATACACCGTTTTTGGCCTTAAGCGCAGGCTGCTGCCAACCTTCTTTGCGTTTTGCGATTTCTTCATCGGTAACCTTGAGCGTAAGCGTATTGTTAACGGCATCAATTTCAATAATATCTTCATCTTTTACAAAACCGATCAATCCGCCTTCAAAGGCTTCGGGCGTTACGTGCCCCACCACAAAACCATGGGTGCCGCCGCTGAACCTTCCATCGGTGATCAGCGCCACGCTCTTGCCCAGTCCGGCGCCAATGATGGCAGAAGTGGGTTTCAGCATTTCGGGCATGCCCGGGGCGCCTTTGGGGCCTTCATTCTTGATTACTACCACATCGCCTGATTTTACTTTACCGCTGGATATGCCTGCAATCAGGTTTTTTTCGCCATCGAATACCCGCGCAGGGCCGGTGAAAATTTCACCTTCTTTACCGCTGATTTTGGCTACACTTCCTTTTTCTGCAAGATTGCCATAAAGAATCTGCAAATGTCCTGTAGCTTTTAAAGGGCTTTCGAGAGGATGTATGATGTCCTGGTTTTCAAAATCCAGGTCAGGAACAGTTTCCAGGTTTTCGGCAATGGTTTTACCGGTTACGGTTAAACAGCTGCCATCGATCAGTCCCTTTTGCAGCAGGTATTTCATTACCGCCGGAACTCCGCCTTTTTTATGCAGGTCTTCCATGAGGTATTTACCGCTGGGCTTAAAGTCGGCCAGCACCGGTATCCGGTCACTGATGGCCTGGAAGTCGTCCTGTGTCAGCGGCACCTCCACACTACGGGCCATGGCCAGCAAATGCAGTACGGCATTGGTGCTGCCACCCAGTACCATGATCACAACAATGGCATTTTCAAAGGCCTTGCGGGTCATGATATCGCGGGGCTTAATGTCCCTTTCCAGCAACAGGCGAATGGCTTTGCCCGCAGCAGCGCATTCCTGTTTTTTTTCTTCGCTGATAGCCGGGTTGCTACTGGAGTAGGGGAGGCTCATACCCATGGCTTCAATGGCAGAGGCCATCGTATTGGCCGTGTACATTCCACCACAGGCTCCGGCGCCGGGGCAGCTGTTCTTTACAATGCCCATAAAATCGGCTTCATCCAGCTGACCGGCAATTTTTTGCCCAAGGGCTTCAAAGGCCGAAACGATATTCAGGTCCTGGCCCTTGTAGTGCCCGGGAGCAATTGTGCCCCCGTATACCATAAGGGAGGGCCTGTTTAGCCGGCCCATAGCCATAATGGAGCCCGGCATGTTTTTGTCGCAGCCCGGCACGGTAATCAGTCCATCGTAATATTGTGCGCCGCATACGGTTTCGATGGAGTCGGCAATAACGTCACGGCTAACGAGGGAGTAACGCATACCATCAGTGCCGTTGCTCATCCCATCGCTTACCCCAATGGTATGAAAGGTTAGGCCCACCAGGTCCTGTTCCCAAACAGCGTCTTTTACCTCTTTGGCCAAACCGTTGAGGTGCATGTTACAGGGGTTGCCGTCGTAGCCCATGCTAACGATGCCGACCTGGGCTTTTTTCAGATCTTCCTCTGTGAGGCCAAGCGCATATAACTGTGCTTGTGCTGCCGGCTGTGTAGGGTCCTGTGTAATGGTTTTGGAATATTTGTTTAATTCTGCCATACCGTTTTTACTTATGTGTTAATGATATAATTTCTGGTGCAATAAAAAAACCCGCCTTTATCTGAGGCGGGTCCTGTTTAAAATTCGTTTGTTTTATAGAATCAACCCTCCTCCCCGATGGCAGGTAATGACAATGACGATCACCGAAAAAATATTGCGGAAGAAAGATACATTGTTATAATTATTGCCGATCATAAAACGAAGGAGCTTTCTGCGAATATAAAGCCTCATTTGTTTTGATCAAAATTTTTTCTTCTCAGAGGAAGAAAACATCTTGTTATGAAAAGAACTACAAAAGCCGGGTTATATGATCGTTGATTTTTGCAACGCCATATTTTCTCCTTTGGCAAAACCCGGGATGGTACCCCGTATAAAATCGCTGATCAGGTCACCGATGGTATTGGTGGAGTAATTGTTTACCGGATCAATATCTTTTGCCACAAAGCCATGTAACAGCGTCCAGTTAACGGCTGTGCGGATGATGAGCGCTTCCTCATGCAAATTGAAATAATCCATCATCATAGCGGTGGAAAGGATGGCGCCAACAGGGTTGGAGTGATTCCGGGCGCTCTCCTGCTGAAGCTCAAAACCAAATGCCGGACCAAAGAACGGTGTGGCGCTGGCGACCCGAACGGATGGGATCATGAACCGTGTACCGGTGATAGTGGCTGCCAGTCTGAAGAGGTAATCTCCGGCCGAAGCACCGGCGATCAATGTATCAAACCCGGCCGGCTGTTGCAGCATCCTGTCCCAGGCCTCCTGCACAGGAATCTCTTCGATGGTTACTTCCCGGGCCGCAGCTTCCGTCTTTTCAAAAATGGCCGGCCATGCGTGATCCGCCCGGACTTCGGGGTGCACCATTACTGTTATCTTTTTCCTGCGGCTGATGGCCTGCTGAAGCGCCGAGTGAGCGATCCGGAGCCGGTCGCTTTCATTAGATGCCGGAACCTGGTGCTGGTACAACAGGAGGTTCAGCCCCTCGCTGTGCCTGGCCTTCAGCGGCGACAAGTGCTGAAGGGGCGGATAAACGACAACAGATTGTACCGTTACCAGCAGGGGTCCGGCCGCTTCAATAAACTGCTGAACGCCGGTGCTGCTAAGCAGGATGGCATCCTGCCCGGAGGCTGGCAGGCCCGGTATTGCGGTTTCCCTGCTGACCCGTGAAATGTTAAAATGATGATCATACTGTTCGGCAACCGCCCGTATTACCTTCAGTACCTGCAGATCCACTTCCCCGGCGGCCCCTCCCTCTTCTATGATCGCAATGTTCTTGTTCATTTTATAATACCCTATGGGTTAATGTATATTTCTTTGATGTGGCAAAAGCCGGGCGGGCTATTTTTTTATAAAGCGTGGGGTGGCCGTTCTCCAGCTCTATAATATGTTTTACACAGGATGGAACCTCATCTTCATAATGACTGATAAATAACAAGGTCATCCCGGTTTCTGCGTGGATCCGTTCCAGCAGACGTACCACCATTGCCGACTGGCTGTCATCAAGCCCCTGGCAGGGACCATCAAGCGCCAGCATCAGCGGATCTTTGATCAGCGCCCTTGCCAGGAGTACCAGCCGCCGTTCACCGCCCGAAAGCGTGGTCATCAGGTGGCGGGCTTTGTCCTGCAATGAAAAAAAGGATAGCCATTCCTTTACTTTCAAAGCCTGAGCTTCGTCCAGTTTCTCAAAAAGACCAATGGTGTCGAAAAATCCGGAGCCGATCACTTCGAAAACGGAGATGTCCCGGTCAAATAAATGCTGGAGCTCGGGCGATATAAAGCCAATGCGCCGCTTGATATCCCAAACGCTTTCGCCGCTTCCTCTTTTCCTTCCGAATAGTGAGATCTGTTGTGCATAAGCCTGGGGGTGATCGCCGTTTATAAGACGGAGCAGGGTCGATTTTCCCGCTCCGTTGTGCCCTTTGATCAGCCAGCACTCTCCATTGTTTACCTGCCAGTTAATATTGTTAAGCAGGAGGGTATTGCCACTGCGGATGCTCACCTGCTTCATGCCAATGAGTGGCCCGATATGGTAGGCTTTTTTCAGCGAAGGAAGGGGTGTTTCCGGTTCCCGGGGTAGCACCGATTTCATAAAACCCAGTTTTTCTACCGGGGCATAATTGATGACCGTACCTCCGGCCATTTCTGCAAAATGCGTAATGCTTGCAGGCAGTTCATGGCGGTCTGCAATTAAAATGATGGTAACACCTTCGGTTGCCAGCAGGTTAATTACTTTATGTAAGACGGTCCGGCTTTTTACATCCAGCCCCGTAAAAATACGGTCAAGAATCAGTATGTCTGGTTGGCCCAGCAGGTGATCAATCAGCTGCATTTTCTTTAGTTCCCCGTAAGAAAGCCGGGTTATCGGTGCGTGCGCACGCGGGGTAAGCTGGAATTTCTCCAGCCAATTTGTCACATCGGCCGCGGGGCCTTTGTGCAGCAGGGTTTCAGTAAGGGTGGCTCCGCTTTTTACGGCTGCAACATAATTCTCAAGCGGATGTACGGAAGGGATATAGGCTACAAAAGGCGCTGCCGGCCTGCCGGACCGTTTATATTCAATGCTGCCGGTATGGAGCAGGGATCCTTTGAGCACCTGAGCCAGCAGGGATTTTCCGCTGCCGCTGGCGCCAAAAATAGCCAGGTGTTCACCTGCATTTAATGTAAAGCTGATATGATCCAATAGAAGGTGGCCGGCCTGTTGAACCGATACATTGTTTAATATGATGCTACAATACGTTTCCATTGGATATTAAAGCCTAAGCCGTTGTCTTTACGTTGTCTGCCATTTCTTTCAAATCCTCATCGCCTACTTCTTTTTTTGCATCCGCAACGTTCAGAAATTGCTGGTAAAGCTCATCTACCTGGTTGCGGTCAAACTCATAGCCCAGGTTTTTAAACCGGTAGGCTAATGCGCTGCGGCCGCTGCGGGCGGTAAGCACAATGCGGGAGGTATCGGCACCTACTTCGTGCGGAGCGATGATTTCGTACGTGGTGGCTTCTTTCAAAAAGCCGTCCTGATGAATACCGGAAGAATGGGAAAATGCATTATCGCCCACCACCGCTTTGTTTGGCTGGACGACCATCCGCATGGTTTCGGCCACCGTGTGGCTCATGGGTAATAACTGCGTTGTGTCAATACCGGTATACAGGCCCAGTTCCGGGTGTTTTTTGATGGCCATTACCACTTCCTCAAGAGAAGTGTTTCCTGCGCGTTCTCCAATGCCGTTGATGGTACATTCGATCTGCCGGGCGCCGGCAATAGCGCCGGCAATAGAATTGGCTGTGGCCAGTCCCAGGTCGTTATGACAATGGCAGGAGAAAATGGCTTTATCGGCATTGGATACATGATTCAGCAGGTAGCTGAATTTTTCTGCATACTGATGTGGCAGGCAGGACCCCGTTGTGTCGGGTATGTTTACCACAGTAGCGCCGGCGCCAATCACGGCTTCTACCAGCTGTGCCAGAAACTGTAAGTCGGCGCGGCCGGCATCCTCTGCAAAAAACTCCACATCCGGAACCAGGTTCCGTGCCAGCTTTACCGCGGCAACTGCCCGCTCAATGATGTTTTCGCGGGTGGTATTAAATTTGTATTTGATATGATTGTCGGAAGAGCCGATGCCCGTATGGATCCGCGGACGCACAGCCGGCTTCAGCGCCGCTGCCGCTACTTCAATATCTTTTTGTACGGCCCTTGTAAGGCCGCAGATAGTGGCATTCTTAACAACTTTAGCGATCTCCTCTACGGAAGTGAAATCCCCGGGGCTGGAAATCGGAAAACCGGCCTCAATAATGTCTACGCCAAGAGCTTCCAGTTTCAACGCCAGTTTGATTTTTTCGTCCGTGTTCAGTTTACAACCCGGCACCTGTTCGCCATCTCTTAATGTAGTGTCAAAAATAAAAACCTTGTTATCCGCCATAATTCGTTTATTTAATTAAGAATTGTTATTTTCAATACCTAATCCACAACATCGGGATGAGGTTTCTTTTAATATTCCTAAAAATAAGTTTATATTATAGAATTTCGAAACTAATTTGTGGAACTACTTACATTGAATAAAGGGAATTGATGAATTGTAATTGATTGATAATCATTGTTAAAAGAAGGAGTAAATTACGATGCCCAGTAGGTCGACCGACGCATTATTTCAATTGATAAAATCGCTGGAAAAATCAGAAAAGCGAAATCTGAAACTTTTTGCCGGGCGTAATTCCGGCGCCGAGTCTTTAAAGAGCATGCAGCTTTTTAATGCGTTGGACAAGCTGACGGAGTATGACGAAAAGCAGCTGCTGAAGCGGGTGCCCACGGTTAGCAAACAACAGCTTTCCAATACCAAGGCGTTGTTGTATAAGCAGATACTGGGTAGCTTAAGAATCATCCGTGATGATAAGAATGTAGACATGCAGCTGCGCGAAATGATGGACAGCGCCCGCATCTTGTTTAACAAGGGCCTGTACCTGCAAACGCTCAAAGTGCTGGATAAAACCAAGGAGTTTGCACGTACCTATCATCAGCTTACTTATTTACAACAGGCGCTGTTTTTTGAAAAGAAAATTGAAGGCCTCTATATTACCCGCAGCATTCAGAACCGGGCAGATGCCCTGGCGGAAGAAGCTGATATTATTGTTGAGAAACTGAGCCATATTAATACGCTCTCTAACCTTGCCCTGCATTTGTACAGCTGGTATATTCAGAACGGGCACGCCCGCAATGAGAACGATGTAAAGACGGCCAAACTTTTTTTTGAGAAAAGCCTGCCTAAAAATGTGGCGCAGCTGGACGGCTTTTACGAAAAGCAATATTATTATCAAAGCTATGCCTGGTATGCGTTTATAAAGCTGGATTTCCTGATGTTTTACCGGTACTGCCAAAAATGGGTAGATACATTTGAAACCGCGCCCCACATGATTGCGGTTGAAACAACGATGTATATCAAAGGGGTGCACAACCTGATGAGTGCTCATTTTGACCTGATGAACCGCGATGGGCTGGCGGCCTGCATCAAGAAGTTCAAGCATTTTGTGCAAACCCCGCTGGTGCAGGATAATAACAACAACCGCATCACCGGGTATGTGTACCTGTACACGGCCGTCATTAACCTGCATTTCCTGGAAGGTACCTTTAACCGCGGGTTGAAGATGGTGCCCTACCTGGAGGAAATGCTGGTAGAGCATGGGCGCTACCTGGACCGCCACCGGGTGATGGTGTTTTATTATAAGATCGCCTGCCTGTATTTTGGGAGCGGCAATAACAAAAAAACCATTGATTATCTAAACCGCATCATTCATCAGAAAGATGATTTGAGAACTGATTTGCAATGCTATTCCCGTTTGCTGCACCTGATTGCGCATTATGAGCTGGGTAATTTTGATTTGCTGGAATACCTGATTAAATCGGTATACCGGTACATGGCAAAAATGGAAAACCTCAGCAAGGTAGAGGAAGAGATGTTTCGCTTTCTCAGAAATGCCTTCCGGTTTAATACAAAAACCATACAACCGGAGTTTGAAAAGCTGCTGGTCAAATTAAAAAAGTATCAAAGCAACCGCCTTGAGGCGCGGGCTTTTGCCTACCTGGATGTGATCAGCTGGCTGGAGAGTAAATTGTCGGGGATAAATGTACAGGATGTGATCCGGAAGAAATATTTGCGGGAAACCCGGCCCGTAAAAAAAATCGCTCCCTGATAGTGGAGCGATTCAATTTCTTGTAACGATTGTATTCCCGGGGGGATTACCGGTAAGAATTCCTCAATGATTCGTTCGGGTTGAAGGTGAACCGGTTCAATATTACTTTCTTCTTGTAAGGCACCACATAAGTATTGGCTCCTTTCTGGTAAGAAATGGAAGTATTCAGGTTGATATAATTGTTATTGGTTGTGCTTGTGTTTGTAAGAACACGATCTCCTCTGAACTGGTAATCAGATCGCAGGGAAAAAGATGAAAGCTGCTTTTCAAATTTATTTTCCGCAGCTACATAACCGTTTTTCGGTTTGTCTTTCCCGTGATCAGCATCTGTAGCGGTATTCTCTGTTGCAAACGAAACACCCCCTACAGCCAGGACAAACAGCACAGTAAGTAAGAAGGTTTTCAACATTTTTGTTTCTTTAAGAATTTAAACTAATACAAAGGTATAATATAATTGTAAGAATGGAAAATTTTAATTTTTTTTTAACCAGAAATCCCATAATATGAATATCAAATAATCGTTTTCGAGGTCGGTTAGAAATTTTTAAACCCGTTATAAAAGGCTGATTTTTTTTAATCTATTGATTTTTAATACATTGCGAAAAATGCAACAAAAATGCCGCTAAAAACCTCTTATAAGAAAGTTTTACACACAGGAGGATAACTTATGGGGGTGGTAAATCTTAATATTTTGCTATATTGAAACAAATTAGTGGGTTTTGTGGTTTTGATAATACATTAAATGGGCAGATATGAGAGAGTATTCGCATCAAAGCGAGGAGCGTAAGGAAGATATGGAGGAATTATTACAACGCTATGAAAATCTGAAAACCGGACAATCGGCTTCCTATCTTGAAGAGGAAGAGTTTGAACGGATTATCAACTATTTTGAATCCCGCGAAGCGTTTAAAAAAGCCCTCCAGGCCACTGAAACAGCGATAGAGCAGTTTCCGTATTCTGCAGGACTGCTGATCAAAAAAGCGGACCTTGTTTTGAACAACCGGGCCTACGATACTGCGCTTGAGTTGCTGGATAAGGCATCGATATTTGATGGTAATAATATTGATATTTATATTTTAAGAACGGAGGCGCTGCTGGCGCTGGACCGGCAGGAGGCGGCCGTGATGTTGCTGGAGGAGGCGCTGAATCTTTTTGATGGGGATGAAAAGATCGAATTGCTTTTTGAGCTGGCGGATGTGTATGACGACTATGAAAGTTTTGACAAGGTTTTTGATTGCCTGAAATGGATCCTGGAGCTGGAACCCGCCAATGAGGAGGCGCTTTACAAAATATGTTTCTGGACGGACTATACCGGCCGGAATGCTGAAAGTATTGAGTTGCACCAAAAGATTATTAACGAATTTCCGTATAGTGAGCTGGCCTGGTTTAATCTTGGCGCTGCTTACCAGGGTATTAAGCTTTACGAAAAAGCCATCGATGCCTACCAGTACGCAATTGTCATTGATGAAAAGTTTGACTATGCCTACCGGAATATCGGGGATGCGTATATCCGGTTAAGAAAATACAAGGATGCTATTGAGTATCTGGAGCGGGTGCTGGAGCTGGCCAAGCCTGAAGATGTGATCTACGAAGCCATTGGGTATTGTTATGAAAAATTAAAGAACTATGCGCAGGCCCGGTTTTATTTTCGCAAGGCCTCGCATCTCAATGAAGATAAAGGCGCCCTGCTATACAAAATGGCGCTTACCTATTATAAGGAGGATAAATTTGAGCTTTGCATTCGTCAGTTGGAAGCCGCTCTGAAAATCAAAAACAATACACCGGAATACCTGTTGCTGATGGGGCAGAGCAAGCTGGCCTTAGGCCTGAATAAGGACGCGTTGCAATATTTTTTAAATGTTGTACGGCTGCGCCCCAAACAGCTCATGGGTTGGGATGCGCTGATTATTGGTTTATACAAAGCAGAGCAGTTTGACCAGGGATTGGAGCAGATCCAGCATGCGATAGCGCGGATTGGAGCAGATAAGCCCAAACCCTTATTTTATTATTACAAAGCGCTCTTCTATTTTGGTTTGGGCCAGTCGAAGCAGGCGCTGATTGAGCTGGAAGAAGGACTGGCCAGGGCCCCCCGTCAGTTAAAGAAGATATTAGAGATTGAACCGGCGCTGCTGCAGCGGCCGGCGGTTGCAGCTTTGATCGCAAAGTTGAAACGGAAGTAGTTTTTGTTTGATGTATAACTTTCAATGTTTTTCCAGGTTTGCGGGGCGGCCGGCTGTTTATTGTGCCTTTAAAAATAGATACCCCTTTAAATAATGGAAAGCTGGATATCTGGCTGGAAAACATAACGGCGGGCGCCTATTCCATCGGGATTGGTTACCTGTTAAAGCCAGGCAGTGCTCCTGTTTTAATTGGTGGATGCGATGGTAAAATGAAACCATTGGACAATAAAAATACGAGTGCTGCGCACTTTACCTATATTTATTTAAATCCTGAGCAGGCGCGTGAATACAAACTATATCCTTTTATTGGGTAATAGTGCCGAATCGACAATTTTGTCCTGAAACGGATGTTGGCTTGTTTTAAAACAAATACTACCTTTGATTATGAAAAACACACCAGATTATGGGAAACACACAGAAAAACATCGTGCCGTCTATGGGGCGGTATATAGATCCACTAACCGATTTTGGGTTTAAACGAATTTTTGGCTCTGAGCCCAATAAAGACCTGTTAATCGCATTTCTCAACGAACTGTTTAAGGGCCGTAAGGTAATACGGGACCTGGTTTATAATCAACAGGAAAAAACAGGACCGGTGAAGGAATACCGGAAAGCTATTTTTGATCTTACCTGCACAGGAGTTCATGGCGAAACCTTTATTATAGAAGTACAACGGGCTAATCAAAGATGCTTTGTCGACCGCGCTGTTTTTTATACCGCCAGTAAATTGCATGAACAGGGACCTAAGGGTGAAAAAAACTGGGACTTTGAATTGAAGGAGGTGTACCTTATTGCCGTGATGGACTTTACCTTTGATAATACATTGCCCGGAAAATATCTGCACAGGGTACGGCTGGCAGAAGAAGAAACCGGCCAGATATTTTATAATAAATTAGGCTTCATATTTTTAGAGCTTCCTAATTTCCAATTGAAAGAGGAAGAAATTAAAACCGATCTGGAACGATGGTTGTATGTGCTGCGCAATATGGGAAAGTTGGAGAAAATTCCGGTAATTTTACATAAGAGGATATTTCAGAAGTTATTCCAGATCGCTGAAATAGCCCATTTAAAAAAGGAGGATTATATGTTGTACGAAAAAGACCTTTTGGATAAATGGACAGAATATGCTGTGTTAAAAACTGCTGAAGAAAAAGCAATGGAGCGGGGTATGAAAAAAGGGATAGAAAAAGGAATAGAAAAGGGGATTGCAAAAGGAATGGAGCAGGGTATGGAAAAGGGCATTGCAAAAGGTATTGTAAAAGGCGCAGAACAGAAGAGCCGCAATTTTGTAAAAAATCTCATCCTTAAGTTTGATTTTAGTGATAAACAAGCTGCAGCTGCGGCGGAGGTTTCCCTGAGTGTTGTAAAGGAAATCAGGGCTTCATTAAAAAAGGGGAGTATCCCGAAAAGTGTGTAAGTTAAAATCGAGGTAAAATAATCGTAGAACTTATACCTTCAATCTGTCACCAAAAATAATTAAGAACTGGT
>NZ_JBPEHJ010000016.1:0-100009 GCF_051201075.1 Niabella hirudinis
CTGATTTCTGATTTCTGATTTCTGATTTCTGATTTCTGATTTCTGATTTCTGATTTCTGATTTCTGATTTCTGATTTCTGATTTCTGATTTCTGACAAACTTACTAATATACGAATACCCCGCTAATGGTCCAACTTGAAACCTTAAACCTGAAACGTCAAACAAAAAACCTCAAACCTCAAATTAAAAAACGAAGACTCCGTCAATACCCGGCTCTTATTTCCACATTTTCACATTTTCAAATCTTCAAATTAGTATGAATATCCGGTTAGTATCAATGGGCAATGGTTCATGGTCAATAGTTCATGGAGTATAAAGCCGGATCCAACCTGGAACTTGAGACCTGAAACCTGGAACTTCCTAATACCTTGGTCCCCCGTTAAAGAAGGAGCGGTTGCGGTTGATCTTCAGATCCTGGAGCATACCTGATTTGGGGCTGATGGTAAAATTGTAGTACTTATAAATACCAATAGGAGAAACACTGGCCGAGAACTGCCAGCAGTGCAGATCGCGCGAAATGGTAAACCCAACCGTCTGAATCTGCTTGGTCTTAAAATCGTAGGCCCCGTTTACATTAAAGTTCCATTTAGGAGTCAGGTTAAAACTGCCGCTCAGGTTGGTACTTGAGTTAATGCCATTGCCGGCATAGGCCCCGGAAGTGGTGGTAGGCCTGCTGTAGGTGAGCGAGTAGGAAATATTGAAGGACCAGGGCGTATTAAAATCTACAAATTCCGCCGGGTTCTGCCGCATATATTCCATCAGTCGTTGCTGATCGCCCTGCAGCATGGGATCATTCATTTGCTTATTCATAGCCTCGTCCCGCTGTTTGGCCTTATTGGCATCCTTGGGTTTACTCTGGAAACTGGTGCTCATGGTAACACTGGCATTGGTAAGCGTTCCAATGTTGAACCGCCGGCCCTGCCAGGCATATTCGTTAAATTTAGGTATCCCGTTTTCGTCTATTTTATAGGGCATGATGGTGCCATTGGCGCTCAGGTTGATCTTTTCAAAGAGATTGGTCCTGAAATAAAGATTGAACGGCGCCAGCCGGGGACTGATGGAATCAGCAAAGAGGTTATACGAGGAGTTGATGCCAAATCCTTCGATCAGCCGGATCTTTTTAAACCCGTTCTCATCTACCCCATTTGCATTGGCTGTTTCACTGTCGGTACTATCCGATTCGGCTTTCTTCTTTTTCTTAGCCTTTACCTTCATCTCCAGGTTGTTATCAAGACCGAAATTAAATCCCCCAAACCGCCGCGGCTGGTAGTTGGCTATTGGCGAGGAAGACAATCCCGCAAGCTTATCATAGTAAACCCTTGATACGGCTCCATTTTCCCGGTTACGGATGGTTACCGCCTGAAAATTGTCCTTGTTAATATCCGGCGTATAATTAAGCGATACCGTAGGCCGGATCACGTGCCGGATACCCTGTACCCGCTTGTTGCGAAACTGGTAAGTGCCATAAAGTGCGGTATTGAAGCTGATGCCCATGCTCATCTGTTTGCGCAAGCCAACGCCATGGTTCATATTGGCGATGACGGTATCATAGACCACGGTTTGCCCAAATTGGTTCGGCCCCTCCAGGGTTTTTACCTCGTAATCCGCAATCCGGCTTACCATATTTTGCGAGTAGGAGAAGGAGGGCGAAATCATTAAGGCCCCGCCCAGTATCGGCGGCAGGGAAAGCGATATGGGGATGCTCTGGTTGGCGTTCCACTGCAGGGTATCCCACATGCGTGCAAATGCATTCTTATATTGGTTCAGGTTTCTTAACGAATCCTTTACCCGGTCTGCATACTCGTAGTAGGACATGGAGTTCTGGAACCCGGTCTGGAACCCGATCCCCAGCTGTTCATACCATTTTTTTGATCCGCTCGAATTCTTTTTCTGAAAAGGGTAAACGGTGTTTACCGTAAACGCCATGTTCGGGAAGTTGAAGGTTACCAGGCGGGCGGCATTGTTTTGGTTGTGGTTAAAGCTGGCGGTAAAATTAAACGGTTTGTCCTGCCAGGTTTTGCCATAGGTAATGGAAGATCCGGCTGTATTATTGGCCAGGTTCAGCAGGTTACTGTTGGGTACGTTTTCGTTGTACCGGGTGGAACTCATGTTCACATTGGCAGCAAAATTAACGCCCGGCCGGGAGCGGCTGTCGGAGGAGTGCGACCAGTTGAGCGTATAGGTGCTTACCTTCGAAAAATCCGGGTCGCCCTTAAAGTTGCGCCTCGTACGCTGCAACCCAAAGTTGATGGATCCCTGGTACCGGTATATCTTCCGGTACGTGGGCTGCACGTTGAACATCCAGCTGCCGTAAGAATAAATATTTCCGTAGGTCTGTACATCCCAGTGGTCATTGATCACCTGGTAATAACCCAGGCGCGAAAGTCCCAGCCCCATCTGATCGTTCCGCTCAAATGAAGGCGACATAAAGCCCGAATGGCGCCCCTGGGACAGGGGGTAGAATCCAAAGGGCAGGTAGATCGGTACCGGTACCGAATCAAATTCGGGCCGTACAGCTCCCGTTACGGCTAATTTTTTATTAACGATCTTGGCCCGCTTCGCCCGGAATCCGAAGTGCGGATGATCCAGGTTGCAGGTAGTAAAAAACGTGCCCTGGCCATACATGGTGCGCGCATCAATCTTTTTGGCAATATCAGAATGCACATACATTTCGCCCTGCTGGGTGATGGTACCCCGGGTAATGCCCTGCTGCGTTTTTATATTGTACTCCATCCCCTCGCTTTTATAAGCGTCCTGGCCCTGCTTCATTTCGGCATATTCGGATATTTCGCCGGTACTGTCTTTACCCGCTTTGGCGGTAACAATATGCGCTGTCTGGTCAATCCCGATCTCGGGGGCGGTAAGCGTCATATCCTGGTACTCCGCCTTGGCATCTCCGTAAAGGTTGATCTTCTTGGAATCCAGGAACCCAACAATGGAATCTTTGCCCGAATAGGTTACCGGCCCGGAAAGGGTATCTTTGGAAACACGTAACCGGAACGTATCGGTTTTGGTGCGGGCTGCCGTATCATTTGTCAATTTGGCAGAATCGGTTATCTTTAGGCTATCTTTTGCAGGGATGGTATCTTTTATGGATTTTTGAGGAACGGTGTCTTTCTGAAAAAGGGCTCTTTCCATACCGGTAAAACCCGGAACGGTAAGTGCGCCCACACCTTTTTTCCCAGCCAGCAAGATCATAGCTGTTAGAAAAGGGACAACAAAATAAATTCTTTTAAATTTGCGCATCAGGGTTTAAGCCAAGTATGGCGCAAATGTATAAATAACATAGTAAAGATTTTGTGAAGCTTGAAACTAAAAATCAGATATTACTTCGAAGCGTGAAAAAAATATGAAAAAATTTGTAATTCAATCTGTTCTATTCATACTTACAGGGGCTTTTTTTTCCGGTATTGCTGCACAGCAGGGTACATCTGGTGCAAAATCCGGAACGGTGAAAACGATTATTGTAGATGCAGGGCATGGGGGAAGCGATCCGGGGGCCGATGGTCTTCAGACCACCGAAGCCGCCATAACCCTGCAGGTGGGACGAAAGCTTGCTGCGGCCATGCGATCAGAGTTAAAAGGCATCAATATCCTCGAAACCAGGACCACATCGGCCCTCCCGGGCGGATTGACCAACCCTGTTGCGGCCAACAGGTTTCGCGCCGACTATGCCAACCGGAGCAACGGCGATCTCTTTATTTCACTGCATTGTAATGCTGCGGGAAGGAGGCCGGGTGGATGGTATATCAAAAAGGTGATCGGAAGAACCGCGCATACAAAAACCGTAACGGTAGGAAAGGGCAAAAAGAAAAAGAAAGTTAAAAAGACCTATTACGTTAATAAATATGAAGATGTATGGGTCGAAAATAAAGCAAGGGGTACCGAAACCTATATATGGGCCGTGGGAAAGAACGAACAGAAGGTCAACTCAATGAAAAATATTGATGACGAGGATAAGGATTATTATAACGAAGAAACCAGCGGTGCGGATGCGCCTCCGCTGCCCGATGTGAACGACCCTGCAGAACGGGTGCGCATGCTGATTTATGCACAGAGTTATTTCCGGAAGAGCTATTCCCTGGCGGCATTGGTAGAAAAGAATTTTATTGCTGATGGGCGTCTCAGCAGGGGGGTGCAACAGCGTAACCACAAGGGAATCTGGGTGCTTCAGGCCACTGGTATGCCCAGTATTCTTGTAGAAATGGGTTTTATTAGCAATAAAGAGGACGAAGCTTATCTGATGAGCCCGGAGGGGCAGGAAGAAATCGTGAATAGTGTTCTTGCGGCCGTTAAAACCTATATTGAAAAATACAGTACTGCCGCGCCGGGCTCCCTGGCCGCTGTGGACCGGGCCGAATAGCCGGCTTTAGTCCCGGCGCCTTATTTATTAAAAAGCCACCGGAACGATCGTCTGGCCCGGGAGGTTTAAGGTACTTAAGTTTACGGTATGTATTTCTAAAAAATTAACGGTTTGGAAGTGGAGTTTTTATATAAATACGCTGGTTTTTAATTTTTTCGGGCGTTATTTGCAACCAAACAAAAAAAATATACACGGATGAAAATATCAAATGAACTTAAAGTAGGCGTTTTAGCCGTATTGGCTATTACCGCCCTCATATTCGGGTTCAGATTTTTGAAAGGGAAGGATATTTTTAACCATAACCCCAAAATTTACGCCATTTTTAAATCTGTTGGCGGACTGGAAAAATCCAATTTTGTAAAGATAAACGGGCTTGCGGTTGGGGCGGTTTACAAAATTGAGCCCAATGATCCCAATGTAAACGCCATCCGGGTAACCTTAAGCATTACGGAGGATGTAAATATACCGGAGAACTCCGTTGCATATATTTCAGGAAGTTTACTGGGCGCATCGGAAGTGGTGATCGACAAGGGCAGTTCCGCCAAATACCTCGGTGATGAAGATCAGATCAGGACCAAGGTAGAGGAAGGATTGCTGGGCAATTTATCTTCGGAAGCCAAGCCCCTTATGGGGAAGGTAAAAACCGTAGCGGATTCGCTCACCCTGTTATTGTCAAATGTTAACAATACGCTTGATGTGTCCACCCAGCGGAACCTGCAGGAAGCGATTGCCCATTTGAAAAATACGGTAGCCTCACTCAATCTGTTGCTCACAAGTGTACAAAAGCCACTGGCGGCCTCGCTGGATAACATGAGTGTATTTACAGAATCGCTGAAGCGCAATAATGGCAAAGTAGACCTGATCCTGGGGCATGTAGATACACTAACGAGGAACCTGTCTGCCCTGCAACTGCAGCAGACAATGGATAGCCTCACTGCAACGGTTTCGGCATTGCATACCGCCGTTAACCGGGTATCAAGCCCCGAAGGCAGCATTGGAGCGCTGATGAACGACCGGCAGCTTTATGATCGCCTGAATAAAGTAGCGCTGAGTGCGGAGATCCTGCTGGATGATTTGCGGGTGCATCCGAAGCGCTATGTAAATATTTCCGTTTTTGGTAAAAAAAATAAAGCAGGAGAGCTTACGGCTCCTGCCATAAAGGA
The DNA here is from genome assembly GCF_051201075.1 of Niabella hirudinis. Classification (NCBI taxonomy): domain Bacteria; kingdom Pseudomonadati; phylum Bacteroidota; class Chitinophagia; order Chitinophagales; family Chitinophagaceae; genus Niabella; species Niabella hirudinis. The sequence goes on from NZ_JBPEHJ010000016.1 coordinate 5,527, forward strand.
TACCGTTCCTCAATAACATGCATCATTCTTTTTTTAAGCGTTACTTTTTTATTTTCCTGTTGCTGGCAGCGGTCACTGCCCGGGCACAGCAGCCCGCGCCGCCGCCGCCGGTGGAAATCATACGTGCCGACAGCCTTTCATTAAAAAAAGCAGATGACAGCACCAATCTTACCGTGCTGGTGGGCAATGTGATCATGAAGCAGGGCGCCACCACTTTTAAATGCGACCGCTGTGTACGAAACGACCGCACCCTCACTTTTGAGGCCTGGGGCAATGTGCACATCAACGACTCCGATACAACGAATATATACTCGGGTCATCTGCGCTATCTTATTGATAAGCAGGTAGCCTATCTGGATAAGAACGTAAAGCTCACCGATGGCCACGCTACCCTTACCACCCCGGATCTGGAATACAATATGACCACCAATATTGCAACGTATAAAAATGGAGGAAAGATTGTAAATCAACGCACCGTCATCACCAGTAAAGAAGCGCTCTATTATACCGACCTTAAAGATGTTTATTTTAAAAAAAATGTGCTGGTAAACGATCCCGGATACCGGATTACCACCGATTCCCTGTGGTACAATACCGAAAACCGGATGGCCCGCTTTATTGCGCTTACCCATATAAAAGACAGTACCAACGCATCCATCGATACCCGTGACGGATATTATAACCTCAAAAACGGAGACGCGCGGTTTGGTCAACGCCCCTTGATTAATGACGGCAAGGGGGTAACTGTGGAAGCCGATCAGGTTTCCCTGGACCAGGGATTTGCAAAGGCCGAAGGGAATGCAGTGGTGATTGATACGCTTCGCAAAACAACCATTATCGGGAACCTGATTTATCAAAACCGGGTCACAGAAGCCATCCTTGCCACGTTGAAACCCCTGATGATCATTCAGCAGGGAGGCGACTCCATATTTATTACCGCAGATACGCTGTTTAGCGCTAAACTGACCGACCTGTACGTAGTTTCCCCGGCCTTGGGCGGCGATAGTATTCAAATAAAACCCGACAGCCTGAAGGGGCAAAAGCAGGATTCGCTGGGTGCAAAACCGGCAGCAGGCTCAAAAGGTATTGCCGCCGCACCCCCGGTACAGGAGGTAAAGGATGCCCCGGCGTCCCTAAAATCAATGGCTAAGGACAGTACTGCAAAAGTGGACACCCTCCCGGTTGCAATAATAAAAGCTCCGGTGGCGCAGTCAAAACAAAAAACGCTCCCCCGGCCTCCCTCAGGAAATCCGCAGCATAAAGCCGTGGTGAGGGATAGCGTGCCGGAAAAGGCCATAGCCGATATACCCCGGGCGTTGGAGAAGAGCACCAGAGATACCCTTACTAAAACAGCGGCAAAAACCAATTCCTCATCAAAGGGAGCTGCCGCCAGGGACAGCACCAACCGGTATTTTGAAGCATTTCATAATGTGAGGATCTACAGTGATTCGCTGCAGGCCGTTTGCGACAGCCTGTTTTATTCCTTTAAGGATTCTACCTTCCGGCTGTACCAGGATCCTGTTGTTTGGGGAAAAGCCAGCCAGATAACCGGTGATACCATCATGCTGTTTACCAAGAACAAACAGATTCACCGGTTTGAGGCCTATACCCACGGTTTTATGGTCAATCATTTAGAGGACCAGGCATATAACCAGGTAACAGCCACACGGATGGAGGGCTATTTTACCAATGGCAATATGGATTCGGTGCGTGCAAAGGGAAATGCAGAATGTATTTATTATGCCCAGGACGCAGATAGCGCCTATATAGGGGTAAACCAGACTAAATCGGATATCCTGGATGCTTATTTCTCTAATAAACAACTGAACAAAGTGGTATTAAGAACCGATGCCAGCGGTACACTCTATCCCCTTAAGGATAAATCTCCTGAAGAAATGCGCCTGTCCGATTTTAAATGGCGGGAGGCAGAACGGCCCAAAACAAAATATGAGCTGATGCAATAGCAGCCGGAAAGACGGGTTTTTTGTTTCACATTTAAGTTTGAGATTGGATCCGTTTTTATGCTCCATATACGAACTCCTCGTTCCTTGCTATTCCCTATTTCCTGTATAATATCGGCCAGAGGAAGATCACGGAGCAGTAGCGACATTTTCAAATTTTCAAATTCTCACATTTCCACATTCTCAAATGAATCCCGTCTGGTAGCAGAAATCATAAATCATAAATCAGAAATCCGGACTATCTTTACGCCTCATTAAAAAAAGGTGACAGAACATGCAGGTATCATATAAACAACCGGATGAACGGGGGTACTATGGAGAATTTGGAGGCGCTTACATCCCGGAAATGTTGTACCGGAACGTGGAGGAGCTGCGGGAAAATTACTTAAAAATCATTGCAGACCCCGCTTTTCAACAGGAATACCGGCTTTTATTGACGGACTATGCCGGAAGGCCAACGCCCCTGTATTATGCAGCGCGGCTGAGCCATAAATACCAGTCTGACATATACCTCAAACGGGAAGATCTTTGCCATACGGGTGCACATAAAGTAAACAATACCATTGGCCAGATACTGGTAGCGGAGCGGCTGGGCAAGAAGCGCATTATTGCTGAAACCGGTGCCGGGCAGCACGGGGTGGCCACTGCTACCGTTTGCGCATTAAAAGGGCTGGAATGTATTGTATATATGGGCGAAAAGGATATTGAACGCCAGGCGCCCAATGTGGCCCGGATGAGGATGCTGGGCGCCACTGTTATTCCGGCAAAAAGCGGCAGCAAAACCCTGAAGGATGCTACCAATGAAGCCATCCGCGACTGGATCAATAATCCCAACGACACGTTTTATATTATTGGCAGTGTGGTTGGGCCCCATCCTTACCCCGATATGGTGGCGCGTTTTCAAAGTGTGATCAGTAAAGAGATCCGCACGCAGCTGGCCGAAAAAACCGGGTCGGAACTGCCAACAGCTGTGATAGCCTGTGTTGGTGGCGGCAGTAATGCGGCGGGCACTTTTTATCATTTTTTAGACGAGCCGTCTGTAGGTATTTATGCAGTAGAAGCGGCGGGTTGCGGTATTGATACCCACATGAGCGCAGCAGCCACCCAGTTGGGAAGACCCGGCATCCTGCATGGCAGCAAAAGCTTCCTGATGCAAACGGCCGATGGCCAGGTAGAAGAACCCTACAGTATTTCCGCAGGCCTTGACTATCCCGGCATCGGTCCCATGCACGCCAATCTTTTTGTAACCGGCAGGGGACAATTTTTGAATGCCACCGACCAGGAAGCGCTGGATGCCGCATTTGAGCTGGCCAAACTGGAAGGCATAATTCCCGCACTGGAAAGCGCGCATGCCCTGGCGGCGCTCAAAAAACTGTCTTTTGCAAAAAAAGACAATATCGTTATCTGCCTTAGCGGCCGGGGCGATAAGGACATGGAAACCTATATGAAAGCAATGGGAGACCATGCCGTATTATAAATGAAATGACGGGCATATTATTAAAAGAAGGATATAAAAGAATTTTGATGAGCCGATTAAAGGACCTGTTTGCACAAAAACAAAAGAATGTATTGAATGTATACTGTACGGCGGGCTTTCCGCATCTGGAAAGTACCCTGCCGGTTATGGAGGCGCTGCAGGCGGGCGGCGCCGATATTATCGAATTAGGCATGCCTTATAGCGATCCGCTGGCCGATGGGGAAGTGATCCAGAACAGCGGTACCATTGCCCTGCAGGGCGGTATGACGCTTTCCGTATTATTTGAGCAGCTAAAGCAAATGCGGACCCGTATCCAGGTTCCTGTAGTGCTGATGGGATATATGAACCCGGTATTGCAATACGGGTTCGAAAAATTTTGTGCCGATGCCGCAGCTGCCGGGGTAGATGGGTTGATCCTGCCGGATTTGCCGCCTTTTGAATTTGAAGCATCCTATAAGGCAGTAGTGGAGCAATATGGGCTCAACTTTATTTTTCTGGTAACCCCCGAAACCTCCGAAGCGCGGGTACGGCAACTGGACAGCCTCAGCAGTGGGTTTCTTTATGCCGTTTCCTCATCATCTACCACGGGCAACGAAAAAGATTTTGCAGCGGTAGAAGCCTATCTGGAGCGCTTGCAAGGTTATGGATTGAAAAACCCCGTCCTCGTTGGCTTTGGGATAAAAGACCAGGATACTTTTTCGAGAGCCTGTAAATATGCCAATGGCGCCATCATCGGATCGGCCTATATAAAAGCACTGGAAGGCAAAACGGATATTGCTGCTGCTACCCGTTCCTTTATCAAAAACGTACTGGGATAGCACCCGATCATTATACGGAGCGGGGGCGAAGCATAATATTTTGCTAAATCGGGTATTTCCCGGTGCTATTGTTGGAACAGACGCAACAAAAAAAACGTAATCTTGTTTCATACTGAGCAAAGGATACATAGTTGATTAGTAGGTTGTAAAAAATGCACTAATTGATCCCCGGTTTAAAGGGGCGAAGTATATTGGGATGGGACTGACTGAAGCAATTTTTTGGCCGGCCCCTGTATTTCAAAAATTTGATCTAAATGAATAAAATCAGTCTTTTTCTTGCATTAGTGTTGCCGCTGTGCAGCATGGCGCAAAAATTAACGTTAACGGGATCGGTGCAAGGGCTGCCGGATAACACTTCGGTGGTATTGATTGATCTGGAAAATAGCTCCTCCACTTTGGGAACCACCAAATCAAAAGGCGGCAACTTTGTGCTTAGCAGCAAACTGGAAGCGCCTACAATATTGGGGCTGATGGTAGGCGATACCATGAAAACAGCCGTATTCCTGGGAAATGAAAATGTAAAAGTTTCGGGATCCGTAAAAACAAAGATGGACGACTGGAAATTTACAGGATCAAAAACACAGAATGATTTTACCGAGTTTCAGGATCTGTTTATCCCGAAATTTGAAAAAGTAAATCAACTGGGTATGGAGCTCCAATCGGGAATGGGTAGCGACAGCCTGAGCAATGCCATGAAAGCCCAGGTGGATGATATCCAGGAAAACGTTGATCGCTTTATCAAAAAGCATCCCGCTTCGCCTGTAAGCGCCATGGTTATCTTATCTACCATCGGTTTTACAGAAGATGTGGCGCTGCTCGAAAAGCGGACCAATGCGCTTACTAAAGATGCCCTGGCTACTGCAATGGGCGGACAATTGAAAAAGGCGCTTGTTGACGCTCGTTTTAATGCAATAGGAAGTATTGCTACTGATTTTGTGCAAGACGATACTACGGGTAAAGCGGTAACGCTGGCACAGTTTCGTGGTAAATACGTGCTGGTCGATTTTTGGGCCAGCTGGTGCGGTCCCTGCCGCAGGGAAAATGTAAATCTGGTAAAGACATTTAATAAGTATAAGGATAAAAACTTTACGGTACTGGGCGTATCGCTGGATGAAGAAAAGGACCGCTGGCTGGCAGCCATTGAAAAAGATGGACTCACCTGGACGCATGTCAGCGATCTTAAGGGCTGGGAAAACCAGGTGGCCCAGAAATACCGTATTACCGCCATTCCCCGAAACCTGCTGCTGGGACCCGATGGCCGGATTCTTGGCAAGGACCTTCGCGGTAAAGACCTGGACAGCAAACTGGCGGAATTACTGGACAAATAAAGCATTTATATGAGCAAGGATAAAAGAGTGATGGACCCCGATGAAGCATAATTTTTTACGAATATTTCGTAGTTTTTGAAGAAGCTGCTATATTTAGCCTATGAAACGGGCATTGCCGGTGATATTTTGTTTATTGGTTTTGAGCAGCGCGGCGCAGCAGATTTTGGGGACCGTAGTGGATGCAAATACGCATAAGCCGCTGCAGGGAGCCAGCGTGTACTTTAATAATACTTCGTCCGGAACAGTAACAGCTTCAGACGGAAGCTTTACACTCACGGAGGCCTTTTCGGGCGAACTGATTGTTTCGAACATTGGTTATGAAACCTGGGTACATACCATAAAACCAAACACCGCATTGCCCCGCCTGCTTTTTGAATTGAAGCCCAAAGTGAAGGAATTGGAAAATATAGTGGTAGGCGGGTATATTACCGAAACCTGGGAAAAATGGGGAAAAGTGTTTCTCGAAACCTTTCTTGGTGTAACCCCGGTTGGCCGGAATTGCCTTCTGCTCAATAAAAAAGCGCTCCGGTTTCGTTTTTATAAAAAACAAAATGTGCTGGAAGTGGTAGCCGATGCACCCTTGAACATTGAGAATCCTAAATTAGGATATAACCTCCGGTATGACTTGCTCGATTTTAAGATCAATTTTTCTGAACACAGTTCTTATTACGCAGGCTTTGTCTTTTTTTCGGAACAGCGCAGCGGTTTGAAACGATCGGTGCTGCGAAACCGGAGAGATATGTATTACGGATCTCCCATGCATTTTATGCGGGCGCTTTTTATGAACAAAGCAGAAGAGGAAGGGTTCCGTATGAAAAAAATGACCCGGGCTTGGAATGCCGAAAAAGAACGGGTAAAACAGCTGAAACGGAAGATCAACGGCCAATGGATGGCGGATAGTATTCCCCGGGATTCAGCGGCATATTATGACCAGGTAATGCGCCAGGAAGATTATGAAGACCGGTACGCCGATCATAACCTGACCGCCGACAGTGTGTTAACAGGAATGAACGGTGCCCATAAAGTCATATATTGGAACAATTTTCTGGCGATTACTTATCTGAAAGGCAAAGAACCTGTTGAATATCTGCAATACACCGGAGAACGGCGTGGTCCGCTCTATCCCCGTTCCTGGCTGCAATTAAAAGGGCCCCTGTCTGTTGATGCGCGCGGCAACTGGTCGCCTCCGCAAAACATCATTTCTTCCGGATACTGGGGGTGGAGCGATAAAGTAGGTAATATGCTGCCGCTGGACTATGAACCCTGATCAGCTCCGGTAAGCCCGGAAAAATGGCTGAAAGCCTGTTATCCGACACGGAGCCCATTGGGTACCGGTTTGTCCGGGTTAAGCAGGGTTATGGCATTTTCTTCGCCCACGGTACCCAGTACCAGGCATTCGCTGAAAAAATTGGCGATCTGTTTGGGTGGAAAATTTAATACCGCAATAACCTGCTTGCCGGGCAGGTCCTCCAGGCTATATTGTTTTGTTATTTGTGCCGAGGATTTATAAAAGCCGCATTCCCCAAAATCGATGGTGAGTTTGTAGGCCGGTTTATGAGCCTCCCTGAAAACTTCAGCATGGGTAATAGTGCCCACCCGCATTTCAATCTTTGTAAAGTCGGACCAGTTGATTGTTGGCGCTTCCTGCATGTACGTTGTTATTTTGTATACTCAATTATTTGTTTTTGGGATGTGTTACTGCATCTCCCCTGGAAAACGGTCGCCTACAAGGTTCAGTTGTATGCCGTGCTCCAGCAGGGCTTTCAGGCCCGCCAGTACAAGTGTAAAGCCTTCTGTTGAGTCACGGATCTGCGCCATCAGCGCGTCTGAATCTCCTTTAAAACCGCTGTTGACAATGCTTACAAAAGTAGCATCATCTGCCAGAGCGGTAAAGGTCCAGGTAACGGTTGTTGTTGTTCCCTGGTTGCCCCATTCAATTTCAATTTTTTTATGTGTCGCTATATCCAGTACCCGAACCGGAACGGTTACGTTATACATTTCCCATACCCATTCTACGGTTTTCCCGGTTTCCAGTTTTCCCGAACTTTTGGTAAACCAGATCTTCGTGGTAACTGCCGGATCAATAAAGGCTCCAAAAACCATCGCAACGGGCTTGCGGATCAGCATTTCTGCTTTTGCAAAATTTTGGGATTTCATTTTTTGTTTTTATGAAGATACGCGATTAAACGAAGTTGCATCAAAAGTCTTTCATCTGTGATCGGAACGCCGACTTTCACCGCAAAGCGGGACAAATCCCGAAGTTTCGCATGCGCTTGAAGTAAATTTTTGCCCTGGGAGCTGCAGCGCAGCGCTGATCTTGTTGGTAAACGACAATACGGGTAATAAAGGTGCAGCGCACCGGTAATCATTGCGGTTTGTACAAGCGGTGCACAGGAAATTACCGCCGCGCTGCGGCTACGGGAGGTTTTGGGCCTTTATTAAAGACCGGTTTTTTATAGCCCATTCATTCATTTTTTATCCCCGATTTATCGCGGCCCGGTATAACGGTTGTTAATATTCCGGTTCATGCGCCACCGGATGCCCAAAAAACCGCGGATGCCCTGGTTGGGTGCATATACATAGGACGGATCAAAAGTGAGGCCATAAGGATTATCGGGAGTGGCCAGCGCCTGCCCGTTGCCATCAAATAATACCTGCTTGTCAAAAGGATCATGGGCGCGGGCTATTAAAAAAGGGTTGCCTTTGCCGGGCGTAAAGTTGAGCAGGTTTTTAACACCGCCATAGATCTCAAATCCACGATTGGTTTTTTGGGTGAGTTGTATGTTTTGCAGGCTCCACCAGGGAGAAAAGGGGGCGCGTGGATCGCTGGCATTCAGAAGGGGTAGCCGCATCGGGCTGTAAATGTTCCCGGTATAATCGATGCTGAATCCCCATTTTGGAAGCTGGTAGCCGATGTTCCATACGCCGGTAAATTTTTCTGTAAACAGCTGGCGTGTTTTTATATTTCCGTTTACGCTGTAAACGTCCATATATGTGGCACCTGCCAAAATTTTCAGTCCGGAAACGGGCGCCAGGTCTATATTCAGCGAAATGCCGCGGGAAATGGCATACCCGTCCAGGTTCCGGTAAAGAATCTGGTTGGGATTACTGTCATAGTCTGCAATGATCTTATTGGTAAACCGGGTATAAAATGCCGAGGCATCTAAACCGATAAATCTGCTGCGGGAGGTAACGATCCTGGTTACAAAATTGACATTACCATTCCAGGAGGTTTCGGGTTGCAGGGCTTCTTCAAATATCACATCCCGGGCCCCGGTAAGTGCCGCGTGGTCTTCTGTAAATACCTGTGCTATGCGGTAGCCATTGCCGATGCTGAGCCGCAATATATTGTTATTGTTGGGAGCATTCCATTTATAGTTGATCCGGGGCGTTAAAATGCTTCCGTGTCTTGAGTTGTGGTCAAGGCGTATGCCGGCAAGCAACTTGTTATTTTTATTAAGTGTTATTTCATCCTGTGCAAATACACCCGGCAGCCAGGTCTGTTCGGGTTGCAGGGGTGTGGCCGGGGTATTGTCATCGTACCCGGTATAGCGGAGTGCCGCGCCGCTGGTGATATCATGCCTGTGCAGGATTTTGTTCCAGGTGAGTTGGAGAAAGCCGATATATTGCTGCGCATTGAACGGAATGCTGCCATAGGCGCTGCTTTGGTTGTGACCGTTGGCGCTGAACCATAGCTGTATTTTTTCGGGGAGCGGGAGCTCATAGGTGCCAAAGAGCTCCCATCGCCTGGTGTCAATACTTTCGCCGTAGATGCTGTCGCCCCCCCGGAAGGTTTTGTTCCAGCGCATTTCACCACCCCAGCGATATTCCTGTACATAGCGGCCGGCCATTGAAAAAAGCCGCTGCGCCGGGCGGCTGATCTCCCATTTGGTAAACGCCGAAAACCGGTTTTGCAGGGTAGCATCGGTAAAGCCATCGTGATTATGATCCACCGGAGTGCTATAATTGAAATAGTTAATGCCCGCCATGCCCTGTGCGCGCTTACCGGCGTTAAAGCTGGATGCGATGTCGGCATTGAGTTCCCGCCAGGAGGTAGCAAATACATCGGCGGCAAGCGCCGGAGTATTGCCAGGTTTGTGGGTGATGATGTTTACCAGCCCTCCCACAGCTTCGCTTCCATAAAGCGTGGACGCCGGCCCTTTTACAATTTCCACCCGTTCGATCAGCGATTGCGGGATGCCGCACAGGCCGTAAACAGTGGAAAGACCGCTTACGATGGGCATTCCATCAATGAGGACGAGGGTATAGGGCCCTTCCAGCCCGTTGATATGTATGTCGCCGGTATTGCAGATGTTACAATTAAGTTGCGGACGCACACCATTGATATGCTGCAGCGCATCAAAAAGGGATGGGGTAGGGTTGGCCTTAAAATAGCCGGAGGTATATACTTCCACCGGTACGGGGCTGCTTTGCCGGGAAACGGTTTTAAGCGTACCTGATACGACCACGTCCTGCATTCCGGGCGTATCGGGTTCCAGCGCAATAGCCAGCATTGTATCACTGTGCAGTTCTAATGTGGTATCTTTTTGACGAAACCCTATGGCCGATATCTTTAGCCACAGCTTTCCGGAGGGCAGGCTTATAAGCTGGAAACGGCCATCGGTACCGGATGTAACTGTTTCAGTTTGCGATGATGCCGAGGCCCTGATGGTAGCATGTGGAACGGCCTGACCCTGATGGTGCAGCATACCCGTTATGACGGCCCCGGTCTGCGCCCATAAGGCCCCCGGCACGAATAATAACAAGATCCAAAAAAAATACTTCATACTGTCTTAATATTTTAGTTATATGTGCGAAAATATTAAAGTTAGACTAATCTAACTTTAATATTTCGGTTTTTTTATTAGCTTTGAGCCATGTTGTCCAATACGGAAGAGAATTATCTGAAAGCCCTGCTATATCTTACCACAGATGAAGCAGGTAAAAAAGAAGCAGGCACCAATGATCTGGCTGTTCACCTGGGATTGAAGCCGGCGACCGTTAACGACATGTTGAAACGGTTAAAGGAGAAGGAATATGTGAGCTATAAGAAATACGGGAAGATCACACTTACAAAATCGGGGCGCGACATTGCGGTATTTGTAATGCGCAAACATCGCTTATGGGAAACCTTCCTTTGTGAGGTGCTGGAGTTTAGCTGGGATGAAGTGCATGAGGTAGCAGAGCAGCTGGAACATATCCAGTCTGATAAATTGACGGACCGGTTGGATCATTTTCTGAATTACCCGGATTATGACCCGCATGGAGACCCGATTCCAAAGCCCAATGGCAAGATGCCGCCCCGGGCTACCACACTGTTATCATCTGTTGCCATGCATCAATCGTGTACTGTAGCTGCAGTTAAGGATACGTCACCGGTTTTTTTACAATACCTGGAACAGTTGTCTATCGGTATTGGTACAAAGGTCAAAGTGGTCGAAAAGATCTCTTTTGATGGGTCGATGACCCTCCAGGTTGGCAAAGGAAAAATCACAGTTTCCGAAAAATTTGGCAATAGTTTGCTGGTAGACTGAAAAAATTGGTTTGATGTTTAAAGTTTAAGGTTCAAGGTCAGATCAAACACCAAATAGTGATCTGTGCCTGATAACTAACGTCTATCGTCTAAAGTCAGTGGAATATCAACCAGCGAAAAGCGCACCGAGCGGGAACGGCACCCTCACTCCCATTTTCACATTCTCACCCGCCCCTTCGGTTCGGGCAGGCATTTTCAAATTGCTTCTAAAAAAATCTCATCCAATGCCTCAGTTACAGTGGGGTATTTAAATTCAAAACCGGCTTCCTCCAGTTTTTGGGGAATCACCCAACGGCTTTTTAAAACAAGCTCGGGTTCGGTGCCAATCAGCCGGGCGCCCAACTGCAACAGCCACTCGGGAATAGAAAAGTAGACAAGGGGCCGGATACGTTTTCGCAGGGCTTCCATCAATTGTTGATTAAGCACGGGGAAGGGAGCCGCTGTGTTAAAAACGCCTTCCAATGCTGCGTGTTCCATCATAAAACGGATGATCCGGTATACATCCTCAATATGGATCCAGCTGAATACCTGTTTGCCGCTGCCCTGGACGCCTCCCAGCCCGTAGCGGGTAAGGTTCGTATAGGGCTGCATTACGCCGCCGCCTCTTCCCAGTACAATGGAGATGCGCAAGGCCACTTTTCGGGTATGCGGTGCGGACCGTTCAAAAAAAGCCGCTTCCCAGGCCCTCGCTACCGTCACAGAAAAACCGGTGCCAACCTCACCCCGGTCTTCATCCATGGGGCGGTCACGGGCCTCACGGTAGATGGTGGCGGTGCTGGAGTTGATCCATAACTTGGGCGGAACGGTGCATTGTTCCAAAACGGACTGGAGCCGTTTTGTGGTTTGAACGCGGGATCCGAGGATTTCCTGCTTATTGGCTTCGGTATAACGGCAATCAACGGATTTTCCCGCCAGGTTGATGAGGGCCTCCGCTCCTTCGAGTGCCTTGCGGATTTTATCTTCGTCAGCCCAGGTGATATCTGAGGCGTTCCGCGATATTACCAACACCTCGTAACCCTCTTCGCGAAATCTTTTCAAAAGGTACTGGCCGATAAACCCCGTACCGCCGGCAATGATTATTTTCTGTTTCATCTGTATATTTTTTATTTAATTTTTGCCAGATGGAATTTTGCATAAAAATTTTCATCGCTTTGGGTATGAATTTGCTCGAAAATTTTTATGGTCATTTCATGGGGTGTCTTTTATGAATTTAATATAATCAATCCTTGCGAATTTTAGGCTCCTTGCGGTTGAAGCCGGACCCTATGCACCGGGTACAGGAGGCTGCACATTAAATTGGGCACCGATCCTTTTTTGGCGGGCAACCTTTTTGCCCCGGAAGAACAGGTAGAGATTGAAGAAAAGCATCAGCCCCAGGTAAATGCTAAATCCGCCGATCTTCACACTCAGAGCCTCAATGGCCGCCTGGGTTGTTTCGAGATGCCGGGTAATTTCGAGAATATAAAGCCCGAAGCCCAGGTTGAGTAAATAAAAACCGATCTTAAAAAGTGTGTTAGTTGCAACGGCTATTTCATCGCGTCCGTTAAAAATGTCTTTCATGTAGACCAGGCTGTTGCGAAACAGGCTGTGGGCCACATAAAGAGTAAGTAGGATCACTACTGGTAAATAAACAAGGTACGCTATTACGATCAGATCTTTCATGATGAAGTGTTTTTATGATGAATAATAATGTATCCGTTTTGAGAGGAAGTAAATAAGCGCCATGTTAAAATAGTGGGTGACCGCCAGGATGCCCACGAGCATCCCCGTTTTGCCGGCTATAGAGGCGATCAGGGCGCGCGCAGAAGTTACGGTTTGCCAGTTGCTGAACTGCAGAATGGCGTAACCGATGTTGAACAGGTAATAAGCGATGAGGATAATATTGTTGGTGGCGTCTGTCTGCGCCGCCTGATGCCGGAAAAGCCGCAGGATAAATACCCTTCCATTCTTATGAAACAACCGGCCTACCCAGTAAATGATGTAGATGGTTATGACCGCATAGATAATATAGGCAAGGATATTGTAGGTCATGACTGCATTTTATTACATAACAAGTTTCAATAATTTTAACAGCAATTCCCCCCTGGTAGAGCCGGCCACCCGTTCTACCAGGGTGCTGAGCTGGTCTGTAAAGGTTTGTATATCATGAATGGTCTGGTGCAAGGCCTTTCCTTCGGCCGATTTATCCTTTTTGGTTTCGGCTTCCAATTCCGTCAATACACCCAACACGGGATCTATTTCTTTTTGCTTACGCATCAGGGCTATTTTCAGCGCCCATTTCCAGATGTCTTTTTCTGCTACAAAGTATTCCTTACGGTCGCCGGCAATCACTTTTTTGTAGATGATGCCATAGTCCAGCAACTGCCGCAGACTCATATTGGCGTTGCCGCGGGATATGGTCAGCGCCTCCATAATGGCATCGGTGGAAAGGGGATTGTCCGAAACCAGCAGCAAGGCCTGGACCTGGGCCACCGATTTGTTGATGCCCCACTCCGTACCCAGGGCGCCCCAGGTGTCTATGAATTTTTGTTTGGATATTGCTAGTTGCATTTATTTTAGTTTCTGGTGTAAAGATATACATGTTTATTGAATTTTCAAAAAATACTGAAAATTCAATAAATTTGTTTTGGTTCTTTATTTTGAAGATTTTCAGAAATTGTTTGGAAAGGATTTTCAAAAAATAGTAGTGGCGACTATTTTCCGCATGATTTACGCAGAAACAGAGGCTTTAAATTTGCATTCCCATAGCTCGGATAAGCACCGGGCTAATTTTTGCTCCTTGATGCTGCAGCCTCCTATAAGTAAGCGACAGTACTGGCAATCGCTGCGGTTTGTATAAGCCCTGGTTGGATCATGTATAAAGGGGCAAGAGGTGTAGCAGAAGCTCCTTTACCAGCGCTACATCCTTTTCTGTAGTTCTGAAATTAACAAAAGCAGCCCTTATGCCCGGCTGGCCTTTATAATGGGTGGGGCTCATAAATATTTTACCGGTTTTGTTGAGCGCTGAGAGGAATGCCATTACGTTCTCCGTATCGTTAGCCGGGGCCGGGAGCGAGAAGCACACAGTGTTCAGCCGTACGGGGGCCAGTAAGCACAACCCGGGCTGGGATTGGATAAACGCGCCCAAATCGTGTGCCTGCCGGATGCTGTTCTCAACTATATACCGGTATCCTTCGCGTCCGTATGCGTTTAAGGTAAACCAAACGGGCAGTGCTTTCAATCGTCTTGAGTTTTCGGGCAGCAGGTTCAGGTAGTTGAAATTTTCCAGCGGGTCTCCCAGGTAGGGAGCATTGGAGTTTTGGAAGGTGGATACCTGCAGCAGCCGGTGCTGATCTTTTATAAAAAAAGCCGCATTTTCATACGGTACATTCAGCCATTTATGACAGTCAACGGTAATACTATCTGCCTGTTCCCAATCCTTTAAAAGGTGTTTATGCGCGTCCGAAAGGATGGCAAAACCGCCAAAGGCTGCATCAATGTGCCACCAGAAATGGTATTGTTTTCGTAATGCGGCAATGGCGCTGAAATCATCAAAGTCGACCGTGTTGACGGTGCCGGCGCTGGAGATCAGGATAAACGGTGCGCCATTCAGCTGCCGGATCTGTGTCTCCAGGTCCTTTATGTCTATGGCTTCGCGGTTGCCTTCCATTGTGTTTACCGGCAGAATATTGCTGCTTCCCATACCCAATAGCGCCAGTGATTTTATGGAGGACGAATGCGGCGTGGCGGTGAGAACTTTCATTTTTTGCGTGAGGCCCTCCTTTGCAATATCGTTTCCAGACTGCTGCCCCAGCCATTGCCGTGCAACGGCCAGGCAGGTGAAGTTCGACATCGTGGCGCCGGTTACAAAGCCTCCCAGAAAGATATCCGGAAGCCCCAGCAGTTCCCGCAGCAAGCCTGTGGTTTCCAGTTCAATGGCCGCCGAAATATCTCCATCGCCTTTGGCTGATTGGGTATTCTGATCATATATCGTAGTCAGCCAGTCGCCTGCTATCGAAGCCGGCGTGGTACCGCCGGTTACAAAACCCCAGTAGCGGGGGCCGGAAGCTGCTACCATGGCGGGCTCCCAGCGGTCGTTAAATTTTTTGAGAGTTTCAATAGTGCCCAATCCTTTGCCAGGCATGCCTGCGGGGGTGGGGGCTTCAATAGTGGTTGATACCGGGCGTTCAGCCAGTTGTTTCAGATAGCTGAGCCCCTGTTCACTAACCAGCTGCATTATTTTTTCGAGCGAAGAGAGGTCTTCCTGCAATTGTTTGTTCATATGTTGATGATTGAAGCCTGTAAAATTAGGTCAATGCAGTTAAGCAACAGTGCGATAAAATATTTTTGTATTTGCCGGAAAGTGCCAATCTTTGTAGGAGGGGCCCTGGCTGCCAAAATACAAAACTGTAATGAAGAATATTCAACTAACGGATGATTTCCGTCACCGAACCCGGCAAGCCATTTTTGCGATTATTGCTTTTATCCTGGTATATCTTTTGCTAGTGCTTTTAGGAATGGCATTTGCGGTTGGCTGTGTGTACATTGCCATCGAGCTGGTGGCCCGTATGCCGCGGTTTATTACGATTATGTTGGGAATTGGCCTGGCAGCACTGGGCCTGTTTGTACTAATATTCCTGTTTAAATTTATTTTTAGTGCAAAGAAAACAGACCGGTCTCATTTATTGAAGATTGAACGCAGTGATGAGCCGGAACTGTTTGAGATGATCGATGCCATTGTTGCCGGGGTAAATACCCTTCCCCCAAAAAATGTATATCTTTCTTCAGAAGTCAATGCGGCGGTGTTCTATGATTCCAGTTTCTGGAGCATGTTTTTACCGGTACAGAAAAATCTGCAGATCGGATTGGGATTGGTCAACACTGTATCAAAGGACGAGTTAAAGGCGATCCTTGCACATGAGTTCGGACATTTTTCCCAGCGGACCATGAAAGTGGGGAGCTATGTTTATAATGTGAACCAG
This sequence comes from Niabella hirudinis, assembly GCF_051201075.1. Lineage (NCBI taxonomy): Bacteria > Pseudomonadati > Bacteroidota > Chitinophagia > Chitinophagales > Chitinophagaceae > Niabella > Niabella hirudinis. The sequence goes on from NZ_JBPEHJ010000016.1 coordinate 21,605, forward strand.
ATCATCTTTAATATGCTGTATGAAAATAACTCCTACAACAGCCTGATGCAAAAGTGGAGCAATGCCAGCGGGTATTTTGCCGTTTTTGTGGCAATGGGCGTAAAGATCGTGGGAGGTATTCAATGGGTATTGGGTAAAATGTACCAGGTGGTAAACCTGAGTTATCTGGGCCTTTCGCGGGAGATGGAGTATCATGCGGATGAAATTGCTGCAACGGTAGCAGGTGCGGGCCCCCTGCAAAATGCATTATGGCGCATGGATCTTTCAGATTATGCATTTTCCTCCGTTTTACAGTTCTATGAACAAAAGATTAAGGCCAATATCAGGAGTGCAAACGTATACCCGGAGCAGGATTATATCAGCCGGTTTCAGGCGCGTGCAGACGGCATTCTTTTTGAAGACGGGCTGCCGATGGTAACATCCGTTCACCGTTCAAAATTCAGTAAATCCCGGCTGAAACTGGATAATCAATGGGCATCACACCCTTCTACAGAAGAACGGGTGGCGCGTATGGATGCACTGCAGCAGGAAAACAGGCCGTATAACCGGGCTCCGGCTAATGAAATGGTAAAGCGGCTGGAACATTACCAGGAATATTTTACCGACCAGATATTCCGGAATGTGGAATATACAGCTGCGGTGGAGCGCTACCCGCTGCAGGCATTTGAAGCAGACTATAGCCGTAATTACCTGGAGCATACCTTTGACCCGGTATTCCGGTCTTATTATGACGACAAGAACATCGATGTTTTTGATATCGAAACCATCAATGCTGCGCAGCAGACCGATACAGATTTTTTTGGAGAGGCGAAAGTAGACCGAGTGTATACAGCGGTGGCACTGAAAAATGATATTGAAATATTGCAGCAGATTACAGACCAGGAAATCAAAGTAAAAACATTTGACTATGATGGAGTCAAATATAAAAAAACAGAGGCCGCAGCAGTACAGCAGCAGTTAAAGATTAGCCTTGATTCCCTTAACCAGGGTATCCATGAAAATGATCTCAATATTTTCCGGCATTTGCTTTTCATCGCAACACAGCAAGGATGTGCAGGAACGATCAAAGACGCGTATAGCCGGCTTTTTGCTTACGATCAGTCGTTCGACACCCGGCTGGAAACCTGTCGCACCATCTGGAACCGGTTGTCTTTTATTTATGAGGCAACGCCGCATAGCGTGATCCAGTCAAACTTTGAGCAACTAAAACCTATAGAACAGGCGTTTAAAGCCCAGGTAAAAACGGTACTGGAAGATCCGCTTTACGAACCGGTACGAACCGGCGAAATGAGCGATACATTAACCCGGTACCAGGAAAATGACCAGCCCTACTATGTATTGGATCACTATGACGATGCCGTATTACAGCTATTGCTTGATAGTTTAAATCACTATGGATTTCTGATCGGGCGCGGCTATTTTATACTAAAGCAGGATTTACTGAAAAAGCAGGCGAAACTGCTACATACCGGGGGTCAGGCATGATCGCCGCCCGGTAGGGCTGCTTCCAGTGCGGCCGGTTCCTGTGCTGGCTGTTCCTTAAACAGCAGCAGGAAGACGAGCATACACACTGCAGCCATGACGGCGGGGGATAACCATATATAGCGCCAATAGGTAGTGCTTTCATAAGCCCTCAGCGCGTTGGAAACAAACCCGGCCACCCAAAAACCAATCAGCATACCGACGCCGTACATGGCTACGGTTACCAGGCCCTGGGCAGAGGACCGGTATTGTTTACCCGCAATGGTGTCGGTATAGATCTGTCCCACTACAAACATAAAGTCATAACAAACCCCGTGCAGCAAGATGCCAAGGATCAGCATAAAGGCCAGGTCCTGCCCGTTGCCATAGGCAAACAACAGGTAACGCAGCGCCCAGGCGCCAATGCCGATCAGCATCATTTTTTTATACCCCAGCCTTGCAAAAAAGAAGGGAATCAGCAGCAGGCAAAGGATCTCCGAAAACTGCCCCAGCGCCATTTTGGCCGTAGGATTGGGAAGCCCGGTTGCCACCAGGAAGGGGTTGGCGTGCTGGTAATAAAAAGAAATCGGGATGCAGATGATAATGGCAGTAATAAAAAACACCAGGAATCCCTTTTGTTTTAATAAGCTTAGTGCCTGCAAACCCAGTGCATCGCCCCAGTGGAAGGGCTGATCCTTCTTTAAGGGTGGAGTTGCCGGGAGCAGGAAGCAGAGGAGACCCAGCGCCAGGGAGCAGGCCGCTCCTAACAGGAATGTGTTTTGCAAGGCTCCGGAGGCTACCGCTTCCTTTGTATCCCAATGAAACAAATAGCTGATGGAAATGCCGGCCACCATCCACCCCATAGTGCCAAACAGCCGTATAAGCGGATATTGTTTTTTGGGATTGCTGAGGTTCCTGAAAGAAACAGAACTGGTAAGCGCCAGGGTAGACATATACGCAATGAAGTAGAGCAGTACATAGGGGTAGATGGCGGCAACGTCCGCTGCCCGGTACATCATCAGCAGCAAACCGGCACCAATGAGATGCAGTACACCCATCACCCGCTCGGCATTAAAGAAACGGTCTGCTATAAAGCCGATAAGGAACGGAGCCGCCACCGCGCCCAGGGATTGGGTGGAAAAAATATTGGAAACTTCCAGCGGTGAGGCGCCCAGGTTGCTTTTCAGGTAAGTGCCCAGGGTAACAAACCAGGAGCCTTTCATAAAAAACTCAAGGAACATCATCAGGGATAGTTGGAGGTGCAGCGATCGTTTCATAAAATAGTAACCATTCAGTATTTAAAGCCTGAAAATAAGGTTGTTTTTTTAGTTTACAAAGTAGCAAGGGGTTCAGGCGATGTGTAAATACAGGAATGGCAAGTTGCCCGGGTATATGATGTTGTTTTAAACCGGTTATTTCGGCACCTGTTCAGCATTACCAATGATAAAGGCGGATGCATCCTGCTGCCCGTCCGATTCGGAATAAAAACAACTATAACCGTCTCTTAAAAAAATCCCCGCCGGTGAGGCGGGGATCAGTGATTATTCGTTTCTGCCGTGGCAGTTTTTGTATTTCTTTCCACTGCCACAGGGACAAAGATCATTGCGGCCCACTTTAGGAGCCACCCGGATGGGCTCCTGTTTTACAGGCGGCTGCGCAGGATCAAAGTAATCCTTTTCATTAGCGCCATAGTCGTCCCCTGCTGCATCGATCTCATCTTTGTTTACCCGCATCCTGCTGAGGTCGGTACGTTGCTCGCGGCCTTCCTTATAGTTGGGCGCTTCTTCCTGGGCCGGAAGGTTGGCCTGCGTAAGGAAGGAGATGATGTCCTTGTTAAGGCTGGTGGTCATATTGTTGAATAACTGAAAGGCTTCCACCTTGTAGATCACCAGTGGGTCCTTCTGCTCCAGGTAGGCGGTTTGCACACTTTGCTTCAGATCATCCATCGAGCGGAGATGCTCTTTCCATGCATCATCGATCACGGCCAGGGTAATGGACTTCTCCATGCTGGATACCAGCTCCCGCCCTTCGGTGGTAATGGTCTTATCCAGCGATGTAAGTACATTGATCGCTTTGCGGCCATCCATAAAGGGCACTACCACGTTTTCGATATGGGCACCCTGGGTATCGCGGATATTCTGGAATACGGGCACCGCCTGTTTTTGAATGGTTTGTGTGTGCGTTGCATAACGGGTCAGGGCTTCTTCATATAACTTGTCTGCAAGTTTGCTGGCATCTGTGTTATGAAACGTTTCTTCATTGATAGACGTATCCATGCCGAAGTTCACGATGCTGGCCAGTTTGAAGCCTTCAAAGTCTTCCTGTTCTTTAAAGGAGGTACACAGGCTTTCGGCTACAATGGAGAAGGCGTTATCAATATCAAGTGATAGCCGCTCTCCAAACAGCGCATGGTTCCGTTTTTCATAAACGGCATTCCGCTGTTTGTTCATAACGTCATCGTACTCCAGCAACCGCTTGCGGATACCAAAGTTATTTTCTTCTACTTTTTTCTGTGCACGCTGAATGCTGTTGCTGATCATGCTGTGCTGGATCACATCGCCTTCCTTATACCCCATTTTGTCCATCATGCTGGCAATACGCTCGCTTCCGAACATCCGCATCAGGTCATCTTCCAGCGATACATAGAAGAGGGAACTTCCGGGATCGCCCTGGCGGCCGGCACGGCCCCTTAGCTGACGGTCTACCCGGCGGCTTTCGTGGCGTTCGGTACCAATGATGGCCAGTCCGCCGGCTTCTTTTACGCCAGGCCCCAGCTTAATATCGGTACCCCGGCCCGCCATATTGGTAGCGATCGTTACGGCGCCCGGCAAACCAGCTTCTGCAACAATCTCTGCTTCGCGGGCGTGTTGTTTGGCGTTCAGAACATTGTGCGGTATCTTTTTTTGCTGCAGCATACGGCTGAGTAATTCACTGATCTCTACCGAAGTGGTACCTACCAGTACAGGGCGACCGGCTCCGCGCAACTGTTCAATTTCATCAATAACGGCTTTATATTTTTCGCGCTTGGTTTTGTATACCATGTCCTGCAGGTCTTTCCGTACAATCGGAACGTTGGTAGGAATGGTTACAACATCCAGTTTATAGATGCTCCACAATTCGCCGGCTTCTGTTTCTGCAGTACCCGTCATCCCCGCCAGTTTGTGATACATCCGGAAGAAGTTCTGAAGGGTAATGGTGGCGTAGGTTTGGGTGGCGGCTTCAATTTTTACATTTTCTTTTGCTTCCAGCGCCTGATGCAGCCCATCGGAGTAACGGCGGCCTTCCATGATACGACCGGTTTGCTCATCCACAATTTTTATGGCGCCATCTACCACCACGTATTCATCGTCCTTCTGGAAAAGTGCATAGGCTTTTAACAGCTGCTGCACCGAGTGAATACGGTCAGCCTTTTGAGAATATTCGTTCAGCAGGGCCTCTTTCTGTTTTAATTTATCTTCGGCGGGCGCATCGCTCTTTTCAACATCGGCCAATGCCACACCAATATCCGGGAGTACAAAGAAATCAGTATCCTCACCTACTTTGGTGATCATGGCCAGCCCTTTTTCTGTAAGGTCTACGGAGTTGGTTTTTTCATCGATCTTAAAGAGCAGGTCCTCATCTACGATTTTCATATTGCGCTCCTGCTCCTGCAGATAGTAGTTCTCTGCCTTTTGCATTTTCACCTTTACCCCAGGCTCGCTCAAAAATTTGATAAGGGGGCTGTATTTGGGCAATCCGCGGAAGGCCCGGTACAGGTAAAGTCCTCCGTTTTTGGGATCGTCCTCACCTTTTTCAAAAAGACGTTTCGCCTCATTTAAACTATTGCGGACAATGCGCTCCTGCTCCTGGTACAGCTGTTGCACCCGGGGCTTGTGGATATGGTATTGCTGTTCGTCTCCCTTGTCTACCGGCCCGCTAATGATCAGTGGTGTACGGGCGTCATCGATGAGTACGCTGTCCACCTCATCCACCATCGCATAGTGGTGTTTGCGCTGTACCATTTCGGATGCATTGTGGACCATATTATCGCGCAGGTAGTCAAAACCAAATTCATTATTAGTACCGTAGGTAATATCTGCCAGGTAAGCATTACGGCGGGCTTCCGAGTTGGGCTGGTGTTTATCAATACAATCCACGCGCAACCCCAGCCATTCAAAAACGGGCCCGTTCCATTCCTGGTCGCGGCGGGCCAGGTAATCGTTTACGGTAACCACGTGTACGCCTTCACCCGCAAGGGCGTTCAGGTAAGCGGGCAGGGTAGATACCAGGGTTTTTCCTTCTCCGGTGGCCATTTCGGAAATCTTACCGGAGTGCAGTACGGCGCCGCCGATCAGCTGTACATCATAATGCACCATATTCCAGGTGATTTTTGCACCAGCAGCCGTCCAGCTGTTTTTGTGGGTGGCATTATCGCCATCGATGGTTATATACTCTGCTGTGCGAGCCAGTTGCCGGTCCAGGTCTGTAGCTTTGGATACCAGCTCTGTATTGGCCGTAAAACGGCGGGCGGTTTCTTTTACCACGGCAAAGGCCTCGGGGAGGATCTCCTCCAGCACTTTTTCAATTTCTTTATCACGATCTTTTTTCAGGTCGTCTATCTGCTTGTAAATAGCGTCTTTTTGCAGGAGCTCTTCATGCGGCAAGTCATTTGCCTGCTCGTTCAAAGCTGTTACCCGGGCATCGATCTCGCGGAGCTGATCCTGGATGCGCTGGCGGAATTCATGGGTTTTATTGCGGAGCTCATCATTGCTAAGTGATTGATACTGAGCAAAATTTTTGTTAATTTGTTCAATAATAGGCATCAGCTTTTTTACGTCTTTTTCCGATTTACTGCCACCAAACATTTTAGATAAGAAACCAAACATATAGTATCGCGATATTTTATTAAAAAAGTGATTCTTCAAAAACAGTGCTATATCCTTTTTAAGCCATTTTGGCAGCCCTGTTGCGAATGGGGAGCAAAGATACGGAAGTTTTAGGGTTTGCCCTTAGTGTTTGAAGTTCAATGTTTAAGGTTTCATATCCGCTTGCAGGATATTTAATGCTGAAGGCAAAAAACCGAAGGCCGTTCCAGGTTTAACGTTCAAAGTTTCAGGTTAGGTCCGTTTTACACTCGATGATCTATTGCCCCTGCTGAAGGCTGATTGCTGAAAGCCGTTCAAGGTTCAACGTTCAAAGTTTCAGGTTAGGTCCGTTTACACTCGAAGATCTGTTAACCATTGCCTATTAACTATTCACCCTTGCCACCCGCCCCTTCGGTTCGGGCAGGCATCTTCAAATTTTAAAATTCATCTCAAATTTACCCCAGGTCAATGCTTGTATTGTCTCCGATATTAAGGCTGCGGGTTTCGCCTTTGATGCTGGAATCGGAACCGATGACCGATTGTTCCAGTACAATATCAAATAAATTGGAAAAGGAGCCCACAATTGAGTCCCGGACAATCGACTGCTCCAGGAATGTGTTTTCGCCCAGGGTTACATTGGGACCAACAATTGAATTACGGATCATGCAGCCCGCGCCAATACTCACCGGCGGTACGATTACCGTATTTTCAAATAGGGAAGCATCAGCGGTTGCCTTGTATTTTCTCAGCAGCGTGGTATTAGAGCGCAACAGGGTTTCTTTATTACCCGCATCAAACCAGTTGTCTACTTTAAAGGCCTCAAATTTCACATTGTTTTGGATCATACAATGCAAGGCATCGGTAATATTGAATTCACCATGAGTCAGCAGCCCTTTGCGGATATTGGAAGCCAGGCATTCGAAAAGAAGATCGCTTTCCAGGATCTTATAGATGCCTACCATGGCCATGTTTGACTTGGGGATATGGGGTTTTTCCACCACCGATTCAATAAACCCCTTGTTATCGATTTCTGCCACTCCAAAATCGCGGGGATTATCCACTTTGCGGATGCCGATCATTGAATGGGGATTATTAAGTACGGCAGCAACATCATACTCGCAGATCGTATCTCCCAGCGAAATAAATACCTCATCGCCCTCAACAATATTCCGGGTAAGGTTTACCGCATGGCCGATGCCACGGCGCTCCTGCTGGCTTATATAATGGGCTTTGATACCCGGATAATGCTCTTTTACATAATCGGAAATCTTGTCACCCAGGAAGCCCACGATAAAGACAAATTCATCGATGCCCGCTTCTTTAAGCTGGTCAATAATAAAACTCAATACGGTTTTACCCGCCAGCGGGATCAGCGCCTTCGGTTGCGTATAACTCTGCGGTCGTAATTTTGTGCCGGCTCCTGCTACAGGAATGATTGCCTTCATGTATTTAAATAGTCGTTCGTTTAAATGATTGCTGCTCTTTTTGGCGGGTGAAGGTAAGCAATCATAGGGGTTTTCCAGTATTTTTTGTCGTACTCCCCCAAAGCAGTTTAAAAACAGTTTTCCCTGATACAGTTCCCGCGGATCCGCCGGTAAACATCGATTTAAAGTCTGTATTTCCTGTTTATTATGAGGATTGGGCGGGGCTATACTGTATTTTATTTTGATGGGGTAAACAGGGGGCGTGTTTTCACGGGGAAGGATCCGGTGATTTTCGGTGTTGACGGGAGCGGGCAGGGGCAATAGATTTGCTAAAGAAAGACAGAACAAATAACTGCAAACAACAAACAATTAAAAAATGAAAAAGAGTATCTTAAGTTTCGTCCTCCTGGTTATGGCCTGCCTGCTATCTGTTGCCAGTGAAGCAAGGGCAAGAAGAATTAAAGTAACAACAGACGAGGGTGCCACCATTTTTCTGAATGGAAAACAGGTATCGCAGCCCGTGCGTATTGTGTTAGACGGTCGCGATGAAGCCTATCTTAAAATTGTGAAAGTGGGTTATCTTACGCAGGAGCGCAATTACACTTACCAGAACATTGCAGAAAAAAAAGAAGAGTACATAAAGCTGGAGAAGGATGACGCCTATGAAAACTCCTTTGTAACCAACCTGGCTAACCAGGATATCGATATCCGGACATCGCGGAAAGAAGATGAAGCCTGGACGATTTTGAACCGTATTGTAACCAACTCTTTTGATGTAGTGTCAATTACCGATAAAACGACTGGTTATTTATGTACGGCCTGGTCGGTAAAATCATTTAAAGGCGGGGTAACCCGCACCCGGCTTATTCTTAAAACCCAAAGCACAGACCCGCTGGTATACAAGGCCAAGCTGGTATCCGAGTATGCGCCTCCCGGCACCGGCGCCAACGCAGATGAAGCTTTTTCGAAATGGGACCGTGTCCTGCGTACCTATGAAAATGTGATACCGGAGTTACAAAGCCGGTTGGGTAAATGAGGTGTAAAACAAACAACATTGATATGAAAAAACGCTGGCAAGCTTTTGCGGTTTAAACAGCCATCAGCAGGCGTAAAAAATACCCACCGGTGGGTATTGCGGGAATGGTGAGGATAAACCTAATTTTGGGCTACGGAACTGTATGCTTTTGATCTGGAAACAGTTGCCCTGTTGCAAAGTGCAGCAAGGGTTTTCTGTAAGCGATGTTTTACTAACTGACTAAAATATTCTGCGAAAATGAAATCACATATCACCGGCGCCTGGATGTGTATGCTGCTGTGGATCATAGGCTGTAATAAGGATAAAGAAAGGATCCCGCAGCATGAAGCAGCCGCCACGGCAAAAACCAATATAACAAAAGCACTCGCTTCCATCGATAGCCTGAGTACATTTGCCGTCATCTTTAAGGAGGCACCGCTTGCGGATGCCGATGTGGCGGCGGGTTTTACGGCGCTTGCACCTGTAAATGCAGTGTTTACAGATGAAGCAGTAGCCTTAAAAAGAGTGGGCAACATTGAAGCAGTTAGAGTGATGACAGCGGGAAATGCACGAGGGGCTGTGGCTGCAAACAACCCTCAGTTAAAAGATGGTTCTGTAATTAGCGATTATATCATAAAAGGAAAAATTACCGTTTCTACGCTTACTAATGGCAGTACCCTTGTAACACTGAGCGGAAAAACGCTTCCTGTTTCAATCCATAAGGGTGCGGTATACCTCAATGGAGTACGGGTTTCTCAAAATACGGTTTACAGCGCTTCTGATTATAACGTCTACACATTGCCGGCACTGATTAATTACCCTGCGCAACTGGCATTTGATCCTGTATTCATGGACCATCTTGTTCCAAAGTTACCGGGTGATACGCTGGTGGTGACCGGTCAGAACTTTTCGGCGGATGCCGCCGGCAACCAGGTAATGATCAATGGAGTACCGGCATTGGTTCATGAAGCCGCTGCAGGGAGGTTGTTGGTGACCGTACCTGCAAATGCAACCTCGGGACCTATAACGGTTACGGTAAATAATAAGACCATTACCAGTTCGCGGCCCTTAACCGTTTTAAAAGTGCAGGTAAGCACGATAGCGGCCATCACTGGGCTCCACTGTGGCCAGATAGGCGGGATAGTGGTCGATAAGGATAACACACTTTACTTTTCAGACCCCGAGCACAACCGCGTGATCAGTTACAGCACCGACGGGCAAACGACCATTTACCAGCCTACCAAGATTAATGGGGATGCCAATGGAGATGGCATCATCAATGAAGGCGACCGGGTTTTTGTATTAGATGGGCCGGCTGCTATAACGATCGATGACAACCAGCGGATCTATGTAGCAACCGGCGGGGGAGAGCACGGGCTAATTTACCAGCTTACCCCGGGCAATACTACGGAGGCTGTATTATGGGCAGGTAAAGCGCAGCCGCCGGTTTTTATTACAGGCGACAAAATGAAAGTGGGCATGTACCCGCAGGCGCTGAAGGCCGGTTCTGGCGATACTATTTATTATAGCAGTGATTCGGGTGATGACAACGCAGGGCTGTACAGGATCCGGGGTAATACGGTTTCCCTCGTTGCAAACAGCATTGCGTTCAAGGCGGCAGATGCCGGAGTAACGGATGATCCCGATCTTTTTGGAATAGAAGCAGACAGAACAACCGGTGCCCTTTACCTGGCCGACCAGGACAACTACCGGATCTGGAAAATGGTAGATGGCCAGCTTTCTGTTGTTGCAGGAAGCGGTAATTGGGCTACAAAGGACGGGGTGGGCAGGGAGGCCGGGTTTGCTTCTCCTGCCGGTCTGGCGCTGGACGGGCGGGGCAACCTGTTTGTGGGGGATAATGACGACAATGCCCTGTTGTTTACCCTCCGGATGATCAACCCTTACGGGGTGGTGACTACGCTGGCGGGTGGTGTCAACCCCGGCTACCAGGCAAAAGACGGCAACGGGCGGGCGGCGCTTTTTGCTGTCGTGAACTCCCTCGCCCGGGACGCAGCGGGCAACCTGTATGCCGGCGATGACTATGGCAATATCCGTAAAATAACATTTGTGCTTTAGCGGAAAACGAAAAAATGCTTATGAATATTTTTGAATCGGAAACACTGGTCATCAGCCATCTGGCGGAAAGCAAGCTGCTTCATTCTTCCTGGAAGCATACTCCCACAACCGATGAGTTTATCTCCGGCATTAAAACCTTTAAAACTTATCTGGAGCGCATCCCCTGTAATACCTCGCTCTGGAATGTTTCCCGGCTGAACTTTGTCATTTCCCCCGACCTCCAGAAATGGATAGACCAGTTTTTAAATGCGCCGGCGGTAAGAGCCTATCCCGGTATAAAAGCCGGGTTTGTGGTAAACCCGGACCTGTTGGTGCAGTTGTCCGTAAACGAGATCTTTCAAAGTGAAGAAGCGAGTACCATTCCCGTCCGGTATTTTGCCGATGACCAGCAGGCCCTGGAAGCATTGACAAAACCGGAAAAAAACAACACCCGGAAAAAGAACGGTTCCGACACATTTAAAAGTACAACGGGTATCAATGATACGGACCGGTTTAACTTCCTGGCAACGGTAAATAGCGCTGATACGGAAGGCTATATAAAAGTGATGCATTATTTTTTCAGGCATAAAGACCGGTTTGCTCAATGCCTGCAAAAGCTGACACAACTTACACTGCGCGAGAAAGAAATTCTCCGGATGGTGACACTGGGGCTGGATAGTATAAACATTGCCGCGCAATTATCCATCTCCGGCGAAACCGTAAAAACCCATCGTAAAAATATACTCCGGAAACTGGATTGCCATAATATACAGGAGCTGGTATATTATGCTTTGTTGTTGTGAAGGCCTTAACTCGGCCAAATCATTCGTTCATCCGGCAAACAGGGGCCTTTACTCAAGGAGCTGCAATACACCGGCTTCGCTGCGGTACTTTAGCAGTGCGATAGTGCCTCATTGTTTAAATGTATTTTATGAATCAAAACTCTTTCTGCAATCGATTTTCCCAGGATGTTCCTTCGGCAGTATCGTTCATTAAAAACATTTCTCTGGCGGCTATGTTGCTATACCTGTTTATAGCCTGTATCAAAAAAGACAAGGAACTGAAACCCGATCCGCTGCTCAAACCCACCGTTGATTTTAGCTATAGCACTAGTAATGCAGGCCTGCTGCCCGCTACGGTCAATTTTACAGCGGAAGTAAAAAATGCGAACCAGTATTCCTGGGATTTTGGAGACGGCCATACCAGCACCCTGGCCAATCCATCCAATATCTATAACCAGGCTCGAAATTATACGATAAAGTTGGTGGCTACTAACCCGGCGGGCAGCGATAGCATTACTAAAACGGTAACGGTGAATCCCATTATGAAATCGGTAGTCGTATACCTTATTACGCCAAGGGATAAAAAATTTAACCAGCGTTACTACGATATTTTAAAAAGTACCGTATTGGATTTGCAGGCATGGTACAAACTACAGTTGGGTAATAACAAGACATTTGTTACGAATCCAATGATATTAGATACACTCACCGGGTTGCACGATAGCGTTTGGTATAACAGCCCCGGCCCCAACAGCGGAGATAATCCAAGGTTTTATGGGTATCAAAATACGTTTTATGAAATGACTCAACTGCTGGGTAGTAACTTTAATACAACTAATTATGTCTATTTTGTATATGTGGCAGCGCCGGGTGGTGGGGCAGGGTCAACAGGTTTTTGTGCCATGGGTGATCAGGATCTAAAAGGCCTCCTGGGCGAAAATCCTGAATGGTGGGATCATAAGCGCTGGATTGGCGGCGGCGGTCATGAGCTGGGCCACGCTTTGGGTCTGCCTCATCCGGTTAATGAAAACACCCAGGCGCTTATGTGGTCGGGTTACTCACTGTATCCCAACTGTATCCTGCAGCAGCAGGATAAGGACCTGCTAAATGCCAGTCCTTTTATCAGATAGTATATCTTAAACCGCCTTCCCCATGCGCATCACATAATAACGATAAGGTGACGGTGGATAGAATTATGAATTGTAAACCATAAACTAATAAAAAAATGAAAAAAAATTTTCTCCTGTTTTGTTGGATTTTGGCTGTTGGTGCTTTTTTTTCATGTCGTAAGAACGAAGGAAACAGTAAAATCGAAAGTAAAAGTGGCGTTGGAAAGGTTTTGATTTTTGCCAACCCAAAATTAGCAAATGCAGATGATACTTTGCAAGCCTTATATAAGCCGGACAATGAGAATATCACTTATGCATATTATGGGTCCTATAAAAACGATGGCACGCCAAAGCAATTAAAAGAAATAGTCGTAAGCAGGAACGATACTGCGGTGAAAATGTTTCTGGATGATAAGTTGAGGGTCAAAACGGTTTTTTTTTCGGTTAAGGGAAAACTTGATACAACCGTTTTGTTTTTGAGGCATACAGATACAACCACAACCGTTACAGCCGCCGCTTTCTACTGGGATAAAAACACACACAAGATTAAGGCATCGACAGTTGTTAGAAAAGATAATGATACCGTGAAAAACACGATGATTTATGCTTCCTTGAGAAAGCCGGGCTTGCATTTCGGCGGAATGCCCCGGAATATTTGCAGCATCAGCTTGCCGCTGCTCGTTTTGAGTTTTTCCAGTTCATCCGATGATATCTTCGACTATTACAAACAAATTGCTGTAGCAACCGCAGGAGTGCTTGTTGCCAATGCGAGTACTATTGCCGCGAACGTTGCCATGGGGGCCCTGCTTTTTAATGGTCCCGGCGCTATAGTGGGCGGTGCTTTGGGCGTCTATAAAGCAATATCTTCCTCCGCAGAGCAAATTCTGAACCCTGCCAAAATTCCTGTCAAAGCAATCAATAGCTATGAGGACGATATTGTAGATCTTAGCCATGTGGCACTGGATGATCCTGGTGACGATCTGGCGGGAAGCGAGATTGATAACAACAGTATAAATTTTGGAACATCTGATACAGGACCTCTTAAGAATTTTACTGCCGATTGCAGCGGACAGGCAAATGCCCGGTTGAGTGACTTGACTTTGGAAATTGAGATGAATAAAGCGCACACGGTTGTTTTGAACGCAAAATATCATTGTAAGTTTCATTTTGGCTGGGGCGCCTCCGCGTCTTCAAATTGGGGGCCCTACGGTGGGCAACAATACTCAAACGTAAAATACAACGAGAACTATATTACGATAAACTGGTATGGCATTTGGGGAGGCACTGATTCCTTCACAGGGGTCATAAATGGTAGGTCTATTACCGGCACATTTTATTTCAACGCCGGATATGGATGCCAAGGAGGGGGGGATCATATAACAGTAATATCATCGCCTGTTGTGCTTGATATCATGAATTGATCATAGAAGGGGCGCCACACCAACGGCTGCGAAAAACAATCCTGTCCAAAAAAAATAAAACAAAAAAATGAAAAAAAAATTACTCTTTCTCTCGTTCCTGTTGTTGTTGGCCGCCAGTAAACTCATGGCGCAGTGCAATGGATTTGTAAGCATTGCGGCAGGCGGCCTTCATACATCCGGCATTAAAGCCGATGGCACCCTCTGGGCATGGGGGCATAATAGTAACGGGCAATTGGGAGATGGTTCCAATACAAATAGAAACACACCTGTAAAAATCGGGAACGACACATGGAGGGCCATTTCTATTGGAATCTGGCATAGCTTGGGTATTAAAACCGATGGTACGCTGTGGGCGTGGGGGCGAAATAATTATGGGCAATTGGGTGATGGTGCTAATGTGGATCGGAACGCGCCGGTGCAAATTGGCAACGATACCTGGAGGGCTATCTCTGCCGGAGGCGAACACAGTCTTGGTATTAAAGCCGATGGTACCCTCTGGGCATGGGGGAGAAATAATTCTACGCAATTAGGCGATGGCTCCAATTCCGATAGAAATGTTCCAGTGAAAATAAGCTACGATACCTGGAAAGCCATCGCTGCCGGCTATGCCCACAGTTTGGGTGTAAGGACCGATGGCTCCCTTTGGGCATGGGGATATAATGGGTATGGACAACTGGGAGCTGGTTTTAATTCAAACATAGATGAACCGATGAAAATAGGCAACGATACCTGGAAGACTATTGCTGCCGGCGATGATCATAGTTTGGGTATTAAGCCAGACGGTAGCCTTTGGCTATGGGGAAGGAATAGCAACGGTCAATTGGGAGGTGGTTCTGGAATAAGCAGAAATATACCCATGCAACTCGGTAATGACAGCTGGAAAGTGATCGCAGGCGGATACGCTCACAGCATGGCGATTAAGGCAGATGGAACCCTCTGGGCATGGGGATATAATACTGCAGGACAATTAGGGGATGGTTCACATACCGATAAAAGCACACCGGAGCAAATTGGCTATGACAACTGGAAGGCCATTGCGCTCGGCGGCCTCCATAGTATTGGGATTAAAGCCGATGGCGCTCTCTGGGGGTGGGGCTCGGGTGGTGTTGGGGAATTAGGTGATGGAACCAGTGCGGAAAGAACAACTCCAGTGCTGACATACGCCCCCGTATACAATAATACACTTGCCGCTAATGGAAGCAGTCAAACCATTACAGCGAACTTGCAGTATGCCATTTTTAACAGCGGATGCAGCCCCATTGCCGCCCTCCAATTAAACCAGGGCGCAGCTGCCGGCCCCGTTACCGCCAAAGTATGGGTGGCGGCCAGCCAGCCCGCACAATATGTAAAAAGGCATTATGAAATAGCTCCGGCAACCGCGGCTGGCGGACGTGTGACCCTCTATTTTACCAACCAGGAATTTAAAGATTTTAACAGCCAAAACCCCGCACTATTGCTGCCCGATGCGGATGATCCCGCCACCATTACTGCAAGAAAAGCCAACCTGATGATTGAAAAAAGAAGCGGTACCAGCAGCGATGGCAGCGGCCGGCCCGCCTCCTATGCCGGGGCGATTGAAACGATAAATCCCAATGATGCGGATATTGTATGGAACAGCACCGCCAACTACTGGGAACTGCATTTTGATGTAACGGATTTCAGTGGCTTTTTTGTAAAAACGATTACCAGCGTACTGCCCGTAAGGTTTGGAGCCACAACCGCGGTATTAAAAGACAATCAGCTGCATATTAATTGGACCACGCTTTCTGAAACCAACAGCAGTCACTTTGAAATAGAGGCATCGGAGGATGGCCAAACCTTTACCAAAATTGCAACGGTAAGCAGCAGGACTGCAGACGGCCACTCCGATCATCCGGTCAGCTATGATTGGGTTACCGGTATTGCCAATACGGGTACTATGTTCAGTTTATCTGCCTTTGCAGTGGGCTTGTTGATGGTTGCTTTTGGTAAAAGAAAAAGAACGGCATCCCTTGCAGTGGCATTCGTTTTAATAAGCATCACCGGCCTGGTGGCCTGCCGGAAACAGAACAGCCAGGAAGGGCTGGATGCGGACAGCCGGCTCTTTATTCGCATTAAACAAGTGGATAAGGATGGGGCATTTGACTACAGTAAAATGGTAAGGGTCGTAAAAGAGCATTAAACTCCGGTTGGTATTGACCAGTAAGGGCTGTAAAATATTCTTCCGGAGAAGATAATATGTTCCACTAAGTACGTAATAAAACAACCAGCTATGAGAAAATTTGAAGTTGTATTTTTTGCGGTGCTGCTGATCTTGCCTGCTTTATACTGCACCAAAAGCAAAAACGAAGAAAGGCAAACAAGAGAAATTGCCATCAGCGGTGAGCTGGATTTTGGTCCCGTTGATGTGAATACTCATACATCCAAAGTCGTTACCATTAAGAGCATCGGAACCAAGCCCGTTCGTATAAAAAGTATTACGGCCCCGCAAGGATTCTCCGTAGATTGGTCGGCAGGAACCATCGAGGCCGGAAGCTCAAAACAGGTGAATGTTCAATTTGCTCCCGGGCAGGCAATATCGTATAAAGGAGAAATTACCATACAATCAGATGCCAGTGCGGCCGCCGACAAAATTCAGGTATCGGGTGAGGGAAAAGGACAAGCGGTGCTAAGTATCTCCCCGGCTTCATTGAGTTTTGGAGATGTATGGGTGGGGAGTTTTGCAACAAGAATGCTGACCGTATCCAATACCGGCAATTTGCCCCTGACCATTAATAGCATCACGGCTCCCGACATGGCGTTTACCGTTTTGTTTATCCCTACCATCGCAGCCAAGGGTATTCAGGAAATACCGGTGAAATTTTCGCCGTTGGACGTTCGCGCTTATTCAGGCGCTCTATCAATCAGCACGAACGGAGGTGATGCCAGTATTCCGTTTTCAGGGGCGGGGATCCCGGTTCCTGCGCCGGTACTAAGTGTATCGCCCACCTCATTAAGTTTTGGAGATATTTCCGTAGGCAGTTTCACCACAAAAACATTTACCATAGCGAACACGGGCAATGCACCGTTAACCATTAATAGTATCACCACGCCCAATGCCGTGTTTGCACTGGCTTTTGGCACTACGGTTGCGGCCAACAGTTCCCAGGAAATAACTGTTAAATTTTCACCGGCGGCCATTCAGGCTTATTCAGGGTCCCTGTCCATCAACTCCAACGGAGGTAATGCCAGTGTTTCGCTTTCGGGAGCCGGAATCGCGGCCCCCGCTCCGGTACTAAGTGTATCGCCTTCTTCATTAAGCTTCGGAAATGTAGCGGTGGGCAGTTTCGCCACAAAAACATTTACCATATCGAACACGGGTAATGCGCCATTAACCATTAATAGCATTACCACGCCTAACGCTGTATTTGCTCTTAATTTTGGCACTACGGTTGCGGCCAACAGTTCCCAGGAAATAACTGTTAAATTTTCACCGGCGGCCATCCAGGCTTATTCAGGGTCCCTGTCCATCAACTCCAACGGAGGTAATGCCGGTGTTTCGCTGGCAGGAACCGGAATCGCGGCCCCTGCTCCGGTATTGAGTGTATCGCCTTCTTCATTAAGCTTCGGAAATGTAGCGGTGGGCAGTTTCGCCACAAAAACGTTTACCATAGCGAACACGGGCAATGCGCCATTAACCATTAATAGCATTACCACGCCTAACGCTGTATTTGCTCTTAATTTTGGCACTACGGTTGCGGCCAACAGTTCCCAGGATATAACTGTTAAATTTTCACCGGCAGCCGTTCAGTCTTATTCGGGTTCTTTGTCAATCAGCAGCAACGGGGGTAATGCCAGTGTTTCGCTGGCAGGAACGGGGATCGCTGCTGCCGCCCCGGTATTAAATGTATCGCCACTGTCACTGAATTTTGGAGCGGTAACGGTAGGGCTGCAAACTACCCTGGAGTTTACCCTATCGAATACGGGTAATGCGCCGTTGACCATTACCAGCATTAATACATCGGATAATAACCTGTTCCCTATAGCGAACTATCAGGCAACAACGCCTGCAGGAGGATCACAGAAGGTTACGGCAACATTTACGCCCAGGGCGGCACAGGCTTACTCTGGCTATTATACCATATCTACGAATGGAGGCAGCGCCACCATCACATTGTCCGGCACAGGGGTTGCCGGCAGCAATAAAATTGCTCTTTTAAGCAGCGCTGATGATCCCGGCAGCCGCCTGGTTGAATATGTGATGCCGGCATCGCAATACCAGGGGCTTATCAATCCATCAACGTTCAGTTCGGAACTTCAACTTATATCGAAGCAGGTTTATGAGAAGGTTAATGATGATTTTGATTTCGTATTCTATGTACTCGATAAACCCGAGAGCGCTGGTATCGTGAACCAATTAGGCTTTTACGGCATAAATATTTCGACAGCCAATAATGTGCAGGGAATCGGAAAGGGCATTTTTTCTAATAGCTCATTCTGGGGCTCGGCCGGAAAACTAAAATCCGTCATGTTCTTCCCGCTCTACGATGCCATACATCGGGGACCGGCCCTGCACGAGCTCTGTCATAATTGGGCTGCCTATCTTTGCCCTACTTACGCGCCCGATGGTTCCCGCTACGATGGGCACTGGGGTGTAAGCAATGCCGGTGGCCAGCTGGGCGGATTCAAATATGTACGCACGGTGGAGCAGAATAGCGGTGGCGTTGCCGGCAAAACAAAATACCAGGCGAGTTTTTTTCCCGCAACAAATCCTGATGGTTCGTTCACCAGTGGGTTTGGGGTAAACGCTAATGGAGGAAATTATCCTGTTTACTCCGATGTCGAATTATACGCAATGGGTATGAAATCGGCACAAGAATTACGCAACAGTAATTTCAGGTTGAACATTTATACCGGATGCAGTTATGATAATACATTTGGAGCGGGGTATTTCTGGTCAACGGGGATTACATCTTATACAATTGATGACCTCATTGCAGCAAAAGGCCAGCGCGTGCCCGATGTAGCGTCTTCGCAAAAAAGCTTTAAAGTATTAACCGTGGTGTTGACGGCAGAATCAGAAACAGTACATCACTATGCCGATATTGCAAAAGGCGTATCATGGCTGTCGGGTGCGGCAGATGATAACAGCTACCCGGGATGGTCCATCAGCAATTTTAAAAAAGCAACGGGAGGGGTAGGCAGCCTTGTAACAACGGGTGTAAAAAACAGCTGGAAAGGGCAGACGCTGTCGGCGATAAAAAAAGTATCGCTTCGGGCATCGCCCATTCCGGCAAAGACTATTCAGGTTGATAAGATTGACAAAAAACTTTTATACGGTCCGCTGCGTTGATTGAGAAATTGAGCAATTCAACGCCTTTTTGAGTTCCGGAGGAAAATAAAGTGATTTGGGAAATTGTTTAGTAAGCTAAACGATTTCCCCTGTTTTTTGCTTCCCGCAGATAAAATGCCGGGTTTTTTGCTGATTTTCTGTGAAAATTAATCTGCGAAAATCGGCAGGGGCATGAATCTGTTTTCATACCCAAATTGTCGCCCAAAATAAAAAAACACCCACATTATTACCCATAAAGGAGCTGTTTATGCCAGTTATTCGGCGCATACTGTCCTTTGAACCTGTAAACCCCTTTTACCCGGGGCTGTCAATTTCTCTACCCCGGTCATGCGTAAAACTAACCTGGTGAAACTTTTCAACTTTTCAACCATCCAACCTTTCACCATATCCCCATCCCCCTTAACTTTGCGCCATGCAACAGGATAATACAGTATTTGACCTTATTAATAAGGAATTAGACCGTCAGCGTTATGGCATTGAACTGATCGCTTCGGAAAATTTTACTTCCCTGCCGGTTATCAGGGCCATGGGAACCGTTTTGACCAATAAATATGCCGAGGGCTATCCCGGCAAGCGCTATTACGGCGGCTGCGAGGTGGTAGATGAGATCGAATCCCTGGCTATCAGCCGGTTAAAAAAAATCTTTGACCTGGGCTGGGCCAACGTGCAGCCCCACAGTGGGGCACAGGCCAATGCAGCCGTATTCTTTGCGGCGCTGAATCCCGGCGATAAAATCATGGGGCTGAACCTGAGCATGGGCGGGCACCTGACCCACGGAAGCCCGGTAAACTTCAGCGGAAAGCATTACCAGGTAATTTCTTATGGTGTGGTGAAAGAAACCGGGCTGGTGGATTATGAAGACCTGGAGACGAAAGCCCTGGCCGAAAAACCGAAGATGATCATTTGCGGCGCTTCTGCCTACAGCCGCGACTGGGATTACGCCCGCATCCGTGCGGTAGCCGATAAAGTAGGCGCCCTGGTCATGGCGGATATTGCACACCCGGCCGGACTGATTGCTGCCGGACTCCTGAACGATCCCTTTGAACACTGCCACATCGTAACCAGCACCACGCACAAAACCCTGCGCGGACCCCGCGGCGGTATCATCATGCTGCGCAACGATTTTGAAAATCCCTGGGGGCACAAAGATCCCAAGGGGAATACGCGTACCATGAGCCAGCTGCTGGATCTGGCTGTTTTTCCGGGTATGCAGGGCGGCCCCCTGGAGCATGTTATTGCCGCAAAAGCCGTTGCTTTTGGTGAAATCTTATCAGACGACTGGAAGGCGTACGGAAAACAGATCATTGCCAATGCCCAGGCCATGGCCAAAGCCTTTGTGGATAAGGGCTATAAGCTGATCAGCGATGGTACCGACAATCACCTGATGCTAATCGACCTGCGTAATAAGAACCTGACTGGTAAAAAAGCACAGGAAACACTGGATAAAGCGCATATTACGTTAAATAAGAACGCTGTGCCGTTTGATGACAAATCGCCGTTTGTAACTTCGGGTATCCGGGTAGGCGTACCTGCTGTAACCACACGCGGAATGAAGGAGGCAGACGTAACACAGGTGGCAGAACTGATCGATAAAGTGCTGATGAACGCTGATGACGAAAACCTGATCGCATCTGTAAAAGAAGAGGTGAAAACATTTATGCAGCAGTTCCCCCTGTATCCGGAATTAGGTTAAAACGTTTAAGGTTCAAGGTTTAATGTTACTAACCTTGAACTTTGGACTTTCAAACTTTAAACATTTTATATGATCCAAAGAAAGCAAACATTGTGGTTGTTATTGTCTGTGATTTGCGCCGGTCTTACATTTGAGTTTCCGTTTTACAACGGAACCGTCATCAATGGCACCGAGGGGGTTACCGGCGCCGAGATCACGGCAACAGATAATGTCTGGCTGCTCCTGCTTACAGGGCTGATCCTGGTATTGGGTGTTGCTGCTATTTTTCTTTATAAAAACCGGAAGCTGCAATGGCGCTTAAGCCTGACAGGTTTGTTGGCCGGCATAGGGCTGATTGCGCTCTATGTAAAATACATGGGCAACTTTGAGCCGGGAGGGCGCATATCCCTTACCGCCCTGCTCACGCTGGGCGTTATTATTGGTTTTTTCTTTGCATTAAAAGGTATCCGCAGGGATCAGAAGCTGATCAAGGATCTGGACCGGCTGCGGTAGGAAATATACGTTGTCCCCGTTCAGTAATTCGATCACTGTCTATCGGTTACTAAGTATAAAGCGGCACTTTTGGACGCAATCCAAATTGCGGCACTCCCATAAATCTAATGTCTCCCTGAAGATGTCATCCCGGGCTTGACCCGGGATCTATTCTTGTTTCAGAATCTATTTACAATCAAACCTCATGTCAGATGCTGAAATAAATTCAGCATAACAATGGCGACTTTTGAGGCAACCTCGACAGCGACAATATGAAATGTACCCGCACTTTTTGAAGTATAATAGTTTTATATTTTTGTGGTTATAATCCAAAAAATGATTTTAAGACAATCTTATACTATATGATATAGTACCTTTATTAATAAGCTTATCAGTAATTCTTTAATCACAGATTTTATGAGTGCTAAAAAAATCTTTTGTTCCTTCTGTCAGGCCAAATCATTGTTTTGCATCGTGCTTCTTTTTAGCTACATAAATTATTTATCTGCCCAAAGCGGAGAAAGCGTAATCCAGTCCTCTCAACTTGTAGTATATGATTTGCATTATTTGCCCGATAGCACGAGCAAAGATACACTGAAAACCATACAGGCATTACTCTTAGGAAAAAATGTATCTCTTTACGGGGTATATGGAAATCTTAATTCTGATACCGCAAATTTCTATAGCAACCGGAGAGACGGTGGATATATTAATGATTCAAAAATATTGCCTGAGCCGAACTCCAAAATCAAATATCGAATTTCCAAAACCAAGGAAAATATTATAACAAGCGACCGAATTAGAGTTGCCCGATCTCCCTGGTTTAGGTACGAGGAAAGTAGAAATATTTTTAATTGGTCACTAAAAAAAGATACGATGCGCGTGTCGGGGGTTCTCTGCCAGAGAGCAGAGTGCACGTTTGGCAACAGAAAGTGGATTGCCTGGTTTGCCCCCTCTATTCCAGTTAGTGACGGTCCATATAAGTTTTGTGGGTTGCCTGGTTTAATATTAGAAGTATACGATGATAAGGAATATTGGAAATTTTCGATGGTATCTATTACCAACACCCAATACAACTATCCTACAGAAGCAATGTACGCCACCGTTGATAAGAAGTCGGCTGTCAATGTTACTAAGAAACAATTTATGCAATTGCTAAAAGATAGTTACGACAATGGTTATGAAATGGAAAAACAATATGGAGTAACACCGTTGGGAGATATAGAAAAAATCAAGAAGGGTTATGCTGATAGAGCAAAAAAGGAAAATAATTGGATCGAACCGTATAGCACAAAAAAATAGACGATTAGTATTATTTTGAGAAAAGGACGTGTTTTTTTATTATTGATATCCTGTTTTGTTATGGCAAACAATGCGGTGCTGGCGCAGTCTATTATTTCTGGGTCCGTTAAAGATGCTTCGGGTAAACCGATTTATAACAGTTCAGTTACTTATACTTTGCGCAATAGCGATAATATTATGGGTTTCGCACTATCTGATAGTAAGGGCAATTACAAGCTTGTTATTGATAAGGCAGATACGGACAGTATCAACCTGCATGTGTCCTTTGTTGGCTATGCCAGCCAGGTATTGCTAATAAAAAACAAATCCTCCCAACAAAATTTTGTTTTATATATTTCCAATGAGCTACTGCCAGAAGTGATTGCAAGATCAAACACTGACGGCATATACCGGAAAAAGGATACAATCAATTATATTACTGATTCCTTTTTATCAAAACAAGACAGGGTATTGTCGGACGTTATCAAGAAACTTCCGGGTATTGAAATGAATGGGGATCAGATATTATATCAGGGCAAACCTCTACGGAAGTTTTATGTAGAAGGGATGGGTTTAATGGGTGGCCGGTACGGTGTCATCAACAATAACCTACCCGTTGAAGATGTAAAAAAAGTACAGATCATTGAAAATGACCAGCCGATAAAAGTACTCGATTCATTGGTCCCATCCAACGAGGCGTCATTAAATGTAGTATTGAAAAAATTCCGAACTACAGGTACTGGAAAACTGGGTATTGGCGGTGCTCCACTTCTCTGGGATGCAGCCATTACGCCTATGTCGTTCTTTAAAAATTTTCAGATGGTCAACACCTATCAGGCCAATAACACCGGCAATACTATCTCTAATCAATTAAAATATCTTACCTCTGAATCCAACCCCGCCAACGCGGCGGTTGAAAAATATGTTGCATTAAGGGCAGCCGGCCGGCCGCCGTTGGGTGAAGAGCGTTGGCTGAATAACAATATCAATATGTTTAATTCCAATGTCCTTTTTAAGACGAAAAAGGAGGTGCAATGGAAAGCTGGCGCCACATTTATCAACGATTTTCAAAAAACAGAAAGCTACAATAAAACTACCATCATTACACCGGAAGCAGATGTACTGGTTATAGAAGCAGTAAAGAATCTGTATAATTTAAACGATCTGAACGGAATTTTTTCGGTGGAAAAGAATGATAAAAATATTTTATTAAAAAACCAGTTGACAATTGGGAAAAGATGGAGCGGTGCATTTGGCCAAATAAACAAAAACAATGAAACCAATATCAATCAAGATCAAAAAGATGAGACTTTTTTTGTATCGAACACCTTTAATGCAACCACAAAATGGGGCAAACAACTTGTTGGTATCAATTCAAGCATCGCTTATGCAGAGATGCCTCAACAACTTACCGTGAGCCCTGGCCAGTTTATAGAAATCCTCAACGATAGTATCCCATATAATCAAATAAAGCAAGAGGTGTTTTATAAAAATTTCAGAACCAACAATAGCATAGATTTCATAAAAAAAGTAAATTTTTTTGTGGTGAATATAAAAGCAGGAGTCGCTTTTCAACGCCAGCAATTAGAAAGCAATCTGCAAACAGAAAAGAATATAGTTTCTCCGGGCGTTTTTGGCAACAATGTAACATTTCTGAAACCGCAAGTCTATTTTTTGCCAACATTTAGTTTTATAAAAAACAAGTGGCAAATAACGCTCGCATCCCACGCGGCCTGGCAAATGTTTGCTGCTAATTATAATCAAATCGCAAGCGACACAACGAGAATGAGTTGCCTGATTACCAATCCGTCTTTAAACATCGTCTATACGATTTCTCCAAAATGGGAACTAAGCGGTGGGATAAGGCATAATAATGATTTCGGCAGCCAAACCCAGTTATACACCGGGTATATATTAAGTACTTACAATAACCTTGAGAGGTCCGCGGCGAGGAGGGTATCTCAGGGTGCTACCCAATCAGCCAGTTTATATTTAAAATATGAAAATGCTCTGAAGTCAAGGTTTGCTAACTTGTCTGTTTCATGGTCCCAAAGCCAAAACAATTATTTATACCGTACAGCCTATGATACCCTGGGGCTATTATATAGTGAAATGATGCAGATAGATAATAACAGGAGCTCAATAGGTACAAGCGCGAGTTTATCTCAATATTTCAGAGCCATTAAGACTGTGGCTAAGTTTTCGGGAAAATACAGCAATGGAAAATCTGATCGGTTGATCAATAATCAGTTTGTTAAGCTATATTCAGGCAATTACGGGTTTACAACAGAAATCACTAATTCGGCTTTCGATTGGTTCAGCGCAGAATATATATACCGGTTAACTGCCTCAAATGCGCATTATTCAAACAAAAAAGTTAGTACAAGTATCATTCAAAATCATGCGTTGGGGTTACATGTTTTTTTCTTAAACAATCATTCAATAACTGCAAATACTAACTATTATTTATCCAGCCTGTACAATAGGACCGAACAGCTTTTGATGAATTTGAAATATACTTTTACTTTGCCGAAATCGAAAACTGATTTTGCTATAAGCTGTAACAATCTGTTTAATACCAAATATTTTATAGCTCAATACAACACCGCTTATACTTTGGCCTATAGCGAATTGTATCTCAGGCCCAGGCAGGTGTTAGCGAGTGTCCGATTTAATTTCAGATAAAATAGTTATGCGATGATTTTTCTTTCAGCACAACCGGGGAAACAGTATTTTCTATGGCAATTGGACTTGCTAATATACAATCTGCACAATCCAGAGGTCGGCAAGGAAAGTATTCATATCCTTTTGAGTTATAAAAAGAACATCACTAACGCGGGTCATCCTGAAAAGTATAATTCAGTATAGGCTTATGTTTTATTGAGAATAAGTTATAAAAATGCCACACATTGGAGCAAATTTGCTTTAAGTGAAGCATTCTTATTCTTTGTCTATGTCAAAAATAGAAGCCTTACATGAACAACATGCATATCAGTAGTGAGGATGCCACCTGTTATTAAAGACCTGTGCCGTCATGTTCCTGACTTTGTTCCGGTAGCGATTGAACACCGGCTCAAAAACCATTAAGTTAAGACTCAATAAGCACTGCGGCTACTAAACTATTCTTAATGGTTTTTTCGCCCTCGCAGGTGTTATCAGCAGCAAGCGGGAACCTTAATTTTCCCTGGCAGCATCTTGCTTTTTCTCCCCCTTCACATCAGTATCTTTTCCCGCTACCCTTCCGGCAGCATAGGATGAGGATACTGCTCCACCAGCTTTGCTCATTCCGCCAATACCTGAACTGACAACAGCTGCTTGTGGCTCATTTTTACGCCCGCCGGTATAGGTCCTCGTTTCCGCCTGGGCGGCCTGGTTTACTTTTTCTCCAAAAGTTTGACCCTGTGTTTGCCTGGCGGTAGTCGGCGTCATGGATAATCTTGACGGCATGCTGTTGTTCTGAGCCGGTATGCTGGAATTTGCAGAAACAATGGCTGAGTTTTGAGCAAATACTACTACTGAACCAGCTGACAGGAGAAAGGAGAATAAAATCTTTTTCATGATATATTGTTTTTGGTAATGAAAAAATAGCGGTTTCACCTGTATATCAATCAAAGCAATATTTTGTTACCCCTAAACTTTCATAGACGCGTTCGATAGCTGCGGGATCCGGTGCGGGCAGGTTTTATATTGTTCCTGGCTATCATCGCCACAACAAACTTCCATCGCCGTAGCTTAAGAACCGGAAATCATGCTGCAATGCATATTCATAAACCTTCCGCCAGTCATCGCCGATAAAAGCGGCTACCAGCAGCAGCAGGGTAGAGGAAGGCTGATGAAAATTTGTGATCAGGGCATCCACCACTTTAAAGGAATAACCCGGAGCAATAATGATTTGTGTTTTGGCAACCAGGGTGCCGGGCGGTTTCCCCTGCAGGTAGGTGGTCAGCGCCTGTAATGCTTCGGTAGCGGTATATTGTTGCAGGCTTTCTTCATAAGGATCCCATTGATCAATATGCGGCAGTTCATGGGCAAAACAATCAGGATCGCGCAGCAGCTTTGCCCCCAGCCAGTACAGGGATTCCAGGGTACGCAAAGAAGTAGTGCCTACCGCTACCAGCGGATGCCCCCGCTGCGCCATGATTTCCCCGATCAGTGCAGGCGATACCGCTATAAACTCGGCATGCATCTCATGATCCTTCATGGTTTCGGCTTTTACCGGTTTAAAAGTGCCGGCGCCTACATGCAGGGTTACAAAATCAGTTTGAATGTTTTTTGTATGTAGTTTTTCCAGAACGCCTTCTGTGAAGTGCAAACCGGCGGTTGGCGCGGCAACAGACCCGTCATGCGCGGCATATACCGTTTGGTATCGTTCCTCATCGGTTTTATCGGCAACCCTCTTTATATAGGGGGGCAGGGGGATCTGTCCGGTCAGATGCAGCACTTCTGCAAAACTCATCGATGCCGGATTCCAGTTGAGTTCGATCAGGAAGCTGTCGCTGCGCTTTTCTATCAAACGGGCTTCGAGTACGGCTTGTGCCGAAATGGGAAGCGTTAGTACCTGCCCGCTTTTCCATTTGGAAGCGCCGCCCACCAGGCAAAGCCACCGCACCATTCCCTGTTGCGCCATGGCGGTGGTAATATCCGCATAATCTTCGCAGGGCTCCAGGCAAAAGATTTCAATTTGTCCACCCGTGGGCTTTGTAAACAGCAGCCTTGCTTCCACCACTTTTGTATTGTTGAAAACAGCCAGTGTCTGTTCGGGAATATATTGATCGATCTGCCGATAGGTATCGGTTTGGATGGTCCCTGCTTTATAAACAAGCAGTTGAGATGCGTCCCTTTGTGTTAACGGGAAAAAAGCGATCTTTTCTTCAGGTAGCTCGTAGGTAAAATCAGCGATATTCAGGTCCTTCGGATGCAAAATGAAAACGGGGTTTAAAAAATAAAGTGCAAGTTAGTTTATTTTTATCGGGTCATACCTGTTAGATCTTAAGACCTAACAGGTCCCGGGCCGCCTAAAATTCCTTCTCGCCCATTTCGCTCTGTGGAAGCTGGATCTTCCGGTTGCGGCGGGAGAGGTTGAAGCCCATCGATAGTTGAAACTGGTCCGGTTCGTAAATATAGTTGGTGGTTGTGTAAAAATTGGCGCCGTAAGTGGTGATGCGCTGGCGGTTCGATTCCTTCATCCCGGCATCAATATTGAGCCATTGCAGCTGGAAATACCAGCGTTTATCTTTAGTAGTCTTTTTAACAGTAAAATGGGGCGTTAAAAAACGGCTGTCCTCGCCCTGCGCGGTTACCCGCTCTGAGAGGTAGTTGACACTTAACTGCAACAGCCAGTTGGAGGGAAGTGTAAAGTTCTGGCTGCTGTTGATGGTGTATACCCAGCTGCTGTTGGAAACCGGCAGTGTGCCGTTAAAAATTTCGCCGTCAATTTTATATTTATACACGTTGCCGCCCAACACACACTGCCACCAGGGAGTCAGATTCATGTTTAAATTGGTTTCTACGCCAGTTTGAAAGGCCATGCCGGCATTGGTAAATACACGGTTGAGGATCGAGTCATTGTATACTTTGTTTACCCGCTGTATGGGGTTTTGGATGCGCTGGTGGTACAGGGTCAGGAAAAACGAACCGCCCCCAAGTTTGCGCTCCCAACCCAGTTCATAAGTGCCGGTTAGCTCCGGCAATAAATGCGGGTCGCCCTGTTCCAGTGTTTCGGAATGCTCCCGTTCCGGAAAAGGGTTTAACTCGTAGTTATTGGTACGTTTGATGCGGCGGTTATAGCCAGCCCTAAGTGTTGAAAGGTCCGTAAGCGCATACCGGAACTGCGCGGAAGGAAAGAAATTATTGAGCGTGAGCTGCTGCTCGTCTTCGCCCTTTGAAAAGCTCAGGTCGCGCTCAGAATATTCCAGCCGGGCACCCAGGTTGTAATTCAGCTTGCGGGCCTGCCCGTTTAACTGTACATACCCGGCATGGATGCGGTTAATGGTTTTTACCTGGCTCGTGAATTCCGGATCGGTGGCATAATCCGGCGTGCCCAGGATTTTCGTGTAATAGGTAAAGTTTCCGTCCTGCAGGTCATAACGGAACTGGTAGCCGCCCTGCAAGGTGAGCTGCGTACCCAGCTTTTGCGTGTAGTCAGCTTTTATTCGAAAGGCATTCAGCGGGTTGCGGTTGGGATTGTGGGTAAACTGGATGGTGTCCGATGTATTGGGATAATACAGGTTCCGGTTATAGGTATTGCCGGAGAGACCCGCATGTTCATAAAGGGCGCCCAGGGCAATGGACGATGCTTTGCTGAATTGATGGGTATAGTCCAGGTTGGCCAGGCTAAACAGACCCTCTTTTTCCTGTGTGTTGGCATTGTAGTAGGTAAAAGGGGCAAATACTTCACCCGTCTGAACCCGCTGCCGGTAATTATGATAGATAAGATCCGCTTCCCGCAACTGAAATTTTTTGCCGATATAAAAGCCGGCGCTGATGAAATTACGGGGATTGGCCTGGTAGCTGGCAGCCAGGCGCCCGCCATAGTTGTAACGTTTATAGCTTCGCTCGCCGGTTGAAGGCAATACCGTTTTGACGCCATCCCTGATGGTATACACATTGCCCTCCCGGTACCCGGAGATATCATTGCGCAGGTAGTTCAGTCCGCCGCTGATATCCCATTTGTTTTTGCGGTAGCCCGCGCTGATGTCGGCCCCAAACCGTTGCGGGTGGTGCGCATTGTCAAAGTCATTTACCGGCGGCAATCCGTACATAACATTGGATTGCACCATCCAGCCGTCTTCAATACCTGTTTTGGTAATGATGTTGAGGATGCCCGCTTTTCCATCGGCATCATAAGCCGCGGAAGGGCTGGTGATCACCTCAATGTTTTCAATGGCGGCGGCGGGTAGCTGGCTTAGTACCGTAGCCGGATCCCCCTGTGTGGGCTTGCCGTTGATCAGCACCAAAAAGCTGGAAGAGCCCCGGAAACTGATCTCACCCAGTGCGTTTACCGATATGGCGGGCAGGTTGCGGATTACATCCACTCCTGTGCCGGAGGAAGCATTGGCAAACTGCCCGGCATTATAAACCTGGCGATCGACCTTGAAAGACACGGGAGGCTTTTTGCCCTGCACTACGATGGCCTCCAGGGAGACGGCATTGCTTTGCAGGTAAATGGTACCTAAATCGATCATTGACGAAGCGGATGGCAGCTCCAAGCTCCGGGACCGGTACCCGGTATAGGAAATAAAAAGCGGCTTACGGTCAGTCGCAGGGATGCTGATAGAGAACACCCCATTCTTGCCCGATAAAACGGACTGACCCGTTTGGGCGGTAACGGATGCGGCTTCCAGGGGCGCCTGGGTTGCGCTATCGGCTATAGTGCCCGTAACCGTTAATTGCTGTGCCGGTAACTGCAGCCAAAAAGCGAATGAAAACAGCAGACTTAAGAATTTTATCATTTTTGAGAAGATGCTTTGAAAACAGAAGATGAATGGGACGCAAATATAACAAAAGCTCCAGGTATGGTATTAAAAATCAATTGGATATAAAAAAGGCCTGCCCTAAAAAGAGCTGGCCGTTGCTAACCTATGAAAAACACTGAAGTAAAGTTACGAAGATTTTCATATATAAATAAAAATTTTATTAAGAAGTTAAATAATTTTTTTGTGCGGGGTATTGACGTGTTGGTGTTTTAGTTCGAGCTCGTTTTTTATTTACCAGGAGATTTCCGAACTTTAAATGGTGTTCATCTTTATAATTAAAATATGAGGATCTGGTCATTACATCCGAAGTACCTGGATGCGAAAGGTCTTGTTGCCCTCTGGCGGGAGGCGCTGCTTGCCCGGCATGTTTTGGAGGGCAAAACGGCCGGGTACAGGAACCATCCGCAGTTAACCCGGTTTAAAAATTTGCAAAAACCGGTGGAGGCCATCAATGAATATCTAACAACTGTTTATGAAGAAGCGATGCACAGGGGGTACCGGTTTGATCAAACAAAGATTGGAGGGGCCTCAGCCACTACCCGGATAGAGGTAACGGCCGGACAACTGGAGTATGAATTTCATCACCTGATGAAGAAGCTCCGGACCCGGGACCCGGAAAAATTCAGGCAGCTTCAGTGCACCGCGGATATTGAAACCAACCGGTTGTTTGAGGTGGTAGCCGGTGGTATTGAAGCCTGGGAGATCGTTTAGCCATCTGCTGTCAATGAAGGCTTTTTACACTGGGCCCCGCTATATATAGCAGATAAAAAATTGATTGATTCCACCCCTTAGTGCTCAGAAATTGATCCCTGTCGAAGTATTATCCAGGCGGATCGTTTTTTCTATATGGATCTGTTCCAGAAAATGAGGATCATGGGATACAACGATCAGCGTACCCTGGTATTCGTTAATAGCGGTCGTCAGGATCTCAATGTTCTGCAGGTCCAGGTTATTAGTAGGCTCGTCCAGTATAATGATATCCGGCGACTGGTGGCCGATGGTAAGGCAGCAAAGCATCAGGCGCATCCGCTCTCCGCCACTCAGTGTACTGCAGGATTTGTTCCAGTACTCCGGTGTAAACAGGAAACGGCTCAGCCGGATTTTTACTTCGTGTTCCTGCAAGGCCGCAGTATTAAATTGTTGCGCCTGTTGGTAAACCGTCAGCAGGTTATGGATCAGTGAGTAGTCCTGGTCGATATAAACAGTATGGCCCGCTGTGCGGTAAAGGGCGCCGGTTTGCGGTGCGAGTGCTCCTGTTATAAGCTGGATCAGGGTGGTTTTGCCGGAACCGTTCAGGCCCTCCAGGGCGATTCGTTCTCCGCTGAGAATCTGGAACGACAGGGGCTTGCTCCACAGTGGTTGCGCACTATGGGCGTAGTTGATGGCGGTGGCGGTAACCAAAACCTTGCCTTTATGCAGGGCTGCATGTCCGAACCCGAATTTCATTTTATCGGCATCCGGCAGCGTGGAGCGCAGTTCCCGAAGCTCCTGCGCCATGCCACCCACTTTTTCAGCATGTGCGCTGCCGATCTTTGAGGTGCTGCGTTCCGCATTATTTCGCAGGGTGTTCATCATAATGCGGGCAATACCGGCCTTCTCCTGTTTGGCTTTACCGCGCGCATCCAACTTTTGCTGGCGTTCCAGCGTTTCCCGTTCTTTTTCCCGGGCTTTCCGGAGCGCTTTTTCCTTGTTTTGTAGGTCCTGGTTCAGTGCCTCCTGCGCCGCCTGTTTTTGCGCGCTATAAAAATCGTAATTACCGCCATAAACCGTGATGCCGCGTTTGTCCAGCTCATATACCGTACTTAAAAGGTTCAGCAATACCCGGTCGTGGCTCACCGTGATCAGGGCTGCCGGGGTTGACTGGATAAAGCGATATAACAATTGCCGGCCTGCAGCATCCAGGTGGTTACTGGGCTCATCTAAAAGAATGAGCTCCGCCTGGTGAATATGCATCCCCGCCAGGAATACTTTTGTTTTTTGCCCGCCGCTTAATGTATGCATGGGTTGCGACAGGTCAAGATCCTCCAGCTGCCAGTAATGCAGGGCTGCGGTACACCGCTCTTCGATGGTCCAGTCGTCATCAAGCGCTGTAAAATGCGCTTCTGATGTGTGGCCGTTGAGTATTGCCTTCAGTGCATTCCGTTTGCTTTCAATACCCAGCGCCTGTGCAATAGTAAGATGGTTGTATTGCCCAAATACCTGGGGAACAAAGTAAGGCTGCAGACCCGGTTCAATATGCCCCGCAGAGGGGGGCAACAGGCCGGCGATTACCCGGAGCAGGGTCGATTTTCCTGCACCATTGTTGCCGATTAAAGCTACCTTATCATGGGGGGCTATCGTAAGATGGAGATTACTGAAGAGCGGCTCTTTGTCGGGATGGATATAAGACAGGTTCTGAAATATCAGCATGATTCTTTCTTTATAAGGATTCAAAAAATAGCGGCCCGGGAAGGCCTGGTCCTGTTGTGTTAAAAGAAAGAATTGATTACATCTGCTTGTGAGGTAAAATTGTTTTGAGGTGCAAAGATACGGGTTTTATAAATTCCTGTTTTTGCTTATTTTTATAGGTGTATGGTAAAATTTTCAGGCAAACAATTGTGGAACAGCTACTCCGGCATCATTTTACTGCTGACAGGCATGGCCGCGGGTGCCATGACCGGTATTTTGTTTCCGCAAGCCGTTCCTGTTCTGAAACCGGTGGGTGATATATTCCTCAACCTGCTTTTTGTTACGGTGGTGCCACTGGTCTTTTTTGCCATTGCGGTATCTGTGGCCGCCATTGAGCAAAAGAACCGGCTGGGGCGGGTGCTGGCGGCAATGACCATAACGTTCCTGGCCTTTATATTGCTGGCAGCAATTTTTACCATAATGATGGCCTGGCTGTTTCCACCGGCCATTCCGCTTGCAGACAGGAGCACGGTACCATCAATTCCGGAGGGCGATCACCGGACCTGGGGAGCGCGCCTGGTAGCGTTTTTTACTGTGGGAGAGTTTTACCAGCTGCTGTCCCGGCAAAACATGCTGGCGTTGCTGGTATTTGCTTTGCTGTTGGGAACAGCGGTGCGCCAATCGGGGGAGCGGGGCAAGCCCTTTTTTGATTTTTTGGTGGCGGGCAATGAGGTAATGAAGAACCTGCTGCTACTGATCATGAAAGGGGCGCCAGTGGGTCTGGGCGCTTATATAGCCTACCAGGCAGCCGATCTTGGGCCGCAGCTGTTTGGCTTTTATGCAAAGCCGATGGCGTTGTATTATGGAACGGGGATCCTGTATTTTTTTATCTTTTTTACCATCTATGCCTTTGTTGCCAATGGGCGTAAAGGCATACGCCTCTTCTGGAAAAACAATATTGTACCATCACTTACTGCGGTAAGTACCTGCAGCAGCCTGGCTACCATGCCGGCAAACCTTGTAGCTGCGGAACGTATCGGCATCCCCGTGCCCATCGCCAATGTAGTGATTCCCCTGGGCACTACCTTGCACAAAAATGGTTCCGCTATTTCAGCGATCGTCAAGATCTACGTGGTGTTCCAGATGCTGGGGTGGAATTTTTTTGAACCGCAGAACCTGGCCCTTGCATTGGGGATTACGGTACTGTGCAGTATGGTAGAAGGAGGCATCCCCAACGGGGGATATATCGGCGAACTGCTGATGATTGCTGCCTATCGTCTACCGCCGGAGACCGTGCCTGCGGTAATGATCATTGGCACCCTTGTGGATCCGCTGGCCACCGTTCTCAATGCCACCGGTAATACCGTTGCGGCCATGGTGGTAACCCGGATTACAGGGGCGAGGTTTGATATTTGATGTTTCACGTTTGAGGTTTAAAGTTCCGCGCTGAAACATGAAACATGGAACTTTGAACGTGAAACCGCCCTATCTTAGCAGCTATGAACCGTAAAACCTTTGTGCAATCTTCAATGACGCTGCTGGCGGCGGCGGGTATGCCGATGGCCGTGATCAATGCAGGCGTTACCGGAACGGGCAATAAGATCATAACTCCTCCCTATCTGAAACCGGGTGATATGATCGGCATTACCGCACCCGCGGGATTTATTACTCGGGAGGGAATCCTGCCCGCGGCTACGCTGATGCAGCAATGGGGATTTAAGATACGGTTGGGTTATACTATTGGCAAGCGTGATTTTACCTTTGGCGGTACCGACGCGGAACGCCGGGAAGATCTTCAAAAGATGCTCGATGATCCCGAAATAAAAGCCATTATGTGCGCCCGCGGAGGGTACGGGTCTGTAAGGATCGTGGATGAGTTGAACTGGGACCAGTTTAAAGCGCATCCTAAATGGGTCATCGGCTTCAGCGATATCACGGTGCTGCATGCACACATCAACCGGAATTTTGGGATTGCCTCCATCCATTCCAAAATGTGCAACAGTTTCCCGGATGTTTGGGACACGGCAGATCCCTTGCAAAAAGATACCATTGAATCCATCCGGAAGGCCCTGACGGGTGAAAAAATGAGCTATACCGCCGAGGCGTTTAATAAATTAAACCGGCCGGGAACGGCTACTGCTCCGCTGGTGGGCGGCAATCTTAAAACGATCGAAACCCTGGCCGGATCGGCATCTGATATAAATACCTATGGCCGGATCCTGTTTGTAGAAGATACCGGGGAATACCTCTACAGCATCGACCGGATGTTCTGGAATCTGAAGCGTACGGGTAAGTTGTCCGGATTGGCAGGGCTGATTGTGGGTGGAATGAAGGTTAAGCAGGATCCGCTGGATGAGCAGTTCGGTAAAAATATCTATGATATTGTCCTTGAGAAAGTGAAAGCGTATAGCTACCCCGTTTGTTTCGATTTTCCGGTGGGGCACCAGATCAATAATTATGCCTTGCGCTGCGGCGTTGAGCACCGGTTAACGGTTGCCGCAGAGGGAGCAACATTAACCAGTATATAAAAGTATCCTATCATGTCTATAATATTACCTCCTTCTTTAAAAAAAGGCGACACCATCGGTATCGTATGCCCCGCCGGTTATTTGGATGCGGCTAAAGCGGCAACATGTATACGCGTACTGCGGCAGTGGGGATTTGCCGTAAAAACGGGACAAACGCTGGGAGGCATTTCCGGTAATTATTTTTCCGGAACGGACGCAGCGCGCCTGCAGGACCTGCAGCAGATGCTGGACGATGATAGTGTGCAGGCGGTGCTTTGCGGCCGCGGCGGCTATGGAATGGGACGCATCATTGACCAGGTCAACTTTAAGAAATTCCGGAAAAAACCAAAATGGGTAATAGGGTTTAGTGATATTACGATCTTTCATAACCATGTCGTCCGCAATTTTGGTATTGCGGGGCTGCATGCTCCCATGGCCGCGGCTTTTAATGGCGATGGATATAAGAACCGCTATGTACAGTCGCTGCGCCAGGCCCTCGGCGGCACAAAAGCCTCCTACAAAGTACAGGGCTCCCGGTACAACCGGAGGGGTACGGCAACCGGGCAACTGGTAGGGGGCAATTTGTCGCTGCTGGTTAATGCAATCGGCACCCGTTCCGACATGCAGACCCGGGGGAAGATCCTGTTTATAGAAGATATCGGCGAACAGAAATACAGCATCGACCGCATGCTGTACCAGATGAAACGCAGCGGCAAACTGAGCCGGCTGGCGGGCCTGGTGTTTGGCCGCTTTACCGATCTGCAGGATACCGCACGCCCTTTTGGCGAAGACCTGAAAGACCTGCTTTGGGATAAGGTAAAGGAATACGATTACCCCGTTTGTTTTGATTTTCCGGTGAGCCACGATAAGGAAAATTATGCGTTGAAAGTAGGAGGGCATTACCGTTTGACGATTGATAAAAGAACAGTGCTGGAGGAGCTATAGCAGTGCTGTTGTTGCCGCGAAGGCCGGAAACCACGAAGATGCACGAAGCGGAAATACGATGCTTTTTGCTTCTGTGTCAGTGGCACTGCCACAGAATCTCTGAGGCACTGAAGGCTTTGGGCTCTTCTAAATTAAAAGCGGGTTATCGCTGCAGCACTAAAAGAATCTGTGTTTCTGTGTTTCAGTGGCACTGCTACAGAATCTCAGTGGCGATAACACAGCAACTTTTTGGTTTATAGTTGAAATCGATACATTGTCTATCTTTATAGACAAAATAGATAATCATGACCTTGCAGCAACTGGAATATATTATTGCCGTAGACACCCACCGGAACTTTATAAAAGCAGCGGATTCCTGTTACATTACCCAGCCCACATTGAGCATGCAGATACAGAAGCTGGAGGAAGAGCTGGGGGTGAAGATCTTTGACCGCAGTAAGCTTCCGGTGGTGCCCACGTCTACCGGGCAGGGCATACTGGAGCATGCGCGGCGCGTGCTGCATGCGCGCAATGAGCTGAACCGGTTTATCGAAGATCAGAAGGGGAAGATCTCCGGTCAGCTGCGCATCGGGATCATTCCCACCCTGGCGCCCTACCTGCTTCCCATTTTTGTACCTGCTTTTATAAAAAAATACCCGGATATAAAACTGATCATCCACGAGCTGATGACCGAGCTGATCGTTTCCTATCTGAAAGATGAAAAAATTGATGCCGGCATCCTGGTAACCCCGCTGAACGAACCCGGCATTACAGAGCACGTATTGTTTTACGAAGAGCTGATGGTGTTTACTTCCAAAAAAAACCGGGCGTATGAAAAACAGTATATTCTGCCCCGGGATATC
This sequence comes from Niabella hirudinis, assembly GCF_051201075.1. NCBI lineage: Bacteria > Pseudomonadati > Bacteroidota > Chitinophagia > Chitinophagales > Chitinophagaceae > Niabella > Niabella hirudinis. Next base: position 58,629 of record NZ_JBPEHJ010000016.1, read on the forward strand.
GACACCAGCAAACTCTGGTTGTTGGAAGAAGGCCATTGCTTCCGGTCACAGATCCTTTCCATCTGTGAATTGCAGCAGCAGAGCAAAGAACATTCCGGCCTGGAGTATGAGGCCGGTAGCCTCGAAACCCTGAAGCGGATGGTGGAGATCAGCGATGGCGTTACCATTGTGCCGGAGCTGGTGACCCTGCAGATGCCGAAAAGCCAGCAACAGCTGATCCGGCATTTTAAGAAGCCTGTGCCCGTTCGCGAAGTAAGCCTGGCGGTGCACCGCGACTTTCTGAAAGAAAAATTGGTAAAGGCTCTCCGGGACGAAATTCTGCTGGCCGTGCCCGAGAAGCTGAAGAAAAAACCCTCACCCAATGTAATACCGATCGGGTGAGCTTACAGCTTTCTGCTATCAGCGATTAGCAATTAGTAGTGAGCTTTCAGACAACGCCCTGGAACCCCGGTATTAAGCCATCAACATTTCATTTCTCACCCTTTAAAAGTAAAATGTGGGAATTTGAAAATTTGAAAATGTCGCTACTGCTCCTTGATCTTTCTTTGGCCGATATTATACAGGGAATAGCAAGTAGCGGAAAGTTCGTATATGGAGCATAAAAACGGATCTAACGTGAAACCTGGAACTTTAAACCTTAATATACGAAGAACCCGGTTTGTACCGAAGCTTAAACCTCAACCCTCAAACAGTGAATAGTACATAAGTGAATAGTCAATGGATCAATGAGCACAGAACCGGATCTGACATGAAACTTTAAACCTGAAACCTGAAACCTGAAACAAAAGCTATTCCGGATCCTGGATTCGGTTTAGCTTAACGCTGGTGAGCGGTGCTACGATCAGCGGAAACTTTTCTACCGTCACATTGGAAAGGTCCAGTCCGAAGCCCTTTTCTTCGGAAAGGCTGATCTGCTTGATCAGGAAATGCAGCTTCATGGTGATCTTCTCCATAAAAGGCAGGTCATTATCCGGACTGAGGTATTTTTCCATCACCATAAACTGGAAATCGCCTACGGTATTGCTGCTGGCCAAACTTTCATAGCGGCTGATAATGTTCACTTCATTATTCACTACCAGATCTTCCACTACTTTTTTAAACATGATGTTGATGCGGGGTTGTATCCGGAATCCCAGCCTGAAATCAATACGGATGATATCATTGGGAATGATGTGCTCCACTTTGTATTCCGCTGTGTACGGATCATCCAGGGTATCTACATGCACAAACCAGTAAATATCGGCCCGTTTAGGTTTCTTATTCAGGATGGAATAAATGATCTTATGCTCAATTTCCTTTGGATTATCTGCACTGGTCAGATAGATCAGGTGGGTGGCATACTTGGCAATGGACCGGTCGGCGCTAAGCTCCTGCATCTTGGGTATATAGTGCTCCATGCGTACAAACTCCACGTAACGGTTCTTGATTTTCCGGGCCCTGTACCAGACATACATCACCATAAACATCAGGCCGCCGATCATCACCGTAATATAACCTCCATGCACAAACTTCGCCAGCAAAGCTATCAGGTAGGCGATTTCAATGGTGAGATAGCCGGCAATAAAAATATAGACCCACACCGGCCGGATCCTTTTCAGCACCAGGTAATTTGCAAAAAGAATAGTTGTGGTAAGCATGGTTACAATGATCGCTAAACCATAAGCAGCCTCCATTCGGGAGGATTGCTGAAAATAGAGGACCACTCCTATACAACCCACAAACATCAGTGAGTTAATGGCAGGGATAAACAGCTGGCCCTTGGCCTCCGATGGATAACGGATCTTTACCTTGGGCCAGAGGTTTAAGCGCATGGCTTCGCTGATGAGGGTATAGGCGCCGGAAATCATAGCCTGGCTGGCAATGATGGCGGCAGTAGTGGCAATGATGACCCCCGGCACAATAAACCACTCGGGCATCAGGTTGAAAAAGGCATTAATACCCAGCGTTTTTTTCACCGATTCGGTAACGGTAAGCCCGTTATGGTGCGACAGCAAATAAGCGCCCTGGCCAAAGTAGTTGAGCAGCAGACAAAGTTTTACATACATCCAGGAGACCCGAATGTTTTCGCGCCCGCAATGACCCAGATCGCTGTACAGCGCCTCTGCCCCTGTAGTACAGAGAAATACGGCACCCAGCAGCCAGAACCCATGCGGATACCGGATAAGAAAATCAATAGCATAATGTGGGCTCAGTGCGCGGAATATAGAAATATCGTCAAAAAGATGGCCAATCCCAAAAATGGCCAGCATGGTGAACCAGAGAAACATGATCGGGCCAAAGACTTTGCCAATGGAAGCCGTTCCAAATTGCTGCAGGAAGAAGAAAGCGCTGAGAATACAGAGAACAATGATGACAACGGTGTTGGTAGACATGTGCCGGAGCGAGGGCAGGATAGATAAACCTTCAACAGCAGAGGTGATGGTCATAGGCGGGGTAATGATCCCATCGGCAATCATGGCCGCGCCGCCAATCATGGCGGGGATAACCAGCCATTTTCGTCGGCGCCGCACCAGGGCAAACAGGGCAAAAGTACCGCCTTCCCCCCGGTTATCGGCTCTCAGAATAAGCACTACATATTTGATGGTGGTTTGCAGCGTAAGGGTCCAGATGATGCAGGAGAGGGATCCTATTACCAACAGTTCATTGATTTCCCGGTTTCCTATAATGGCGTTAAACACATACAAAGGGGACGTGCCAATGTCCCCATAGATAATTCCCAACGCAACCAGCAGGCCAGCGGCCGTCATTTTGTTTGTAGAAGCTTTCACTTGCAATGAGTCCATTTATTCTGCAATAAAGCAGCAAAGTTTAGATAAAGATTAATAAACAAAAAACTTATTTTATTACCGCCTTTCATTATATTTTCTCGCTTATAACAGGCTTTGTTAAAAGCCGGCAGGGAATCATGAGAAAGCTGTAACTTTATAATTGAATATTAAAAAGATTTATGAAAAAGTTGATTTTTAGTCTGTTACTACTCTGTTTCAGCCTTATAAACGTTGCAAAGGCGCAAAGTATTGTGTATGCAGAAGCAAATAAAGCCGATGTGCAACGGATGAACTTCGAAATCCTGGGCAAACTGGCCAATAACTATCTTATTTATAAAGAAGTGAAAGGGAAGCACCAGATCAACGTGTTTAATGAAAGCATGCAGCTGCTGGAGTCGGTTCCCGTAACCATCCTTCCAAAGAAAGGCGACCTGCTGGATCTTACTTTTTACCCCTTTCATAATTATGCATACATGCTGTACCAGTTTCAGCAGGGAAGTACGGTGTACTGTAATGCCGTAAGAATTGAAGCCAATGGCAAAATCCTTGACGCACCGGTTACACTGGATACTACAATTATTGCCTATAAGGCAGACCGGAAGATCAATAGTTCCGAACAAAGCAGTGATGGCAGCAAGATCCTGTTATTTAAGATCAATAAGAAGGACCCTGCTCATCATGTTTTTAAAACCCGGCTTTTTGACCGGGAGCTGCACCTGATCAAAGAAAGCCGCTATACGCTCCCAATGGTAAGGGGAGGCGATTTTCTGACGGGATACAGCCTGGCAAATAATGGGGATTTTGCCTTTATCAAGTATAATCGGCTCAACAGCGGCAATATACAGGATGCGGCCCTGATCGTAAAATCCGAAAACAGCGATATTTATAAAGAATACCCCCTTTCGGTTAATGATTTGTTTCTCGATGATATAAAACTGAAAGTGGATGAGGCTAACAATCGTTACCTGATGACTTCGTTTTACGCTACCCAAAAAAGAGGAAATATTGCAGGCATTTACAATTATGCGCTGAGTGCAGATCAACATGAAAAATTATTTGAAACCGTTACCCCTTTTAACGAAGATCTGAAAAAGAAAATAGGTGGCAAAAGCGGCAGTAAAACCGCCTTTAACGACCTGTTTATAAACAATGTTATCATAAACCGGGATGGCGGCTTTACGGTTGCCGCGGAAGAACTTTATACAACTAATGCCAGCGGTATGTGGGATCGGTGGAACTATTGGGGTGGCGGAGGTTTCTACGGATCCTACGGCTTTTACGGGGGCTGGGGCCCCTGGGGCGGCGGTTACTGGTCGCCCTATCGCTACTATTCCCCCTTCTTTTACAGGAGTTATTGGTGGGGGCCTGGTTATGGTTATGACGGATACGCCCGCTATCATGCCGGCAATATTGGCGTGTTTTCTTTTGACCGGGGAGGCAACCGCACAACAGAAAATATCATTTTCAAAGATCAATCCGAAACAGAAACCGATGGTACCATCTCCTACCAGGTGCTGCTTCGCGGCGACCAGATGCATTTTGTGCTAAACCGTGCTGCAAAAATTTCGGACCTCGATGATGTGATCATCACCGAAAATGGTCAAATGACCGAAGCGGAGCCCATAGAAGCGAAGGATAAATATGTAGATTTTATGCCCCGTTATGGAAAACAGGTAGGGCCGGGCAGTATGATCATTCCCTATTTATATAAGAAAAGCATTTCTTTTGCAAAGGTTGATTTTTAAAAAACGGATTCCCCGCCTCATAGGGCGATAATGTTTTATCTATTAATAACTGACTGTTACTGTGATTGGCGTTTTTAAACAAAAGAACCCGGGAAATCTTATTATGATTTTCATACTGGGGCTAATGCTGAAATGGCCCTGGTTACTGTTGTCGGCAGTACAGCAGCGCGCCGTGGTGACGCGCCCTCAGGACGGGTTTCTTTACGACCACCTGCTCAAACTGCTGGAGCCTGTTGCGGCTGTCTTTCCCTCTTTTTATGCGGCGGCGGCTTTTTTACTCCTGTTTTGGCAGGCCTACCTGCTTACAAATTTTATTAACAATCAGCGCCTGGTAAATAAGGCCAATTACCTCCCCGGCATGGTACTCATGCTGGTTTCTTCATTTATCCCTGAATTTAATTATTTATCGGCGCCCCTTATTGTTTCCCTCCTGTTCCTGTTGTCCTTTATCTTTATTTTAAAGGCGCATAGTCACCCCAATGCCAAAGGGTTCATTTTTAATTGTGGCCTCGCGCTGGGGAGTGCTACCATGTTTTTTCAGCCGGCGGTATTTTTTCTTATCTGGGGGTTACTGGCATTGGGCATGCTGAGGCCGTTTCGCATCAATGAGTGGCTGCTGCTTTTATTTGGGTTTTTGACGCCCTATTATTTTTACCTGATCTACCTGTTTTTGTCGGATCAATGGGGTACGGTTCATACCCTGCTGGAGCCTTTTTCGGTAGGGCTCAGGCTGGGTAAACAGCAGCTTTGGTTTGCCGGTGCGTTGTTTCTGACTATTCTGCCGCTGCTGGCAGGCATTTATTCTATTCATGCGCTTTCATCAAAAATGCTGATACAGGTACGGAAAGGCTGGATGCTGTTTTTGAGCTATTTTGCCGTGGCCGTGGCCATTGCTTTTGTGAACCCTGGCACCGGGTTTACCAACTGGGTGCTGGTATTAGTGCCCTGCGCGGCGGTACATGGTTTTGGGTACCTGAACAGTGAAGTACGGCTGTACCCGGTTATTTCATTCTGGCTGACGGTGGCATTTATTATCGGCGTAGAAATTGCGGCTTTCCGGTGAGTTGATTTTGTTTCATGTTTCATGTTTGAGATTGGATGCTGCTGTTTCATATTCCAGGTTTTTTGGGTTGAGCAGGGGGTAATGTTGACATCGTATAAACTTTTTCTCCAAAAAAGCGGATTGTCTGATTTTCCCGCTGATTTTAGACGGATGCAATACACCGCTGATTACCGCGGATTGATTTTCTGCGAAAATATGCGCAAAAATTGGCGTAAATCTTCGGGAACTATGCGGGCGTTCAAAAGTTTATACAACTTCGTTGTTCAATATCGGCGAATATTATTTAACGTTCGTTTGTTGCCAAAAGGGCTGTCCCAATAGCAAGTTTAATGGAAACGGCTGCCATGGCTTCGTTTCAATGCCAAAGGAAACACTATCGACTTGCTCCCTACAGCTACTTCCTGTTTACTTAAACCGGTTTCATGCTCTATTGGCCATTGACCATTCACATTTCCCCATTTTCAAATTTTCAAATTTTCAAATTCCAGAAGGGTTATCTTTGCAGTCTGGTAGAACCATAAATCAATATCACATGAAATTTGGAGTAGTTGTATTTCCGGGGTCTAATTGCGACAGAGATATGTTGGACGCTTTACAGTATGATCTGAACCAGGAAGTAGTTCCGCTTTGGCATAAAAACGAAGATATCAGTTCTTTTAACACGGAGGATTGTATTGTGCTGCCGGGAGGATTTTCCTATGGGGATTACCTCCGGTGCGGCGCTATAGCCCGTTTTAGCCCGGTAATGAAGCAGGTGATTGCGTTCGCGAATAACGGGGGAAAGGTGTATGGAGTATGCAATGGGTTCCAGATCCTTTGCGAGTCGGGCCTGCTTCCCGGTGCTTTGCTGCGCAACGAACGGCAGCAGTACATTTGCAAGAATATCTATATTAAACCTGAAGGTACTTATAGGGAGCAGTTGCTCGGAGATCCGGAACATTTCCGTGAAGTATATAAAATACCGGTTGCACATGGGGAGGGCCGCTACTATGCCAACGCAGAAACCCTGGAGCAACTGAAGGCAAACGGGCAAATCCTCTTCCGCTATTGTGATGCGGAGGGCAATGAAACGCCAGAGAGCAACCCCAACGGCGCTATCGATCATATTGCAGGTATCAGCAATGCACAACGTAATGTATTTGGAATGATGCCCCATCCCGAAAGAGCCTGCAGTGCTGTTTTGGGTAATGAAGATGGTAAAAAGATTCTTACTTCTTTATTGATGGCCAGGCAACTTGTTTCCTGAGGAAAGCGTCCATAAGTAAACCGGCATTTTAGGTTTTTGTAAAGGAACCGGATGCTACCTTTGCATTTGTAAAATCAAAAACAACAATAATGAAGCATATTTTAGTGGGCCTTTTATGCGTAATGGCTTTTGGCAGCACCATGGCGCAGGTAGATCCTGCCAGTTGGAAATTTTCAGCAAAAAAAATAAGTAATAAGGTATACGAAGTGCAGATGGTAGCCACGCTAAAAAGCGGCTGGCATCTTTATTCCCAAACCCAGCCCAAAGATGCCATTGCCTATCCTACGAAGGTGGGCTTTGCCAATAACCCGCTGATTGTGCGTACGGGCAGCGTAAAGGAGTTAGGTAAAATGGAAAAATTTCATGATGCCACAACCAAATCCACAACGCATCAGTATGCCAATACCGTAACATTTGTACAAAGGGTAACCCTGAAGGCTGCGGCAAAAACATCCGTTTCCGGAACGGTAGAGTACCAGACTTGTGATGATAAAAAATGCCTGCCCCCAAAAACAATTCCTTTTAATGTTCCATTGGGATAAACAGGAGCAACAACTATTTAAAAGGTCATCTTCAACAGGTGGCCTTTCTATTTTTGGGGAAACGTATTGCCCCGTATGTCACAAAGGCGCCAAGAAACACAAAAAAATTATATACGGCCCCGATAAATCGCATGTGCGTCAGGTTAAGAACAGATCATGTTGCCATGAAATGTAGTACGGGTAAGCCTTTCGCGCCAAAAAGATCGCATCTTTTAATGGCAAACAGGCGTAGCGCGCCGTTGACCCTTATAACGATGAACCTCCAAAACCTCCCGTAGCCGCAGCGCGGCGGTAATTTCCTGTGCACGGCTTGTACAAACCGCAATGATTACCGGTGCGCTGCACCTTTATTACCCGTATTGTCGTTTACTAACAGGATCAGCGCTGCGCTGCAGCTCCCAGGGCAAAAATTAACTTGACGCGTATGCGATAAATCGGGGATAAAGAAGTGAATCGATTCGCCATAAAAACCCCTTCTTTCACGAGAAATTCAGGGAATGTAAAATAATAAATATCCAATGTAAAATGCAAAAGTGGATCCAGTTGACACTGACAAGCTCCTTTTCCTAAATGGGCACTCCTTTTACATTTGACATGCTCCATTCAATATTTTACATTGATACCGGGGCGAAGTATATATAGGGCAAAGACACTTTGTGTGTCTTGGTGCCTTCCTGTCTTAGTGGCGAAAAAACCACAGGTCTGAAATACGGAGGAAGAATCTGGGTTTCTTATATTGAAATCAGACACCATTGTAGCAGCATTAAAAGCGTCTGTGTTTCTGCGTTTCAGTGGCAATAACACAGCTTCTTTGCGGCCTTTCTCCGTTTTTATTGGCCCCAGCGGTAAGAGGTAATGTCAAAACCTGCCAGGTCCAGCACCCGGTCTACAACCGTGTCGGCAACTTCCTCAATGGTGCGGGGTTTGCTGTAATAGGAAGGGGTAGCCGGACATACGATGCCGCCCGCGAGCGTCAATGTTTCCATATTTTTAATATGGACCAGGTTATAGGGGGTTTCGCGGACAACGCAGATGAGTTTGCGCCGCTCCTTTAAAATAACGTCCGCAGCCCTGGTGATCAGGTCGTTTGATATGCCGGTGGCAACCCGCCCCAATACACCCATCGAGCAGGGAATAATAATCATCGTATCAAAACGACCGCTGCCGGATGCAAAGGGCGCATTGAAGTTGGTGGTGTCAAAATAGGAAAATGCCGGCTCCGGTTCAAAGATCGTATCCGTTTCAACCTGCCAAACTTCTTTTGCGTTTTTTGTGGCCACCACTCCAACCATCTCCCACTGGTCTTTTATTTGCAACAGTTTGGATAACAATCGTGAAGGGTAAATGGACCCGCTTGCACCCGTAATAGCCACCACAATTTTTCTTTTCATCCGTAAATTTTTTATGCCCGTTGCCTGAATGCCGTTCGGACGGATTTTAATGGCCGAATGTAACCTTTTATTAGTATCCCGATAATTATCGGATCATTTCCGGATGAAAAAACTGAAAAGCTTACTCAATCGGTTTATTGATTTTTAAATTATTAGGGGTTTGGCAGGAAATAAATTGGTAATAAAATGTGAAAATTTCCCGTACTTCAAAATATTACTTTTGAAATATAGGAAATAGTTTATAAATTTGAGATTGAATTTTCATAGGATAAGGTTTAATGGTTAATGGTTTTTGATGAAGGTCCCCAACGTGTAACAATGTTGGGGATTTTTTTATCCCTTTTTATTCAATCGCGAATAAGACGGCCTGCTTGCTTTACCGGTTGCCTGCGTATCAATTATTTTTTTTAACAGGAACAACTGTTTGTTCATTCGTGGACGCCGGGGGTTTAACTTCAACCGCAAAGGGCGCCAGGCATCCGCCAGGGTCGCTATAGAAGTTAATGGAAGGCGTTGCGTACCTCGCGGGATCATTGCGTTCTTTGCGTTTAAATTCAACCACAAAGACTTCACGAGGCAGGCTGCATAATACCGATAAAAGAGCAGGATCTGCTAAATCCCTTCAATCTTAACGGCGGTACCGCTTGCCGTAACCATCAGCATACTTTGGCCTACGGTTTCATAGTCCAGATCTACTCCAATTACTCCATTTGCGCCCAGCTGAAGGGCATAATCCTGCATTTCTTTGAGGGCTGTGTTCTTAGCCTCCCGCAGAACTTCCTCATAAGAGCCGGAACGCCCTCCCACAATATCACGGATTCCGGCAAAAAAATCCCGAACGATATTAGCTCCAATTACCGTTTCACCGGATACAATACCGCAGTATTCCACGATCTCCGCGCCTTTTAAACTGATCGTTGCAGTAGTTGAGAGGATAAATTTATTGTTCATGCCAGATTTAATATTTTTGTAAACCTACAAAATTTTAAGCATCATGCTGAAAACACCTGTATATATTGTTTTGCTTTTATTGTTATCAGGCGCCTGTAATGAAATGGCCGGGCCCGGTCCGGGCAGTGGGGCGGATACTTCATCATCATCAACGGGTTTAAACACTCCGGCTTCGCCAGGTATGCCAAAAGACGGGCCCAAAGACCCGGACGATTCCGTAATTGTCCTGCGGGCGCAGCAAAACGACACCGTTTTTATTGCCGATATTCAAAAAGATTATCAGCAAATCCATGTTCAGATTCCCGTAACCCATACCCGGCACCTGAACCTGCAGCTGCAACCTGAGGGCAAGGACAGGAATCTGCGGATCAGCCAGGTTCAAATGCCGGATGGTAAAACGGATGGCCCTTTTGGGCTGATAATGGAGTATCCTACAAAAAAGCCTGGGGTATACATGCTCATCATCGGCAGGAATAATATGGCCGATGGAAGGGTAAAGGGACCCGTGCGGATTGTTGTTGCGCGGCAATAATGATTACCTGCGCTCCCGCATTTAAAAGATTCTGAAGAATACCCATATTAGGGTATTGGCTATCTTTTTATTAAGAGATACCTTCACTTTATACACTAACTATAGTTGTGGCCTGACAAACCAGACCCAATACCCCCCAAACCAATAGTGGCATCTGTTGCAGATGCAGAAGCTTACCTTGAAGACGAAACCATACGGCTATGGGTGATCCTGTGCGCATATACATTGTTTGTGATCCCGTTTATAGTGTATAGATACAGGTATCCCGGCCCCACTCAAAACTATTGAGATACCTCCGCAGCGTATCCTGATTTTTGAATATTGTCCCCCCTCTTTGCCGATGTCATTCATTGGTCATCATTCTATTTTTTATTAATTCTTAAAACTGCACAACGATGAAAACTCGGTTTTTAATTTTTACAGCAGCTTTTCTTTTATGCCTTTGTACACAAAAGAAAGCAAACGCGGACCCTTGTATTTTTGTTGGCCCGCTTGTACAGGTTGTTAGTACAATTGACAGTACGGCCCCAAATGGTGATAAATACTGTGTGCGTGTTGTAAACCTTACGGAGGATATAAAAATCAACGGAGGTAACAAGTATGCCTATATTCATTTGTGGCGGATGGTTGACTATCCCAGCCCGGCCTGGGCATTTGGAAATGGCCCCAGCGGAGCTCCAAAATATGCTAACGGTGGTGTGTTGTCTACTTCTTTGCTAACCCTCGTGTTGAATTACAGCCTGGGTGAGGCCAATGTATTCCTGGCTAATACCTACCCTCCGGATACAAACAATGATTTTTTGGTACAGGATGCAAATGATGGGGTTACATTTACCAAAACCCCCGGCAACCCGGATGGGAGTACCCGGTTTGTGTTTTCCAATATCCGCCTGGCCGTAAAGCTGGCCCCGGGTGAGACCTGTGATCCAAACAATCCTCCTACTTTTAAAGGCGATTCCTGGTCGGCTCAGGACGATAAAGGAAAGAACCCTGCTTGCTGGCAAACAGGTATCGAAATACTCCCCGTTCAGCTTGAAAATATTGCGGCTGTTAAAAAGGATAACCAGATAGAAATCAGCTGGACTACTGCTTCTGAAAATAACAGCAGGGAGTTTGTGGTGGAAGGTTCGCGTGACAATGTAAACTGGACGGCTATCGGCAAGCTGGAGTCAAAAGCCGTAAATGGTATTTCTACACAGCCATTAAATTATACCCTGGTTATTGGTTTGCCGGTGACAGTAGCGGCATTGGGCATCGCCGGTTTATTCCTGCTCACGCTCGTAAGGTCCCGGTGGGCGCGGGCCCTGGCCCTGGTGATCATTATAGTAGTTGCAGGCGCTTGTCTTAAGGACGGCAAATCGGTAGATGTGGAGAAAGGCGAAGTGGGCTATATACGCATTGCACAATATGATAAGGATTCTAATATACCTGCTTATTCAAAAGTAATAAAGGTAGTTAATGATTAAGGTGCAGTAAAAACCAGGATGACGGGGCTGTCTGAAAAGGCAGCCCTTTTTTATGATCTGTTTTTTGGCTTTATCCCTGTCTGAAAACAATCTAACGGGTAAACAGGGGGCTTCATCGAATTTTGTATAATAACGGGGTCCAGATAAGTAAATTTGCTTAGAGAATGATACCAAGCAGTACTTGCAAGTAAAAATATAACTGTTTAGTTGAGGGCCTTAAAGTCAGTGTTCGTTTAGTGGGAGTGTTGTCACCGATATACATTTGAGTGATACCCAAAATTCAATGCAATAGTTTGTATAGAATATTTACTACTTAACCGGAGTCTGATCCGCCCTATACCCTTATACCCTTTTAAGCCAATATACGCATCCGCTGCGGATGCAACCGCTTACCGTGAAGATTGAAACCCGTATGGCGTACCGGTTATCATGATCCTGTGCCGGCTATTTAAGATCCTGGTTATAGTGTTACCGGATGAAGATAACAGCGCCTCCACTCAAAATGATTAGGATATGCTTGAATGTATCTGATTTTTTGAATCCCTGCGCCCACTTTGCCTGATGTTATTCTATGGTTAGTTGATTTTATTTTTTAATTTTTAAAACTGCACAAAATGAACAAACGTTTCTTACTCTCCATTGTTGGAGCCTTTATGGTCTTTATCGCCACAGCGCAAAACTGCATTAATATGACCAGCGCTGTCTTTTCAAACCCAAGTGGGGATAACTCAACCTGGAACCTGGATATCGGTTATAATACGAATGGGAATAAGTCCCTCAGTGTAAAAATCTATTGCGGCGGCGTTCTTATTCTGGAAGATTGTTTGCAGGGTAACACGAGTGATGGCCACAAAACCTATACAGGAGTTATGTGTAACGCAGGTCTGTCTGCGCTGAGGGCGGAGTTTATACCCTATACCGGCAATTGCGGTGCTGCCCAATGTGGTTCCAGTTCTGTAGTTATTGGCGGCGGTCCGCTTTCGGCTGCTTTTGAAAGCATTACAGCCGTAAAAGCGAATGACCAGATCAAAATCAACTGGACAACGGCTTCTGAAATTAACTCAAAGGAATTTGTAGTGGAAGGTTCACGTGATAATGTAAACTGGACGGCCATCGGTAAACTGGATTCAAAAGCGGTTGACGGTAATTCTACTGGTCCACTGAATTATACCCTGACCATCGGATTGCCGGTTGCAATGGCGGCCTTGGGTATGGGTGGTTTATTCCTGCTCACCCTGGTACGGTCCCGCTGGGCAAGAGTATTGGCCCTGGTGGTAATTGTATTGGCTGCAGGCGCCTGTTTGAAAGACGGTAAATCAGTAGATGTGGAAAAAGGAGAAGTGGGTTATGTTCGCATTGCCCAGTATGATAAAGATTCTCAGATTCCAACTTATTCAAAAATAATAAAGGTAGTTAATGATTAAGGTGCAGTAAAAACCAGGATGACGGGGCTGTCTGAAAGGGCAGCCCTTTATTAAGCCGGTTGCACTTGTTTGGATGTTGGGCAGTTGCAGCAGCGTAGAGGCGCTGGCAACTGCCCAACATTGTTTTATGATGGGTATGAAAAATACTGCATTGGGGGCATTGGACATCCTGCTATTGATAGCTACTTTTGCGGCCGCTGATTGCACCCGGTCGGCAAGGAGCACCCCCAAACCAATGATGATCCACTGCGGATCCCTGGCGCTTCTGAAACCCACAATAAACCGGAAATACGGATAATGATAATGTTTTATTCAAACCCATTTTGGGAGGGTAATACCGTGCCGCTGTTTTCCGATGCCGCCACTCAAACTATTTCTGCAGCCCCCTGCCGCATGCCGGAAATCTTTTGAATCCTCTTGCTTTACCGGTTATCACCAATAACAACTGATTTCTTTAATTTTTAAAACTGCACAATGACATCTTATTCTTTAAACAGGAAAAAAGGCCTGTTCTTATTCGTTGCGTCTTTATTTTTTTTAACGGCATTGGCCCAAACCTATTCTACCCCCGGGTCTTATACCTATACAGTACCCGCCGGCCAGGCTAATAAAGTTACCATCAAAATATGGGGGGGGGCGGCGGTGGAGGCACCCGCACCGCAAATGTCAACCGCGGCGGCGGCGGCGGTGGTGGAGCAGCCTATTCGCAGGTATCGCTGGTATTGCCATCGGGCAACTACTCTTTTGTAGTAGGCGCGGGGGGCAGCTCCGGTACCAATGGAGGAGCGTCCTCTTTTGCGGTAAATGGTTCGTTTACGGTTACCGCTCTTGGCGGAATTTCGGGGGGCGACAACAACAACGCCGGTGCCGGCGCTGCAGCCCAGGGTGCCGGGGTACAAGCCTCCTGGCAGTCAAATGGCGCATCGGGCATTATTGATAAAGCAGGGGGCAACGGCGTAAATGGCGCTGATGGAGGCAACGGGTACGGCGGTGGCGGCGGCGGTGCTGCAGGTGCTGCCGGCGATGGCGGTACAGGCACGGTTCAGACCCATGGTAATGGAAATGACCTGGGCGGCAATGGCGGTGACGGTGCAAATTCAGGAGTTAACGCAATCCCGGGTGTTGCGCCCGGCGGCGGTGGCGGCGGTGGCTTCAGGACCAATGCGAACAACAGGGCCGGTAATGTTGGCGGCAATGGCCGGGTAGAGGTGCTGCTGGACGGGGTATTGCCCGTACAATTTGGAGCTATTGTAGCTACAGCAGGTGATAACGATTTGCTGGTGAATTTTACAACCCTGGAAGAAATTAAAAATGATCATTTTAATATCCAGGCGTCTGAAAATGGTACCGATTTTCAAACCATTGCTACTGTAAAATCCAAACATGCGGGCGCCCTGTTTACAGACGCTACTACTTATGCTGTACGTATCGATAAAGAAGGTAACACGCTGTTGCTCGGCGTTTCGGTACTGGCAGCGGTGGTTCTTGGTTTTGGAGGAGCTCGCAGAAACCGTAACCTGTTTATGTTGGCTGTATTGGGCTATATGCTGATTGGAATGGCCGCTTTGTCATGTAACAAAAACGGTGAGGTGGTAAACACCGGGGAACACAAAGGATTTATCCGTATTGAACAGGTAGATGCAGATGGCCACAGCAGTTATTCAAAAGTAGTGGCTGTTGTTAAAAATTAGTCTAATATCGTTAGGTGCAGTAAAAACCAGGATGACAGGGGCTGTCTGAAAGGGCAGCCCTTTAATGACCCTGGTTTCAGCTGCTTAAAATTTCTGAAACTGTCCCTGAAGTTGTTTTGTGCAGCCTCGGGGACAGTTTCTTTTTTGGGGGAACGGTTGATAGGGTTTGACATTTGACGTTTGAAGTTTCAGGTTTGATGTTGGGTCTTGTTTTTATGCCTGATGCCCTGTCTCCATTCTCACATCCCCAGACTATACTCCGAAACGCTGGTTTTATTGGGTGAAGGTTGAACCCCTGATTTTATTTCCACATTTTCACATTACACCGGGTTGGTTGAATGGTATTGAAGACGGTTTATAATTGTTTAATATTGAAGACCAATCTACATTTCGACCGCCATCTTCCTATTTGCTACTTGCCTGTTCCCCCATTCCCCTTTACATAAACAACGCCAGCTGGGTTATTTCCGGCTCCGGTTGCTTTTTCTGTTTCTTGCCCTCCACGGTTTCAATAGGCTTATCGTTTTCAAAATAATGATTTACACGATTAATAAGAATGCCCGTGATGCGTTCTGTACCCTCGTTGTTCATCTTTTTCTGCAACGTTAGCTGGCAGTTGATGGAAGTGCCATTTTTGAACTGTACTTTTCCTGATTGTACCAGTTTTTTAAATTCTTTTGATTGCATGGTAAACGATCGGGGTTTTCCCTGGTACATGCCGGTCCACTTATAGCTGCTCTTTTTTAATACCGGTGAAATGATCTCAATATCGATATCGTCCACTTCTTCGGGTTCCAGTATATTGGTGGTTAGTATAAAGCTGTTAAAATCCTGCCGCAGTAAATTTTCTTCATGGGTTATGGTATCCTTTAGCTCGTTAAATGCCGTAAAGCGCACCTGGCGGATCCGGGGATAACGGTTGAGCAGTTCAAAAAAGTTCGACCGCCTTTTTTTGATGATGGTACTGGTGTCCAGGTTTTCGCAATTAGTGTACATCTGCAGTCTCAGTTTTTCTGCCTGCAGCTGCATTCTTTTATTGTCGGTATTATTGAACTCCGGGACGCTCTTCAGTACTTCAACCAGCCTGCGGGCTGCATCGCCGGCAGATGCCGACAGCGGGGCTGCTATAACAGCCGTTAATACGGTTGTGGCAATGGTAAGGGCTGCTGCGGTTACCTTATGTTCTTTTTTCAGCGTTACTCTAAACCGTCGTTTGAATCCTTTTTCGGCCAGCGGGGCGGTTTCAATAATGATGCGAAGCTTAAGGCGGGATGCCACTTCCCGTACCAATGCCAGTAGCTCATACTCGCATTTATTCTGTACCAGCGCGTCCATTAAATGGGTTTCCTCTTCAAAAAAATATTGTACTTCAATGCAGTTACTTCCTGTATCCAATGCTTCGTTGTTTGTGTTCATTGCTTCTTCTGCTTTTCTTCACGGGCTGCGAAAGTAGCGCTTTTTTTAACGGGTAGCAAGTGTGTTGATGGCCCCACATGATTTGTTTTAAATCGCAACGCGCCAGGTATCCACAACGATCGCAGCGGGGTAGCTGGTCGCTAATGGCATTGTTTCATTTGCGTGGCCTCCGCTCCTCCTGTTCCCTGAGGTTTGTTTTTAACGGCGAAGGGCGCATGTTCCCCGCCGTTTATCCCTTAAAAATGAATTATTAAATAAAATAATAAGTATGCGCCCGCTTTTAATCGTTTTGAATCAATATCCATTTAACTTGAACTGATTGGCGTACAACAGATTAATCTAAATATCCAAAACAGATGAAACGCCTTTTAAAGTCTAAAATGTTAAATAATTTATAAATATGTTTTTGTTGACCGAAAGGGCATCCCGCGGTTGTAGCTTAGGGTGTCCTTTAATCAAAACAACCACTATGTTAACCCTGTCACTTTCCCAGGTCACCAATCTTTCAGAATGTGATGCCTCATTGAAGCAGGCATACAGAACGCAGAAGACCTTTTTATGGAAAAAACTGGGACTCGAATTACAGATAGAACGCCATTTGGATGCTGTGTCTGAAATAGACGACTTATTATATAGAAAAGGTGTGGAGCTGCAGCAGGTTTCCCTGAATATCGAAGACCTTCCGGAAAAGGCACGGAAAAAACGAGAACATGAACAGGCCCGGCTGCAATTAGACATATTATTGCTGGAAGAACGCAGGGAAAAGCGACAGCCGGAACGGTTGGTAGAAAAAGAAACACGCCTGCTATGCCTGGAAGTAAGCCTTGATCAGTTATCCCTGGTTATACTGGAGCTGGAAACCCATAAGATCCGGTTACAAAAAGAGGCAGCGGCAGGCCCCGGTAACACAGTGAGCGCAGCAACCAGAACGGCATCCGTTGCCATTCCGGTTTTAAAGGCGGTGGCGCCCCGGCAACAGGCAGACTGGCCTGGTAAAAGAAATGATCAGGGAGCGCCGCCCCATCCAAACGGGTATCTGTCCGGATAAGGTTACCTGCCGATCCTGTAAATAGCTCCCTTGTCGGTGATGGCAAAGAGTACGCCGTTGGTGCAGGCAATATCCCGGAAGCGTTCGCCCTCGTCTGAAAGCAGCCGCTCTTCTCCAACTACTTTGTTGTTTTTAATCACCAGCCGGTCGATGTGTTGCCCGCTCAGGGAAGTTACAAACAAATTGTTTTTCCATTCGGGGATGGCGCTGCCCTGGTAAAAGCAAATACCGCTGGGCGAGATCACCGGATCCCAGTAGTAAACGGGCTGCTCCATGCCGCTCTTTTGTTGCAGAGCATTCCCTACTTTTGAGCCATTGTACTCAATTCCGTAGGTGATCACCGGCCAGCCATAATTTTTACCGGCCCGTACTATATTAATTTCATCGCCGCCTCTCGGGCCAAATTCAGATTCCCACACGGCCCCGGTTGCGGGGTTTACATCTAATCCCTGGGGATTGCGATGGCCGTAGCTGTAAATTTCCGGCATGGCTCCCTGTTTGTGCAAAAAAGGATTACCGGCTGCGGGTTTGCCACTGGTGGTGATCCGGAAGATTTTTCCCAAACCGGACTGCAGCAGCTGAGCCTGGGCCCGGCCTTCGAGGATTGATCGTTCTCCTGCAGCAACCAGCAGGTTGCCGGTTTTGTCAAAAACAATCCTGGACCCAAAGTGAAGGTTGCTGTTGAGGGCCGGGGTTACGCGAAAAATTACCGACACATTTTCTACCCTGCCTGCGGCTTCATTCAAACTGCCCTTGGCCACGGCCGTTAAGTTGCCGGATGCCTGTTTTTCTGAATAGGTCCAGTAGATCATTTTATTGCGGGTAAAGTTAGGGTCAAACGCTACATCAAGCAACCCACCCTGTCCTACCAGGTCGGGGGGCGGAAACCCGATGATCTTTTTTATCAGCGCTCCATCCCGGTTGCGTATTTCCATGTACCCCGATTTTACGGTAACCATCAGCCGGCCATCGGGCATGGCAACAATGGCAAAAGGGGCGCTTATTTTTTCGGCAATTTTGTTGACACGGTACGGAGTAGTGGTTTTTGCGCCCTGTACCCTGGTTTGCCCCCTGAATGCCGGCTTATAGGTACTGTTTGGCGCTTTTTTTTCAACAGCGGGCAGTGTATCAACAGCGGTGTTGTTGAAGGAAGGGGTAGTGGCTCCGGCAGCCATGCCGGTTAATAACACAGTCATCAAAGAAATCATCCTGGTCCTGGTATGCATAATGGTTGTAGTTAAAAATAAACGCTAAAATTAGGGGCCTTTGGTTAATGCGCAAGCATATAGGGTGGGTTTTATTTTTAAGTCCGGAGGCTGCTTTTTTATAGGAATCAAACGGCCGTTTCACTTACCAACGTTTTTTTGGATTTATGTGTCTCTTTATTTTGCGGCTCCTGGTCAAACATTTTGAGCGTTCCGTTATACTTGCCGCCCAGTTCCACTTCAAATGCTCCTACCTCAATATCGCCGTCAATTAAGCCCGTACTTTTAATGTAGAGAAAGCGGCAACTGATATTTCCGTATAATTTTCCATGCACTACAATGATATTGCTTTTTAGGGAGCCTTTAATTTCTGATTTTTCTCCCAGGATAATCCCGTCTTTAAGATCGATATTACCTTCAACTTTCCCATCGATCCTGATGGCGCCTTCACCTGAAATATTTCCCTTGATAAGCATTCCTTCATCAATTACGGTATTGATGGTTACATGATCGATATTGGTTTTTTTGTCTCTGGAATTGTTTTTATTAAACATTGCGTTATAGTTTTGTGAAACGGGAGGGGTCTGTTCTTGTACCGTTGATCAGCACTTCGTAGTGCAGGTGGGGGCCCGTACTTCTGCCGGTGCTGCCTATTTCGCCGATCTTTTCTCCGGATTTTATCTTTTGATGTTCTGTTACGCTGATTTTTGACAGGTGGCCATAGAGGGTTTGAAACCCGTTTTGGTGCTGCACCATTACACAGTTTCCATATCCTCCTTTTGTGCCGGCAAATATAACAACCCCGTCTGCGGTTGTTTTGACCGTTTCCCCGATCGCTCCTCTAAAATCAAGGCCGGTATGGCCTTCAACCCCGCCGGTTCCAAAAGGATTATAACGGTGCCCGAACCCCGATGTCTGATCGCCAAAATGCGGTCTTCCTATGGGGGTATGGCGGATGATGTCTTCTGCTTTTACCAGTTCCTTATCATAAAGCGCGGCTACTTCATCGGTGGCTGCAATGTCAAAGACCTCGGGTCCGCCTGCATTGTCCAGCGTTAATTTTGACAATCCTCTTTCTGCAAGCAGCTGGTTGATCTGTTTTACATGCTGATCGATCGATTTGAATGAGGCCTTCACCTTAGCTACGTCGATTTCGTTGCTGATGCGGGTGGCATGGTCGAGCCGGTTTTTATACAGGTGCGCATAGAAGTTGCTTGTTTTGTTAAATATAAAAAAGCAAAATGCTGCACAAAAAATCAGAATCAGGGCCAGGCATCCCACCAGGTATTTTCGCCATGATACCAGCAAGACTGTAGGAACCCGGATCGATTTTTTTTCCTTGCAGGAATGATCAACAAAGAGTATGGAAGTTTTATGCTTGAACATATATATGGCTGAACGCGTTTCGGCGCCGTAAGATACAGTAAATCTGTTATATGATAAAAAACAATACATGATTTAAATCTGTAGCCGGCAGCATGTTTAAGGGACTGAAATCATGTTTGGCCACCGTAAATTCAGCGCCCGTTTTTCCGTTTGGATATCATGACAGTTGTTTTTACAATAAATTGATTATTATTGATTTATATATATTTATTAGCTGCTAAGCACCCTAAGAAGCGTAAAAGGTTGGTTTTATGCAGGATTTTGCAGGTCGTAGCTTTGTGGTATCAATTTAAAACGGGCGTATTGCAAAAGCGTTTCGTTGAGCTCAACCAGGATTTGCTTCTCTCGCTTTGTTTGCCGCCCGGTGATGTGAACTATTGGATAAAGAAATTGTGAACAAAAAACAAAAGGAGACATAAAAATGAAAGCTTTATTAACCAGGGCTGCGGATGCAGCATACAAGTTAGGCGTGTTGTTTTCGAACACTCTTACCACAAAGGATATCTATAGTCGTTAAGACCAGGTATTCCTGCAAATAAAAATTTAATTAAAAATCATAAAATCAATTACCATGAAATCAAAAGTATTATCCATCGTTATTGCCGCTTTTTTTGCTACCGGCGTTTTTGCAACCCCTGTTGTTGCAACAGACAATGCTGAAAAACCCGAATTGGAATACATCAAATCGAATACAGAGCTGCCCATTTACCAGCTGCGTTTGAATAACCTGAACAAAGGAACTTATGGCGTTTCTATCAAAGACGAGACAGGTGAAGTGCTGTACACAGAAACCATTTCCGGTTCTAAACTTGTGCGGAACTACCAGTTTGATACCCAACTGCCCTCAAGCGTAAGACTGACCTTTGAAGTAAGCGATGCTAAAACCAACAAGGTTAAGGTGTACAGCGTTAGCAAAACTTCCAAGACGGTTGAAGTTGTTATTGTACACGAAGTAAAATAACCAGTTAATAATTGATACAACGTGCAAGGGCTGTCTGCAAAGGCAGCCTTTTGCTATTGTTGTTTTTACCGCAAGGGGCGCTATGAACACGCAATGATCGCAATATATCTCTCCTTAATGTGGAGAGCTTGCTGATAACCAGGCCTGCAACGCCGGTTTTATCGATTTCGCCAACCGAAAATACCCGAGCCTATTCGATGCCTATTTGGCGGAATTCGCCTTTCGGCGGACTTGTCCCGATTGTCATACATGAGCGTCAAGTTAGGAAACTTGATCCAGGTGCTGCAGGCGCCACGTGCTTATAGTATTCATGACCAACGATGCAGCGCATCGGCTCCGTCAGTGCCTGTCCCGCCTCTGCGCCTACGCGTCAGGTTAGCATGAAACTATACCCGCCGCATAGCGGCAGATGAATATTGTAAGAGCGGGTTTTAACCCGTCTCGCCATCCAGACGAAGGATTGAGAGCCGTCAGCCCGAAACATCTGCCGTGCCTATGGCACTCACATCTGCCTTTTGGCTGCTAACATCGCGCTAAAGCACGATGTTCCAACATCTATCCGGGGATATGCCCCTCAAAGCCTTTAATAGCGCAGATTTGCTGGCATGCTTACATCTCGTTGACTTGACGTCAATGAGCCTCTGCGGGATGCCGCATAAACACGGGGCGTCCTACGGAGCCCGAACAAATGCCATTACGATTAGGATAAACACACCGCTCCTAACGGAGCGAAAATGGCTCAAATGCTGGTATAGCTGCAGTTCGGGGCAGATTGTATGTTGCGCTTACCTTGACGTGCATGCGATTAATCGGGAGAAAAGTGGAAAAAAATGCCTGGATGTTCGGGTTCATCAGCGGTCCTAAATAATTTCGATAAAAAAAACCACCCGTAGTCTGCGGATGGTTCTTTTTTGAAATTATATGTTTTTTATGAACGTTCTGCCATATCAGGGATGGCATTTGTTTTGTAAGTCCCGGCATCCAGCTTTTCTTTTACGGCAGAGAATGCGGTTAATGTAGCTTCAATGTCGGCATCAGTATGACTGGCCGTGGGAATTAAGCGGTAAATAATATGTCCCTTGGGAATAACGGGGTATACTACAATGGAGCAGAAGATGCGGTAATTTTCCCTGAGGTCCATTACCATGGCTGTGGCTTCCTCCACGCCGCCCTTCATGTAGATGGGGGTTACAACGGAATCCGTGGTGCCAATATCAAACCCGCGTGTTCTTAACCCGTTCTGCAGTTTTAACGCTACATCCCAAAGCTTTTCTTTTAACTCAGGTCTTGTGCGCAGCAGCTCCAGTCGTTTGAGATTACCTACCACCAGCGGCATCGGCAGGCTTTTGGCAAAAATCTGGCTGCGGATATTGTAACGGATATAGTCAATGATTTTACGATCTCCGGCAACAAAAGCCCCAATAGACGCCATGGACTTAGCGAACGTAGAGAAGTAAATATCGATCTGGTCCTGCACGCCTTGCTCTTCTCCCGCGCCGGCGCCGGTTTTGCCCAGTGTGCCAAACCCGTGGGCGTCATCTACCAGCAGTCGAAAACTGAATTTGTTTTTTAAAGCAATGATTTCTTTTAGCTTACCCTGGTCACCCGCCATACCAAAAACCCCTTCGGTAATGACCAGGATACCGCCCGATTTTTGTTTTTCAATCAAGGCTGTGGCCCGCTCCATTTGCTTTTCAAAGTCTTCAATATTGTTGTGTTTAAATACAAAACGGTGACCGGGGTGTAAACGCAGCCCGTCAATAATGCAGGCGTGGCTTTCGGCATCGTAAACAATTACATCATGACGACTGCAAAGCACGTCAATAATGCTAACCATGCCCTGATAGCCAAAATTCAATAAAACTGCGTCTTCTTTGCTTACAAATGCGGCCAGTTCGGCTTCCAGCTGCTCATGCAGGTTAGAGTTACCACTCATCATCCGGGCGCCCATGGGCAATGCAAGTCCATATTGAGCGGCACCCTCAGCGTCAGCTTTTCTTATTTCCGGGTGATTGGCCAATCCCAGGTAGTTGTTGAGGCTCCAAACGATTACGTCATTTCCGCGGAACTTCATCGTGCTGCCAATTTCTCCTTCCAGTTTCGGAAACGCAAAATAACCGTGGGCTCTTTCCCGGTGCTGACCAATGGGTCCGTAATTTTTTAATAGCCGCTCAAAAATGTCTGCCATATAATGATTCGATTTTTAAATAAAATAATGCGCAAATATACGATACTTGTTGCTTTTGTGAGGAGGCCGCTGAAACGCAGAGGAGGGGAATGCCACAGAACTACAGAAACACTGGATTTTTTATGCTGTGCTTAGGGGAGTCCTTATAAGGAAATGCGTGCCGCCGGAGTTAGGGCACGCAGTTTGTCGGCGACTTGCAGCCGCAGCGGCTATGAATGCAGCGAGATCGCCTCCATCTGTGTTTCAGAGTCTCAGTGGCTTCTTACTATTTCTCCTGTTCCTGTTTTTTATTTTTATCTTTTTTCTTGAAAAGGCCTCCCAAAAATCCTTTTTTCTTCCTGGGCTCATCGGAGGTGCCGATGGCTTTTCCCTGAACCGCTTTGGCCGGCTCTTTTTTAACCGTATCCTTGGCCGGCCCTTTTTCATCTGTTACGGGTTTGGATTCGGGTCCAATGTACTCATTGGTGTTTTGCATATAATCCTGCTCCGTACCCAGGCCCGCATCTTCGCCTTCGGCCGTTGGTTCGAGGTTTTCAGAAGTAACAAACTGTGATGGATCGGCGCTTAATATTTCGTTCTCCATTGTTGCCGGTTCCGCAAATTTTTCATCCCTGTTAATGCCCAGCGATTTGTCGGCATATACTTTTTTAAAGAAGGCCTCCCATATCGGGCGGGCGGCTTCTCCGCCAAAGCCGCCGCGGCCTTCATTGCGGATAAAGCGATCATCGCAGCCTACCCAAACGCCACCCAGCAGCTGGGGCGTAAAGCCCATAAACCAGGCATCGCTATTGTCGTTGGTGGTACCGGTTTTGCCCGCCATTTCCGCTGCGCCCAGCCGGGCTCTTAATCCGGCGGCGGTTCCTTTGTCTACAATACCCTGCATCATACGGCTCATGGTATAGGCGGTGGCTTCACTGATGGCCTCTTTACGGTTTACGCTGTAATCAAAACGTTTGATCACGTTGCCATTCCGGTCTTCGATCCGGCTGATAAAGTAGGGCTTGGTAGAAAAGCCCCTTCCCCCGAATATGGAATAACCCCAAAGCATTTCAAACAGGGAGAGCTCACAGGATCCCAGGGCAATGGAAGGGAAGGGCTGTATTTTAGTGGGGATATTGATCTGGTGTAAAAATTTAACAAACTGTGCAGGGCCTACCATTTTCATGATATAAGCGGTAGCACAGTTCTTGGACCAGGCCAGTGCTGAAGCCATGGTCATCGTTCTGCCGCTACAGCTGCGTCCGGTGGCGGGCACCAGCTGGCCATTGCCAAAATCCTGCTGTACATCTTCCACCATCGATTCCGGTGTCATCCCTCTTTCTTCGATCGCTTCGGCATATAAAAAAGGTTTAATAGTGGAACCTACCTGGCGTTTGGTCCGGAGGTTTACGTGATCGTATTTATAGGTTTTAAAATCGATACCGCCCACCCATGCTTTTACCTCGCCGGTTACGGGGTCCATCACCATAAAGGCCGATTGTACCATGGTGCGGTGGTATTTGATAGAATCGTAGGGGGTCATTACGGTATCTTTGCCTTTGTACTTGGCATTCCACGAAAATATTTTCATGGGCACTTTTTTGTAAAAGCTGGCTTTTATCTCTTTGTCGGAGAATCCGTCATCGGCCATGTTTTTCCAGCGGTCACTTTCTTTCATGGCACGAAGGAGGATATTATCCCGCCCTTTCCAAACAGCCCCGCTCTTGATAAAAGACTGGCGTACCAGCGCCCGCTGCAGGTTGGGCACCTGCATATAAACGGCTTCTTCGGCATACTGCTGCATGAGGGGGTTGATGGTCGTATAAATCTTTAGCCCATCTTCATAAAGACTATAGGATGATCCGTCTGGTTTCTTCAGGCCCGAATCTTTGAGGATCGTTTTTACTTCATCGCGCAACACATCCCGGAAATAGGGGGCAAACCCCGTATTTTCGTCCATCTTTTTGTAATTCAGCCGCATGGGCATCGCGGCAACACGGTCGCCCTCGGCGGCAGACAGGTTGCCGTTTTCCACCATTCGGGCTACTACCAGGTTCCTGCGGTCAATAGCCAGCTTGGGGTTTCTCCTGGGGTTATAGATGCCTGGCCCGTTGATCATCCCAACCAGCAATGCGGCCTCATCCACGCTTAAACGATCGGGCTCTTTCTGGAACCAGGTCCGGGCGGCATTGCGGATGCCATATACATTATCGCTGAAAGGAACAACGTTGAGGTAAAGGGCCACAATCTCTTCCTTGGTAAAATTCCGTTCCAGCTTTACAGAAATGATCCATTCTTTTAATTTTTGAATGACGCGCACCGCCTTATTGCTGGCCCGCTGGTTAAACAGGGCCAGGGCCAGCTGCTGGGTAATGGTGCTGCCGCCTCCTTCTTTTCCCAGTAAAAAAATGGCGCGCAGGGTGCCTTTCAGATCAATACCCGCATGATCGTAAAACCGTTTGTCTTCCGTGGCAATGAGGGCATTGATCACATTGGGCGAGATATCGCGGTACTTTACAATGGAACGGTTGCCATTGGGCAGGTAATATTTGCCCATCAGGGTGCCGTCTGCGGCCAGCACTTCTGATGCCTGCGTAATGGCCGGGTTCTCCAGTTCTGCCAATGAAGGCATTTTCCCAAATACGCCCCAGTTGGCCAGCAGCACCGTTAATACGCCCAGACCAAACAGGATGAAAAAAAGCCGCCAGAAAATACGTACCGATTTCTTCATATAGAAACTAATAATAAGTGTGGAACTTGTTTATACTGAACAAGGGATAAAAAAGTGATGGATATCACCTGTTAACGTTCACAAATTTATCCCTGTCGGATTATAAACAACTTCATTGATAAAATTCGTATCAAAAATAAGTAAATGCCCTTCTATAAACTGAAATCAGGGGGATAATTTAAGCTCTTTTTATCAATTGCATATTCATTTTCAGCGGCTCCGGGCAGCTAAGATTTCAGGAGTGGCGCAAAATAGTTACTTTTGCGGCGATTAATAACTGATACCGAATGAAGTTTAATTTGACGCAGATGCCGGAAAGGAACGTTCGTCCACGTACAAACGGCATTACAATGGTAATGGATAAGGGGTTGAGTATTGATGAGGCAAAGAGTTTTATGAGTGTGTCTTACCCCCATGTAGATGTATTGAAACTGGGGTTTGGCACCGCAGTGGTAACCCCCAACCTGGAAAAAAAGATCGAAGTATACCGTTCTTACGATGTGCCTGTTTATTTTGGAGGTACATTGTTTGAAGCCTACTTGGTACGCAACCAGGTAGATGACTACATTGCCATCTGCAAACATTTTGGAATCGATTATATGGAGGTGAGCGATGGCTCCATCAGTATTCCTCATGCGGAAAAGTGCGGCTATATTGAAAAGCTGACGCAGCATGGAACGGTGTTAAGCGAGGTAGGGAGCAAGGATGCCACGCATATTATACCCCCGTACAAATGGATTGAGCTGATGAAAGCAGAACTGGAAGCCGGTTCCTCCTATGTGATTGCGGAGGCGCGCGAGGCAGGAAATGTGGGTATTTACCGGGGGTCCGGTGAAGTGCGCGAAGGCCTGGTACAGGAGATCCTGACCCAGATTCCTTCCGAAAAGATCATTTGGGAGGCGCCGCAAAAAGCACAGCAACTTTATTTCCTGGAACTGATCGGCTGCAACGTAAACCTGGGCAATATCCCTCCCAATGAAGTGATAGCGCTGGAAGCCATGCGCATAGGCCTGCGGGGCGATTCGTTCGGCTTATACCTTGATAATAAAACAGCGTTCTGATGCGATTATTCGGTTTGATAGGTTTTCCGCTAAGCCAGTCTTTTTCCAAACGCTATTTTACAGAAAAGTTTGAAAAAGAGGGGATTTCGGGGTGCCGGTACGAGGCCTTCGAGATCCCAGCCATCCGGCACCTGCCGGAGCTGCTAAAAAAACACCCCGAGCTGGCAGGTTTTAATGTTACCATACCCTATAAGCAGGAGGTAATGCCCTTTCTGGATGAGCTGGATGGCGAAGCGGAATCTATTGGAGCCTGTAACTGCATCCGGATTGCCGGCGGCCGGTTAAAAGGATATAATACCGATGCCGCAGCCTTTGAAACCACCCTGCTGGAGCAGCTGCAGCCCCATCATACACAGGCCTTAATCCTGGGCACCGGCGGGGCCGCCCGGGCGGTGCGCTATACACTGGAAAAGCTGGGCATTGCCTACCGGTATGTTTCCCGGACTCCGGGCGAAAACGCATGGAGCTATAACGATTTGGATGCTGCCATAATGGAAGCCTACCCGCTGATTATCAATACAACTCCGCTGGGAAGCTTTCCCAAAACAGAAGGAAAGCCGGATCTGCCTTATAACCTCATCACACCGCGGCATTACTTGTACGACCTGGTATACAATCCTCCATTAACGGCGTTTTTAAACGAAGGAAAAGAGCACGGCGCCATTATCAAAAATGGCTATGATATGCTGGTGGGCCAGGCGGAACTGAGCTGGAATATCTGGAATAGTTGAGGTTCCGGGTTTGATGTTTGAAGTTTCAGGTCGGATTTTGCCTTGCACCCGATGTTTGGGGTTGGTTTCCATTTTTTATGCTTTAGGTACAAACTTCTCACTACTTGCCATTCCCTATTTCCTGTATAATATGGACCAGGAGAAAGATCCGGGAGTATTAACGGCATCTTCATTCCCACATTTTCATATTTTCAAATTCCCGAAGGGGCCTTCGGTTGTCAAATTTCTCATAATATTACCCAAGATTTGCCAGGCTCCATACTTCCCGGCGCTTCCGGTATAATTTGTGCTGATTCTCCAAACCGGGGATAAAAAGCGGAGATTATGTGCATATCCGCCCCCAAACGGTAAAAAAAACTATCTTTGCGGCCTGAAACAGGAGCGCAATGGTCAGGTGCAGGCTGAAAAACCGATTCCATCACCCCTTCTGCGGGTGGTGACAAGATCCGTAAAGTTGTAAAAGAATTGATAAATTGGGCATCCGGAATAAATCAAACTGACAAACATGTTGCGCTGCAACCGTTTTTCACGTTATCAGGATATGATAGCTCCGGATGGCCGGCCCATACTGAGCAGGGAATAAAGGGCGCGTTGTCCGATCATTAGAAACGTACTGATTTTTTCCTGGCGAAGTATAAACCAAAAGCAGAAAGACAGAATGTATATGAAAAAAACTCCTTTCACAGTAGCACTGATGATTTCCACCTACAAATGGCCGGAGGCACTCCAGCTGGTGTTAAAAAGTGTATTGTACCAGAGCCGCAGGCCGGATGAGATCATTATTGCCGAGGATGGCGATGATACCCGCACGGCCTGGTGTGTCCGCGATTTTGAAAAAATTCACGGTATCCCTGTAAAACATGTATATCATGAAGACCGGGGTTTTCGGAAAAGCCTGATTGTAAATAAAGCTATAAAGGAAATTGAATCCGATTATATTATTGAGATAGACGGGGACATCGTTATGCACCGCGATTTTATTGCGGATCATGCAAAAGCGGCCCGGGAGGGGTTTTTTGTACAGGGCAGCCGTACGCTTATCAATGAGCGCCGGAGCCATGAATTGCTGCGGACCAAGCATATCGAGGGGTTGCATTCCTTTATGCCAGGACTTGATAACCGGTTTAATGCGCTGCGGATCCCGCTTTTTTCAGGCTGTTTTTTTGTAAATCCCCGCAAATCCCACAATGTAAAAGGCTGCAACCTGGCCTTCTGGAAAAATGATTATGTAAAAGTAAACGGGTATTACAGCGGATTTGAAGGCTGGGGGCGGGAAGATTCCGAGTTGGGTGAGCGCCTGATCAACCTGGGCATCAAAAAGAAAAAATTAAAGCTCGCTGCGGTCGGGTATCATATTTTTCACACTTTTAATTCCCGTGCCAACCTGGGCACCAATGAAAAAATATACCGGGAAACGGTGCTTTACAAGTACAGCTACCGTGCCAATGGGTATATGGAAGCATAAAACCTCATTGACCTGTGCTGATCTATATCTGGCAATGGTGATTTTCTTATGTAAATTGTATAATGTGTTTTATTTTACATGCCAAAAGTATCAGTAATAGTACCCAATTACAATCACGGAGCTTATTTACAAAAAAGGATTGATAGCATCCTAAATCAGACCTTTCAGGATTTCGAAGTAATTATACTGGACGATGTTTCCGTTGATAACAGTAAAGATATCATAGAGCAATATCGGGGAAATACCAAAGTGCAACATATTGTTTATAATGCGGTGAATTCCGGAAGTACATTTAAACAATGGGATAAAGGAGTTGGACTTGCCAGAGGTGAATATATATGGTTTGCGGAAAGTGACGATTGGTGCGAGCCGAGCTTACTGGAGCATCTTGTTCATGGAATTGAATCTGATGAGGATTGTGTGGTGAGTTACTGTCAGGCTTATTGTGTTGATGGCGTCAATAAGATTCGCTTTACATCGCATCACGGCTGTCTTTCAGAAATCAAAGCGGGAGATGCATTTATCCGTGATTTTATGATAAAAACGACTTCAATTTTCAACGCCAGCATGGCGATTTGGAAAAAAAAGTATTACGACCAAATATCCAGGCGTTTTATTGATTTTAAAATGTGCGGAGACTGGTTGTTTTGGGTGGAGATGGCTGGTTTAGGAAAAGTACATATCAGTGGGCGCGTATTGAATTATTTCCGGAAACATGACGCAGATGTCAGTGGAGCAATGTATAAAACCGGCAAAGGGACTATTGAGGAAATTCAGGCTCTTCAAATTATATTCAGGAAGGGGCTTATCGATGAACCGTCTTATGCTGTGGGCCTCCGGCGCTTTATAAGGGCGTTTTATAAGGGCCATAAAAAATTTTCACCCCAGGTAAGGCAGGACTTTGAATCGGAACTGAAAAATGCATTAAGCGGCAATTTCTTTCGTAAAAAATCAATCATGTTGTTTAAGTATAAAACCCGGTATCGCTACCAGTTAAAACATTTTTTTAAAAAATATCAACCACAATGATCACCCTGGAAAAAAGTATTCTATGAATGGCACAGGAAATGACGAAATTCTGTTTTCAATTGTGGTGTGTTCCTATAATCCGGATGACAGGATTTTTAAACG
Source organism: Niabella hirudinis (assembly GCF_051201075.1). Taxonomy (NCBI): domain Bacteria; kingdom Pseudomonadati; phylum Bacteroidota; class Chitinophagia; order Chitinophagales; family Chitinophagaceae; genus Niabella; species Niabella hirudinis. The sequence continues at coordinate 88,750 of NZ_JBPEHJ010000016.1, forward strand.
CTGTTTAGAAGCGATCAGGTTATTAAAAGAACCCGGCGGGATATTTGAGGTACTTTTAATTGACAACAGCAGTGCTCCTGAATTAACCGCTCTCACATATATAAAGGACCTGTTAGGTCAAATGCCTTACGTAAGAGTTATTGTTGAAAAGCAACAGGGACTGACCTTTGCAAGAAAAAGGGGAATTCTTGAATCGACCGGAAGGTATATTGTTTTTTTTGACGATGATAATGAACCATTTGATGACTATTTGACCGTGTTGGAAGCGTTGTGGGAGCGGTATCCCTCTATAGGAGCGTGGGGCCCCGGAAATGTATGGGTGGATTATATTGACGGCATTGCGCCTAATTTAAAGAAGTATGCCGACCCCCGATTTCAGGAGCGGCACGAGGACTTTATACAATATTCCTGCCTGCGGTCGCAGCAGGACTGTTATCCGTATGGAACGGGGTTAAGCATTAAACGGCAGCACGCCCTGCACTATGTGAAATTATTATCTTCCGGAGTATTGACGTTGAAGGATAGGGAAGGCAACCAGCTGACCAGTGGAGGCGACATGCAACTGGTTTTGTCCTGTATTGTACAAGGCGCTGCCGCAGGAGTGGCCCCGGCATTGAAAGTAAAGCACATGATTACTGCAAAACGGACAGAACTTTCGTACATCCGGAAATTGATATATGGGACCCATGTTTGCTACGATCCGGCTATCCGGCAGATGATCCCCGAGCATCAGGTTAATTTTGGCAGACCTCTTAAGAGTGGTACAGCACTATGGTTTAAGGTAATGAGAAAATATGTAAAGGTTAAAGTTTCTACGGATATTGACAAGAAGTTTCGGTTCATCGAATGGATAGGGCTTTTGCAAAGCGCTTATTTGGCGGAGGGCAGAGAGGTGCCCGTAATTATTGAAAGAATGACAAAGCGCTTGCTTTGATATGCTATTTTTTTGTTGTATGCTATGTCTTTAGTTTCTGTAATCATACCCAATTATAATCATGGAGCATTTCTTCAAAAGCGAATTGAAAGCGTTTTAAATCAAACATATCGCTCCATAGAGATTATTATTCTTGATGATGCTTCAACCGACAACAGTAAAGCGATTATCGAACAATACCGGCAACATCCCCTGGTTAAGACTATTGTCTATAATCCGGTTAACTCCGGAAGTACTTTTTTGCAATGGGAAAAAGGAATAAAACTGGCCGGCGGAAAATATATCTGGATAGCAGAAAGTGATGACTGGTGTGAGCCAGTGCTGCTTAAAGAACTGGTGGAAAATGCAGAAACAGATGAGCAATGCGCTATTAGTTATTGTCAGTCTTATTGTGTTGATGTTGAGGGAAATATAAAATGGCAGTCTGCTCATCGTAAAGTAGAGGAATGCATTGACGGCGCTCTGTTTGTAAAAACCTACATGGGGGCTCAAAACGCCATCTTCAATGCAAGTATGGCTATCTGGAAAAGGAATTTGTATAGCAAGATCTCTCATGATTATAAAAACTATAAATATGCCGGGGATATGGTTTTCTGGATCCGGCTGGCCATGGAGGGAAGGGTTGCCATAAGCGGAAAATTACTCAACTATTTTCTGAAACATGAAAAGGATGTAAGCGGCAAAGCCATCCGGTCAGGATTGGGCGTTTTGGAACAAATGAAGATATTGAACCTGCAGTTTGAGGAATCCATGATTGATAAGGGAACCTATTATAGGGGGTATAAGCGCTTGTTTAGAGACTTTTGGAGGATAAGGCATGCTGCTGAAGCGCCTCTTGGATCGGAGATTCGAAATTTGTTCCGGAACGCGCGGGTATCTAAATGGTACGGGTGCCGCGTGACGATGGGAGCAGTTTGGGCAGAGATTAAGAAGCGCTAAACAAGTACAAAGAGATGAAGAAATTGGGAAAATCGGAAAAATTGAGCCGGCGAATTGACAGGGTTAATTATGCAGCGTGTTTTCATTTGGTGCGGACATACTACCTATGGAAAGGAGGATTGATTAAAAAGCTAATTGATGGCAGATTAATAAGATCACTTCTGGGGCGATTTTTTTGTTTAGTTGTTCTTGTTTTTCGATTTAACAGGTATCCATACCAAATTCATTACAGGCATGGCATAAAGGGGTTTGTAGCGCAATTGCTCGGGTTTCATAATTTTAAAAGGGCAGATGTGCCTGAAAAGTTGCCCTTTTATCAATCACTTGTATTCCCTCGGTATGATAGCCCGATAGTAACAATCGTTATCGTTGCGCATAATCAATGGAAATTTACCTATGCTTGCTTAAAGTCTATCCTCGAAAATACGGGCAACGTTGCATATAGCATTATTGTTGTTGATGACGGTTCTTCAGATGAAACGGTTTCTGGTCTTCAGCAATGTAAGAATATTACGCTGATACGGAATGATCGCCGTATAGGCTCTTTATGTTCCCGAAATAGAGCAGCAGCAGCCATCGTCTCCGACTATATTTGTTTTTTGGGCAATAACGTTGTGGTGCAACACCGATGGTTGCATCAGATGATCGATGTATTTGCCACGCATGCTAATACGGGTGTTGTTGGAGGCAAACTGATCTATCCGTACGGGCTGCTGGAGCAGGCGGGTGGATTGGTAAACATTGAGGGAGAACGGCGCAATTTTGGAAGGTTAATGGACGCCCGGGCGTATAAGTATAGCTATTTGAGGGAAACAGATTATGTTAATAGCACCTGTCTTTTAGTCGAAGCAAAGGATTTCTCGGTTTTAAACGGGTTTGATGAGAAATACGTAGCTACTTCCAGCGAGGATGCTGATCTCTGCTTTTCGGTACGTTACCAATTGGGAAAGAAAGTTTTCTATCAGCCGTTGGCGGAGGTAGTTTGTTTTAATAGTGCTGTTTCTGCTGGCCAACCAGGGAACAGTGGTATTAACAACCATCAGATACACAATACTTCAGCCTTTATTGAAGAATGGAAGCCCTTTTTTAACCGTTTTTCAGATAGCTACGACTTTAATGATCATGTTGATAAATTTCAGAGAGGAAAGAAGAAGATTTTGATTATTGATGCTACCCTTCCATTTTATGATAAAGACTCGGGGTCGAGAAGAATGCATGAACTGATAAAGATTTTTTTTCTACTGGATCTTGAAGTGTATTTTCTGCCGGACTATAGCGAAGGAGAAGAACCCTATTACTCTGAATTAATTACACAAGGTGTTAGGATTGTGTATGAATCCCAGGGGCCAAGATCAAAGATAGATCTGTTAGAAGAAGTCTTGTCCCGTATGGATTATGTGTGGATAGCCCGCCTTCATTTAAACGAAAAATATGCATCGGTGGTTCAACAATATGAAAAGGTGTCTTGGATCTACGATACCGTAGATCTCCATTATTTGCGAATGGAGCGTTCCCTGGCTTATCATCCATCCAATAGCACTTCTAAAAGTGCGATAGAGGAGTTGAAACAAAAAGAGCTTAGCTATGCACGGGGAGCAGATATGACCCTTGTGGTAACACCTTTTGAACGTGATATCCTGGTAGAAGCCAGAGCAAAGAACGTAAAAGTAATTCCGAATATTCATCCGGTAAAAGAACATATAGCGCTGCCTGGTTTTGAAAATCGGAAAGGCCTTTGCTTCATTGGCGGCTATAAACATCCGCCCAATGTAGATGCTGTATTATGGTTGGTCCGGGAAATTATGCCTGTGATTTGGGAGCGCGTGCCCGATATGAAACTCACCTTATTGGGAAGCGACCCTCCGGTGGAAGTGCTTCGGCTGAAATCGGATCGCGTTGAAGTACCGGGATTCCTGCATGATGTATCTTCTTTTTTTTATAACAGCCGTTTATTTGTGGCCCCCCTCCGGTATGGAGCCGGGATGAAGGGGAAGATAGGACAAGCCATGGAATATGGGTTGCCTGTTGTATCTACCGATGTTGGTGTTGAAGGCATGGATCTGATTGCTGACCGGGACGTGGTTGTGGTGAATAACAGCGGGGCATTTGCAAATGCAATTCTTGAATTATATCATAACAAAGAGCAATGGAACAGCATCGCAGAACATTCACTGATTACTATTCAACGGTATGCTCCGGAAAATGTCAGGAAATTGGTTGAAGAAATATTTGAATAGAAACCTTTTATTTTGGACAGGACGCTATCGATGGGGATAGTCTTGTTCAGTGATTAAAAGAAGACGGAATTTACCGTAGATATTATTGGTAATTTTTTATAGACTGCTCTTCTGCCAACTGTCCGTCTTTGGTCATTTTCCAGGATGAGGATTTGCCGGCGCTTTGCATATAATATAGCTGCTCATCTGTGATATTTTCCGGGTCGATATACCAACCCAGATGTTTTGCGGTAAAATTTCCTGCAATACGTATCCCCGTATAAAAATTGACTTCGAAACCCAACTTGGGATACAGGGGCTTGTAAAGCGCAAATGTGGTATCGATCTCTGCCAGGTAAATATCTGCCGCAAGTTCATTTTCCCAGAATTTCTTTTCCCAGCGGATTACGGTGCTTTTTAGCGGATAAGTATCCGGAATAGATTCGATATCTAATGCCAATCCCACCTTGGTTATCGCGTAAATATTGTTGTGTAGATGGCGGATCAGGGTTTTCATAAAATCCGCCGGTGTATCCGGGTTGGGAATTACATCCGGGTCTGTTAGAACATAGTACCCCCGCCCGTATCTGCGTTGCAGATCATCGCTTTTAAAGAAAACATCATGCCCTTCATTTGCTGGCATTTTTTCGATGGTGATTCTGTCTTTTATTTCTTCATAAAAATGCAGCAGGGGAGGGTACGATGAGCAGTTGTCAACGATGACAATATTAGAGAAATGCCGTTCTTCCAAAAAACGGATCAATGATTTTAATGTAGCCAGCTGATTATAATTGATAATGATAACTGGAATGGTATGCGGATTTTTTCTTTGATGTAAAATATGGCGGGCGTAATTGTAGTAGAAAAACATCCGGAGACGGCGCAGCTTTTTTTTTATAGATATTTTCATTAATGATAAATGTGTTGGGAGCCTGTTAAGTTTGATTTTTTAAAAATGCCATCTAAAATTTGGCGGCGGGTACCCGTATTGTTTTATCGGAAACTTTTTTCGGCGCGATAAGATTAATATCTTCTAAAGGTGGGTCATTAAATATGTTTTTGATCCAGCTGGTAAAACTATACTTTTTTTTGATCTGTGATGGCAGTGCAGTATAGGGAGTCTCAATGAAGTCGTACAGTTCGCTATAATTATCGTTGAGAATAAAGATGTTTTCGGGAGTATAAAAATCGTAGTTGACAACATGTACATTTGTTGTGATTAATTTTTTTTCATATTTGATGCTTTCGAAAATTCTATAAGAAAGCCCTGTGTGCTGATCTAATGCAAAATCCAGGAGAATGTTTGTTCGTTCAATGCGTTGCTGATGCGCTTCAAATGAAATGGTTTCCGTAAGGCAGGTGACGGCTGCCTCCAATTCAGGAGTTATATGCCGGCGGTTGGCCTGATCAAAAACTAGATCAATTTTGTGATTAAAGCCCATTTTCGCAAGATATTGCTGCAGTCTCAGAATCTCTTTTGTCCGGAGTGCCTCAAAAGATCCCAAATAATAAAGCTGATAACCGGGAGTGGGGCATATACCCTTACCGCCGGATTCGGGGTAGTCAAAATAGCAGTTGGGCATAAACCTTACATTGTTGTATGCATATTTTTGTGCATCTTCCGGATCGAACACAAAAAAGCGATCAAAATGCGCAATTCTCCGGAAGATTTTTGGATATCGGTGCATTCCGTCAAAATGAAAGCTGATCATTTGGTCGGCTACGCTTTTAATCAGATCCAGTTCTTTAATGCTTAAAAAATCAGCTCTTATGATGAGCGCGTAGTCGAAGCGCTTTTTTATATCAGCGGTTTTCAACCGGTGCCGGAGAAAGTGTTCTTCTCTGAGCCCTTGTTTGTAGGTTCTGTCGTTCCAAAAAGTCTTTCTAAAAAAATTATAAATCTTTTGCCCCGGGTTCTGATATCGAAAAGGAGGAATATCCTGGTTCAGCGTTGTAACGGAAAATCCACAGAATTGCAGGTTTTTCTCGAAGCAAGAAATTAAATTGATCCAATCTGGTGCAAATAATAACACTCTTTTCATGTCGGTATATCGCTCGGTGCTCGTTTAGAATGACTGCCTGGCCGCTGACCCCTGTTTTTCCTTTGACTGGTCGCAGACCTTTTACCTATAGGTAAAACGCACAAAGAAGCAAAAAACGCAACAGCGCAGGGTTATTTTATATTTTTTTAACAGATTTTATCAGGCTTTTGCCGGTGAATAGAAATCCGGAGATTGGGCAACCGTTTTTCTCGTAACTTTGCGCGTTTTAATTCATGAACGCGGATGAAGCAAAAAAAATTCAGTCGGTTATTTAAGTATATTGGTTATTATAAGTGGAAGATTATCCTGTATATCTCCATTACTATTTTAGCTTCTTCGCTATCAGTAGTATCTCTAACGATGTTGGCGCCGCTGATGTCGCTCATTTTTAAAGTAGAGGGATTTGGCGGCCAAACCTTGCTGAACAAGATCCCCGGTGGGGATTATATTGGTGCAGAATTGGCAAAATTGGTGAGCAATGGCCAGCAAATGCATGCGGTATTTCTCTGTTGCCTGTTGGTGATCATCTCCGTTTTTCTGAAAAACCTGTTGCTTTATGTGTCTTCCCTGATTTCGGTACCGGTAAGGAGCTCCATCATTATTCACCTGAAAAATGATCTTTACGCCAAAGTGCTGGGCCTGCCGATGGGCTATTTTTCCGAGCAGAAGAAGGGCGATATCATGAACCGTATGACCAACGATGCCGCCCTGGTGGAAAGTTCTATTGTAAACACTATGGAAGGACTGATCAAAGATCCCGTGATGGTGATCAGCTACCTGGTGTCGATGGTTGTCATCAGTCCCAGTCTATCAGTGTTTTTACTGATCCTGTTGCCGGTGACGGCCTTTATTATCGGGCGCATCAGCCGCACCCTTAAAAAGCAAAGCAATGCGGCATCGCTGCGGGTGGGAGATACCCTGTCGATATTAGATGAAACCCTTACAGGCATCCGCATTATTAAAGCATTTACGGCTGAAAAAATCCTGAACAACCGGTTTGTGACCCTCAATAATACTTTGCTGGGCATCAATAAAAAAATGGCGGCCCGCCGCGACCTGGCATCGCCCCTTACGGAGTTGTTGGGCGTAGCGGTACTTTGTGTGATCATTTATTTTGGCGCCAATCTTATCCTAAATGGTAATTCGCTGGAGCCCGGAGGCCTCATCGCATTTATTGCCATGTTTGCCATGATGATTAACCCGGCCAAGTCGCTGGCTGCCTCTTTCTTCAGGGTGCAGGAGGGGGCTGCGGCCATCGAGCGCATCGAAGCCTTATTGACTACGCCGGAAACCGTTGAAGATACTGGCACCCAAAGCCTGGACACGTTTAATGAAGGCATTGAATTCCGGAATGTATCCTTTGCGTATAACGACACGCCCATCCTCAAAAATATCAACCTGTTTATCCCCAAGGGGAAAACCGTAGCGCTGGTGGGCAGCAGTGGTGCGGGCAAAAGCACGCTGGCCGACCTGGTACCCCGTTTTCATGATGTAAGCTCGGGCGAGATCCTCTTTGACGGCGTCAATATTAAGGACTACAGCATCGAATCCATCCGGAAACAGATTGGTATTGTAAGCCAGGAACCCATCCTGTTTAACGATACCATCGGCAATAATATTAGCCTTTCCGACCCGGATGCGCCCCTGGGTGAAATTGAAAGCGCTGCTAAAATCGCCAATGCCTGGCGGTTTATTGAGCAAAAACCCGAAAAGCTGGATACCAATATCGGCGACCGGGGCGCCAAATTAAGCGGGGGCGAAAAACAACGGTTGACCATTGCACGGGCTGTTCTGAAAAATCCGCCCATCCTTATTTTGGATGAAGCTACTTCCTCGCTGGATACGGAAAGCGAACGGCTGGTGCAGGACGCTATTAATAATATGATGAAGAACCGGACCTCGCTGGTCATTGCCCATCGCCTCAGCACCGTACGCCATGCCGATGAGATCATCGTGCTCAATAAGGGACAGATTGCCGAGCGCGGCTCGCATAAAACATTAATGGAAATTGAAGGCGGCATTTACCGGAAACTGGTGGATATGCAGGAGATGGTTTAGACCCGATGTTTCATGTTTGAAGTTTAAAGTTTCAGGTTGGTTCCTGCGTTGGGCTTGGGAGTTGTGGGCTTATAGCTGAAAGTTGTTCAAAGTTTCAGGTTCATCCGTTCAGGAAGATGAACGGGGTACCCCGAAGTGGTTTCAGGTTTGGTCGGTTTAAGGTCGTTGAATAGGGTTGATGGTGGTTTAAGATGTTTTGGGCAGCACCTGGCTTCTCCGGCCACCCCCGAAATTTCGGCGCTCATTTCTGATATCTAACATCCGATGGTTTTGTACCATTAACATGCTCATTATGAATGTATAATGATCGGAGATGAAAAATCAGAAATCAGAAATCAGAAATCTCAAATCTCTTCCTTACCTTTGCGCTCCCAATTAGTTCTTTTATGGTTCCTGTGCCGGTAAATCCGGTGTAAAACAGGGCTGAGGAATTTGGGAGTTTCGGTTATTGCCGAGACGTTTGAACCAATAAATCGTATAAAATGGCAAAAGAAATCTCTGGCTTTGTAAAGCTACAGTGTAAGGGCGGTCAGGCCAATCCTGCGCCTCCAATCGGGCCGGCGTTAGGTTCCAAAGGTGTAAACATCATGGAATTCTGCAAACAATTCAACGCCCGCACGCAAGACAAAATGGGAAAAGTACTTCCCGTATTAATCACCGTTTACAGCGACAAAAGTTTTGAATTTGTAATCAAAACTCCTCCCGCAGCCATTCAGCTGATGGAAGCCGCTAAAATTCAAAAAGGTTCTAAAGAAAGCAACCGCGCCAAGGTAGGTAAAGTTACCTGGGAGCAGGTGGAGGCTATTGCAAAAGACAAAATGCCCGATCTGAACTGCTTTACCGTTGATGCCGCCATGAAGATGGTTGCCGGTACTGCACGCAGCATGGGACTGAATGTTGAAGGAAAAGCCCCGTGGGAAAACTAAATTCCCGCCCCTTTCCCCCGGAGGGAAATGGGAAATCTTTTTAAAAAGAACCAATAAAAGAATTTAAAATGGCATTCATTAGTAAAAAAAGAAAAGTTGCAAATGCAAAGGTAGACGCTAACAAGGCGTATTCCCTGAAAGAAGCCTCTGCATTGGTAAAAGATATAAGTGTAGCGAAGTTTGATGCTTCTGTTGATCTGCACGTACGTTTGGGTGTAGACCCTAAAAAAGCGGACCAGGCAATTCGTGGTACCGTAACATTACCACATGGAACCGGTAAAACAAAAAGAGTATTGGTATTGTGTACCCCCGATAAGGAAACGGACGCCAACAATGCAGGTGCTGATTATGTGGGCCTGGACGAGTTTATTCAAAAAATTGAAGGTGGCTGGACAGATGTGGACGTAGTGATTGCTACTCCGGCTGTAATGCCGAAGATCGGTAAACTGGGTAAGATCCTGGGACCTCGCAACCTGATGCCCAACCCCAAAACCGGAACCGTTACCAACGATGTGGCCGCTGCTGTTACCGAGGTAAAAGGTGGTAAAATTGCATTTAAGGTAGATAAAGCAGGTATTGTGCATGCTTCTATCGGCCGTGTAAGCTTCAGCCCCGAAAAGATTGCTGAAAACGGCCAGGAGCTGTTGAATGCGCTCATTAAGGCAAAACCCACTACCGCAAAAGGCACGTATTTAAAAGGCATCAGCATGGCGAGCTCTATGGGCCCCGGTATTGCCCTGGATACAAAATCTTTTGTACAGTAATCGATCGGGTATAACCGGTTGTAATTTTTAAAATCAGTCAAACCGCAATAAAATGACTAAAGATCAAAAAAATGAAGTAATTGAGGTGTTGAAGGGCAAGTTCTCTCAATACAGCAACTTTTATATAACAGATACCGAATCGCTTACTGTAGAACAGGTAGGTAAGCTGCGCCGCGCATGTTTCAATAAGAATGTGGAAATGAAAGTGGCCAAAAATACCCTGATCAAAAAGGCGCTGGAAGCACTGGACGCGGAAAAATATGCCGGGGTATATGATTCCCTGCATAAGGTAACGGCCCTGATGTTTTCTGAAAATCCCAAGGAGCCTGCTGTAATCCTGAGCTCTTTCCGTACGGAAGCTAAAAAAGAAAAGCCGGAGCTGAAACTGGCCTTTATTAATGGCGATCTGTATACCGGAGACAACCAATTGGCTACCCTGGTTAAGATCAAAACGAAGAATGAACTGATCGGTGAAGTGATCGGCCTGTTACTGTCTCCGATTCAGCGCGTAATTGGTGCATTACAAAACCGCCCGGAAGCTGCTGAGGCAGCGCCTGTAGCTGCGGAAGCTCCTGCTGCTGAGGCGGAAAGCGCAGCAGCCCCTGAAGCAGACGCTCCGGCAGCGGATGCTACTCCGGCAGCTGAGTAATCAATCTATTGTAATATAGTCACGACCTATATTTAATAAACAAACAATTTTTTTAAACCCGCCGTCGGATCGGTCCCGATCAATACCGGGACGTGAAATGAAGACGGTAAAAATTAAAACAAAATGGCAGACATTAAAACATTAGCAGAAAGCCTGGTAGGTTTAACTGTAAAAGAAGTACAGGAATTAGCAGATTTCTTAAAAACAGAATATGGCATCGAGCCTGCTGCAGCTGCGGTAGTAGTAGCTGGCGGTGGCGAAGGTGGTGCAGCCGCTGCTGAAGAAAAAACAGCGTTTGACGTAATTCTGAAGAGCGCAGGCGCTTCTAAACTGAACGTTGTGAAGATTGTTAAAGATCTGACCGGCTTAGGTTTGAAAGAAGCAAAAGAACTGGTAGACGGTGCTCCGAAACCAGTAAAAGAAGGTATCTCTAAAGCTGAAGCTGAAGATATCGCTGCTAAACTGAAAGAAGCAGGTGCTGACGTAGAAGTAGCTTAATTCTTTTGTAAAGAATAAGTGTCCCATAAGGTCTCCGGATCTTATGGGACTTTTTTTTGAGGATGCCGCAGAGGCTCAGAAACACAGAGGTTTTTCTTATTGCCACAGAGGCTCAGAAGCACTGAGGTTTTTGTTATAGGACACTGTTTCATAAAGTGTGTAAGTTAAAATCGAGTCTTACTGGGATCGATTTTTTAACTTTAAACACAATATGCACAAATGAAAACGGAAGAT
>NZ_JBPEHJ010000017.1:0-94691 GCF_051201075.1 Niabella hirudinis
TCGCCCGAAAAGGCACTACTCAACAAGATTAAAAATCACGGGAAAACATCTCAATGCAACCTGTTTGCTCCAACATAGGGGCTTGTAAATTATTTTACAGCAGACAAAACCCCTATTTATTGAATTCTGACACCCTGATTTCCACATTTAATAATTTTACCGGACACCTGAAACTTGAAACCTGAAACAAAGAAGGGCTATGCCCGCTCCAACGCCTGTTCAATATCGTAAATAATATCATCTACATGTTCCAGTCCCACAGAAATACGGATCAAACCGGGTGTAATACCCACGGCAAGCTGATCCTGCGGCGGAACTTTTGAATGGGTGGTACTTGCCGGGTGTGATGCAATGCTTCGTGAATCACCCAGGTTGGGGGTAAGCGATAAAATTTCCAGGGCATCCATAAATTTCCGCCCGCTTTCCAGACCGCCGCTCAGCTCAAAACAAACAATGCCGCCGCCGGCCTTCATTTGTTTTATCGCAATTTCATATTGGGGATGTGAGGGAAGGAAGGGGTATTTTACCCATTTTAATTTGGGGTGATTTTCGAAATATTTGGCCACTGCCAGCGCATTTTCGGAATGCCGCTGGATTCTTACATCCAGTGTCTCCAGGCTTTTAGACAGCACCCATGAATTAAAGGGCGACAGGGCGGGGCCGGTATTGCGGCAAAAAAGATAGATATCATGGATCAGCTCTTTTTTACCCACAACAACGCCTCCCAAAACACGTCCCTGCCCATCCAGCCATTTGGTGGCAGAATGGATCACCAGGTCGGCGCCAAAATCAACAGGAGTTTGAAGTACAGGAGTGGCAAAACAGTTGTCTACATTGTAGATGATTCCATGTTTACGGGCCAGTTGGCCAACGGCTTCCAGGTCAATCAGCTCCAGTTGGGGATTGGTAGGGGATTCCAGGTAGATCATCTTTGTATTGGGACGTATCGCCGCTTCCCAGGCCGAAATATCATCGGCCGGAACAAGGGTGTACTCAATCCCAAAGCGGGGCAGGAATTTTGTAACCACGGTATTGGTGCCGCCAAACATAGAGCGGCAGCAAAGCAGGTGATCTCCCGCTTTCAGCAGTGCAAAGAACGACATGGATACGGCGGCCATGCCACTGGCCACTGCAAAGCCGGCCTCCGCTTTTTCAAGTAACGCCATTTTATGGGCAAACTCATCTACATTGGGATTGCTGTAACGGCTGTAAATATTGGCTTCAACCTCATCTGCAAAAGCAGCACGCATGTTCTCTGCCGATTCAAATGCAAAGCTGCTGGTAAGATAAAGGGGGGCAGAATGTTCCATTTGTGCGCTGCGCTCCATTTGCGCACGAACGGCCAGGGTAGCGGGATGTAATTTTCTATTGTTCATTGAAGGGGATAGGGAATGATAATGTGAATAGTAAATAGGGAGTAGTGAATGGGGGATGAGCGATCTTAAACCGTGGGGTGAATGATCACTTTGGTGCGGATGAGTGCCCCGGCTTTTGTAAGCGTAATGGCAACGGAGCAATATTTGTTCATCGAGATGTCTACTGCCCGCTGGGCCTTGCCCTCATCTACATTGCCCGTGATCTCAAATACGAGGTCGATCTCTTTCCACAGGGAAGGTTCTACGCCCGCTTCCCGCTCGCCGGTTACGGTTACCGCATAGTCTTTTATTTCCTGGCGCTGCTTTTTGAGAATGCTGATCACATCAATGCTGGCACAGCCGGCCAGTGCGTTTAACAATACCTGCATCGGACGGGCGCCATATTCTGTACCACCCATATCCGGGTTACTATCCATCCTGATAATGGTTCCGTTCTCATTAATGGTGTCAAAACCATAGTCGCCGCTCACTCTTTTTAATACAACTTTAGCCATGTGCTCTTATGTTTAGGTCGCAAAATTATTTGAAAACATTGAGAATTTGAGAATTTGAAAATTTGAAGATGTGGAAATGTGAAAATAAAGATGCCGGTCCTGTTCGATGATACATATCCTGATGGAGTACCAACGGCTATCAGAAATGAGAAATCAGAAGTGAAACACATTGAGTATAAAACGGATCCAACTTGAAACTTTAAACCTGGAACCTGGAACCTCAAACCTCAAACTAAACCAGCTCCATATTGTCAATAAGCCGCACTTCGCCCAGGTAAGCCGCAATAAGGCCGGTTAGCGGTGTTTGCCCGTTCCAGGAAGGACAGGCTTCTAACGTTGAAGTGTCAACAATGGATACATAGTCGGGGCGAAAGCCCTCCCGGATCAGGCGTATTTTTGCCGCTTCCTGCAAGGGAGCAAGATCCCCGGGGGCAAGGTGCTCCTTCAGGTATAACAGCGTTTGGTAAATGGCCGGCGCCTTCCGGAGTTCCTCTGCACTTAAGCGGGTATTGCGGCTGCTCATGGCCAGACCGCCGGGCTCCCGCAGGGTGGGCACCATCTGCATCCGGATGCGCTCAAAGTCGGGATTATCGGCCATAAGCCGCTCAATCACCCGGCATTGCTGCAGGTCCTTCTGACCAAAAAAGACCTTATCCGGGCGGATGGTGTAAAAAAGCCGGCTCACCACATCCGCTACTCCCTGGAAATGCCCCGGGCGGTATGCCCCTTCCAGGATCGATTCCAGCCGCCCCAGGTTGTAATGCGGTGCAGGTCCGGCATTGGGGGGATAAATTTCTTCTACCCCGGGGTAAAAAACGGCATCACAGCCATGAAGTTCCAGCAGATAAAGGTCTTTTTCAATGGTCCGGGGATATTTCTGCAGGTCTCCCGGGTCATTAAACTGGGTGGGATTTACGAAGATGCTGCAAACAGTAAAATCAGACTGTTGCCGGGCCGCCTGTATCAGGCTGATATGTCCTGCATGCAGGGCTCCCATGGTGGGTACAAAGCCAATTACCCGTTTTTTATCCTTTAAATGAGTAATAAAACCCTGAATATCACTCTTGTTTTTATACAAACGCATACTGCAAAATAGAATATTCGCGCCAATTTTGGCTATAATAGCGTACCTTTGCAGCCTTTAAAGTTTGTAAAACATGTCAGTAAAGAAAAGAATTTTATTTATAGCCAATGAAATGTCGCCTTACCTTGAATTGACAGAATTTTCCGAAACCGTAAACAAACTTGCCATAAAAGCCAATGATAATGGTTTTGAAGTGCGCTGCATTATGCCGCGTTTTGGCAGCATTAATGAACGTCGCCACCGGCTGCATGAAGTGGTGCGGCTTTCAGGAATCAATGTTACGGTAGACAATGACGACATGCCTTTACAAATAAAGGTAGCTTCTTTGCCAAGCGCCCGTTTGCAGGTTTATTTTTTAGAGAATGAAGAACTGTTTAAACGGAAAACGCTTTTTCATGATGAAAACGACCAATGGTTTGATGACAATGACCTGAGAACGGTTTTTTATTGCAAGGGAGCCCTCGAAACGGTTAAAAAGTTTGGCTGGTCGCCGGATATCATTCAATGCAGCGGCTGGATGACCGGACTGATCCCCGCTTACCTCAAAACCGTATACAAAAAAGAACCGGTATTTGCGCATAGCAAAATCGTATACACCATCGGGGAAACCACATTTAAGGAAAAACTGGGCAAGGGATTTATACAAAAAGCGCTGATTCACCCATCCCTGAAGGAAAAAGACCTGGAGCTGTATAAGGATGGTACCAATATTGCCCTGATGCGGGGCGGCGCAGCCTTTTCAGATGCGATCAGTTTTGGCTCCGCTGATGTGGATAAAAAACTGGTTACCGAGTTTTCGAAAGTGCGGGGTAAAAAGACCCTGTTGTTTAAAGAAGATTCTGATTTAACAGAGTATTTACAACTGTATCACGATCTTGCAAGCTGATGAATCTATTACGCTTATTAAATTCAATTTTTTTTGTGAGAAAAAGGCATTTTTTTGCACTCGGTCTGTTTTTTTTGGCAACCGGATTTATTGTTTCCTGCAGCAAAATTAACCTGGCCACCGAGCTGGGACAGGGGCTGATACCTGAGGTTGATAATATTCACACCTTTGACACAACGCTGGAAGTAGAGGCTTTTAACGGCATCTTTACAGCAGCCAATGACAGCACGCATTCATCTTTTGCATTTCCCCAGGTACTGGGCAAGATCGATAATGACCCCATTTTTGGAAAAACGGATGCCCGCGTCTATTTCCAGGTGAGCCCGCAAACCAAAACCCCGTTTAAAAATGAGCCGTCAAAATTGCAGCTCGATTCGGTGGTGCTGGTAATGAACAATACGTTTATCTATGGCGATACGGCAGCGATGCAAACCATCCATGTTTCTGAAATTGGGGGGACGGACGACTTTAGAGGAGATACAGCCTATCTGTTATCCAAACAGCTGACAACCGCCGGCCTCCTGGGCTCAAAAGATGTAATTCCCTATACGCTGAAGGACTCGGTAACGGTGATCGATTTTACAAATGGGACGCCCGATACAACAAAAGTAGCCAATCAGCTCAGGGTACGGTTAGACGATGTATTTGGCCGGCGCCTGCTGGCTTATGATTCTACCGGGGCCAACGATGGCTACTCTACCGACTCGGTGTTCCGTTCCAAATTTAAAGGACTGGCGCTCGAAGCTGCAGGGGCAGGCAATACGCTGCTGGGTCTTAGCCTGAAAGATGCACAGCTTCAGGTGTATTACCGGTATGAAAATAAAACCACGGCCGGTGATATGGATACGGCTACCAGCTTTTTTAATTTTGAAAAGGCTTCCAGCGTAACGCTTACCGGCAATGAGAATGGCTCTGCCAACTATATTGCGCGCGACTTCAGCGGTACACAAATAGAAGCTACCAGCGGAGATGCCGTGGCGGATCGCCTGGTGTATATCGACAATACCCCGGGTACCTATGCCACCCTCAAAATACCCGGACTGGCAACATTCCCCAACTCCGTAATTCACCTGGCGGAATTGCAGATGGAATCTGTTTTTGATAATTCGGACACCACTTTCACCAGCCCGGAAAATATGTTCCTGGATGTGCTGGATACCACCGATCAAAAGTACAAACTGGTACCCTATGTTTTCGGGCTTACCTATTCCGGCGGATACTCCATCACCAACTTCCCGGCATTCTACAGCGTTAACAGTACGGGTAACGGAGGCCATAACTATTATTTCAAAAGGGATCCGCAAGGGCACCTCGTGCGGCAATGGCGCTTCAATATCACCGGTTATGCACAAAAAATTGCTTTAGAAAAAGTTCCGCTGTTTAATTTCCGGTTGTATGCCCCGGCGGCTGTTGGTTTACCCCTGGGCGACCGTAACCCGGTTACGGGCGACAGCAAGTTTACGGTTCCGCAATCCGGTGATCTTCTTGGTAAGCCGGCGGTGGGCCGGGTACGGCTTGGCGGCGGCGACCACCCCAGCCAGAAGATGAAGCTGCGCATCGTTTATTCAAAGCTTTAATCCCTAATCATTGATATTTTTTATTTAAATACGAACGGGTGCTATATTTGCACCCGTAAATTTTAATCATTTCTTAATAACCCAATCGTTTATGCCGTATTTATTTACCTCTGAAAGTGTTTCTGAAGGACATCCGGATAAAGTTGCTGATCAGATCTCTGATGCACTCATCGATAATTTTTTAGCATTTGATCCGCAATCGAAGGTTGCCTGTGAAACACTGGTAACTACAGGGCAGGTTATTTTAGCGGGGGAAGTAAAATCAAAGGCCTACCTCGATGTGCAGGAAATTGCCCGGGGAGTGGTAAGCAAAATCGGGTATACCAAAAGTGAATACATGTTTGAAGCCCGCTCCTGTGGCGTGTTGTCGGCCATTCATGAACAATCGGCCGATATCAACCAGGGCGTGGTGCGTACAAAAAAAGAGGAGCAGGGTGCCGGCGATCAGGGAATGATGTTTGGCTATGCAACGAATGAAACGGCCAATTATATGCCGCTGGCCCTGGACCTGGCGCATACCTTATTGATTGAACTGGCTGCCATTCGCCGTGAAAATAAAAAGATTCAATACCTGCGCCCGGATTCAAAAAGCCAGGTAACACTGGAGTATGATGATAATAACAAACCGGTGCGGATTGAGGCCATCGTGATCTCTACCCAACACGATGATTTTGATACCGAAGCAAAAATGCAGGCGCAGATCAGCAAAGATGTAAAGGAAATCCTGATCCCCCGTGTTATAAAAAAATATCCGCAATACAAACACCTGTTCAATAATAAGATCAAATACCACATTAATCCCACCGGAAATTTCGTGATCGGCGGGCCACATGGTGATACCGGTTTAACCGGAAGAAAGATCATTGTAGACACTTATGGAGGCAAAGGCGCCCATGGCGGCGGTGCGTTCAGTGGTAAGGATCCCAGTAAGGTAGACCGCTCCGCTGCCTACGCTACCCGGCATATTGCCAAAAACCTGGTAGCTGCAGGACTTTGTGATGAAGTGCTGGTGCAGGTTTCCTATGCCATTGGCGTGGCACAGCCTACCAGCATTAATGTAAATACCTATGGCACGGCAAAAGTAGACCTTACCGATGGCCAGATCAGCAAGGTGGTGGAAATCATTTTTGATATGCGTCCTTACTTTATTGAGCAGCGTCTGAAGCTCCGGAACCCGATTTACAGCGAAACCGCCGCTTATGGACACATGGGACGCGAAAACCGCATCGCAGAAAAAGTATTTGTAGCGCCCGATGGTAAAAAAGTGACCAAAAAAGTGGAACTGTTTACCTGGGAAAAGCTGGACTATGTATCAAAAGTAAAAAAAGCATTTGGTCTGAAATAAATCGGGATCTGAAGAGATTAACAAAAGCTGCTCTGTAAGGAGTGGCTTTTTTGTTTGAGGTTCCCCGAAGTTTCGCATGCGCGTCAAGTTAATTTTTGCCCCGGGAGCTGCAGCGCAGCGCTGATCCTGTTAGTAAACGACAATACGGGTAATAAAGGTGCCGCGCACCGGTAATCATTGCGGTTTGTACAAGCCGTGCACAGGAAATTACCGCCGCGCTGCGGCTACGGGAGGTTTTGGAGGTTCATCGTTATAAGGGTCAACGGCGCGCTGCGCCTGTTTGCCATTAAAAGATGCGATCTTTTTGGCGCGAAAGGCTTACCCGTACTACATTTCATGGCAACATGATCTGTTCTTAACCTGACGCACATGCGAAGTTTCGGGGCTCAATGCTCAACGCCGGTAGCCGGAAAAGCCCCCTCTGAATACATATCCGTTCCCGATAGCCATCGCATTTTCGTCAGGTCAAAAGTTGTACTTGCTATTTAAACATTCCAATTTTAACTGTTAAAGATCTGAACCTCTGCGGCTCTGACGAACCGGTATTGACCGATCATTGACCATTCCCACATTTCCAAATCTTCAAATCTTCAAATTATCTCATTTCCACCAAAAAACAGCCCTCCGGAAGCGGAAATACGCTCTGGAAAAGTTAAATTTGCGCATAGTGCATTTTGCAATATTCAGAATGATTTAGAATAAATTAGATGGAAGAAAATTTAGATCCGCAAGCAACGCAGGACGGCAATCGCATCATCCCCGTAAATATTGAAGAACAAATGAAAACGGCCTACATCGATTACTCGATGTCGGTGATCGTTGGCCGGGCTCTGCCCGATGTAAGAGATGGATTAAAGCCCGTGCACCGCCGTATTCTCTATGCCATGAATGAGCTGAACCTGAGGTCCAACCGGCCGCACCGGAAATCGGCGCTTGTAGTAGGGGAGGTACTGGGTAAATACCACCCGCATGGCGATAGTTCCGTGTATGATGCCATGGTGCGTATGGCGCAGGACTGGAGCATGCGCTACATTATGGTGAATGGCCAGGGTAACTTTGGTACACAGGACGGCGACGGACCGGCGGCCATGCGTTACACAGAGGTAAAGCTGCAAAGCATTGCCGAGCACATGCTGGACGATATCGAAAAAGAAACGGTAGACTTTCAGCCCAACTACGATGACTCCCGGGAGGAGCCCGTGGTGCTGCCTACCCGGATTCCGCAACTCCTGGTAAACGGATCCAGCGGTATCGCCGTTGGGATGGCCACCAATGTAATGCCACACAACCTCTCCGAAGTAATTGACGGCTGTATTGCATATATAGAAAATAAAGAGATCACCATTGACGAGCTGATGCAGCACGTAAAAGCGCCCGACTTTCCTACCGGGGGCATCATTTATGGTATGGAGGGCATCCGGGCGGGTATGCATACCGGCCGTGGCCGCGTGGTGCTGCGGGGAAAGGTTCGTGTAGACACCAAACCCAGCGGAAGGGAGCAGATCGTTATCTCTGAAGTGCCCTACCAGGTAAACCGCGATGCGCTTACCAGCCGGATTGGTGAACTGGTCAACAATAAGATCATTGATGGCATTGCCCACGTTAACAACGAATCCAATAAAAAAGAAGGCACCCGTATCGTTATCGATCTCAAGCGGGATGCCATCGCCAACGTGGTCATCAACCAGCTGTATAAAAATACAGACCTGCAGACCTCCTATGGTATCAACAATGTAGCCATTACCCAGGGACGCCCAAAGATCCTGAACCTGAAGGACCTCATCAGTGAATTTATTGCTTTTAGACATGAAGTGGTGGTGCGCCGCACAAAATACGAGCTGAAGGAGGCTGAAAAACGCGCGCATATTTTACAGGGCTACCTGATTGCGCTCGATCACCTGGATGAAGTGATCCGCCTGATCCGTAACTCGCCCACGCCGGAAGTGGCAAAGGATAACCTGATCAATGCAGGGTGGGGGCTGGATGAGATTCAGGCAAAAGCTATACTGGAATTGCGTTTGCAGCGGCTTACCGGCATGGAGCGGGAGAAGATCAAAGAAGAGTTTGATGAGCTGATGAAACTGATTACCCATCTGAAGGCGGTGCTCGCCAATGAAGGGATGCGGTATGAGATCATTACATCCGAACTGCTGGAAATAAAAGAAAAATACGGCGATGCCCGTAAAACAGAGATCACTTACCTGAATGATGAAGTATCAATAAAAGATCTCATCAAGGAGGAAGATGTAGTGATCACTATCTCGCACCTCGGATATATTAAGCGCACGCCGGTAGATGAATTTCGTGCGCAGCGCCGGGGCGGCCGGGGCGTTATTGGCGGCAAAACCCGGGAAGAGGATTTTATCGAACATTTATTTGTAGCATCTACCCATCATACCCTTTTATTCTTTACAGAAAAAGGAAGGTGTTACTGGCTCAATGTATATGAGATCCCCGAGGGGGAAAAGACCGGCAAAGGAAGGGCCATCCAGAACCTGATGCAGCTGCCGCCGGATGATAAGATCCGCGCCATTATTGACGTAAAGGATCTGAAGAATGAAGAATTTGTAAATACCCACAATATTGTGCTGTGCACACAAAAGGGAATTATTAAGAAAACAGCACTGGGAGACTTCAGCCGTCCGCGCCAGACGGGGGTTAACGCCATTACCATCAATGAAGGCGACCGCCTGCTCGAAGCCCGTCTTACCGATGGCAACTCCGAAATCATGATGGCCGTTAAAAGCGGCCGGGCCATCCGTTTCTCGGAAGAAAAAGTACGGGCAACCGGCCGGGGCGCTATCGGCGTAGGAGGCATAGAGGTAGACGATGAAAAAGATGAAGTAATCGGGATGATCTGCCTGGCTGCCGAAGATCCCAAATCGGTGCTGGTGGTCAGCGAAAAAGGATATGGAAAACGGACAAAGGTAGATGAGTATCGCTTTACCAACCGGGGCGGAAAAGGCGTTAAAACAATTAACGTGACCGAAAAAACCGGGGCACTGGTTGGACTGCTGGATGTGGATGAAACCCAGGATTTGCTGATCACCTGCAAAAGCGGCATCACCATCCGCATGCGGGTGCGGGACATCAGTGAGCTGGGGCGCGCTACCCAGGGCGTGAAACTGATCCGCCTGGAAGAAGATGACCAGATCGCAGCCATCAGCCAGGTTGAGGAACAGGAAATGGTTGAAGAATCCGGGGCAGAAGTCAACGCAACGGAATCGGCAACAGAAACGTCAACCGATGAAAAAGACGTAACTTCAGGAAACGATCCCGGTGAAGAAAAAAATAATGAAGAGCCGCCGTCAGAAAATTAACAGTTCCGCGTTATATACTGAGCAGGGATGAAGTATAACCCGGAACGAAAATTGCCGGTTTATGATGCCGGAAACAATTTTGAACTCAAAAAACTTAAAAACGAATATGATGAAGAAAACGACACTTTTTGCGTCCATTCTACTGATGGGTTCAGCAACATTTGCGCAAAAATACGATCCTATTAAAGGTGCGCTGTTAACAAACAATATGGCGGAAGCGCACAAACTCTTTAATAAAGAGTCTGCCAGCGAAAAGTTCTTCTCCAAGCCCGAAGGCTACATTATTAAATCGTATATCCTTGCTTTTGATGCGCAGGACAGTGCCAAGGCCGCCGATGCCGAAAAGAACCGCGAAGCAGGGCTTGAGGCCTTTAATAAGTACAAAGAGATGGACCCTTCCATGAAGGATCTTGATACCTATAAGAACGCTCCATATCAGTTGTATGCTTCTTACTTTAACAGCGGTGTGTCAGACATCAATGCAAAAAAATATGAAGAAGCTTATGCTAAGTTTAAAAATGTGGTAGATCTGTCGGACCTGCTGATTTCAAAGAAAATATATCTTCCCGGCCCCATCGATACCAACGCCGTGTATTATGCCGGAGTATTGGCAGAAACCAATAAGCACATGGAAGATGCGGTAAAATACAATACCCGCCTGGCCGATCTGAAGATCACCGGCAATAATTTCGAACAGGTATATCAAAGCCTTGTGCGGTACTACGCTGGCAAAAATGACGATGCTAATTTTGAAAAATACCGTAAGCTGGGTAAGGAATTGTATCCTCAAAGCGAATTTTTTAACTATAACAAGCTCGACTTTGCAATTGGCGGCAGCACCAATTTTGATGAAAAAGTAGCCGCGCTCG
The DNA here is from genome assembly GCF_051201075.1 of Niabella hirudinis. Classification (NCBI taxonomy): domain Bacteria; kingdom Pseudomonadati; phylum Bacteroidota; class Chitinophagia; order Chitinophagales; family Chitinophagaceae; genus Niabella; species Niabella hirudinis. The sequence goes on from NZ_JBPEHJ010000017.1 coordinate 10,952, forward strand.
AGAAGATTATAACAGCCTCCCCGGATGATTATAAGGCCAACCTGACCCTGGGTGAAGCCATCTTTGAACGATTAAACCGGGCAAAAGAAGGCGAAACCAAACCGGCAAATGCTGCAGAGCTCGAAACAAAGATGCTGACCGCATTAAAAAAAGCCGAGTCGTTGAATGCAGCGGAACTACAGCCAGTATTATTGATGGGTGACCATTTTATGAATAAAGCCAGCGAAAAAGAGGAGGTCATGCGCAATGCTGAAAAAGAAATGGATAAAAAAGGAGCCAAGGCTACAGCAGCAGATAAACAAGCCTACGCCGATGCCAAAAAAGCCTATATAGCAGAATATGCTGTAGCTGCCGAAAGTTTTGAAAAAGCTGCAGACGTGTTGGGAAAGCTGCAACAGCTCGATAATGTACAGAAACGCCAGTACAAAGTAATCGCCGGTAATCTTGCACAATATTACTTTGTTATTGGGGAGGGTGCTACAGGAGCCAACAAAACGAAGTATAGCGCACTGGAAAAAAAATATGATGCGCTTTATAAAAGCATGAAATAAGCAGTACGTTATTTAGATACTAAAAGCGGCCGGGTTTTATCCGGTCGCTTTTTTAATGGGATGAGTTTGCGGATTGTATGGTTATTAAAAATCATTTAACTAACTTGCGTTAGGTTTTTTTAATGCAACGGCAAAATGGAGAATCATAATAAACCGGAGTCAATTTTACTAAAATGTGTAATCGAAAGTGGTTTGTGAGGACACAAACCGTGGCTGGCCTCGGTCAGTGTCCTCACTGACCGAAAATAGAGATAATTTTGATGTCGGTTCGTTATCACTTAGAAGCTGTCTAAAAATGAGTTCATAAAAAATAGTAGTGAGGGGCGGATATGAGGCTGTATCAAAAGTCGATTTACAGCATGTTGTTGCCCTAAAGATGTCATCCCGGGCTTGACCCGGGATCTATTCCTGTTTCAGCATCTATTGACGAACCATCATCTTTAGATACCTAAATACGGCAAGACGAAATAGCGGCTTTTGACAACCTCCTGTCGAAATTTAAATTACAAATAAATTGTTCTAAATAATTATAAATGAAATTGGTGTCGTTTTTAAAGGAAGGAAAAGAGCAGGTAGGTTTGCTTGTAAATAATGAGGTATACGAAATGCAGGATCCATTTCCCCCCACAATGGCCGGCTTACTTGAAAACTGGGACATGTATCATCCGCTTTTAATCGGGGCAGCGCAGCAGCCTGGGCAAGGCAATAACAGGGGCATGGATCCTGCAGGGCTAAGATTGCTGGCTCCTGTACCGCATCCTGCATCCTGCCGCGATGGCTATGCTTTCCGGCAGCATGTAGCCGCGGCCCGCCGGAACCGGAAACTGCCCATGATCCCCGAGTTTGACCAGTACCCCATTTTTTACTTCACCAACCATGGGGGAATACAGGGGCCCGGACCGGTAAAATGCATGCCGGATCATTTTCAGAAACTGGATTTCGAACTGGAAATAGCCATTGTAATCTGCCGGGGCGGACGTAATATCAGGGCCGCGGATGCAGATACGTATATTGGGGGACTGATGATCATGAACGACCTGAGCGCCCGCACCCTTCAAATGGAAGAAATGCTGCTGAACCTGGGCCCGGCCAAGGGCAAAGATTTTTCAACCATCATTGGCCCCTGGCTGGTAACCCCGGATGAGTTGGCTTTTTGTGAAACAGCTCCCAAACCCGGTCATACAGGCAAAAGCTGGAACCTGGCTATGCGCTGTTTTGTAAACGGCAAACAGGTTAGCAGCGGCAACGTGCAGGAAATGGACTGGACCTTTGCCGAGCTCATTGAACGGGCCTCCTACGGGGTTGATCTGTACCCGGGGGATGTGATTGGTAGCGGCACCGTAGGAACAGGCTGCTTCCTGGAACTGAATGGCACGGGTAAACTGGCAGATCCGGATTACCGGGAGCAATGGCTGCAACCGGGCGATACCGTTCGGATGGAGATAGAGGGCCTGGGTGTGTTAGAGAATACAATAGAAAGAGAAGATACAGCCTACAGTATACTGGAATTGAAGAAATGAACTGTTATATGACGATCGATTTAGCAACACTTACACCCTTAGACAAGCAACATTACCTGCAGCATATTATTGCACCAAGACCTATCTGTTTTGCCAGTACGACCGATAAAGCGGGTAATGTAAACCTGAGCCCGTTTAGCTTTTTTAACTTGTTTTCTACCAACCCGCCCGTGGTTGTTTTCAGTCCTTCAAGGCGGGTACGCGATAATACCACCAAGCATACCCTCCAGAATGTGCAGGAGGTGCCTGAGGTTGCCATCAATATAGTAGATGCTGACATGCTGCAGCAGGTTTCGCTGGCCAGTTGTGAGTATCCAAAGGGAGTCAACGAATTCGTAAAGGCCGGTTTCACCATGGAGCCGGCTACACTTATACAACCGCCCCTGGTGAAAGAAAGCAAGGCAAAAATGGAGTGCCGGGTACTGGAAATAAAGGCTTTGGGAAGTGAGGGCGGAGCCGGCAACCTGGTCATTTGCGAAGTGCTGCGGCTGCACCTCGATGCGGGCATTCTCAATGATGCCAACCGGGTAGATCAGCGCAAACTAAAGCTGGTGGCTCGTTTGGGAGCTAATTGGTATTGCGGCACAGATCAGCTTTTTGAAGTGGAAAAGCCCAATACCCAACTCGGAATGGGGATTGATACCCTGCCGGAGCCGATCCGTAACAGCACCGTACTTAGTGGCAACGACCTTGGGCAACTGGCAAATTATACGGAGCTGCCGGCCGTTGACCCGGAATTCTCCGCTGGTGAGCTACCGCAGCTGATAACCGGGCCCGGGCGCACCCGCATCATTCATCTACAGGCAAAAACACTCATCCAAAGCGGCAAACTGCACGATGCCTGGCAGGTATTGCTCAGGAGCATTTAAATGATTCAAAACGCAGGCAATACGTTTTCTTAAACCAGATTGCTGGGCCGGTAAGACGTATAGCCGGGAAGGGGTATCGGGGGCTCCGAAGCCTCAGTTGCTTACCCGCTTTGCGGGATGAAAGTCTGTACCCCCTTGCGAATATTTTGTGTTTATTAACAATCACGTACCGGTTACCTTTCTGTGGTTGCTGTATTAACCGTTAAACGAAGAACATTTTAACACCAAAAAAAATTTAAAGCGGCGCACCCGGGAACCCGCTCTATGATTGCCTTTGGCCCGTTTCGGATTAAAAAACAAAATTCACTTATTACCTAAAAAACAGTTTTATGAAACGCCTTTTTTTTGCAATAGCAATATTGCCGGGGCTGCTTATTGCCTGCAGCCGCAGCACTGAAAGATCAGCCCCCACAGGTGCAGAAATGCTTACAAAGAATGAAGCAGCAAAAACCGAAATGATACCGGTGGGCCGTGCACCGGATTCGCTGGAAGCCCCGGCAACTCTTGTTCCGGCGCAAACGGATTTTGACCGGAAGATCATCAAAGATGCAACTGTAAAAATGGAGGTAACCCATTTTGGCAACTATGCAGGTAAAGTAAGAACGCTTACAAAAAAGTACGGAGCCTATATCTCCAAAGAAGAAAATGCAGATACCGATGAAAAAAATGAAGTAACGATGTCCATAAAAGTTCCGGTATTTTATTTCGAAGACCTGCTGAACGAACTGCCGGATGCAGATGCAAAACAGTTGGAGCGCACGATTACCTCAGACGAAGCAGGCGGACAAATCGTTGATACCAAAGCAAGGCTGCTTACACAAAAGCAGACCAGGGATAAATACATTGAATTTTTAAAACAGGGGAAGAATGTGGAGGATGTGCTGAAGGTACAGGCGGAGATCAACAATCTTCAGGAGAACATTGAATCAGCAGAAAGGAGGCTGGCTTACCTTTCTGCGCAAACGCGGTTCAGCACCATCAACCTGAGCTTTTTTCAGCCCAAAGAAGGATATAATTATGATACAAAACCGGGCATTGGAAGCAGGGTTTTGGCTGCTTTTAAAAGCGGAGGCAATGGACTGATGGACCTCCTGGTAAGCCTCCTTTATTTATGGCCCCTGTGGGCGGCGGGCATCGTTGCTGGTGTTCTTATCAAAAAGTTCAGATGGAACCGTACCATAAATAATCGCTAAGTTTACGGCATGGCTAAAAAAAAACTGGTGGTACTTACAGGCGCCGGCGTTAGCGCTGAAAGCGGTATTAAAACGTTTCGGGACAGCGATGGGCTTTGGGAAGGGTATGATGTTATGGAAGTGGCATCGCCGGAAGGCTGGGCCCGCAACCCGGCCCTGGTGCTGGACTTTTATAATACCCGGCGCAGGCAGGCGCTGGAAGTGGCGCCCAATGCAGCGCACCGGGGCCTGGCCGCATTGGAAACAGATTACGAGGTACACATCATTACACAGAATATTGATGACCTGCACGAACGGGCAGGATCCACCAGGGTGCTGCACCTCCACGGGGAAATTTTTAAGATGCGGAGCGACCGCTCTGTAAATCCCTCCTATGAAATCCGGGATGATATCCGGCTGGGCGATAAAGCGCCGGACGGCGGCCAGCTGCGGCCGGATATTGTATGGTTTGGAGAAGCAGTACCAACGATCGTTCCTGCATCAAAGCTTGCCGCTGCAGCCGATATATTTGTAGTGATCGGAACCTCCATGCTGGTATATCCTGCCGCAGGATTAATCGATTATGTGGCTGCCCAGGTGCCCAAATATATTATTGACAGGGCTATCCCCGCAGTGCGCGGGATCTCGAAGCTGCATACGATCGAAAAACCGGCTACGGAAGGAGTAGCGATACTCAGAGAATTGCTAAATAGTACGGTGTAAAATCCGGATATTTGCCCAATGGATTTTATGGCTCCCATACAGATGGAACCGCTGTTACCGCCAATCCGGTACGGGGATGAGTTGTTATTGATTGGTTCCTGTTTTACTGAGCATATTGGCAACGCACTGACCGAGCATAAGTTTGCAACGCTTCAAAACCCACATGGCATTCTTTTTGACCCGGCAAGTGTATATCACAGCCTGGTTCGTTATATCGAGAATAAGCCTTATACCGAAGCCGACCTGTTTTACTTAAATGAACTATGGCAGTCCTGGCATCATCATTCGCGTTTTTCCGGTACGGATAAAGAACTTGTTCTGGCACAGATGAACACTGCGCTGGAAACGGCCCATCAGTTCTTAAAACGCTGCGGCTGGGTAATTATCACGCTGGGGTCTTCTTTTTCCTACAAGCTGAATGCAGATAATCCGCAAGCGGATTTGGTGGGACTAAAAGTTGCCAACTGTCACCGGGCGCCGGGCCAGTGGTTTGATAAGAAAATGCTGGAGATTGAGGAAACCGTTTCCCTGCTTGACAATTTGTACCACCGGCTCCGCATTTTTAATCCAGATGCAAAATTGTTATTTACCATCAGCCCCGTGCGGCATTTGCGGGATGGCGTGGTGGCCAATAACCGCAGCAAGGCCCGCCTTATTGAGGCGGTGCATCACATGGTGGATAAGTTTGACGGACTGTACTATTTCCCCGCTTATGAGTTGGTGATTGATGTGCTGCGGGATTATCGTTTTTATGATGTGGATCTGGCGCACCCCAATTACCCCGCTACGGAATTTGTATTGGAAAAATTTACAGAAAATTGTATTGACGCCACGTCCCGGCAGCTTATGAAAGAGATCCGCCCCCTGGTGATTGCCCGGAGGCATAAGCCTTTCCATCCACAAACAAAGGCGCACCGGCAGTTCCTGAAATCTCAGTACGAAAAAGCCCGGCGTCTGGCGGAACAATATCCGTTCCTTGACCTGAAGGAAGAGATGGCCTATTTCGGCCAATAAAACTCAACAAAGACTCCTCAGTGATTCAGGAGCTATAAATTTTCACCAACCCCGCTATCAGCATCCAAATTCCTGTTACCTTTATACACTGAGAATGGAGATAATGGAACCACGCCCCTGTAATATCAAACGGCCCCGGGTTTAAAAAGGAGCAACAAACCTTTCACTTCTCACAACAAAACCTCTCACTTCTCACTAAAAAACAAAAAAAAATGCTAAACGCAAAAGGATATGCCGCCCATAGTCAAACTGACGCTTTACAGCCCTGGGATTTTGAGCGCAGAGATGTGGGCGCCGATGATGTGCTGATCGATATTTTATATTGCGGCATCTGCCATTCTGATATTCACCAGGTACGCAGTGAGTGGGGACCGGCAATTTACCCGATTGTACCGGGGCATGAGATCGTAGGCCGTATTTCAGCCGTTGGAGCAAATGTATCCAGGTTTAAAGTGGGCCAATTGGCGGGCATCGGCTGTATGGTCAATTCCTGCCAGCATTGCGATAGCTGTAACCATGGGCAGGAGCAGTTTTGCGACAATAAGCAAACGGTATGGACCTATAATGCGCGCGATAAAGACGGATCGGTTACCTATGGAGGCTACTCCAACAAGATCGTTTGTGACCAGCATTTTGTACTGCATGTTTCCGGCAAACTGGATCTGAAGGGGGTAGCTCCGTTACTTTGCGCGGGGATCACTACCTATTCGCCATTGCGTAAGTGGAAGGTAGGAAAGGGGCATAAAGTTGGCGTATTAGGCCTGGGCGGATTGGGGCACATGGCCGTAAAATTTGCTGTTTCCTTCGGCGCGGAAGTAACCATGCTGAGCACTTCTCCTTCCAAGGAAGCGGATGCCAAACGCCTGGGCGCTCATAAATTTGTGCTGACAAAAGATCCGGAACAGGTAAAAAACCTCGACCGTTATTTTGATTTTATTATTGATACGGTTTCTGCCCCACACGACTATAATATGTACCTGCAAATGCTCCGGACAAACGGGGTTCAAATCTGTGTGGGTTTACCTCCCGAACCGCTGAAGATAGCCGGGGGCAGTCTTATGCGGGGCAACCGGGTACTTACGGCTTCATCTATTGGCGGCATCCCGGAAACCCAGGAAATGCTGGATTATTGTGCTGAACACCAAATTGTAAGCGATATCGAGCTGATTAATATCAAAGACGTAAATACCGCTTACGAACGTGTGCTGAAAAGCGATGTAAAATACCGGTTCGTGATTGATCTGGCTACGCTTTAGCCATCAGTTTCCAGTCTTCAGTTATCAGTAATGTGCATCAGGCATCAAACGGGGATCTAACCCGCCACGGCAGGCACGCCTGAAACCTTGTCCCGATTCTCGGGAAAACCTGGAACAAGCGTTCAGCATTTGGCATTTAGCGTTCAGCCATTAGCATTCAAAGCTGAAGGCTGATTTTTTATAGCTGGCAGCTGGTGGCTTGCGTTATCCCTTCTCCGTAAGCCGGTATGTTGTCTTCGTCTGGTATACCTCACCCGGGCGTAAGATCGTATTGGGAAAAGAGGGGATATTGATCGCGTTGGGGTGTACCTGCGTTTCAAAACAAAAAGCAGAAAAAGCAGTGTATTGCTGCCCGTTCTTCCCTTTAATATCCGGCGAGCCATAACTGTTATACAGGTGAACCAGAGGTTCCGTGGTGTATACTTCTAATTTTATGGTTTGTTCATCGCACCAGGCTTCGGCCGCAATGTTTTGTATTCCCGGGTTATCCAGCGGATAGCTGATGTCGATACCTTCCCCGGGGTTTTCGATATTCCCGGTCTCATTATAACTGCTAAAGTCGTTCCTTGTACCCTTTACCGGAAGCACATTGCCGGTGGTGCAATAGTTGGGGTCCTGTTCCAGGTAATGGGAAGCATGAATGCGCAGATGCTGCTGGTCGATGCGGCCCATCCCGTTGTTCAGGTTAAAATAGCTATGGTGGGTGATATTTACGGCCGTTGGCTGATCGGTGGTTGCCCGGTACTCATAACTGAATTCATTATCCTCGTTCAGCGAAAAAATGATGCGTACGGTAAGATTGCCAGGATATCCTTCCTCACCATCGGCACTTACATATTGCAATACAATATGGCCATCCGTTACCGAAACCCGGTCCCATACTTTTTTGTCGAATCCCTCAACGCCCCCGTGCAGCTGATAGCCGGGGTTTACGCTGTTTAAGGAATATTTTTTATCATCAATAATGATCGCTGCTTCATTGATCCGGTTAGCATACCGCCCGATGGCGGCGCCATAATAGGGATAATTCTTAAGGTACTCCCCGGACCAGTATTCCTCCGGGGTATCAAATCCTAAAACAATATCATTAAAACTTCCATCCGATTTCCGTACTTTTATCGACATGATGATGGCGCCGTAATTCGTAACTGTTGCTTCGGTACCAGAACTGTTTTTGAGGGTGAACATGTACACATTTTTACCATTGGGATGCTGTGTGGCAAGCTGCTCAGTTATTTCAATCATGAACGTTTAATTTTGATAAAAATAATATAATTGTTATGACCATCGGAGATTTGCAAAAAGAATTTGAAAAAATTTACCATAAACAGGCGGCACATATTTTCTTTTGCCCGGGCCGCGTAAACCTCATTGGGGAGCATATTGATTACAATGGCGGCCAGGTAATGCCCTGCGCCATTTCTTTGGGCACTACCTTGCTGGTAGCAAAAAATGAAGACCGGCAGTTCCGTTTTCGTGCGCTGGATTTTCCGGAAACTGCAGCTATCGCCTTCAGCCAGGATGGTTATAGCAAACAGGGCCCGGAATGGTTCAACTATCCGCTTGGGGTGATCCATGAGTTTCAGAAAAAAGGGAAAGAAGTTTCCGGACTTGATCTCTTGTTTTCGGGCAACCTGCCCATCGGATCCGGTCTGTCGTCCAGTGCATCCATTGAGGTGCTGACCGCTTTTGCGCTGAACGAACTTTTTGAGGGCGGGCTTACAAAAGTAGACCTTGCAATACTGGGAAAAAGTGTAGAGAACGATTTTATGGGACTCAATAGCGGCATCATGGATCAGTTTGCCGTGGCAATGGGTAAGGAAGCCCACGCCGTTTTACTAAATACCGGTACGCTGGAATATGAATATCTTCCTTTTGAAATAGGCGACTATGTGTTGGCCATTGTCAACAGCAATAAGCCCCGCAAACTGGTAGAATCCAAATACAATGAGCGTTTTGGCGAATGCCGGGAAGCCTTAAAACGGTTTCAGGAGAAGTTTCCGGTGCAGCATCTCGTAGAAATCAGCGTTGACGATTTTGAACAAAATAAAGTCCTGCTCAACGATCCCGTCCTGGAAAAACGTGCCCGGCATGTGATCGCCGAAAACGACCGGGTAAAAAAAGCGAAGGAGGCATTGACCAGTGGTGATATCGATACATTTGGAGCCCTGATGTATGCATCGCATAACTCGCTGCAAGAGTTGTATGAGGTGTCCGGGATAGAACTGGATACCATTGTTGATTTTTGCAGAACCTATAAGGATTGTATCGGGGCACGGATGACCGGTGCCGGTTTTGGTGGCTGCGCTATTGCCCTGATCAAACAGGATTCCTTTGATGATTTTGCCGAAAAAGTAACAGCGGCTTATGAAGAAAAGATCGGTTACAAACCGGGCGTGTTTTCTTCGGTAATTGCAGAAGGGGTACACGCATTGGTTTAAAGAAGTTATCTTTTACTGCGAAGCAACTTATTGGGGTTTATAATGGGCAACACAAAATTTTGTAGTGCCGTTCCCTGAAGCCTTGTTAGTAAAATTCCCCTTGATGTGGAGTAGGTGACAGAGGAAAGCGCATTTGCCAAGGCCGAATTTATCTTCAGAGGCGTATTTTTGTCTGGTAGGGCAAGTGCCGCCAAATTTTCGATTTGATAAACAAATACCAGGTGAAAAACGCCTGATGCTTCATTTTTGTTTTTTCCTTTACTGTCCGTTTTAATGTTTACAAAAAAATCAGCCTTGGCTAATTGGTCATCAAGATTAAATCCCAATTGCAATGAATGGTCTAACTGATGGCCCGTTACTTTACTGATGTCAAAGTTTTCAGGAGTATCGGCCTGCCCTTTGATCATTTTGAAATCAATAAAAATAATTTTTTCAGGGTCAAACGGGTGCTTATCCGACATTGATAACTTCATTAAATGGTTCTGTCTCTTCAGCAAACTGCCAGGCACTGTTGTCGGCTTTTTTGTTGTGCCTGGTGTAGCTAACAAAAGTATGCACCCTGCATATAAATCCGTCCACGGTAAATTCCGCCCGGGCTTTTTGTTTAGGCACTTCCAGCAACGGCACCCCCAGTTCAGCCGACAACTTTGCCAGTGAGCGCAAGGTAAAATTGTGCTCACCGCCTAACCACTTTGAAATTTCAGAAGGCTTCTTGTCCAGTTTTTCCGCCAGTTCTTTTTTGTTGATGCCCTGCTCTTTCAATAGTTGATTGATACGGACAACCAGATCGGCATACCAATCCACAAAGATTTCAACATCTTTGGGTGTGCTTTTCAGCAATCTATCTACGGTTTTACTTCTCATTGTTTTATAATATTATATCGGCTGTTCCATCAAAATTTTGCAAATATCGTTTGTCTTTCGAAATTTCAATCAGCCCCGTCTGAAGTGCCTCCTCAATTTTTTGAACAAAGGTTTGGGCCTCATAAAACTTCATCCTTAAATCGTTGCTTTGCTGTGTTGTTGTTGATTCTTTAATGCCTCCATTAAAAAGAACTACGATTTGTTCGGTTATGCGGTAACAAAATAACCGGAGCGGAAAGTTGATGCCTAAATCTTTTACTTCTTCCACCCATCTTTTGGGTTTTGGCGGCAATTCCTGTGCTTTATTTACATGCCGGTCAAAAAAATCGTCAATAGCTCCGTATCGGTTGCCAATGCTTTCGGTGATCAGTCGAAATAGTTGAAGGGCCCTTTCTTCCAGTGGATGCCCGGGCACAGCATATCTGTCAAAAAACCTGTCTGTTTCGGGAACGGTCTTATCATCATCTAAAACCCAACTAATGGTATAAAACGTGCAAAGAATTCCTTCATCATACCATATCTCCACAACAAATGTATTCATTTATAACTGAATTATTCATTTTTATTTCACTTTTAAGTTAATTTATTTCAAATAGTACTTTAAAATACTGGTTTGTAGCATTTTAAAACCAAATGCAACATTCCTTAAAAGCTATAAATCGATAATATCAGTATTGCTCGGTGTTCTTGTGTTAGCCGTAAACCTGCGGAACCTATTTTTCATTGTCGTTAGCCGATCAATCTGAATTAGCCCCATAAATATACGCAAAAAAGTTATTTTAATATCCATTTTTTGTAACGCTCCAATGCTTCCATATAATAGTAATCGGCATAGGACAAGGATACATTTACCTCTGATTTTCCCGGCAGGTGGCCCACGCTCTGTGTAAGAATAAAACCTTTGCTACCACCCGGCTGTGATTTGTAGGTGGCAGACATTGACCGGATCATGGTAGTAGCGTCGGCAATATACCTGGTCTTTTGTTTTGGATTGCTGTATTGAGCCAGCTCCAGCAGGGCAGAAGCCATTATTGCAGCCGCAGATACATCCCTGGGAGCATTCGGAATATCCGGGGCATTAAAATCCCAGTAAGGTACTTTATCCTTGGGCAGGTTGGGATGGTTCAGGATAAATGCAGCGATCTTATGCGCCTGTGCCAGGTATTCCGGTTTTTTGGTAAAACGGTACATCATAGTATAACCATAAAGCCCCCAGGCCTGTCCGCGTGCCCATGCAGATTCATCGGCATATCCCTGGTGGGTTACCTTCTTTAAAACAGCTCCGGTAGCGGTATCATAGTCTACCGCATGATAGCTGCTGCCATCCGGGCGGAAATGATTTTTCAAAGTAGTGTTGGCGTGGTTTTCAGCAATTTCAGCCAATCGTTTACTGCCGCCGTTACGGGAAGCCCATTCCAGCAGCTCGAGGTTCATCATATTGTCGATGATCACGGGAGCATTAAATTTCTGGCTTTTATTCCAGGATTGAATAGCCTTCATGCCAGACCGGTAGCGCTTCGTAGCTGTTTCGGCAGCAGTAAGGATCACGTTTTTGTAAAGGGGATCCTTTGTGATCGCATAGGCATTGCCAAAGCTGCAAAAGATCATAAAACCAATATCATGATTGCCTGTATAGTATTTGATCGGTTCTTCTATCAGGAGCCGTTTCCTTGCTTCTGCCAGGATCTGTGGGTCCCTGGTTGCTTTATAGATCAGCCATAACGTGCCGGGATAAAAGCCGCTGGTCCACCAATCGGTAGCAGAAGCTACCAGTTTATCTTTAACGGGATCATAGTTCTGAGGCATCTTATCAGCCGGTATGTTTTTCATCAGCAATTTGTACTGGCTCGCCGCAAAGGCTTCGTCTTTTTTGATCAGCGCCTGCATGTCTTTTTGGGCGCCTGCATTTAAAAAGCAACATAGCAGCCCGGTAGCGATTCCCAGTTGGATAAAACGTTTCATCTGCAAAGATTTAAGAATTAAGAGATCAACAGGCAAAATAATAAAAAATAAAGGGTTCGGGTAATAATCCTGATTACTTAAGTATTTTTAGTTCAAAAATCTGAATTATGAAGCTGGGTGTATCAGTCATTTTTGGGGTACTGCTTTTAATAAGCGCCAATACATTTTCACAGGAAGCATTAGATGGAACGATTGAAGCAAAAGCCCATCCACGCCTGTTGCTTACAAAAGGAGCGGAAGCGCAGGTGAAAGCGGCCATCGGTATGAGCCCGGATCTGAAACGGGTGCATAGGTTGCTGCTGGAAGCATCCGACCGGATCTGCCAAGCACCCCCGCTGGAGCATAAAAAAATAGGCAAGCGGTTGCTTTCGGTTTCCCGGGAAGCCATTCGCCGCATCTTTTTTCTTTCCTATGCCTGGCGCATGACAGGCATTAAAAAGTACCGCGATGCTGCCGAACAGCAGCTGTTAACCATCAGCTCTTTTGCCGATTGGAACCCCACACACTACCTGGACGTGGCAGAAATGACCATGGCTGCGGCCATTGGGTACGACTGGCTCTACAACGAACTCTCCCCGGATTCGAGGAAGCAGATCCGGGGCGCGATCCTGGAGAAGGGGATCCGCACTTCCTTTGATACGAAATATAATTACTGGCTTAAAGTAGAAAACAACTGGAACCAGGTCTGTAATACCGGTTTAGCCTATGGGGCATTTGCCGTTTTTGAATCGGATCCGCTGCAATGCGGCCAGGTGATCCGCCGTGCTGTTGAATCCATTAAAATTCCCATGAAGCAATATGCGCCGGACGGCGCCTACCCGGAGGGATACGGTTACTGGAGCTATGGAACCACATATAATGTGTTGTTCCTGGATGCGCTGGAGCAATTGACCGGAAATGATCAGGGGTTGAGCGCGCTGCCGGGCTTTCTGAAAACGGCCGACTATTTTCAGCAGATGATCGCTCCCAGCGGGTTGCCATTCAACTATGCAGATTCTGGCCCGGGTACCGAATCCAACGGCGCAATGCTTTGGTTCGCCAAAAAACTAAAACGGCCCTCACTTGCCTGGAATGAGCTACAATTCCTGCACAATGATAAAAACAGGCGGGCATTGGAAGGAGATCGCTTTTTGCCAATCCTCCTTATTTGGGGCAAACAGCTGGCAGAAACCGGTGTTACACCACCGGAAAAAACATTCTGGGAGGGCGGCGGCGCCAGTCCGGTAGTAATGATGCGCACCAGCTGGACCAGCCCCGATGCGTTGTTTATGGGTTTTAAGGCAGGTTCGCCCTTTGTAAATCATGCGCACATGGATGAGGGTTCCTTTGTATTTGAAGCGGAAGGTGTTCGCTGGGCCATGGATTTTGGTATGCAGAACTACGAGTCGCTGGAGTCAAAAGGGCTGAATATCTGGCAGCGCACACAAAACTCGCAACGCTGGACTGTTTTCAGGTATACCAATTATGCGCACAATACCCTTACGTTTGATGATAGCTTACAGCGTATGGACGGCGTAACTGCCATTACGCAATATGGCGACCGGCCGGGATTTAGTTTTGCACAATCGGATCTTTCGCCTGTTTATAAAGGACAGGTAAAACAAGTCCTGAGAGGAGTGGCGCTGAAGGATAAGACCTACGGACTTATTCAGGATGAAATCAAAACCGGCGATCATCCGGTAAATATGCAGTGGCGCATGCTTACATCCGCAAACGTCGAAATAAAATCGCCCAACGAGGTCCTGTTGAGAAAGGATGGCAAAACCCTGCTGATGCAGATCCTGACCGATCAGCCGGTAACGGTGAAGACCTGGAGCACAACGCCCGTTAACGATTATGATGCGCCAAACCCGGGAACGGTGCTGGTGGGTTTTGAAACCCGGCTGCCGGCAGCCAGCAGCAAACGTTTTGTAGTGCGGTTGGTTCCTGAAAATAATGCGTCAAAGGTGAATGCGAAGACGGTGCCGCTTAGGGATTGGAAATAGGGGGCAACAAATAGGTGCGCAACCTGCTGATGTTATTTGTTTACCCTCCGCAGTTTTAATTCTTCATTTATTTTATTCAAAGAGATCAGCATGGGTATCATGATGGGGAACAGTGCAGATAAAACAGCCAAAAGCCCGAAGTTAGCTTTTTTGGATACCAGCAGGTAAATATTGAGCGCTAACAATAGGGCCCATAGGAGTCCGAAGGCAATCATCAGGCCTTTAATAGTAGAGCGTTGTTTATTCAGCTCTTCGATGGTAGATTCAGAAAGCGGTTTTTGTGCCATAACATCAGGGTTTAAAATATTTGTGCCAAATTTATACAAATCATTCCGTTCCGGATAGCGTTGCAACAGGGTTATTTCAGTAATATTTTAATGGCAGGTCGCTTATTTATAAGGGGCCTGCAGGGACTACCGCTCTGTCAGAAGATTTCAATAAGCCCGATGTTAAAAATAACCGGGAGATTAATCGACCATGAGTGGTGGACCTACCACCTTCATTCCATGAGCCGCAAAAACGCCGGCAATGGCTTCCTTTGTGGGTGCGCTTGTCCACTGGCTGGTAACTGCAAAGAAATCTTCCATACGGCCTGCCGGGCAGTACGACACAATAACCCTGGCTTTTTCCGTAAGCTGGATGAAAGCATGGGGCACCTGTTTGGGAAGAAAAATGGTATCGCCCGGGTTCATTTCATATTCATCATCTCCAACCCGGAACCGGTATTTTCCCTCAAGCACATAAAACCATTCATCCTGGCTTAGGTGTATATGCAGCGGTGGGCCACCCTTATAGGTTAAACTGGTTTGTTCAAAAACGGCCAGTCCGCCAGCAGTGTCTTTCCCCGATATTTTAATATCAAGCATGTTCAGGGTAACCCCCTTCATTTTATAGTGGATGCCAAACCGGGCCTGTCCGGATGGCACTTTAAACCCCTTTACAGTTTGCAGGATCGCTGCTGTTTTTGCTTTTATCCAGGAGGACAGCGGAACTGCAGCCAGTACAGCAGAAATAAAATGATACCGTTTCATTTTACAGCATATTAAATGGTTTAAGTTGCCGTACCCTCAAATGGGTTTGTACCTGAATCTGAAGCACCGCTATTATAAATGTACATTATTTTCAAATAAATATGGCGAGCATTTTCATTGATTTTTTCTGCTGATTTGCGATGATTTTATCATTTTGTACTTCCATTGCTGAATACAATTTTCGGATATCCGCGTTGTAAATCCGGGCGAATCCGCGGGATCATAAAGCCGTTGTCAGCCCCCGTGAAAATTATGCTTAAATTTGGGTCAACGATAATACTATGATAAGCAGGAGCGAAGCAGAAATGATGGAATTAATAATGGAGGTAGCAAAGGATCCCCGGATACGGGCGGTATTGCAGGATGGATCACGCTCCAATCCGGATGTAACGCCGGATATCTTCCAGGATTTTGACATAATCTATGTTGTAGAGGAACTTGCACCGTTTTTGAACGATCACAGCTGGGTTGATGTATTTGGTGAGCAGCTGATCCTGCAGCTTCCGGAGGCGATGGAACTGTACCCGCCTACACCGGAGCTGGAAGGTGCTTTTTCCTACCTGTTACAATTTAAGGATGGTAACCGGATCGACCTGACAATAGTGTCCGTAGAACGATTGGAACCATTTACCAGGGACAGTCTTTGTAAGGTGATCTGGGATAAGGCCGGGATCTTTAATGACCACCCGCTGCCACCCTCCAGCGATGCCAGTTATATTGTACGGCAACCATCGGCGCGCTCGTTCACCGATTGCTGCAATGAGTTTTGGTATACCAATGCAGGCCTGGCAAAGGGGCTATGGAGAGGGGAGGTTGTACTGGCCCAGGAATTGATCAGCCAGGTGATCCGGGCGGCACTGCTGCAAATGATGAACTGGTATATCGGTTGTCGCCATGGGTTCGGTGTAAATACCGGTAAATTTGGAAAGTATTATCAACGCTACCTGGAGCCCGGGTTGTATCAGAAACTATTGGCTACGTATCCGGTAGCAGACCTGCAGCAGATATGGCGATCGGTATATACAGCCCAGGAGCTTTTCAGAGAGGCTGCACAGGCCATTGCGGAGGAATTGGGTTATACCTACCCGGCAGACTGGGATAAAAACGTAACGGCTTATATGCAGCATGTACAGCAGCTGCCAAAAGATGCTTCACGGATCTATAGCGGGAGGGAGTTCACCGCAGATTAGCACAGATTTTTTGTTAATTACAAGGGCTTCCGCAGATTGACACAGATCCTTTTCGGAGACGACTGTTTTGCGTACAGACGGAATAGTGTATTTGCAGGAGGGCGCCTTTCTCGGCTATTTAAAGGAGCTGCGAATACGCTCAATTTCCCGGGCATCGTCTGCATTTACAAAACAGTCAGTTGTTTTCTTATACTTTTTACCACGTAACAGACTTGTTTTCGTTATTTGTTGCCGCCTGCCGCTTTATAAAATTCCCGTAGCGCTCATTTTCTTAAGATCTTATCCATGGCTTTGCCTTTGGCCAGCTCATCGATCAACTTATCAAGGTAGCGGACTTTTTGCATAAGCGGATCCTCTATATCTTCCACACGGTAGCCGCAGATCACGCCTGTGATCTTTGAAACATTCGGGTTGAGCTGTGGGGCCTCCGCAAAAAAGGCTTCAAAGTTGGTTTTGTTGTCGATCTGGTGCTGCAGTGCTTGCTGGTTGTACCCCGTCAACCAGCAGATGATAGTATCCACTTCTTCTTTTGTACGGCCTTTTTTTTCTGCTTTTTGAATATAATGTGGGTAAACGCCTGCAAAAGACATTTTATAAACCCTGGCATTATTTGCATTATTCATTTATAGAGGTATTGGAGGTCAGGATACATCAATACAGTAGCATCCGGTTTACTGCTTAAACAAAATTATGAAAAAAATGGCTGGTATTTTCAGTTTTAGCTCCTTTGCCGGTAGCCTTTTTCTTCCAACACCCGCACGGCGTTTTTATAAGTAATATCGAGCATTTGAGGAATTCCTTTTTTATCAAAAAGACTGAACCGGGTCATGCCGGGGGGGTCAAAAAAAAGATCGCAGGCCCGGGCCTTGGGATAAACCGATTTGCCAATGGCGAGGTGCACCACCCGGTCAAATACCTTGCGGGCGCTTATCTTTTGCATATCATCATACACGAGCGAATTTACATGCGAACCAATCAGCAGGTCGCATTTATTGTAAATGGGCTCTATAGGAAAATTATTCAGGATACCGCCATCCATATATACGCTGTTGCCAATGCGGACGGGAGGAAAAATATATGGAATACTGGCCGATGCCAGCAGGGCCTGGAAGAGTTTGCCATCGGAAAAATATTCCGTTCTGCCGTGCGTAAGCTCGGTGGCCGCGGCATAGAGGGGGATATTGAGCGCGTTAAAATTATCATCCCGGAACGATTCCTTAAAAAGCCGTTGCAAAAAGACGGTATTGAAAATACCGGTAGTACCGAGGCGGAAAGAAGAGCGGGAAAAAAAAGTGGTTTTCAGCGCGATCTCCTGCATTTGCTGCGGGGAGTACCCCGCCGCATAAAAAGCCCCGATAATAGCCCCTGCACTGGTGCCGGAGATTACATGCGGCCTGAGGCCAAACTCGTCCAGTGCGCGCAGTATACCAATATGCGCTACACCGCGCATGCCTCCTCCGGAGAGGGTTAGTCCTATGATTTTTTGTTTTTTCCGGAAAGAGAAGATGCCCATATCGGAATGATGAATGTAGAATTTAAAATACGGAATTTAAAGGTTATTTTTCAAACAAAGCAAAACTGCCCCCCGTCCAGGTTTTATCTTTATTAAACCGTACCCCAATCATTTTACCTTTACTCAATCTTGCCAGGTTATTGACCGGCCGGGGCCGCGCGGCGCCTTCCTCCCAGAAATAAAAAATACGGATCTCTGCTTTTGCCGGCTCATCGGGTGTTTGTATAACGGCGGCGTACGCTACTTTTTTTTGCAGGATCCAGTTCTCCGGGTCTTTGACAGCGGCAATATCCGCGGGGCTTACATCAATAACCACGCCCTGACCAGCGAAGGAAAACAGGGGTTTTAATACGTATTGATCCAGGCGCTCCGGCATTTCCCTTATGTTGCTTAAAAACCGCGTCTCCGGTATATGAGGATGTGTTATTAACGGAAGCGTGAACTTGCTGACCCGGTAAAACCAGTTGGGATGGGTAACCCATTCCACATCCAGATCTTCAAACAGCAGGGCCGCTTTTTCCTGCACCGCCGCTTCCTGCTGTTGCAGCTCATCAAAAATAACCCGGTTATAGATCCGTTTAATGAGTGTTTCTTTTCCGTCCTTCCGATAAAAGAGCTGCCTTCCTTTTTTAATTAGCGCGGTGATGCAAACCATTTTGATACCCAGGTATTCCTCTGTACAGTAAAAGTCGATATTGGTTTTTTGCTGTTCCGGAAAGATCTCAAGCAGGATCACGTTTTCCGGGTCCTCATCGGCTACCACAATTTTGCGGAACAACTCCAGGTAAGTTTGCCGGTTTAACCCGTCGAGGTAGGAGGAGTAACCGGGAGGAATGCCAAAATGGGCGTCAAAAACATCATCCAGCAGCACCTCGTAACCAAATAGGGTAGGGAAGCCCTGCATTTCGATAAGCTGCGGCTCCAGCCCGCCACCGGCATTACGGCAAATACCAAAGTCAAAGGCTATGAAATGAGGGTGACTGTTTTCATTGGGAACCCGGTAGTTTTCCGGTATGGCCCGGGCGGTTTTTTCCTTAAAATCCGGTTGCAGTATCAGGTCCACGATCTGCTCGCAGGCATCGATCATCTGGCGTGAAAATGTTTTTGGAATAAAGACGGGGGTTTCTGCAATACGGAATTGGATGGGCGTGGCATAACCGTTTAATGCCTGAGCAAATGCCTGGAATTTTTCATTGGTAAATGCGGTATTATAGGCCTCTCTGCGTTCGGGTACCATAGTTTTAAATTGTTGTAACAAGATACTGTTTTAAACTGAAAACCCTGCGGTTGGCCAAAACTTTTAGCCACTGCCGGTGATCCGTTAAACAGAAGATGAGCCAATGTGCCTGGATACATCCTGGATAGCCAGGTTGAGTTTTTTTAATTGCTGGTCATTCAGCTTAGCCTGTTTCCTGTTTACCGTATGTCCGTAAACGCGCTGATAGAGCCATGTGCCGGATTTGTTAAAGTATTTTTTTGAAATGAATGCAGTAAGCAGCAAGTCCGGAATTTGCGATTTAGCACATTACCTTTTACTTTGCAGCTATGAAGCACTTAGGCGCGTTGGGGAAGTATTTTTGGAAGTACCGGATCCGGCTGGGAGCGGGGATCCTGTTTGTGGCTTTGTCTAACTATTTTAACGTGTTATCGCCCCAGCTGATGCGGTTTATCGTAAACTATGTAGATCAGTCGCTGGTATTAACGGGGAACGCCCACCTGGCGGAAACCCGGGGATACGATACGCTGGTAAAAAAGATCATCGGATGGGTTACGGGGTATCATAGTATTGTGCAGGTAGTGTTCATTGCCAGCATTATAATACTGGTACTGGCATTGCTTCGCGGATTTTTTATGTTCCTGATGCGGCAAACTATTATTGTAATGAGCCGCCATATTGAGTATGATCAGAAAAACGAAGTGTACAACCAATACCAGCGCCTGACGAGCCGTTTTTTTAAGAGCCATACCACCGGCGACCTTATGAACCGGATTGCAGAAGATGTAAGCCGGGTGCGCATTTTTACAGGCCCGGCCATTATGTACATCGTAAACCTGCTTACCGTAATTGTACTGTGTGTGTTTTTTATGGTTCAAAGCAGCGTGGAGCTCACTATTTATGTGCTGCTTCCGTTGCCGGTACTGGCCGTAATTATCTATTTTGTAAACAGTACCATTCACAAAAAAAGCGAACGGATTCAGGCAGCGCTTTCGGACCTTACTACCAACGCGCAGGAATCTTACTCAGGTATCCGGGTGATTAAGTCCTTTGTGCAGGAAAATGCCATGTTTGATTTTTTTGCCGTTAACAGCGAGCGTTACCGGAAAAATGCTATAGCACTGGCCGGGGTAGAAGCCATTTATTTTCCATCGATCCAGCTACTGATCGGTATCAGCACCTTGTTTACAATCATGATCGGCGGACTTTACTATATCCATCATGAGCACAATATTACGCTGGGTACCATTGTTGAGTTTATTGTTTACGTAAATATGCTCACTTTTCCGGTAAGTGCCATCGGGCTTACGGCCAGCATGGTACAAAGGGCGGCAGCTTCGCAAAAGCGGCTGAATGAATTCCTGGATATTGTACCGGAAATCAAAAATGAAACAGGCGCCACCCCCTTGCAGCTGGATGGCAGTATTGCTTTTAACACAGTTGATTTTACCTACCCCGATACGGGGATCAGGGCCCTGCAGCAGTTTGATCTTAAGATCGGCCAAGGAGAAAAGATTGCTATAACGGGGAAAACGGGCAGCGGGAAAACAACCATTGCCCAGCTGCTGCTGCGGATGTATGATACCGGTAGCGGCTCCATCGTAATGCAACACCGCAATATCCGGGATATTGACCTGTATGCACTTCGCGACCAGATCAGTTATGTGCCGCAGGATGTATTTTTATTTAGCGACACCGTAGCTAATAACATCCGGTTTGGAAAACCCGGGGCTACCATGGAGGAGGTAATTGCCGCAGCCGAAATAGCGGGTGTGGCCCGGGAAATTGAAGGGTTCGAAAAGGGCTACGACACCATGATCGGGGAGCGGGGCGTTACCCTCAGCGGGGGGCAGAAACAACGTATTTCTATTGCAAGGGCGCTGATCAAGGAATCGGCGATCATTATTTTTGACGATTCGCTGAGTGCCGTAGATGCCAAAACAGAAAAAGAAATCATGGACCGGCTGAATGCCTACCTGGAAAAACGATCGGCCATCATCATTACCCACCGGGTATTTTCGCTGCTTAGTTTTGACCGGATCATCGTGCTGGATGAGGGTGAAATTGCAGAACAGGGAACACATGAAGAACTGATGAAGATCCCCGATGGATTTTACGCCCGCCTGTATCACCGGCAGCAAATGGGTTTGGGAGCAGCAAAAAATACCGCCTGAAACCGGGTGGGGAATTCAAAATACAGGAATTTGCTTCCGCTAAATGCCTGATGGTGTGTACATAAGATTTGTTTAAAAAAATATGCTAAAACTTCAATAAATTTAATTTTTATTAAAAACATACATATATTTGTTTGTATCTTAATCTTTCTATTTAATTAAAAAGAAACACGTGGAGAACGAGCATAACGATCGGAAATTGGAGAGCATCTACAGTAAGCGACTCCGTGCCGGAAAAAGGAGGACCTATTTTTTTGATGTAAGGTCTACCAAGGGAAATGATTATTACCTCACTATTACGGAAAGCCGCAAGCGTTTTGATGATAACGGATATGACCGCCATAAGGTGTTCTTATATAAAGAGGACTTTAATAAATTTTTGAAGGCATTGAATGAGGCCATTGATTATGTAAAAACGGACCTGATGCCTGATTTTAATTTTGATGCTTTCAACCATGAAGATTATGATGAGGAGGGTGGGGCAGTACCCTATCAGCCCACTGCCGTAGCGGCGCCTGTTGCAACAGCTGCGGTGTCGCCGGTGGCAGATGCAGAACCGGCTCCGGAGGCTGATACAGATGCTGTACCGGCAACACCCGCGGCCAGCGAAGAGCCGGAAGAGCCATTGAATACAGCTCCTGCTTCGCAGGATGATATTCCCCCGGCGGCCAGTCATGAAGAAGTAGAAAAATGGTAATTATTTTTTAAGGATATGCAAGGCCGTCTGAAAAGACGGCTTTTTTTATGACGGTCATGTTATTGCCACTGAAATTCTGTGTCGTTGCCACTGAAACGCAGATTTTTCTAATACTTTAGCAACAGCCCCGTTTTTAATGTAGAAAACCCAAGCCTTCAGTGTTTCAGTGCTTCTGTGGCAAACCTTGCTTTGTTTTTTCGGCTGCAGGTTTTTTATCAAGCAATGGATTGCTAACGATAATGGGCTTGGCTTTTACAACGCTGTTTTCTGCCTCCAGCTCTATTTCACCTATGATCATGCTTTGCGGACAGATCACCGAAAAAAGCGATTGGTTCCATAAACGCGTTTGATCGGCGGCGGTAATAAACCGGCGCAGGCTGCGCATGTTTAAGCTGGTAAATTTAAAACCGGTAAGCATTTCTTCCCTTAGTGTGGCTGTGTCGATGCGGAACAGGTAAGGAACCTGGCCATAGCTTACATTTACATCGCGTACAATATAGGCATAAGGGAGGCCTTCTTCCTTAGCGGCTTTTACAAGTTCCTTTTTCATGTCTTTTAGCGGGACAACGGTATCTGCCGCAAGCCGGAGTACTCCGGCGCTATAACTGCGCTCACCTGTTGCAAAGCCGCCCGGCTCACCGAATTTCCGGGTAGGAGTTCGCCCGTTCAATAAACTTTTTAAAACGCCTCCCCGTATCAGCTCCAGGGAGTCGGGCGGCATAACGCCATTATAGTCGATATCAAAAGCACCCGTGGTATGCCGGCCGTTATATGTTTTCAAATGCGGTAAGGCCGTCAGTGTTAAATGGGATGCAATCAGTTTTTGACCGATCTTGTCCTCATAAAAAGTGGTGTTGTTATCGGGGTACAGGATGGATTTACGGTTTACTCCCAGGCTATACCGGAACAATCCCGAAATAAGATGGGCCAACGCTTCTCCTTCAAATAGTACCGGCCCCAGGTAGGACCCTTCAAATTTTGGAGCCTTATCCCGTTCCAGGATCCGGCGGATCATTGCCCGGGCTGTGTCTTCCAGTGTTTGATAAGCAGGCAGCTCATCGATATGAGTCGCATACTCATTAAAGGTTTCAAAAAGATTGCTGCCCCCATCGCCCGGCATAGCCGCAGCAATATTCAGCACTACCTGGGCTACCGGTTTGCGAATGATGGCGCCTTCGCTGGATACCAGGTACTCTTCCGCATTGCTGATGGTTAAATAGCATGACGATGTGGTGATTTGCGGATAGGCCGTAAACAATCCCGAAAGCTTTTGCAGCAGCGGGGTCCAGCGCTCAATAGCTGCGGCGGGCATTGCAGCCAGGCCTCCAAGATCCTTTACGCCGGCATTGATTTTTGTGAGGTCGTCAAGATCCAGCTCTTTTTGGTCTACGGTTACGCGCTTTAGAGCGGCCATGGTGGCATTGTATTGCTGTGCTGTTGCTTTATAGGCCCGGTCGGTTTCGAGCCAGAGGAGTCTTCGCAGTTCATCTGCATCATTTTCATCGGGCAGCATGATATAGGAACCATCATCAAAGAGGTAATCAAAATTGCGGTGATAATCGCCCACCAGCAATTTTACAGCAGCCGTTTTTGTTGTCATTGGCCCGGGGAACGGGGTAACGATACGGCCTCTTTCGGCGCGGATGGTTTGCGATACCATGTTCCTCAATTTATAGCTGATGAGGAAGGGCTTACCCAGGTTGGGGAGACTGAGTCGCTGTATATTGCGGTTCAGTTCTTCCGAAAGCACTTTTACATAAAAATTGTTGCGCAGTTCCTGGCTGCTCACTGCCAGGGTAAGTATAAAAGAACAGGCGTATAATAATAGTTTCTTTTGCATCGGTTCGTTTTAATGGATGGCGTATTGCAGATTTGTTATTGAACGGTCCTGTCAAGATCCGGCCGGGGCAATACCGGCAGCCGCTCATTGGATTTGCTTTTTTTCTGCGTTTCGATGAGGTCTACAAAGATCGCCGGGGATGAGGCTGAAACGGGCACCCAGCCGGAGCCGGAGCCGCACATGCCATTAAAGGTCTCCATGGTATTGTCCGCTGCAATGATTCTCCGGAACATCGACAAAGGGGTACCGATCAGGTCAACGCCCCGTACCAGCTGGTCGGGCCTTCCATCAACAAAAACTTTATATACCTCTACGGGCATCACATTAAAGGCGTTGGGCATAGTGCGCCCGATACTGGTAAACCCGCCTTGCACATCCTCAAAATAGTAGCCATATTCGTGCCCCTGCTTTTTTGCTTCTGCGCGCAGCAGTTCCTTCAGTTCGGCGGCCGGTTTTGATGCCGATGCCTTAACTACCAGGTTGCTTTGCCGGCTCTCGGGTATTCCTCCCGGGGCAGTGCGGGCGTGCCCGTTGGAACCGCTGGAGCCATTGATAGGGGTGCGGGTCATTAAGAAGCTGCGCAGGATGCCGGCCTCCACTACGTTCACTTTTTGAGCAGCCACGCCTTCGTCATCATAGCGGTAAAATCCGTTAACCCCGGTGTTGCCAACTTTCTTTACTGTAGGATCCAGCGTTATGCTCAGGAAGGCCGGCAATACCGGCAACCCGATCTTGTTTTTGAAAGTATGCCCGTCAAAATCGCTCTTCATCCGTTTGCCTTCCAGGCGGTGCCCAAAGATTTCATGAAAAAATACTCCGGACGCCCGGCCTGATAAAATAGCGGGACCAACAAAGGGGTCGGCTACGGGGGCAACGCGCAAAGCCGTCAGTTTGGCGCTCATTTGGCTGATCTCCTTCAAAACACTATCCTTTGACGGAAGCTCCGAAGGCTCATAGGCATAGTACATTCTAAAAAGAGGAAGCTCCATGCCGTCATCGGCCTTGGTAAGGCTGTATACCGATTGCCAGGCGCTGGTGCCATTTTCGATGATCGAAGAGCCATCCGTATCTGTAAAATATTTACGAACAATCTTAAATTCGATATTCGCCACTCCCATCAGCAGATCGGGGTTGGCCTTTAAAACGGAAGAATACGCCACCAGGTTTTTAGTAAGCATTTCCACATTCGGGCGCAGGGCGGTATAGCGGAGCGGAGGGTCATGATACACCACTTTTGGTGCGGCGGAAAAATCGGCGGCGGAATCTTCTTCTGCTGCTTTAACTTTTTTATTGGTCAGGATCTGCTCATAAGCCTGTACCGCATTTTTGTAGGCATTGTCGGTATTCTTCCAAACGGCAAGGGTAATGATATCGGCATCATCCACCACCGGGATATTACCCGGGAACTGGCCAAAGCCTACATTGTGCGTATTGTCCAGCTTATAACTGCCCAGCCTTATGGAGGGCGAAAATACCCGGTACCGGGAAGAATCAATTCCTGTTACGGCGCCAAAAGAAGTACGGATATTGTAGGTGGTAATATCGTCTACCCGGTAGCTCATATAATACAGGCGGTCATCGGCCTTCTTTAATTGCTCAAATTCCCTTTGCAGTTCTTTTGAAAGGGTGGTCATAAGCAGATCCTGGGCAAACAGGGTTTGGGAAATAAAGGTTAGTCCGACAGCAGCGAGCCCCGATCGCAGGTTAAAGATCATAAAGTGGGTTTAAATAATTGATTTGACAAAAGGTCACGTCCATCACGGAAGATACCGATTTTTAACGGGAAAACTCAACCGTAACACCCGCGTCTTTGCTCCTTTGCGCCATTGCGTGAAATAAACTACAATGGGCGGTAAAATGCAACCGCAGTAGTGAATTTAATATTGCTCCCACCGGTAACTGGGTTTTGTGTTTTTTCTTTTGAAATGATACCCCGAGCGGGCCAACAACGAGGGTGTTGAGTAGTAATACAGGGGCCGTATATACAAAGGCTGAATTCTCTTATTGCCATCACCTCCCGGTTTGTCCCATAAATTGGGCATACGATCGGTCTTATGCATACCGCCTCCTGCATTCAGCATTTTTTTTCCGGTGCCTGATGGTAACAGTACCGGCATACGATCCTGCCGGGACTCGGCTATATAAAATTTATTGTTAAGTTTTACAATAGATGATGTATCAATAATATCCGGATTAGGTATAGAGTAAAGATTCAGGTAAGAGGGCCGTTTAAGGTTTAACGTATCCTGAGCCCGGGCCGCAATACAGTAGCAACAACACAATATTAGAATGAAATATTTCATGTCCGTTTTTCGGACATGATGCAAGCGCTCCGGCTATTACATAAAAAAAGACCGGAATTTTTTTCCGGCCTTTTTTATATTATCCTTTTAATTGCTTTATAGCTTCGGTTAGTTTGGGGACTACCTCAAACAGGTCGCCTACAATACCATAGTCTGCCGCCTTAAAGAACGGCGCCTCCGGGTCTTTATTGATGACCACTATGACCTTACTGCGGTTTACACCGGCAAGGTGCTGAATGGCGCCGGAAATGCCCACTGCCAGGTAAAGATTGGGAGCAATGGCGCCACCGGTTTGACCAACGTGTTCGTTATGCGGCCGCCAATGCGCATCCGCCACCGGCCGGCTGCAGGCAAGGGCCGCATTCAATGCTTTTGCCAGATCTTCGAGGATACCCCAATTCTCTGGTCCCTTCATACCGCGTCCGCCGCTTACCACCAATGCGGCCTCGGCCAGCGGCACTTCCGAAGATTGTCGGCTTACACTCACAACTTTTACTCTTGGAACCTCTATATTTACTTCAGCAGGAACAACGGTTGCCGTTCCATCACCTGTTTCAATATTGAATGAATTCGGATTTAAGCTTATGATCTTTAACGGAGTATCTATTTTTACATCAGCAAATGCTTTACCTGAAAAAACAGATTTTTTCACAACAAAGCCCTCATTGGTTTCGGGAAGCGCCACGGCTCCCGATACCAGGCCGGCCTTTAAACGGGCCGACAGCCGGGGAGCCAATGCTTTCCCATCCGTGTTATTAGAGAAAACAATAACCGTTGCCCCGGTCTTTTCGGCCACCTGTGCAATCGCTTTTGTGTACACCTGCGCGTCAAAATGTGCCAGAGCATCATTTTGAACCTGGTGGATCTTTTGAACACCATATTTTCCAAGTGCCTGCAGTTCTTCTTTAACAGGAGCCAGCACCAGGCCTTCAGCGGCTACACCCAATTGCTGCGCCAGCCGCGCACCATAGGTTAATACTTCAAGAGAGGTTTTTTTTACCGCCCCTTCTTCATTGATATCGATAAATATTAAAACAGACATTTATAACGTTTGAAGTTTAAGGTTTAAGGTTTGACGTTCGTGTTCAGACCTTAAAGTTGTAATTTACTAAGCCGGTTCAGATCACTTTTGCTTCTTCGTGCAGCAGGCGCACCAGTTCCTGTACATTATCGGCGTCTACCAGTTTAACCCCGGCTTTTGCGGGCGGCAGGCTAAACGTGGACACCTGGGTAAGTGCATCGGCCGCTACGGGCTCCACTACTTTCAACGGTTTGGTACGGGCTGCCATAATACCCCGCATATTAGGGATGCGTTGTTCCGCCATTCCCTTGTTACAGCTGATAACCACCGGCAGGGCCACCTCGCAAACCTCTTCGCCGCCCTCTATCTCCCGGGTTACCGTAGCGGTTGTTCCGTTCAGTTCCAGTTTTGTTGCCAGCGAAATAAAAGGAAGATCCAGGAGCTCGGCTACCATCCCGCCTACGGCGCTGCCATTATAATCGATGGTTTCTTTTCCCAGTAAAATAAGATCGTAATTGTTTTCTTTTGCTACCTGTGCAATCTGCGATGCAATGCCAAAACTGTCCAGGTTTTCTGCATTTACCCGGATGGCTTCATCGCCCCCAAGGGCCAATGCCTTACGGATGATGGCATCGGCATCGGCGCCGCCAACATTTATAAGATGAATAACCGCAGCCGGGTTGGCCTCTTTTAATTCAATAGCACGCACCAGCCCGTAATATTCGTCATTAGGATTGATGATCCATTGAACACCAGCCGCATCAAATTTCGTATTATTATCCGTGAAGGCTATTTTTGCCGTGGTATCAGGGGTTTTACTAATGCAAACTAATATCTTCATTATGGTATCCTTGTTTTGTAAATGAAAGTTGTTTATGCAACCAAACAAAGATAACAGATGTAGGATAATTATGGATGGGATACTTAAAAAAAATGTCCACAATGAACCGGATCGAAAAATTAAAAGCCATGTTGCTTGAGAACAGTGAGGACGCATTCCTGAACCATGCCCTGGCCCTCGAATATGTGAAAGCGGGCGATGATGCAAAGGCGGCGGCCCTCTTTAAGTTGATCCTGGAAAAGGACCCGGATTATGTAGGTAGCTATTACCATCTTGGTAAATTACAGGAACGTAATGGAGATGAGCAGGCTGCAATTGCTGTGTATAAAAAAGGAATGGAAATGGCACAGAAACTGGGAGAGCAGCACGCCTACAATGAATTGAGAGCGGCATGTGAATACCTCGAATTTTAAAAAAATACGAATGGAGCTGTTAGCCCGTTTTTTAAAACATATACACAAGGAACACCTTTTTACAGCAAAGGACCGCCTGCTCCTGGCCATTAGCGGCGGGGTAGACTCGGTGGTACTGGGGCAGCTTTGTAAGCTGGCGGGGTTTGATTTTGGAGTGGCGCATTGCAATTTTCAATTGAGAGGGGAGGCAAGCGATGCGGACGAAGCGTTTGTAAAAGCACTTGCTGAAAGCTGGGCGGTGCCATTTTATAACATCCGTTTCAACACCGCCGAATTTGCCAGGGCAAACCGGTTATCGATACAGGAGGCCGCCCGGGAGCTCCGTTACAACTGGTTTGCTGAAATCAAAAAAAGAGAGGACTTCGATTATATATTGACGGCCCACCATGCCAATGATAACATTGAAACCCTGCTGATGAATTTTTTCCGGGGAACGGGCATGAACGGGCTCACCGGTATCAGGGAAAAAAATGGTGCGCTGGTACGGCCCCTGCTATTTGTAAAAAGAACAGAACTGGAGCAATATTTACGGGAGCAGTCGCTTTCCTTTGTGCAGGACGCTTCCAATCTGAAGGACGATTATACCCGCAACTTCATCCGCAACCGCCTGTTGCCGCAAATGGCATCCGTTTACCCGGAAGTGGAGCAGAACCTGGTGCATAATATTCAGCGCTTCGGGGAGATCAATGCCCTGTACCAGCAGTCGGTACAGCAATATCGCAGAAAACTGGTTACCGCCAAAGGCGATGAGCTGCATATTCCGGTATTGCTGCTGTTAAAAACTGCCGCGCCGCCAACGGTACTGTTTGAGATCATTAAAGACTATGGGTTTGGCGCCGGGCAGCTGCCGGAAGTATTTGCCCTGACGGGATCGGAACCCGGCCGGTATATTGTATCGGCAACCCATCGTGTTGTTCGCGACAGGAAGCACCTGGTCATTGCTCCGTTGGCAGCTTCAGAGCGGTCGCGGGTCTTTTTGGAGCAACCGGGGGTCTTCAATTTTGATGAAGGAAGGCTCCGGCTCCTTGTAAAAGAAAATGCCGGCGCCATCCCCACCGCAGCGGAAACCGCATGGCTGGATGCCCGCCAGGTACAGTTTCCGCTTATACTACGCCCCTGGAAAACGGGCGACTATTTTTATCCCCTGGGGATGATGAAAAAAAAGAAAGTGGCCCGTTTCCTGATCGACCAGAAACTGAGCGCCATCCAAAAGGAAAAAATTTGGGTGCTGGAAATGCAGCAAAAGATCATCTGGATTGTAGGGCACCGTATTGATCACCGTTTCCGGGTGACGGATGCAACAAAGGAGGTCCTTGAAATAAACTATCTAAAATAGAAGATGAAATAAATTTAAATTTCAATAAAGTGACTTGTAATAAATAACACACAACTAATAAACCCATTAAGAAGTTAAGATTCATTAAGCAATATCCTAACTTAACTATTCTTAATCCTAATGGTTTACGAAAAATAAATTTTAAACAAACGCTGAATATTATTCATAAATCCGGGATTAACACTGAATCATTTGATAATGGCAAAAAAGAAAAAAACGTTTCCCTATATCCTGCTCATGCTGCTGGCACTGGCGTGCTTTGTTGCATTTCAATTCCTTGGACCTGCGACCCATAAAACAAAAAAAGGATTCCTGTATGTAAAAACGGGCACCACCATGGAGCAATTGAAAAAACAGCTGGTGGAAGAAAAATTTCTCTCCGGGGTTACCTGGTTCAATCTGGCTTCAAAGGCACTGGGGTATAAAGTAGTAAAGCCCGGCAAATACCGGGTAAAAGGGGGGAGTGCTGTTGTATCGCTGGTGCGGATGCTGAAGAACGGAAACCAGGAGCCGGTGAATTTTGTGGTTACAAAGATCCGGACCCGCGAAGCGCTGGCAGGCCGCATTGGCAGGGCTTTTGAATGTGATTCTGCAGTAACAGCCCGGTTCCTGGGCAGCAATGATTCCCTCGCGACCTATGAGCTGGACAGTAATACGGTAATGGCGGCGGTATTGCCGCTGAGTTACGAGATCCGATGGAACACCACGCCCCGGGCTATTTTTGATAAGTTCTTTGATGCCTATAAAAAATTCTGGACCAATACCCGCCGGCAGAAGGCCGCAGCGCAGGGGCTCACCCAGCTACAGGTGATCACCCTGGCCTCTATTATTGATGAGGAAACGAACAAAGCTGCCGATAAACCCAAAATAGCCAGCACCTACATGAACCGCGTGGCCAAAGGAATGCCGTTGCAGGCAGACCCCACCGTTAAGTTTGCATTAAAGGATTTTGGGATCAAACGCGTCCTGTTTGGGCACCTGGCCGTAGCATCGCCCTATAATACTTATAAAAATAAAGGGCTGCCCCCCGGGCCCATCTGTACTCCCCAGCAATCAACCATCGATTCGGTGCTGAATGCCCCCCAAACCGATTATTTGTATTTTGTGGCCAGCAGTAATTTTGACGGATCCCATATTTTTACCAGCAATTACCAGGAACATACAAAATATGCAAAGCTATACCAGCAGGCCCTGGATGCACAGATCCGGAAAAGAGACAGTCTTCGCGCAGCCCCATGAGCCGTATAAAAAATATCGCCCAACTTGTTAGCGGTTCCCGGCGGTTAAGCTGGCTGCGGAACAAAGGAGAAACTACGGCCATACCCGGGTTTGAGCAGGTTTCTGTACTTGACACATTTAAGGGGTTTCGCAAGCAGATCCAGGACGACAATATCATTGAGCGGGCTTCTGCCATTTCGTATAATTTTTTTATGGCCATCCCGCCCACGCTGATCTTTTTGTTTACCTTGTTTCCGATCATCCTGGGGAAGCTGCCGGTAAAGATCCAATTCAAAGAAGAAATTATTGCGATCATAAAGGGGATCGTTCCGGATCCCCGGTACCACCTGCCCATTCTTGAGTTTGTTAATAATATTTTTGAAGGACAGCGGACCGACCTGCTTTCAGTGGGGATCCTGTTATCGCTTTTTTTCTCCTCCAATGCCATTATGGGATTAATGCGTTCCTTTGATAAAAATCTTCCGGGGTTTATAAAGCGAAAGGGGCTGCAAAAAAGGGGCAACGCACTGCGGGTGACGCTGGTACTGGATTTCCTGTTTATCCTGTGCGTGGGCTTACTGGCAGCGCAAGGTAATGTGCTGGAGTGGTTTGGGATTGAGCAACAATGGCTCATCAATCTCATCAGCAGCACCCGCTGGGTCCTGATCGTGATCCTGTTTTTAACCATCGTTTCCTATATCTACCGGGCGGTGCCTTCGGTGCATAAAAAATGGACCTGGATCACCCCGGGCTCCGTGCTGGCGGCTGTGCTTATGACCATACTGGCCCTGGGTTTTTCCTGGTGGGTAGGTAGTTTTGGCAGTTTCAACAAACTCTACGGCTCACTGGGAACGGTACTGTTGGTGCTGGTGTATATATTCATTAATTCGCTGATCCTGCTGGTGGGGTTCGAGATCAATGTCAGCATCCGGTCCAATGCGTTAAAAAGAGCTATACAAAAAGAAGAGCCGTTTACGGAAGATGTATTGATATAAAGGTGTTTCAGGTTAGATATTTAAAGTTTCAGGTTAGATCTGTTGTTATACTTGATATGGCCTTTTCATTTTCAAATTGTTTTTCATTATATTTATTTCCCTTTTTTTATATTAAACTTTGTTGTTTTTTTACCGTCAAAATAGTCAAAAGACCGGTTAACGATCTTTTAATGAGGCCTCGGGGGTTCTTAAATTATATTTGACAGGTATTTATACTGGGAAGGGATAAAAAGTGATTGATGGGTTATAAAGCTCATTAATTCATCCCTTTTGAAGTGTATCATTTTATAAAAACGATTGTATGGACAACAGACGTGTATTCCTGAAAAAATCAATGTTGCTATCGGGAGCAGCAGGTATGAGGGCCGCAGTTCCCGATTCCCTCTTAAAGGCCCTAGCCATCGACCCCCGGCCCGGAACTACGTTTTTAGACGCTGAGCATGTTGTGATCCTGATGCAGGAGAACCGCTCCTTTGATCATTGCTTTGGCACCCTGCAGGGCGTACGGGGCTTCAACGACCCCCGGGCCATTACACTGCCCGACCAAAAGCCTGTGTGGTTCCAGACCAACGAAAAAGGGGAGACCTATGCGCCGTTCCGGCTCAATATAAAGGAAACCAAGGCCACCTGGATGGGGGCGCTTCCACATTCCCGTCCCAGCCAGGTAGATGCATTCAATAACGGGAAATACGACCGGTGGCTGCCCGCTAAAAAAGCCGGCAATAAAAAATATGCCGCACTGCCGCTCACCATGGGTTTTTATACCCGGGAGGATCTGCCGTTTAATTACGCCCTGGCGGATGCTTTTACCGTTTGCGATCAGAATTTTTGTTCGGCCATGACGAGCACCACACCCAACCGCTCATTTTTCTGGACCGGCAAAATAAGGGATACAGACGATGGATATCCACGGGACAATATCCGGAACGATAATTTTGCCCATGCCAAAATGAGCTGGAAAACCTTCCCCGAACTACTTACGGACAACGATATCAACTGGAAATTTTATCAAAATGATATTTCCTGCGGTGGCGGATACAAAGGAGAAGAGCGCTCCTGGCTTTCAAATTTTGGATGTAACCTGCTGGAATTCTTCAAAGCCTACAACGTAAAATACACACCACGGTATGTAGAGGGGTTAAAAAAGCTGGTAGACACCCTTCCGGGCGAGATCAACCGGCTGCAGGAGGAAAGCCCTTCCAGCGAAGCTGCGGCAACAAAAATAAAAACGGCATTGAGTAAAAAACAGGAGGCGCTGGATAATGCAAGGGCCGAACTGGACCAGTGGGGCCGGAACAATTTTGAGAAGCTGACGAACAAGCAAAAAGAACTGTTCTTTAATGCGTTTATCAATAATAAAAAAGACCCGGAATACCGGTCGGTATCCGAATTAAAATACAGGGAGGGGGGCGAAGACCGTGTGGCAACCGTGCCCTCCGGCGATATACTTTACCAGTTTCGAAAGGATGTAGATGAGGGAAAACTTCCCACGGTTTCCTGGCTGGCGGGTCCGCAAAATTTTTCAGACCATCCCAGCGCGCCCTGGTACGGCGCCTGGTATGTTTCGGAAATCCTGGATATTCTTACTAAGAATCCGGAGGTATGGAAGAAAACCATCTTTATTTTGACCTATGATGAAAATGACGGGTACTATGATCATGTGCCGCCTTTTTCCATAGCCGATCTTAAAAAGCCAGGCACCGGTAAATGCAGCGCCGGTATTGATACCGAGGCGGAGCATGTGCGGATGGAGTATGAGCTGAAGCAGGGTATTCCCCAGAAACAGGCCCGCGAAGCCGCTGTAGGCCTCGGTTTCAGGGTGCCGATGGTCATCGCATCGCCCTGGAGCCGGGGTGGTAAGGTATGCTCCCAGGTGTTTGAGCATACATCAACCCTGCAGTTCCTGGAAACCTTCCTGAATCAGAAATTCAATAAAAAGATCCATATCGATAATATCAGCGCATGGCGAAGGACGATCAGCGGGGACCTCACCGCGGCTTTCAGTCCCTTTGATGGGAAGCCCGTACAGCAGTTGCCGTTCCTGAAAAGGAATGATTTTGTCGAAAGCATTTATAATGCACAGTTCCGGAAAGAGCCCGGGGGCTTTCACCGCCTGTCTGATGAGGATGCCCGGCAGGCCATTAAAGGAGGGGAGGCGTTGCCTTTTATGCCGCAGCAGGAAAAAGGAACCCGTCCTTCCTTATCGCTCCCTTATGAATTGTATGCAGACGGCAATCTTTCGAGGGATAAAAATACGCTGATTGTTTCCTTAAAAGCAGGGGCCGCCGTATTTGGGCAACGGGCCCAGGGCGCGCCATTTACAGCCTATGCGCCCGCCGTTTTTGCGGACGGCCAGGGGGTAAAAGATATTTGCCGCAACTGGTCGTTTGCCGTAAAAGCCGGCGATCAGCTGGATTATGAATGGCCGGTAAAAGCATTTGAGAACGGAAATTATTTTTTGCGGTTGCATGGCCCCAATGGCTTCTTCCGCGAGTTCAGAGGAAGCCGGAAGGACCCGGACCTGAACGTTGTGTGTTCCTACGAGATGAACCGCAACCAGCCAACGGGAAACATCTTATTACAACTGAGCAGCACAGCGTCCGTAACTATTGATATCGTTGATAACGCTTATAAAAACAACACGCTGAGCAAACCGGTAAGCGGGAGCCAGAACCTGGTGCTTAACCTTGCTAAAAGCAGGGGCTGGTACGATTTCAG
This sequence comes from Niabella hirudinis, assembly GCF_051201075.1. NCBI lineage: Bacteria > Pseudomonadati > Bacteroidota > Chitinophagia > Chitinophagales > Chitinophagaceae > Niabella > Niabella hirudinis. The sequence continues at coordinate 45,815 of NZ_JBPEHJ010000017.1, forward strand.
CATCCGGCTCAGGGGCAACAGCAGTTTTGAAAAACGCTTTGCAGGCCGGGTAGAAACCTCCGCCGAAAGTATTACAGACCCCTTTATGGGAAGGATGATTTAGAAGCGCTCAGTTTGTTACTGAAATTCTGTGTCGTTGCCACTGAAACGCAAAAACACATATTTTTTTAATGCTATAACATATAACAACGGTCCCGTTTTTAATTTAGAAAAGTCCAGACCTTCAGTCTTTCAGAGCATCTGTGGCAAACATAGGAAACGCTGAAGACCTTGATTTTTGCTGCGTTTCAAATAAATTGCAGATGGCCGCCGGTCCGGAGCTGGTTAAACAATGTTCCGAGATCTTCGGCCATTAATATTTTTTGTTTTATATTCGCATACAAATGCTTATGAGGTCGATTACCAGGAAATAGCCCATCCACTTCATACGCTCCTCTTAACTTCAAAAATAAAAAATGAAACGGACAGCCCTCCTCATTTTAGGTGTTTTGTGCACCTTTGTTTTTTCCTTTGCCCAAACCAGTACAGAAAGTTTTGAAACCGAAAGCCACGGCAGCACCAACTTCACCGACAATGGGGTTATCTTTAAAATTATTTCCCAAACAGGAACATTTGATATACAGGGAAATTACCCTAACACTGGCTGGAGTGGAACAGCCAATGACAATAAGTATATTGACAATTCAAACGGCGGCGCAAGCGGACAGCTATGTTCTTTTAGCATTAAAACAACCTCCAATTTATTTAAGGTAAGCCGGTTTTGGATGTATTTAGGGGCCATTAATACCGATTTAAATGTAACAGGAACCCTGACTGTTACCGGAAAATTAAGCGGCGTTACCAAATTTACGCAAACGAAAACCACGGGGTTTGCCACATCTTTGGGAACCACCAATGGTTTTACGCTGATCGATTTGACGAATCTCAACGGTCAGAATTATTCCAATATTGTCATTGATCAATTACAGCTCAGTACGGGTGGAAACTATGAATATGCCGCACTGGATGCCTTTACCTGGGTAAAAGACGCCAACATTGTATTGCCATCCGGTTTTAGCACTGTGGATGCAGTGCTAAAAGACAATGCCCTGCATGTAAGCTGGCAAACAGAAACTGAAACGGGTAATGATCATTTTACTATAGAAGCGTCTACAGACGGAAAAACATTTACACCCATTGCTACCATACCATCAAAAGCCGTTAATGGAAACAGCAACACCGCCATTAACTATGAATGGACTTCAAATGGCGCATTTGCTTTAGCTGCGGTGCCGCTGCTCGCCTTTGTTTTTGGGTCGCTCATTTCTTTTCGCCGCAAAAAAATGAGGTGGCTGCCCCTGGTCCTGGCGGCCGGTGTTTCAGTGGCCGCAATAAGCTGTAATAAGAGCCAGGATGAAATTGCCGCCAGCAAAAATCATTATATACGGATGGCCCAGGTAGACAAGGACGGAACCTTCACGTATTCAAAAGTGATAAAGGTTATAAAGGATTAAAGCCGTTCGGGATAGATATTGATACAGCCCCTTATCGCTTTCTATAAATGGCAACAAACTGTTAAAAAACAGGAAAAGCCTGTTTATGTTGCGCCGGTGGCTGCATTTTCTTAAATTGCCGAAAGCTATTGTTAATACACTTAAAGCAGTAAGAAATGAAATGTCCAAATTGTAATGAAACGCTATTAATGACGGAACGGCAGACGGTTGAAATTGATTATTGCCCCAGTTGCAGAGGGGTGTGGCTCGACAAAGGGGAGTTGGATAAACTATTACAATTTGCATCCGAACAAAAAACGGTATCAACGCTTCAAAAAGAAAAGAACAACGAAGCGCATAATGATCGCTATAGCGACCCTCATGATGATAAGAAATATTATCAGCAATATCCGCGCAAGAAAAAGTCCTTCCTGTCGGATTTTTTTGATTTTGATTGATCGCCAAACCGGTGTAAGGTCCGTCCAGTCTTTGTTTAACGGCCTTGGGGTTCGTAATAAACCGTTATGGCGCCGGAGTCAAAGGTTTTTGTATTCCGGAGTTTAAGGGCCGTTCTATCATGTATGTTATCAAATAAAGGCAATCCGCTTCCTGCCACAACCGGGTGAATGGTTAGCTGGAGTTCGTCAATTAAGTTCAGGTTCAGCAGGGAAATAATCAAACTCCGGCTGCCCACTAAAATATCCCCGTTGCCGCTTCCGTTTGATGCGGGTCCGGAATGTTTAAGCGCCCGGGCTTCCTCTTCGAGGGTTTTGGTTGCCAGCCGGGCAGTTGGCCATCCGGTCATCGCCGGATCGGTATTTTTTAGTGTGCGGGAAAAGACAATTTTTGGGATCCGGTCCATGATCCTTGCAAAATCGTCTGTTGCCCGGTTGCCCGTAGGATTTTTTACCACCGTTGGCCAGTATTCCATCAGCTGGTAGGTGACCCTGCCATATAGAATAGCATCGGCGTTGCGCAACAGGTCGGCATAATGTTGATGCAATGCATCATCCGGGATGATGGCGGTATGGTCGCAAAACCCGTCCACGGTCATATTGATTCCTGCGATGAGCTTTCTCATTTTATTTCTTTTATATCCACTAATTATAAATTTTATACAATTGTTATATGAAGAATACAAAATTATCGTTTCTAAATATAAACCCTGATGATGCAAATAAACATTCGGCAAGAAATACAACCAGATATGATATATAATACGTGCACAGATTTGGCCTTGATTTTTTCGTTCTTTTGCATCAAGGCAAAAGGACAAATAAAAAACGTCGTGAGCGCCAGCACAGAAAAATGCGGATTAAATGCCTGCAAGGCACATACGCATTTTTTCGCATGCCAGCGAACGCCATAAAATTTCTTTGCGCGTGGGTCAAGGAAAAAATTAAATGCCGGGCCTGTGGGCGGCTTTGTGCGTAAAATTTGTGGCGTAAATTTCAAAAATCGCCACCAAAAATTTTACAAGCAAATAGCATGGCCGCAGCGGCTATTTAGGCGCAGCCCGGAGCGCAGCGGAGACATAATGTCTAATTATAGGAAAAACGGGCGAAGACATTCTTGCCAGACAAACGCAAAAAAAATTTCCTGCGGAGACGGAAGCTGATTAATTATTTACCCGCAGGGCAAGCGTAGTGAAACGGAGCGCAGACATAATATAGAATTATAGCTGACAAACGGATAAGGCGCCGCCTCAGCGGCGGCCCGTTTTGTCCTATAATGTTCTGGTATTATGTTAAATAGCATTGCTATTTAATTTTTTACTTGATGTAAGGCCAAAAGAAATTTTAAAAATTAAATACATGTAATGGTTGCGGCCGAGCAACCTTTACATACCGCTTTGCTTGCGAAAAATAGGTAAAGCGGCGTGGGGTCGAGGGTAGGGGCTTTACTTATTTTGAGTGCGTGAGGGATAGAAGCGGTAGCCCGCAATGGAGTGCAGCGCAATGAGGACTACAAGCGTATAGCCCGACCCCTGCCCGGCCAAAAATCATTAAAACAGGGCAGGGGGCACGCCATAAAAATTATTGATGTGCTTTAAAATATAAATACGCCTTAGCTATTGGAGCCGATGCTCACAACTAACCCCGGGTGGTGGGTGGGAGCCTGGGTTCTTTGTTTAGCGGCGGAGCCGCGTAATCCTTTCCGTTCTTTTATTTCCAAAAATCAGCAAGGGGAGGAGGATGTGTCAGTTAGCGATCATACTTTTCCCTTAGTTCCAATTTTTTAATCCTTGAATTTATTGATCCCTCATTCCTTCCAAAAACCGCCGATAATTCTTTAACCGTTTTACCTTCACAAAAAAGCAGTTCCAGTTTTTCATCATCTTCTGTTGTCCATTTTTCATAAGCGTTTTTATTCGCCTGTTGTTTTTCGGCTTTGGTGTAAGTTTTTTTACTCCCTCTTTTCCCTTTTTGGCTATAGCAGGGTTGAAGTTTATCGAAAAGTCTTTCTTCCAGTTCTTTCCTTCCTAAATCAACTAAGATATAAGATAGCCTCAAATGTTTGGTAATTCTTTCATTTAAAAGCGCCTCAATATCATCATGAAAACTTTTACTGGAACTTGCCTTCTCAAAGTTGGGATGCTCGGAAAAATGTAAGTTTCCTAAATTTCTTCGGACAGTATGATTTTTAGTGTTCAAAATATCATTCATTCGGCCTCTTAAACTACCCGTTTCGCCAACGTAGCAAATCGCATCATCTTCTCTAAAAATATATACCGCAGCTTCATCAGGAAATTGACCAGTCCATGCCCTGCTTAATTCAATAGGTATTTGCGCTGAACAATTCAACAGCTTACCTTCGAGTTTGTCTAAATATTGGTTGATTGCTTCTTTTGTCATAATGACATTGACATCAAATTACCCTGTGATTTGCTTTAATAAGGACGAAAGAGACTGTTTCAAAACTTCCTTATTTTTCAATTGGCACTCCCATATTGTAATCACCCGCCATCCCATTTTTTTTAGTGTAGCCTTGTTGTCCTTGTCCCTTTGTATATTCCTGGATATTTTTCCTGTCCAGTATTGTTTATTAGATTCAGGTATTGTTTTCCCGCAAATAGCGTGTCCGTGCCAAAAACAACCATGAATAAAAATAATCGTCTTAAATTTAGGTAGAACGACATCGGGTTTGCCCGGCAGGTTTGAAACATTTTTTCGGAATCGTAATCCCTGAGCAAACAAATATCTCCTTACTAGTATTTCAGGTTTGGTATCTGCGGACTTCACAGCCGACATTGTCTTTGTTCTTTCAGTCTTGGAAAAAGTATCCGCCATAAGAATTAATCTAACTATCTATAGAATGAGTTAAATCGCCTAATGCTAATAATGTATTTCTGTTCGCTAATAAATAAGCTGCACCGAAAAAATCATTACTGTAATTGTCGATATGCTCGTCATATTTGGCTTTCATTTGTTCAACGATTGATTCAATGTTATAACCTTGGATAAATAGTTTATAGCCGTAGTTCGCGCATTCAACAAATGGAGTTCTATTGTAATCCCAAATCGTGAATTTTTCCTTGTAACCAATGTACGAAATACATTGATTGTCTATTAACAATTGGCCTAATCGTTTTCCTGTGCTACACGAGCATGTATAAAAAAACGAGTTCTTAAAAAGAGTTATGTTTAATGTTTCGGAGATATATGGCGTTGTTCCTCCTGCTAATAGCTCCGAATCTGAGCCATGAGAATACGCCAGAAAAACAAATTTACCATTTTTCGGAATTGATAGAGATACAGCTAAATCGTTAAGTGCATTACTTTTAATCAATGTTATGGAGCATTTATCATTTTCAAAATTCTCCAAATCTGTTAAACACTCAGTATAAAAGTTGCCCAATACCTCGTCCTGTTCATCAATAGCAAGAATAGCGTTAATCATTGAATCTTTTCTTTATTTCTCATTATTAGTTCAATAGTAAGATTGTTGACCTTTTTAACGAAATCTCGCCCAATACTTGTCTCCATCCTTATTTCGTGCAAAATTTGTTTAAGTGTATATTGATTAGTCTCAGTAATCAATATAGGCTTATCATCGCTGAGATTATTAGCCATAAGCCAATCCTCAATTGCAGCGTCAACTCTCATGTCGATACTACTTACTGCTTCGTCTATCAGGCCAATAATGCTTGTATAATCGTTGGTGAATTTTTCAAGTTTAAACAGATCCTTGTTAACCAAAATCTTCAATTCATCTTCGGTAAAATCAGCAATGCTATTGGCTGAAATTAAGACAACGAACACCAAAGCCGTTTTTTCTCTGATTTTTTCAAATACTTTTAATCCAGAAATATCATTCTTATCCTTAAAGTTTTTGTCTAAAAGGACAACCATTTTTTTTCCCAAGTTATTTAGAACGAAATCTAATCCTTCTTGAGAATGTTTAAACAAAGCCACATTTTCATCTAAATACTTATCTCGTAGCATTACAATCAATGGATAGTTTTCATCCATATCATCATGAATAACTACAATTTTTGTAAGAGCTACTTCTTTATTCATTATGTTACTTATTAAATGGTAGGATTATCATAAAAGTTGCTCCGGTAGGTTTAAACTCATTTTCTACTACTTCAATATTCCCTTTTAAAGATTTCAATATGGTATTTACAATATATAAACCCATTCCAGCGCCGCCTTGCTCTGCTGTTCTTGTATTGAATAGTCCGAAAATCCATTCCCGATCTTCGTCTTGGATGCCATATCCATTATCAGAAAAATATATCACGAACTTATCTGTATCCAAAAAGCCGGTACACTTTATTTTCTTATTTGTCGTATCCTTCAGCGCCTTGACTGAATTAGACACTAAATTCTGGAAAATATCCTGAAATGCTTTTTTGTTTGTTTCAATTATGAAATTGTCCTTTATGTCTATTTCCAACGAGATAGCCTCCGCACTAAAAAGTCCTTCATACTGATTTTTTAATAAATCCGTAATAAGCGCTACAACATCAAACTCTTCAAACGTCCCATCAATATTTGCAAAACTAAGCATGAAGTCCGTTACTGTAATAAGCGTATTCATTTCGTTATATATCGAAATGGCATACATGCTATAGTATTTGTCGAACTTTGGATTGGGGTAGTTTTCTTTTATAAATTCACCTAGGTGTTTAACTTTGGCTATTGATGTTCTAACAGCATGGGCTATCATGGAAGCATACTCCTGCATAGAAATAAGACTATAAAGAACCTTTTCCTTTCGCTCTACTTCTTTTTGATATTTTTTCTGTTCAGATATGCTTTTATTAATTAAAGCATGGGTTTCTTTCGCCCGTGTGCGCAGGGTGGTAACCAACTGAGTGATTTTAGGATTTTCAATCGTTTCAGTTTGGGTAGCCAATTGATCCAATTCTCTTTCAAAATCCTTTATATCTTTTCCTGCGTCTATTAGTTCATTTTCAACTTTTGACCGCTTTGATGATCTTTCGAAATTCTTTACATCTTCAAAGGCTTTCAATTGCGCTAAAATAAATTCTTTCAAAAGACTATACTCTTCATTTGCCAAAAAGTCCTGTCTATTTGTAGCGTCAATTATTTTGGGATTTTTTTCTTTTGTTATATCTATAACACCAATAATTTCTCTCGTTCCTATTGTATCAAACGTACCGCGCCATCTTCTTTTATCTATTCCCAAAATATCTCTTCTTTTATCTGTATCGGCCTCATATTCTGCAAACGGAGTCGCAATTACTCCGTCTCTATATATCTTAATCCCATCAATTCTGGTGTCGTCATTTTTATACGTCGCGTTGTAGCGTCTTTTGGCGGCTTCGTTGAAATAAAAGAGTTTAATTTTTACTGGACCAAACTTCTGTAGAGGAATTTTCTTTTTTTCTATTATTCCTTTTTCCGAATTAAAAACAAGTGTTTCTTGTATGTTTTCAGTTTCATCAAAAGTTATTTCAGCATGATGCGAATAGAATTTTATCGGCTCAGGTCTTACTTGTCTATTAGCAAAATCTGTAATTTCATTCGATTGTATCCAGATATTAAAAGGCGGATTGATTGGATAAAAAGGTGAAACTAATTTTGAAAGTTCTTTATTCAATCGATCAACATCATTACCAGACCATGCCTCAGATACTTTGGAAATAGTAATTACTGTGCCATGTTCTTCCTCCTTTCCGTCTTCGTAAAAATATTGATTTTCTACTTCTGTAAACAAAGAAAGCTGTGCAGAGGAGCTGCCCGTACTTTTTGCTATCTTCTCATATTCATCCCAATTTATTTTTACACAAAGCCAGGTCTTTGTTCCTTGTTCTTTGGTCCGGATTTCAACTCTTTCGCCCAACTTATCAACTGCAAAACGCCCAATTCCTTTTTCTCCAACAAATTTTCTATTAAAAGGAGGATCGGAATACAGCTTTGTCCGTTTACTATTAGTGCCTACAACCATCCATTTGTCGCGTATATCGGAAAACGACATTCCTATCCCATTATCAGCGATTACTATTTTACTACTTTCATCCAACTGAGCTACATTATTAAAACTAACATCTACCTTCGTAGCGTTAGCGTCATAACAGTTTTTAACCAACTCATAAACTGCTGTGATCCTATCCGTAATTAAATCCCTTCCCAACAGTCTGAATGTGTTTACGTCAAATCTCCATTTTAGCGACTGGTCGGGCTTATCCATTTTGTTGAATGCTGTTTAAGTGTAGTTTTATACTCTTAGCAATAGCTTTACCAAGTAATACAGGGACCGCATTGCCAATATGCTTTGCGATATTTAATGCAGAAAATGTACTTTTTGAATCTATAAGGCTGTACCCTTTTGGAAACGACTGTAATAGAGCTGCCTCACGCAATGAAATAGCTCTATCTTGCTCAGGATGTCCAAACCTGCCATTATTTAAGCCTATACAGTATGTTGTCATAGTAGGCGCCACATCATCCCATTGCATTCTGCCATATACGCTACGGTATTTTTCGCCACCTTCTTTTTTATGACAAGCTAACTTAAGTTCCTCGTCCCAATCTTTCCAACTACCGCCTTCTTTGGTAGCCTGTATTCTGCGTTTTGTAAGTTCGGTAAGTTTTCTAGCTCTATGTAATTTGTCCTTCTTATCTATTTCACCATCGCTAATAGGGGATAAATCGCCAATGGCTTGCCTGACGGTAACATATTTCCCTACTTTATGAGTTGGGGCAATCATGTCTATTTTACCGTGTAAGGATCCAAGTAGTACCAACCTTTTTCGCCTTTGAGGCACCCCATAGTCCTGGGCATTAAATATGTCGTAAGATATATGATAGCCTATGTCTTCTAAAGCCTTTACAAAATCATTGAACACTACGCCGTCTCCATAATTTTTCAAAAGAGGAACATTCTCCATAGATATTACCTCAGGTCTTGTTTCTTTTATTAAGGACGAAAAAGAATAGAGCAATTTCCACCTTGGATCAGCGTCTGAATTTTCAATAACGTCTTTTTTTCTGTTGAAAATAGAGTAGGGCTGACAGGGTGCGCACCCAATTAATATTTTTCGTTTGCCCCCAAAAAGTGCTTTAAGATCGCTTGCCGAAAGCGCACCTATATCTTTATGTAAAAATTGTGTGTTATTGTTTTTCTCATACGCATACTTGCAGGAATTATCAAAATCAATTCCCGCAGCAACTTGGAAACCTTCTTTTACAAAGCCATGCGTTAACCCCCCAATCCCACAAAATAAATCTACTACTAAAAATTCATCAATCATATTGTATGTTGATAATAAGCGACTTATAAATTAAATATAATAAAAATGTAATATATATAAGCAAGATACAAAGGTATTCGCTTATACGGAAAAATTACTACAATTATTTTAACGTCAATCTCAATACCAACTTTTTGAACTCGCTTAAACGAAGATCTTCTTTATTTCTCAAGCAGGCCTTTAAGTGTTACCATCATCTCATCCTTTTCCTTCATCATCCTTTCATACAGCGCAATCTTTTCATCATGCAACTTTCTAATTTCCTCAATAGGATTGATATTGAATGTTGGCTGGGAGTTGCCAATGTAGGCGTCTTTTTCAATATTAAATGTATTTGCAATTACATTTACAGCCTGTTCTTCATCAAAGTTCTGAAACGCTTCCACAGGTATTTTTAATGCCGCTGAAATCTGTTGGAGTAAGGGCACATCAATGGTTTCTTTGGTTTCCAATATGGATATTTTTTTCTGGTTCCAGTCATCGCCCAACTCATAAGCCAGGGTTTCCTGTTTAATGCCAAGCATTTCGCGGAAACGCTTTACATTCCGGCCTTCGTGTATCTTTTTCTCCATAATAGTTGTATTTATCAATGGTTCAAATTTAGGCTTTTACGTTCAATAAGCCATTAGGATAAAGATAGCTAAAATATCCGGCAAAATGGCATAAAATATCCACTGCGTAACTTGAATATCCCCTTCGGGGATAGGTACTTTGTGGTACTGTAGATTACCAAAATGTTCACCTAAAATAGTAACCATGAAAACTAAATTACCCAAAGACCCATTTAATACAGCATGCTGGAGTAGGGGAGGCATCACCGACCCCCGGCAGGTATTAGCAGAAGTTTTTAACAGCTCGGATATTGCAACCCTGCGCACGGAAATTAAACAGATCGTAAGCTATGCACAGGTTGACAAATTATATAAAGATCACTCGCCCTGTGATGTGCTGCTGGATATGAAAATTGTACGGTCTGTATTGAAAGCCGCCCATGCGCTGAAGGATGAAAAAAGTAGCCCGGTTGCAGTTTCAGCAAACGACATTTTTGATAAAAGTTATTATTGCAGTCCGTTCAGTAAATCCGGCCTGTGGAGCGATTTTCCGCGTTGTTTATCCCCGGAAGAATTTTGTAATCCATACCGGGTATTAAAAAAGTTTTTCAAAAAACAGTCGCTCAGCAAGTGGATACAGGATTGGAAGGAAATGGTAGAATGCGCGCTTAGTCGCCATAGCAGTGATACAGACCTGGGCTCATTACAATTTTACATGCGGCTGGTAAAGTTGGTGGAAGCTGCACACCTGATAGATGTGCGGGAAGTAACGCATATTGGCGGGCGACTTAAAAACCGTTTTGTGGACAATTGAGCAAACCTATTTTAATTACACTAAAATTAAATAACCATGAAAACACAAGATTACATGAGCCAGTTAAACGGCCGGGAGCAAAACGCATTTTATTGCATAAAAAAGCTGGTGGCCGCACGCTTGCAACCATTGATCATTTATTGTTATGGCTGCGAAACAGTAGTACATACCCGCCGTCATTGTTTTATGACCAAACGGATCAATGAAGCCCGGCAATTTACCTGCGATCTGCTGTTGATTACACCGGACGAATGCGTAATTGAGGACGCGCTGAAAACCGAAGTTCAGGAAATTACAAGCCATTTAGGCAGGGTGAATATGATCATACATCCGCTAAATTTTGTAATACAGCAATTAAATACGGAGAACCTGTTTTTTAACTGGGTACGTCGGAACGGAACACTGCTATTTGAAAAAAATGCCACTACGCAATTATTGCCCGTGCCGGTGGGCAAACAATACCGCCAACAGGCGGAGCAATTTTATTTAAGAGACCCTAAAATGACTAATTATTTGCAAGAAAAATTGCAGCCTGTCATTGCAACACAGCAGCTTAAAAAAGCGAACAAGCCCGTAGAAATAAGGCTGACGTTGGATCTGGAGAACGGCTGGTGTCCAAAACCAACAGAATAAAAGAAGCCGTTGCTAACCCATAGAATATCCAGTTAACTAACGCGGGCTTGATAGTCATATCAGGCTCTTATTGACAAAGAATACATTATGTTAAATAGGAGACGGGTCGGATCTCGGGTAATCAGGAGCGTGCAAAGCGCCTATTTTCTTTGTAACGTTTAATTGTCTTTAACGTGCATTTTCACAAAGAAAATCAGCGCAATAGGTAAACTTCGATAATCAGGCAGCACGCACTTCGGTCTACACCTTCAATAAGGCCAGTGTGCTGCTTTTCGTGCCGAGTGCTCGTGTGCGTGGGCCGGCCAAACGGCGGAGCATTCGTTTGGCCTTGATTTTTTCGTTCTTTTGCATCAAGGCAAAAGGACAAATAAAAAACGTCGTGAGCGCCAGCACAGAAAAATGCGGATTAAATGCCTGCAAGGCACATACGCATTTTTTCGCATGCCAGCGAACGCCACAAAATTTCTTTGCGCGTGGGTCAAGGAAAAAATTAAATGCCGAGCCTGTGGGCGGCTTTGCGCGTAAAATTTGTGGCGTAAATTTCAAAAATCGCCACCAAAAATTTTACAAGCAAATAGCATAGCCGCAGCGGCTATTTAGGCGCAGCCCGGAGCGCAGCGGAGACATAATGTCTAATTATAGGAAAAACGGGCGAAGACATTCTTGCCAGACAAACGCAAAAAAAAAATTTCCTACGGAGACGAGAAGCCGGATAATTATTTACCCGCAGGGCAAGCGGAATGCAATGGAGCGCAGACATAATATAGAATTATAGCTGACAAACGGATAAGGCGCCGCCTCAGCGGCGGCCCGTTTTGTCCTATAATTTATATTATGTTAAATATAAAATTGCTCCAGCTACCACCAGTCTGACTATTGTGTTATTCCGTCTTACTATGGGCATCCGGCAATTTTACAATTATTCGGAGTGAGATAATTATGTATTTTCACCCCCTATGCCCCTGATCATTATTTGGATTCTTGTCATTAGTTTTATTGCCGCACTCGTGCGGTCAACCTTGGGTTTTGGAGAGTCTCTGGTTGCAGTGCCGCTGTTCCTTCTTTTTCTGCCGGCAACAACGGCCGTGCCGCTATCGGTAATGCTGTCCATTATCATTGCCCTTATTATTGTGATACAGGACCATCGTAAGATTCATTTTTATAGCGCCAGGTGGCTTATTTTTTATGCAATTCCGGGCATTCCCCTGGGCTTGCTCATCCTTGTGTACGGCAACGAACATCTTGTAAAAACGGTACTTGGTTTATTGATCACCGGCTATGCGCTCTATACGCTGACTGTCAAAAACACAAAATGCCTGAATGCCGATAGTCAGTTATGGCTTTTTATCTGTGGTTTTTTATCGGGCGTTTTTGGCGGTGCGTATGGATTGAACGGGCCGCCCCTGGTGGTATATGGCAATCTTCGAAAGTGGCCGGCAGTTCAGTTTCGCGCAACGCTGCAGGCTTATTTTTTGCCGGTAAGCCTGCTGGGCTTTACCGGTTATGCTGCTAAAGGATTGGTAACGGCGGAGCTGAATTACTATTTCCTGGCCGCGCTAACCACCTCCGTTCCCGCCATATTTTTGGGCAGATGGCTGAATGGCAAATTAAATAACCGTTCCTTTCTCCGGTATGTCCTTTACGGACTAATGATCATTGGCGTTATTCTAATATTAGCGGCCTGGTATCAGGACCCGGCCAAAACGATATAATTCCATTAACCATTTTTTTGGCATCTGGCTTTCCATTGGGCACCCCCAGCGGATCCCCCCGGCGATCTTTGCGGTAAATAGCAGGCAGACAAACGGAACACGCAATAAGGTATTTAACTTAACTTGTGTTGAAATATGAAACTACAAACTACTACCCTTAGCCGGCGGCAATTTGTAAAGGTCGCGGCATCTGCAGGTCTGGCCCTGAGTATTCCGGCAGCCCTATCCGCCGCAATGAGAAAGGAAACCATAAAGATCGGCATCATTACCGACCTGCATCAGGATCTGATTCCAACCGGCTATGAGCGGTTATCAGCCTTTTTAGCGGATATGAAGAAAATAAATCCCGATGCACTTTTACAAATGGGCGACTTTGCCTATCCCGGTGATAAAAATGAAAAAGTGATCAGTGCCTTTAAAAATGCGCATTCCAAAACGCTGCATGTAATCGGCAACCACGATACCGATTCCGGTTATACCAAACAACAATGCATCAACTACTGGGGCATGCCTGGCCGGTATTATGCATATCAATTAAAGGGCATCTGCGTGCTGGTACTGGATGGCAATGACAAGGGGTCTCCCACCCGGAAAAGCGGTTACCCCGCCTATATTGGCCCGGAACAAATGACCTGGCTAAAAGAACAACTGGAAACGGTAAAAGAGCCGCTACTTATCGTATCGCATCAGCCACTGGCGGGCGCCGGTGCCGTAGATAATGCGGTTGAAATACAGGCTTTGCTGGAAAAACACCGGAATAAAATCCTGCTGGCTATAAACGGGCATACACATATTGACGCCCATTACCACATAAACGGTATACATTATGTGCACGTCAATTCTGCTTCCTATTACTGGATGGGCGAAAAATATAAGCACACCATCTATGATCCGGTGGTGCATCAGCAATACCCCTATCTCTCCTATACCTGTCCTTATAAGGATGCGCTGTTTACCACGCTTACCATCGATCCTGTTAAGAACAGGATTCAACTGAAAGGGAAAGCCAGCCAATGGGAAGGAAAATCCCCGGAGGAACTGCACTATCAAAATTCTGAAATGCTCCATACCGGTAAAGAGATTGTGCCGCGGATCAGCGATATACGGTGGTAGTTAAACACTGCCGGGCGCCGGCGCTGAAACAGCGGGTGTTCCCTTATTCTGTAAATCATTACTCCCTGCGGCTGTTTTAACCGCAGAAAATCTCCGGAGGAGCTGCACTACCATTTCACATATCGAAAGGATCCTTCAGGAAATTGTGAAAGGAAAAAGATAAGCGCCAGCAGCGCCAGGTACCACAGGATAATGAGCAGATTGGCGATAGCCGGCGTAAAATATTTCCGGAGGAAACGGTACATGGTTAAAAATTGAAAAGTAGCCGGAACTGATGCATGATCGATTGCCAGCTTTGCGGTTTAATAAGAATACAGCTCAGCGCAAAGAAGTGAAATACCAGGAACATTTTAAATCCTTTTTCAAAAATCACAAAGCCTCTGCCGGGATTAAAAGGGCTTTTAAACCGCATCAGCCGGGAGGAAAGCATAATGCCTGCGGCCTGCACCATTCCCCATATAAAATAGTTCAGTGAAATTTCATGCCACAGGCTTAATACCAGCATGGAAACAATTACGCCCATATAAACATTACGGGTATAACTGGCCACAGGGGTAAACACATAATCCCGGCACCAGGAAGAAAGGGATATATGGTAGCGCCTCCAGAATTCATTCAGGTTGGTGGCCATAAATGGATTCCGGAAATTTTCCATGATCCGGAACCCCATAATGGCCGAAAGCCCGATGGCAATGTCAGAGTACCCGGCAAACTGGAAATAGGCATTCATAGGAAAGCGGATCACAGACAGGTAATTGGCCAGCCAGCCATCAGCCGCAATTATTTTATTCTCTGTCAGCTGCTGTATTTTATAGGAAAAAATGTAATTGGCTACGATGACAATCTTGGCATATCCAAATAAACAACGTTGCAACCCATATGAGGCCAACGGCCCGTTCCACCGGCGCCGGCGCAGATCTTTTAAAAAATCCGGGAACCGGTTAATGGGACCTACCAGCAGTACGGGTAAAAAAAACAGGTAGATGAAATATTCTTCGGCCGAATGGCGCATCAATTTTTTCTTGTAGACTTCAAACGCATAATGAATCTGTTTAAAAAGATAATACGAAAGTCCCAGGGGAACCAGGAACCCGGTACCTGCTGAGGCAAATGCCACCTGTATTTTAAAATGAAGCAGGATACCCGTGTACAGAAACAAGCAACAGATCAGCCGGACGTTCAGCGGAATCCTGCCTCCTGTATGTAATATAAAATAACCGGCAACCGCCGTAAAAATGAGCAGAACCAACGAGACAGGCGCCATCCATGCGAGGTACAGCAGGGTAATAATACTAATACCCCTTATCCCCCATCTTCCCGGCAACAACCAGGATAAAACGGCGGTTCCGAGACTGATCATAAAAATCGTGTTTAGCGCATCCATATAAAAAAGCCCGCAGGCGTTCCGGTTTTAATATTTAGTATTCCGATACGATCTTTTGTAATACCCATTGAGAGAACACCGCAGCTCCTTCCCTGTTCATATGTCCGAAATCACAAAAACAACTAAACGGAAGCGGTTGGTCAAAGGACCAGTAACGGATGCCAAATTGTTGCTGATAATCCTGCAGCAATTGCCTGAACTGTGCTGCATATTTTCCTGACCGGATGCCCGATTCGATCGGGTATGGTCTGGGGAAATTAAGGATAACAATTTTTGCACCGCCGGCGGTTAATCGCTGAAGGAAAGGGTCCACGCTTTTATTCTCTGCATAGGTTCTTACCGTTCTGCCGGCCGCTGCTTTTACATAAGCATCGATATGAACCGTGTCTCTAATTAGATCTTCTGTTTGAGGAATGACAGGTAGCTGAAAGGGTATCCCCGCAGCCTTCTCCGGGCTGCTTTTTTTTATGGCATAGAAGGATCGCAGTTTTTCATACATCAGGAAATTCCGGGTTTTCTTCTGCATCACATGATAGCCAATAAGGTTCTCTTCTATCAAAAGCAGATCCGGTGGGTAGGTTGCCAGCAGATCAAATACCCGGGAATTTTGGGTAAACTGTTCAAGATAACCCCCGGAGCCGAAGAGTTTGAAGACCCGTATCTTGCGTTTGTAACGTAAAGCCGCAGCGTGTCTGAAAAAGTCTTCGTCAGCAACTCCCGCCTGCACCAGAGATGTGCCCAAAACAACAACCGTCAATGTGGAATCATCCTGCTTTGCAACATAGTCTTTCAATAGGGTCTCGGTATCCTGATCCAATTCTAAAAACACATCAGGATCGTTTACCACTGAAATATACAGAGCCATATATCCGCAAAATACAATCACCAGCACAGGTATCCATATTTTGAGCGGGGGAGCGTTTTGCATCAGCTTAGTTTACCGGTAATAATTTTCTCAATACCCGCAATACTGTTCATCACCATTACTTCGGCTGTTGAAAACCGGACATTATAGATTTCTTCCAGTTCGGTAATCAGGATCAGGTGCGACAGGGAATCCCACCCCGAAACCGTGTATGACGTGCTATCCCGGCTGATGGTTTGCTCCGGAACCCGGAAGGCGCCTGCTGCCGTGTTTATGATGGTGGCTAATATAGATCCGTTGCTGTTTTGTTGCTGCTCCTGGCTGGCATCAAATAGCTGCCTCGTAGCTGCCTGCTGCACTTTACCCGAAAGCCCGCGTGGCAATGCTGGCAGGAACTGAATTTTGGCCGGTACTTTTTCCGGTTCGAGTTTCTCCCTGCAATATGCGGTCAGCTGTGCTTCGGTACTCTTGCTGTTTGGATGCAGTACTACACAGCTCACCAGTTTTTCTCCAAACACCTCATCGGGTATACCAAAGGATACGCTTTCTGAAACATCGGGATGGCTATTGAGTATTTCGGTAATTTCCTCGGGGTGAATGTTAAAGCCGCCGGATATAATAATGTTTTTTTTACGCCCTGTAATATGATAAAAGCCCTCGGAATCCCTGAGCCCGATGTCGCCGGTATGAAGCCAGTCTTCTTTCAGAGCCTCTTCTGTGGCCGGCTTGTTGTTAAAGTAAGCATGCATAATATGCGCTCCTTTCAGAAGCAACTCCCCCTCCTGCCCTATGGCAGCCTCGCTGCCCGATTCATCTATCAGCTTTACTTCACAGTCGACCGGTTTGCCAACCGTACCCATACGAAAAGATTCCGGCCCGGGGCCGCAAAACAAGCTGCCGGCAACAGTTTCGGTAAGACCATATACGTTTACAATGATTGTTTTAAATTTTTCTGAAAATCGTTTCCAGAGCGCTGCCTCAATATGCGAGGAAACTGAAATCACCATCTGGAAATCTTCCGTCTGAAAGCTGTCTTCATACCCTTCTGAAAATTTATCCATCAGTGAAAGGATTGTTGGCACCAGGAATGCATGTGTAATACGCAGCTGGTAAATACTCAGGAACAGTGCGCCGGTTTCGCTGATGCTGAAATGAAACGGCCGGTAGAGGGTTGCCTGGTTGTATAGCGCCAGTACCGGCCCCTGGATGATGCCGTCGGCGTGATACAGGTTCAGCAGGTTCAGGATGTTTGCTTTTTCAGTAAGACCGTATACGCCGGATAACGTGCGTAAATGCGTAAACAGGTTTTTGTGCGTGATGGCCACTCCCTTACTATCGGATGTGGTGCCGGAAGTATAAATGATATAGGCAATGGTTTGGGGGGGCACCGCCTCAGGAAACCTGGCCTCGGATGGCTCCAGGCCGGCTGTTGATGCCGGGTAGAATTGACCGGCTTCGGGATCTTCGGGGCTACCTTTGCCCAGGAGTTTTGCAAACAGTTTTCCTTTTTTTTGCTGGCCCTGCCGCACGATGATAGCAGGCGCTGCTGATGGAATATTCCAATCGGCCATCAATGTTTCATCTACAATAAATCCCTGCGGATCTGCGGCGCGGATAATGGCATTGGCCCGCTCCCGTTTTACCTGGGGATCGATCAATACCGGTGCAATACCATTGCGCAATGCGGCAATAAAAAAAACGGTGGTATCCTGGTCGTTTGAAACGGAGAGCACCAGCCGGTCGCCTTTCTTAAATCCCCGCCGGTTAAACAACAAGGTTATTTTCTTTACCTTTTCCAGTAACTCAAGGTAGGTTAAGGAGGCTTTCTCAAAGACAGCGAATTTTCCGGTATCACGGGTTTCCAGCGTTGTAAACAAGTGTGCAATATCCTTCATAAAAGATCAATCAATTTACTTTTTAACACTTTTTGGTTCTTTCCATAAGGCAGCTCGTCAACCACCATTACAACGGCAGGTATTTTCCTGTTTCCAAGGGTTTGCGCAATATGATTTTTTACTGTGGCAATGATGGCCTCATGGGGCAAAAATGCATCTTGTACTACAAATACAGCCATTTTTTCGGCCTCATTGGCCTCAAACCGGCAGGCAGATACGGCTTTTATACCAGGTAGCTCCTGTAGGCAGCTTTCGATTTCGCTGGCGTAGATGATCTCGCTGTGCGGGCTCTTTATAAAGTCATTTTTTCGCCCCATCAGTTTAATAGTACCATCTTCGTTTATCAGTGCCATATCCCCGGTATAAAACCAGCCATTCCGGATAACGGCGTTTGTAAGCGCTGCCATGTTCCGGTAGCCCGGCGTGATGTTTTCGCTGTAAATACGCAGCTCCCCTGATTTACCCTTCGGTAACACCTGGCCATTTTCATCAACTACCTGCGCAATGCAGGATACCGGCCGGCCAATGGAGCCCTCCGCCATTTTTTCTGCGGGCGATTCGGCAATGCAGATACCCGTTGTTTCCGTTAATCCATAATAATTATACACCGGAAGCTGAAAACGTTCAAAAAAGGTTTTCTTCAATGAAGGGCTGAGCGGGCTGCCGGTGCTCAATACAAGCCGTAGTTTTGTAAAGCGGGCTTTTACTTCCTGTTGATGGATGGCCAGGCTGCTGAGCAGTGCCGGGCTTGTTGCAATAATAGTGGTTCCGGAGGCTTCAATGAATGCGGCAATGTCTCTGGGGGTTGTGCCAGCTCCCTTTGACGGAATCACTACGGCTGCTCCAACTTCTACCGGCGCAATACACCCGTTTCTCAAACCGCTCATACTGTCCGGGCCGCCCATTGCATAAAACCGGTCGGTTGCTTCCCAGGAATAAGTTTCTGTCATTTGCCTTGCACTGCGTACAAGATGTCCCTGCGTCAGCATGACTCCTTTAGGAAGACCTGTAGATCCGGAGGTATATAAGATCACTGCAAGATCTGTGGGCACCGTAGTTACGGTGCTGGCGGCAATGTCATTTTCGCTAAGCCATCCGGAAAAAGAAGGCACCGGAGTATCTGTGTCTTCTTCGCTATCGACCAGCACACAGCGGGCATGCAAACCGGCGGGAATCTTTTTTAACCGTTCTTCATCCGCGAGCACAAGGGCCGGACTTATTTCCCGGAATATATGATCCAACGTACCGGAAGGAAGTTCATAACCCAGCGGCACCACTACAGCCCCAATATGCATGGCAGCCCAGAAAAGAATGACCTGCTCCGGGTGAAATGGCCCCACCAGGCTTATCCGGTCGCCTTTTTGAATTTTTTTTTCTATAAGGGTGGCAATCGTTTTTTGAATCAGCAGGTCCACATCGCCATATTTAAATTCACTTTCGTCATCCACCGTGTATAGAAACACATTGTCTGCAAATAATTCGCAGGCCCGCTGCCATAGTGCCGGCAAGGTCTGTTCTTGGGGAGAGAGAATATATTCCTGCGTGGACAAGAACTGCTGCAGTCTTGCAAAGTTTTGCTGAACCGGCACCACCTGGATAATATCGTGAGCGCTTAATTTCTTTAGAAGCGCCTGAAAATTTTCGGGGCCTGTTTGCAACATTCTGCGGATCTGCTGCAGGGAGTAGAATCTTGAAGCCAGGTACAGCAATTTGCAGTCCTGGTCGTTTAGTTGAAGGGTCGCAACGGTACTGATCCTTTTTTCGTATACCGGGTGGCGGCTGAGGAGCTTTCCTACTGCGCCCGACAGCTGCGCCGGATCAATCTTAATTTCCTGTACAGACAGATCAATATTGAATAAAGGATTTACCAGTATATAAGAAGCGTCTGCCCCATTCATTGTTGCTGGATCAAAGGGCTCCAGCCTGTTTGCGGACCAGGACTGCGGCAACAGGGCCACTAAAGCATTATAGTCTTCTGTGTCCGGCTCCGATACAAGCGGCCGCTGATGCCCATCGCTCAATTCATTGAAGGCAAACAATCCCGGTTCGGAGAATACAAAGCCCCCCAGGGCGGGATTTACTCCGGTCATTTTTTTGAAGAGCGCATCGTATTGCAGGCCATGCAGCTGACGGCAACCCCGTTCAAAAAAAGGCACCGGCTCCGAGTTTGAAAGGTGTACATGCGGGCAGATGATCGCTCCCTCACGGGTGGTGATTCGTAACAGTTCCTTTAGCAATGATGCCTGGTCAAACCGGTGCAGGGCATCCAGCCCGTACACGAATGCTACGCTATTGTCTGCAAACGGTAATGGTTTATTAAGATCGTGGAAAATGACCTGTATATTGGCGGCTGTATGGGCAAACCAGTGTTGAAACCCCTTGTATCCCAATACGTCCTTATTACCTTCCCAGATCGTAACAACCTGTTGTTCGGGAAAGAGGCCGGCCAGCAATGCCGCGCTCCATCCGCTGCGGTTCCACAGATCAATAATAACATCTCCTTTTTTTAGTTTTGTCCGCAACAGCTTAATGAAAGGATAAAAAGATTTAAAGGCCTCGTTAAAGGGCTGAAAACAGGCATACACATCGTATAGCGGTTTCCTGGATTTTGTGCGGATGAATTGCTTGTAGGCTGCTTCACTGCTCACAACTGCTTCATAAAGCGCATCGATCTTTAAGTGAACCATCGATTCGATAAAAAGATCTGCTTCATTAAAAAAAATGAGATTATGGATAATCGGTATGGCTTCTATATGTAGGGGGTCCAGCAGGTATCCTTTTTGGACAAACTGTTCATTTCCCTGGATGATCTCCAGGCGATAACCCTTGTTATAGAAAGCGTTTAAATAGATACCCGGATACATCTTTTCTTTTAGCATTTAGTTACATACTTTTTCTCTTCGCAGCCGCCCTCGCACAGTTTAAGAGGTTGTCTGATTGCACATTTATATCTTAATTTGAAGCACTATGTTTAATATCCGTTTACCATGCAGTTGTCTGTTATTTTACTTCAACAAAACAAAAATATGAAATTATTTTATCAGGTTTCCTACCCGATATGGATGAGCGGTAATTGCCCGAAAAAACGGGCTTTATGGTTTGCAAAGCGATTGTTCCTGCGGTAAGTATTGTACCGGTGAAAAGAATGTGATCGCCCGGGCTCTATTTGTACAGTTTCAGCACCCGCTCCACTTCCTGCAACAATAGTGGAAAGGCGGGTTGCGCCATGCCGCCATGGTTGTACCCCTGCAACTCGTAAAGCTCCGCCTGCGTATTGCCTGCCAGTTTTAACATACGCAACAGATAGGCATTTTCTTCATAGCGGCCATATAATTCCTTTTCTCTGTCGCCGGTGATCAGCAATATGGGCGGGGTCGTTTTACGGACATGATACAGGGGCGCCATGGAATCGATGACCGGTTGCAGCGGGTTGGTGCCCCGCTCTTCCCTTACCGTGAAGTGGGTAATGCATTGGGCGCTGAAAGGAACGATCCCCAAAAGACTATCGGCATTGATGCCATAACGTTGTAGATACTTTTTATCGAGGGTCAGCATCAGATCCAGGTAGCCTCCGGCCGAGTGACCGGATAACACGATCTTGTCCCGGCTGCCTCCGTACTGCTCTATATGCTGAAAAACCCAGGCCACTGCGGCTGCAGCATCTTCGATATACAATGGCGCTTTTACTTTTGGCGAAAAACGATACCCTACTCCTACGATAATATATCCCTTGTTCATCAACGCGGCGGGAACTTCTTTTTTTCCTGCTTTAAGCCCACCTCCATGAAACCAAACAATGGTGGCTGCATTCTTTTTATCACGGGGATAATATACATCCAGCCGGCATTGCTCTTGCTGATATGCTTCTTGTTTTACTGATGCGGGATAATAAGGAATGTCTTTTTGCCAGTTGTAATTATTTTGAGCCTTTGTCTGGAGCGCCGCGCAAAAAATAATAAAAAAAAGGAATCGTTTCATATCGGATCGTTTCAATGCTGATTAGCAAGATACAGCTTTCTCCCTGATTGGGATTATCGCCGCATTGCGGCAGAAAATGTTGTTGTTTTTATAAAGCTCCGGCGATTGGTTTTATTGGCCATGATCGTTTTAGTTAAGGGGTTTGTAGTGCGCTTTTTTATAAACGGAAGCCAGGCTTACCGGAACTCCATTTTTCTTTTTGCTTTCGTCCGCTGCTTCCATAAAGGCCAGAATATCGAGTGTGTCTTTTGCAGTTACCGGAGGCTTGCCTGTTTCAAAAAAACGGATGACCTCCTTCAGCAAGGGATCATATCCTTTAAAGCCTCCAAGGGATACCGTCTTCTTTTCGGTAAAGATAGTGCCGCCGTATCCGGATGGTCCGGTACGTGTACCGCGGAAGCTGCCAATACGTCCATCACTCCAGGTGCCGGTAACCACATCGGTTTCCGGTGTATGTACGCGTACAACCGACTGGCAGCCGGAGCCCATGGCTGTAAAAAGGATCTCTACGCCGTGGATCCCGTACCAAAACAGATCCGGATGTGTTTTTTCAAGCGGTGCCGGGCTGTAGGTCTCCGCACCAATCACCTTGCCATAAGTGCCTTTGCCTACCTCATCCATACCGGTAATATACCGGAGCGAGGAACTTGAAAATACCGGCACCTTGTATTGGGCTGCCGCATTAAAAATCGCCACAGCGTCTTTCAAAGAAGCCGTCATGGGCTTATCAATAAAAAGGGGCTTACCGGCTTTTAACACAGGCAATGCCTGCTCCAGGTGCAGCCGGCCATCGTTGGTTTCCAGGCAAACCGCATCCACCATCGGCAACAGCTCTTCTATAGACCGGGTGATGGTTACCCCATATTTTTGCACTTCGGTGATATAGCCTGGGATGCGCTCCACTGAGGAGGGAATATCGTTACTGCCTTTGGGATATGCGGCCACGACACGGTAGCCCATAAATGCCGGATCCGGGCTGCCGCCATTCAATGATTTTGTAAAGGCCACGGCATGCGACGTATCCAGCCCGATGATCCCGATCCGTTTTCCCTGCGCGGCTTGGCCGTTTGTTTTTGCGGCTGCCTGGCTGCTGATCCCAAGGCCAATACCGGCCAGGGCAGACAAACGAAGGAACCGCTTTCGATCCATTGGTTGTTGCTTTAACATGCTATCGTTTATTTTAGTGTTCCCACTAAAGATATTTAATTGCAATGAAGCCTTCGTTATAATTTCCGGTTACGTTACCGAAAACCACTTACAGTGTGATCTTTGCAGCAACCGATGATGGTACCGCTTTTTTATTGACGAGGATGCTGGTTGTCTTCAATTGCACATAGGCTTTTGTCACATGCAGATACCCTTTATATTCATTATTGGTGCCCCAGGAGTTTTTTACAATATAATACGCTTTCCCGTTCTGGTCTTTAGCCAGCCCTACAATGTGCATTCCATGATCGTCCGATGTTTGGCCGTTCTCAATACCGGTCTGCCGGAGTTCCGGCGTAATCTCCGGTTCGGGTTTGGGACCGCTGAACAGCTCCTTTTTTTGGGCTGCGGTAATATTCTTTACATAAGAAACAGGGTTTTGCGGTACAAAGGCAACCCCATTGGGCCAGCTAAAATAAGGCTCTGAAACATCCGTTCCCCAGGCCACGGTGTACCCGTTTTTGAGCGCATTATCGATAATATCGGTAATGGAAGCCGGCGGAATATTGTAGTCCCACTGAAAAGCCCAGTTGTCGGGTACCATCATCATGGCTTTTTGCCAGTAGGGTGTATTGTTCTGGGAAATAAATTCAATGTAATTATGAGCATCAAGCCCCACTACTTCTTTTGCAAAGGTTTTCGGTGTATAGCTTTTGTTCTGGTAGGTGAACATCGGCGGTACGGGCCCCAGGTAGGCATCCAGGGTTGCTGTAAAAGCGTTCTTCCAGCGGGGAGAGAGTACTCCGGCGGGGTTTTTAATCACCGCGTCCAGCATGGCTTTCAAAATGGCCTGCATTTCGCTGAAATTATTGGTGGTGGCGCCATTCAGCAGGCCGGTATATATTTCTTCCGGCACCGCGCCGTATTTAGCATACATATTAATAACATCATGCGCTTCGCCGCCATCGCCCCAGCTTACGGCGCCATTCATTTTTACATAGCTTTCTGCTTTGTCTTCGTAAGACCTGCGGGCGGTATAGATCTTTGCAAGGGGTACGGGTTTGCGGCCGGCTTTGATCATTTCAGATTCTAAAAAAGAATTGGTGGAGTAACTCCAGCAGGTACCCGATGAACCCTGGTTTTCTATAGGCGTAACCGCCAGGTTAATGATATTGGTAAACCGGAAACCGGTGCTGTCGCTCCCGTTACCACTGATCTTTTTGATGAGGTTATCCTGAGCATGGATGCCGGCAACTATAACAGACAGCAGGGCCACTAAGAAAATTTTTCTACGCATTTTATTTAAATTTATGGGTCGTTTATACAGCTGACCCAGCTAAAGCAATACTTTAATTGCCGCAAAGAAAAGACAGAGATCACAATTGATTCGGATCTTTTTTATGAATGGCAATGGGGGTACAAAAAACGGAGCCGCTGCTCCGTTTGATCTTATTTTTTTTGAAATGCCTATGCATACATTTCCTGGCGCAATACCTTCACCCGATCATCTTCCAGGTATTCATCAAAGGTGCTCAACCGGTCAATAATGCCCTTGGGCGTTAATTCGATAATACGGTTGGCCACAGTTTGCATAAAAGTATGGTCATGGCTGGTGAGCAGCACAATACCATTATAAACGGTACACTGCTCGTTGAAGCTTTGGATGCTCTCCAGGTCCAGGTGGTTGGTGGGCTGATCCAGGATAATCACATTGGGGCTTTGGAGCATCATCTTGCTCACCATACAACGTACTTTTTCACCGCCGCTCAGCACATTGGTTTTTTTAAGCACTTCTTCCCCGCCAAACAGCATCTTACCCAAGAATCCCCGTAGGAACGGCTCATCTACATCGGTTACGTGCGACGGTACGTATTGACGCAGCCAGTCCATTAAATTCAAATCGGACTGGAAAAATTTACTATTCTCAATGGGCAGGTAGGCAGCCGTAACGGTGGTTCCCCACTCAAGTTGTCCTGCATCTGCCTTTGCTTCGCCATTAATGATCTCAAAAAACTGGGTTACCGCCAGCGGGTCTTTTGAAATAAAGGCGATCTTATCCCCCTTGTTTACGCTAAATGTAACATTATCAAAAAGCACCCGGCCCCCGGTGGCCGACTTTAATTTTTCTACATTTAATATCTGGTTCCCTACTTCGCGCAGGGGCTGAAAGATGATACCGGGATATTTACGGTAGCTGGGCTCAATTTCCTGGAAGTCCAGTTTCTCCAGTGCTTTTTTCCGGCTGGTGGCCTGTTTGCTTTTTGAGGCGTTGGCGCTGAAGCGGGCAATAAAGTCCAGTAATTCTTTTTTCTTTTCCTCCAATTTTTTATTCTTATCGCTGATTTGTCGTGCCATCAGCTGGGAGCTCTCGTACCAGAAGCTGTAGTTACCGGTAAACACCTTAATCTTCTGGCGGTCTACATCGGCCACATGGGTACATACGGCATCCAGGAAGTGACGGTCGTGGCTTACCACCAGCACAATATTTTCATAGTCTGCCAGAAAATTTTCGAGCCAGCCGATGGTTTCTATGTCCAAACCGTTGGTAGGCTCATCCAGGAGCAGGATATCCGGGTTGCCAAACAGCGCCTGCGCCAGCAACACCCGCACTTTCATATTGGAGGGGATATCCTTCATTTGCATCTGGTGCAGCGCATCCCCTACTCCCAGGCCGTTTAAAAAGGCCGCCGCATCACTTTCGGATTCATAGCCTCCCATCTCCCCGTACTCCGCTTCCAGTTCGGATGCCTTCATGTAATCATCTTCCGTTGCATCCGGGTTGGCATAGATGGCATCCCGGCGCAGCATGGTGTCCCACATTTTCTTATGCCCCATCAATACCGTGTTCAGCACCGTTTGATCATCAAATTCAAATTGGTTCTGTTTTAAAACGGCCATGCGCTCACCGGGAGTAATGGATATGGTTCCTTTATTTGCTTCGATTTCGCCGCTCAGAATTTTCAGAAAGGTCGATTTTCCTGCCCCGTTGGCTCCAATAACCCCGTAGCAGTTGCCTTTTGTGAAATTAACGTTCACATCTTCAAACAATACCCGCTTACCGTAAGCCAGTTTCAGATCTTTTACACTTATCATGCGTCTATGATTATTTATCTGTTTTCAAAAAGTGGTGCAAAGGTAACGCAAAGTTGACAGGTGAAGCAATTTAAAATCAGAGCGTTTTTTAGCGCCGCTGTTGGTGTTGAGGGGAGCCTGTGCAAGGGAAAAACACCAACGGCATGATTGAGTTGTTGGTGATTGCCGTTGCCGACCGTTGGACGCAACACCAACAACGGCCAAAGGACGACTAAGTTGATGGTGCTTTGCCAATACGCGCGGCCAATACGCAACACCAACAAGGGTAAAAACCCGGAATGCGCCTGTTATCCTGCTGCCTACGGGCTGCCGGATAGCAGCGGCACCGGAGTGTAACGGAGGTACAGCGGATAGCCGGAACCGCTGTACGGTCCTGCACGACAGCCCAAAGCCCATAAAAAAAATCCCGCCTCAAAAGAAGCGGGACCTTTTTTATTAAGCGACCAACGGATTAACGATTGCCCATTAACCATTGACCCTTGACTATTCGCTATATTAATAGCCCATGCCACCCATATCAGGACCTCCCGGCATTGCAGGAGCCGCGGCTTTGGGTTCGGGTTTGTCAGCAACCACACACTCGGTAGTCAGTAACATACCTGCAATAGAAGCAGCATTTTCCAATGCAACGCGGCTTACTTTTGTAGGATCAATTACACCCGCTTTGAACAGGTTTTCGTAGTTCTCCGTTCTTGCGTTGAAACCAAAATCAGCTTTACCATCTTTGATTTTCTGAACAACGATAGAACCATCGATACCGGCGTTATCGGTCAGTGTGCGTACAGGGGATTCCAGGGCACGTTTTACGATGGCCATACCGGTTGCTTCGTCTTCGAGCTGACCTTTTACTTTTACGCTAAGGCTTTCGATAGCGCGGATATAAGCTACACCGCCACCAGGCACAATGCCTTCTTCAACCGCTGCTCTTGTTGCATGTAATGCATCATCCACACGGTCTTTCTTTTCTTTCATTTCCACTTCGGTAGCAGCACCTACATACAATACCGCCACACCACCGCTTAATTTAGCCAGGCGCTCCTGTAATTTTTCGCGATCGTAGTCGGAAGTGGTATTTTCGATTTGTGCTTTGATTTGGTTTACGCGGCCAACGATCTCCGTTTTTTTACCTTTGCCACCCACCACAATAGTGTTGTCTTTATCAATGGTAATGGAAGAAGCCTGTCCCAGAGCAGCCAGGTCGGCGCTTTCCAGTTTATGACCCAGATCTTCAGAAATAACAGTACCGCCGGTTAAGATGGCGATATCGGTCAGCATTTCTTTTCTTCTGTCGCCGAAGCCAGGAGCCTTAACAGCGGCTACTTTCAGCGTACCACGCAGTTTGTTCACCACCAGGGTAGCCAGTGCTTCGCCCTCCAGGTCTTCTGCAATGATCACCAGCGGACGACCGCTTTGTGCTACTTTTTCCAGGATACCCAGAATGTCCTTCATGGTGCTGATCTTCTTGTCGTAGATCAGTACATAAGGATTCTGTAATTCAGCTTCCATTTTTTCGCTGTTGGTAACGAAGTAAGGAGAGATATAACCACGGTCAAACTGCATTCCTTCTACTACATCTACAGTAGTATCGGTGCCTTTTGCTTCTTCTACAGTGATCACGCCTTCTTTACCTACTTTGCCAAATGCCTGGGCAATCAGCTCACCGATCTGCTCATCATTGTTGGCAGAAATGGTGGCTACCTGCTTGATTTTTTTGCTGTCGTTTCCAACAGTCTGGCTTTGCGACTTCAGACTTTCAACTACTAAAGAAACAGCTTTGTCGATACCGCGTTTCAGGTCCATTGGGTTGGCGCCGGCAGCTACCATACGCAGCCCTTCACCAATAATGGCCTGTGCCAGAACAGTGGCAGTAGTAGTACCGTCCCCTGCAATATCTGCAGTTTTGGAAGCTACTTCTTTCACCATTTGAGCGCCCATGTTCTCAACCACGTCTTCCAGCTCAATTTCTTTTGCTACGGTAACACCATCTTTAGTAATAGCGGGTGCACCAAATTTTTTCTCGATTACTACATTACGGCCTTTAGGTCCTAATGTAACTTTTACAGCGTTGGCCAAAGAGTCAACGCCTTTTTTCATTTTATTTCTTGCTTCAATATTGAAGAAAAGTTGTTTTGCCATTTTTAACTTAATTTGAAAATTTGGAAATGTGGAAAGTGTGAAAATGTGTCTAAATCACAATTCCGTTTTATTTTTAAAGGAGCTTACATTACTGATGTGTTGATTTTCAAATTTTCACATCAGCACATTTACACATTAATTATACAATCGCCAGGATATCGCTTTCTCTCATTATTAAAAGTTCTTCACCGCCGATCTGGATTTCGGTGCCGGCATATTTACCATATAATACGGTGTCGCCGGGTTTTACTGTTACGGGTTCGTCTTTTTTACCGGGGCCTGCTGCTACTACAGTACCGCGCTGGGGTTTTTCTTTGGCAGTATCAGGAATAATAATGCCTCCTGCAGTCTTTTCTTCTGCTGCTGCTGGTTTTACAATTACCCGGTCATGCAAAGGGGTAACAGTTGTTTTTTTAGCCATAATCGTATTGTTTTTTAAAATTTTAATTTAAAGTGCCAAAATGTTTTTATTTTTTGGGCTGCTAATGTAGCATAAATAGTATGCCATCCCTTGTTTTAATGAAATTTTTTCAGTTTAAATCGAATTCCGGAGGCAAAATCAGGAATAGTTGATTGCCTACCTGTCAAAATTGCATTTTGCGCCGGTTTTTTCTTCAATAATGTATAAATCAACTATCTTCGCAGCCGCAAAAAGAGTTCATTCAATCAATGATTAGTAGAAGAAATATCCGGGTTAAGGTAATGCAGACCCTGTACGCGTGCAGCACTGAAACCGAACAGAACAGTAAAGTACCCAGTCCTTCCAAAATTTTAGATCAGCATTTTAATCAAACCCGCAGCCTGTTTGTATACCTGATCTATTTTATAACACAAATTGCGCGTTATGCCGAAAAGGATGCTCATAAAAGGGCCAGCAAATATATTCCTTCGGCACACGATCTGAATGTAAATACCAAGCTGGCCGGCAGCAGCCTGCTTTGGCAGATCCTTGAAGATCAGCAACTGGAAGATCAGCTGAAGCGGGACAAACCCGAAAAACAGTTAGATGAAGAGTTGGTAAAGAAAATTTATAATCAACTTACAAAAACTTCTGAATATCATCATTATATATCCATTAACCAGCAAAGCAAACAGGAAGACCGGAAGATTTTTGAATTTATCCTGAATGACTATATGCTCGGCAATGAGGATTTTATCAGTCATGTTGAAGAGTTTTTTTCCAACTGGAGCGATGATGGTGAAATGGTAGTGCAGTTGCTGCAAACCTACCTGCACAAGCCCGGGGCTATAAAATTCCAGGAAATAATCAGTGCCGAAAAGGCCCGTTTTGCCCAACAGTTACTGGCCACCGTTAGCGACAAAAATGACTACCTGCTGGAATTCATAACCCCGAAGTTAAAAAACTGGGATCCCGAGCGTATAGCATTGCTGGATATGGTAATCATGAAAATGGGAGTTGCCGAGTTCCTCTATTTTGAAACCATTCCGCCAAAAGTGACCATTAACGAATATATTGACCTTGCCAAAGAATACAGCACAGCTCAAAGCGGGCATTTTGTAAACGGCATACTGGACAATATACATAAAGAACTGGTGCAGGAAGGCCGCTTAAAGAAAACGGATTATAAAAAAGCCTGAGAATCTGTTTAAAATAAATTCAATGGTTTTCTTATGGGCATTTTGAACTAAGTTTGTATTTCCCAGAACAGAAACTTAAAAAATAAACTGATGAAAAAGGGATTATTTATTTTTGTTGCAGCAGCAACACTTATTGCATGTAAGAATACATCCGGGAAAACCGGTGAGGCTTCTGAAGACAGCCTGGCAACAGTACAGAAAGAAAAAGCACTGACAGACTCTGCAAATTTTACCACAGCAGTGTGGGTAGATTCTACATTTAAAGATGTAGGTAAGGTTAAAAAGGGACAGATCGTTGAAATTCCTTTCACCATCAAGAACACCGGGGATAAACCCCTGGTAATTGGGTCGGTAACCCCCGGCTGCGGATGTACCGTTGGTGAAAAGCCTGAAAAACCCATCATGCCCGGCGAAGAAGGAAAAGTAGTGGCCAAATTCAACAGCGCAGGACAATCTGAAGGATCACACAATAAAAATATGACGGTGCGTGCCAATACCAAACCGTTTACAGAATCCGTTTTAAATTTTAAAGTAGAAGTAGTTAACTAATCAAAGCGTAAATAGAAATGACAAGTGTATTATTGCAGGCGCAGGGTTCGCCCGGCCCGTTTGGATCGATGACAACGATGATCTTCATGTTTGGAATGATCATTGTGTTCTGGCTGTTTTTTATTCGCCCGCAGGCTAAAAGAGCTAAAAACCAGAAAAAATTCATCGAAGATCTTCAGAAAGGCGATAAAATAGTAACCATTGCAGGCATTCATGGTAAAATAAGCCAGGTAAACGAAGACGGAACCCTGAGCATTGAGGTGAGCCCCGGTAACTATATCAAGATCGAAAAATCGGCCATCAGCATGGACTGGACCAACCAGTTGAATAAGGCTGCCGCTGCTCCTGCTAAATAAGCAGCCAGCTACATAATTAAAACAGGAACACGGCAAGAAGTAATTTTGTCGTGTTTTTTATTATCCTGTTTTACAGCCACAGAGCAGCTGAAACACTGAAGTTTTTTTAAGACTGTTTGAGGTCGATGGATACAGGTGCGCCTCAGGATATAAAAAATCGGTGTTTCTGAGTTTCAGTGGCAAATCAGAAAAAATAAACTTCATGCTCAAAGTAGGTATTACCGGAGGGATTGGAAGCGGTAAAACGCTGGTGGCATCTATATTTCATACCCTGGGCATCCCGGTATATGATGCAGATGCCGCTGCAAAAAAGCTCATGAACACCAGTGCGGAGATCCGCGAACAGCTTACCGGCTTATTTGGGCCGGATACCTATAAGGACGGCCGGCTGAACCGCCCCCTGCTGGCCTCAAAAGTATTTGGCAACCCGGAGCAATTACAGCGCCTTAACGCCATTGTGCACCCGGCAACCATCCGCGACAGCCAGGAGTGGTTTGCACAACAAGCGGGGCCTTATGCCATAAAAGAGGCGGCTATTTTTTTTGAAAGCGGCAGTGATAAATATATGGACTACATGATCGGTGTTACGGCCCCCGAAGCATTGCGCATCCGGCGCACGATGGACCGCAGCCGCATTACCGAAGCCCAGGTACGGGAGCGGATGCAACAGCAGATGGACGAAACCGAAAAAATGCGCCGCTGTCATTTTGTAATCGATAACAGTGAAACCGTGTCCGTGATAGCACAGGTGATGAACGTGCATGGGAAGATGTTGGAGGTTTAAAGTTTAAAGTTTCACGTTTAAAGCTCGCCCGGACGACACGGTCGGACGGGTTCCAGGTTGGATCCGTTTCATATGCAGTGACCCATTGCCTGTTCCCACACTCTCACATTTGCACATTTGCACATTTCCACATTCTCAAATCTGCCCTCACATAAGAAAATGCCCGTATCTTTGAACCTTTTATAAGCGCCTTTGTTTAGAGATATCACCCAGGAACCATCGTGTTACGGAAACTGACCATATTACTTGTTTTTGTCTTTTACAGCCTGGCCTCTTTTGGGGTTAGTTTGAACTTTTTTTATTGCTGTGGAAAGCTGAAAGAAATTTCCCTGCAATCAAAACCCCAGGAAACAAAGGATTGTCCGGTACAAAAAGGAAAAAACTGTTGTGAGCACAAAACGATTGGGGCAAAGGTTTCTGTTGACCAAAAAACGAACAGCTCCTTTGTGTTCTCCTACGCTCCTGTTGGCCCCCTCTTTTCTACACCTCCCACCCTGTTTTGCAAAGAACCCGGTGCGTTTTTTACCCGTTGGC
The DNA here is from genome assembly GCF_051201075.1 of Niabella hirudinis. Lineage (NCBI taxonomy): Bacteria > Pseudomonadati > Bacteroidota > Chitinophagia > Chitinophagales > Chitinophagaceae > Niabella > Niabella hirudinis. The sequence continues at coordinate 78,155 of NZ_JBPEHJ010000017.1, forward strand.
TACCGGCAATTTCGGCCGATCCGCCCGATCTGGTGCCGGAAAAACGTTCCATTCTTTTCGGCGTTTTTAGAATTTAGAAAAAGCAACTTTTATTGTAAGCCGGCGTAAACGATCCCGGTAATAATTGTTGTACTTATTTTCTAAAAACGAATTTATGATCCAGAGATACCTGATTATTTTTTTATTCTTACTGAACGCAACCGCTTCCCCAGCTCAAAAAAAGATAAATACAGAAACCTTTAAAGTATTGGGCGCCTGTGAAATGTGCAAAGAGCGGATTGAGACCACCGTATTGGACCATAAAGCAAAATCGGCCAGGTGGGATGCAATTGCCCAGTTGCTTACAGTAAGTTATGACCCTGCAAAGACCAGTGGTGAAAAAATCCTGAAAGCGGTAGCTGCCGCCGGTCACGATAATGAGCGTTTTAAGGCGCCGGACGCCGTTTACCAGGCACTCCCCGCCTGCTGCCATTACCAACGCGATGCAGATGCCGCAACCCCAAAACAAAAGCAAATCATTACCGGTGTGGTTTTGGAGGAAACCGCCAAAGGAAAGCTGAATCCTATTTCAGATGCTACGGTAAAAAGCCTGCATTCCAACCAGCATTTTGTAACCGACAGCACGGGGGTATTTCGTCTGGAGACTGATTTGCCTACGCATATTGCCATCAGTTATGTAGGCTTCCGGTCGGACACGATCAGTGTAAAAACCCCGGATATGCTTACCATTATCTTAAAAAACTCCTCAACCGGCGATCTTAAAGAGGTCATCGTAAGTTCAAAAAACCCGTCCACCTTTGTATCCACTATGAGTATCCTGAACACGCTCAACATGGGCACAAAGGAACTAACCAAGGCGGCCTGCTGCAACCTTTCGGAGAGTTTTGAAACCAGTCCATCGGTTGATGTCAGCTACAGCGATGCCGTTACGGGGGTAAAACAGATTCAGCTGCTGGGCCTTTCCGGCAGTTATACGCAATTGTTAGTTGAAAATACGCCGGAGCTCAAAGGCCTTACAGCACATTACGGGCTTACCTATATTCCCGGGCCCTGGATTGACGGCATCCAGCTTACCAAGGGAACCGGCTCGGTGGTGAACGGTTATGAAAGCATTGCCGGCCAGATCAATGTAGAAGAGAAAAAGCCGGACAACCCGGAGCAACTGCTGGTAAATGCCTATGTAAACACCATGGGGCGGCTGGAAGCCAATATTAATACGGCTCAAAAGCTCAATGATAAATGGAGCACGGCTCTGCTCACTCACGGCAATTACAGCAATAAAAAGGTCGATCATAATATGGATGGTTTTAAAGACCTGCCCACTGGCTCGCAGTGGAACCTGGTTAACCGCTGGAAGTACCTGGACAATAACGGCTGGATCATTCAGTTTGCGCTAAAGGCCCTGAACGATCAGCGTTACGCCGGGCAAATGGACTTTGATCCCAACCGCGACCGGCATACCACCAATTATTACGGAGTGGGGATCGATGCGCAGCAGTACGGGTTTACCGGTAAATTGGGTTATGTGTTTCCGCAGCATAAATACAAGAGCCTGGGGCTGATCCTGTCTGCCGGCCAGTATTCCAATAATGGCTATTACGGGTTAACAACGTACAATGGACGGCAGAAAACCGTATATGGTAATTTTATTTATCAATCCATCATCGGCACTACGGATCATAAGTTCCGCACCGGCCTCAGCTTCTCCAACGAAAATTATAGTGAAACCCTGAATGGGAATTTGTTTAAACGGAATGAAATAGTTCCGGGTGCCTTTTTTGAATATACTTATACTGCTTCGGACAAATTGACCGCCATTGCCGGCCTCCGGCTGGATCATCACAATCAGTTTGGTTTTATCACCAGCCCCCGGCTGCATTTAAAATACGACTTCAGTCCCAAAACCAACCTGCGGTTATCGGGCGGATCCGGCTTCCGTATCAGCAATATTTTTGCCGAGAATGTAGGTGTATTTGTGAGCGCCCGGCGATATGAGATCCTCAATCCCACATCTGCCTATGGTTATGGACTGGATCCGGAGAAGGCCTGGAACTATGGACTTAATTTTATACACAATTTTATGCTGGGCAGTCGCAAGGGATCCATTGCCCTGGATGCTTATCAAACACGCTTTCGCAACCAAACCGTGGCCGACCTGGATGCAGATCCCCAGGCCATCCGGTTTTATAATCTAAAAGGCAAGTCGGTATCTAACAGCGTGCAGGCAGAATTGAACTATGAGCTGTTGCGCAAACTGGAGCTGCGCATGGCCTACCGCTGGCTGGAAGTGCAGACCCAGTATAACCAGGGTTTGCTGGATAAGCCTTTTACGGCAAAGCACCGGGCTTTTATTAACCTGGCCTACGAAACCCGCAATAATTGGAAATTTGACTACACCACGCAGTGGCTGAGCCGCAAACGCATACCCAATACGGCTTCCAACCCAGCCGGCAAACAAATGGATGTCTGGTCGCCCTCCTTCTTCCAGCTGGCGGCACAGTTAAGCAAGCAGTTTAGTAAACAGTGGGAAGTGTATGTGGGTGGCGAAAACCTGACCAACTATGTGCAGGATTACCGGATCATAGATGCGCAAACGCCCTTTAGCCCATATTTTGACGGATCACTGATTTGGGGACCAGTGACAGGACGAATGGTTTATGCAGGGTTCCGGTTCCGGATTCCGTAAGAGAAGTTCCAGGTTTAACGTTTAAAGTTCCACGTCAGATCCGTTTTTATGCTTGATATAAGACGCTGAATACCGGATGCCGGATATTTGATACCAGCGGAACAAAAACGGGAAGGATTAAAAGACAACGAATAATTATAGACCCATTTGCTTCTGGTGGCTGTATCAAAAGTCGTTTTACAGCATGATGTCGTTCTGAAGATGTCATCCCGGGCTTGACCCGGGATCTATTCTTGTTTCAGAAATTTCAATATTTTTCATCCCGGATACAATAACCAAAAGGTTATTATATTTGTATTGCAGAAAAACCCATGAAAAATGACAGCAAATGAACTCAAACAGCTGCTTGAAGAGGAGAAAAGAGCGTTGGAAAAATTTATCGCGGTGGCAGAAAAATTCAACCTCGATCCGGATTTCATAGAGGAACAAAAAAATTTCTACTTGAAAGGATCTTTGAGTTGATGGAAGATATAAAAAATATTAATTAAATCATTTTTATGCTTAAAAAGGAACTAGAAGCCTTATTTATTATTACAAATAAGAAAGCTTTCACAGCCGGTTTAGATAAGCTGTACGATAAATACAAAAATGATCCCAAAGCAATAAAAGAGATCTCTGTCTATATAAAAAGCGGACTAAAGGACGTAGGCAAACGGCTGGATGATATTCAGCAGGAAATAGGTGTAAAACAGAAATTGGCAAAAATATAGGCTCCGTTACTATCGGTTAATACGGAAAACCGAGTACTCTGTAATGCGCGATAACCTGAATCGTGATGTGGCTGCGATACCTGTTAGTGAGTTATAATCCTTTAAAATTTGATATTTTACATGGGTTATTTTAAATTGCTCCATGGATTCATCGCTTATCAACGAACTGAACGACAAACCATCGCGCAAAAAATTGCTGTACCCGGTAAACCCGGAGCTTTCGGCTTACCTCAAGCACCAGGGGCGGGAAGTAAAACTGCCGGTGTCGCACCGGGACCTGCTCAATTTTACCTGGTCCATCCCCATCAAAGACCGGGACGGCAATTATACGCATTGGGAGAAGGCTATTTATGATAAGCGCGACTGGGATTTTCTGAAAGAAGGGTTGGTAAAGATTTATGCGATCCTGAAAACAGAGGGTGATATGAGTTTTGCCGACCAGCTGGACGTGGCCCGTATCGATTATTGCAATTTTGGCAATTCGCTGCCCTTCCGCGTCCGCATCATTAATAAGTTCAATGCCAATTTTGATCACTATTATATGAAGATCACGGATGCTTCCCGCATTTACGGACTGGAAATGGAGCATATCCTCTCCCCCAACCGGATCACATTTTATACCGATGGCGGTACGCTGGTAGAAGAACATATTCCCGGTTTGCCGGGGGATGTATTCCTCAACCAGTACCTGGACCTGCCCGAAACCAATAAAACCCGTTTTGCAAAGGAGTTTGTAAAATTCAACGAGCGGTGTTTTGTACGCCTGCTGGGCGATATGCGCAGTTACAATTTTGTTATTGTGAGTACGCCAGATATAGAGGGCTACCAGTACCGCATCCGGGCAATCGACTTTGACCAGCAAAGTTATGAAGGGCGCAAAAGTCTGTACATGCCGCAGTTTTTTAAGGAAAACAACCGGTTTGTTCAAACAGTCCTCAGTCACCTGAATAAGGAATCTATTGAGCAATATAAAGCCGAAGAGCGATCGGCCATGGCTTTTAGGGTGGCTGCCGGCCGTTTCCGGTTGATGGAGCTGCTCAATATCATGTCGCGGGACAGCATCTCCCCGCTTGTAAAACAAAAACAACTGGCGGAGCAACTCAATCAGCATTTTCGTACTGCGGCCTTCAACCGTTGCAATTCGATGGGGCAGATCTTAAAACTGCACCTGAAATATATGCTCCGCGAAAACCTGAAACTGATCCAGGAAAAAACGAGATCCCTTAAAAAGCCCGTTTTTCAACCCATGTCGAGGAGCAACAGAAAATAAACAATTAGCGGAAATAGTAGATAATTTCTCAGGAATAGTTAACTTAGCGCCTCGAAAAGCAAAAAATACAGTTGTTCTTAAAATTTTAATGAATGAGTAAATACAGAGCCGGGGTTTTATTTGGCAAAGAGCTGGAAGACCTCTACAACGACGCAAAAGACAATAAGTTTGCATTACCAGCGGTAAACGTAGTGGGCACCGACAGTGTAAATGCTGTTTTAGAAACCGCAGCAAAAGTGAACTCTCCTGTAATGATCCAGTTCAGCAACGGCGGGGCTCAGTTCTTTGCCGGCAAAGGCATGCCGAACGACCAGTTACAAGCCAATATTTCCGGTGCCATCAGCGGCGCTATGCATGTGCACAACGTGGCCAAGTACTATGGCGTTCCCGTGGTATTGCATACGGACCATGCTGCTAAAAAATGGTTACCCTGGATCAGTGCGCTGATTGATGCAGGTGAACAATTTCATAAAGAAAAAGGCCAGCCGCTTTACAGCTCGCACATGCTGGATCTGAGTGAAGAGCCCATTAATGAAAATATTGAAACTTCTGTGGAGTTTTTCAAACGCATGGCGCCCCTGGGCATGAGCATTGAAATTGAGCTGGGCGTTACCGGTGGTGAGGAAGACGGTGTAGACAATACAGATGTTGACAATTCCAAACTATACACGCAGCCCGAAGATGTGGCACAGGCTTATGAAGCCTTAAGCAAGGTGGGCAACCTGTTTACCGTTGCTGCGGCATTTGGTAATGTGCATGGCGTTTACAAACCGGGTAATGTGGTGTTAACTCCTACTATCCTGGATAACAGCCAAAAGTTCATTCAGCAAAAATTTGGCACGGCTTCCGACAAGCCGGTTTACTTTGTATTCCACGGCGGCAGCGGTTCCGAAAAAGCCAAGATCACTGAAGCTATCGGTTACGGAGCCATCAAAATGAACCTGGATACCGATATGCAGTGGGCATTTGCTGAAGGCGTATTTGATTACTACAAAAAGAACGAAGCCTATCTGCAGGGCCAGCTGGGCAACCCCGAAGGTGAGGACAAACCCAACAAAAAGTACTATGATCCCCGCGTATGGTTGCGCAAGGGAGAGGAAACTTTTGTAAAACGTTTGGAAGAAGCCTTTACCGATCTGAATTGCATCGGCAGAAACGCATAGGACATATCTTAGTTTTTATAGGTCCCTGCTCCTTTGGGAGCGGGGATTTTTTGTGGCCTCAGCGGCGAACATGCCGCAAAATCACGAAGGTTCAAAGAAGCACGAAGCAATATAGTCTCATTGTTTAGGTATGTGACCGTAGTTGCCACTGAAGCACAGAGATTGGCAAATTGCTAAACGGGTTTCTTCAGTAAAAATCGAGTATAGAAAATCCTTCTGTGCTTCAGTGCCTCAGTGGCATCTACAAAATCTTCAAGAGCTCTGTCTTTGACAAGGTTTTGAAAAAAGAGGCTTCTGTTGTAATTAAACCCTGCGCCAGCTGTTTTTTCTTCTGCTGAAGCCGCACAATTTTTTCCTCAATCGTATTGGTACATATAAGTCGCACCGCAATGATGTTTTTGGTCTGGCCAATGCGGTGACTTCTATCGATAGCCTGATTTTCAGCTGCCGGATTCCACCAGGGATCTACCAGGTATACATAATCCGCCTCCGTAAGATTCAAACCCACCCCTCCTGCTTTCAGGCTGATCAAAAACACGCGCACGCTTTCATTGGTCTGAAAATGATGAACCTTATCGCCCCGGTCTTTTGTTTGCCCGGTCAGGTATTCAAATGCAATGTTCCGCTGTTCCAGTTCCGCTTTAATCAGATCTAACATACCCACAAACTGCGAAAACACCAGGATTTTATGCTCTTTGGATTTGCTTTCGATCTGCGCCGCCAATACCTCAATTTTAACAGCGTGTGCTCCGGAATGGCCTTCCTTCAGCAATACCGGCGCATTACAGATCTGCCGGAGCTTTGTTAAACCCGTCAGCACATGCATACTGTTTTTCCGGATGGCTTCCTCATCAGTTGCTGAAATAAATTCCCGCAGTTCCCGCTCGTAGTGGTCATATACCCTGCGCTGTTCCGCATTCATTTCACAATAGATGACCATTTCCGTTTTTTCCGGCAGTTCCCTGGCCACCTGTTTCTTTGTTCTCCGCAAAATAAAGGGTTGTATTTTTTGCCGGAGCTCTACAGCCCGTTTGCTATATTCAAATTTATCAATGGGTATAGCATAGATATCCCTGAAATGCTGCTTGCTCCCCAGCAACCCGGGGCAGGCAAAGGATAATTGCCCATACAGGTCGAAGCTGTTGTTTTCAACGGGTGTGCCCGTCAGTACAATTTTATTCCTCGATTGCAGGAGCCGGGCCGCCTTATACCGTTCTGAAGCGGGGTTCTTGATGGCCTGCGATTCATCGAGGAAAATATAATTGAACCGGAATGCTTTCAGAAGCCGGATATCAGAAACCATCATTCCATAGCTGGTTAATACTACTTCATAGCCCTTCAGGGCATCCACCGTTCGCTGTCGTTCTGCACCATAGTGCAGCCCTACTTTCAGCGAGGGCGCAAATTTTTGCAGTTCCTCCTGCCAGTTAAATAATAAGGAAGTAGGCGCCACCACCAGATTGGTTTGGTGTCCATACTTTTCGCGTTGCGATAAAATGAACGCAATAATCTGCAGGGTTTTCCCCAGCCCCATATCATCTGCAAGACATCCGCCAAAATTGAATTGATCCAAAAAGCACAGCCAGTTCAATCCTTCAAGCTGGTAATCTCTCAGCCCGGCTTTTAAGTCTGCGGGAACGGGTGTATCAGGAAGTTTCCCAACGCCGTAAAAGCTGCGGGTATACGATTCGATTTCTGTTACCAGGGATTCACTGAGGGCTTCCGCCTCAAATAAATCCTGTATTTCGATAAAGCTGATTTTGGGGATTTTCAGTAATTCCCCATCAATATCTGCAGCGTTGAAATACCGCGTCAGCCTACCGATCCATTCATCCGGGAGGATGCCCAGGGTGCCATCATCCAGCTGTACAAACTTTCTTTTATTGCGGATGGCGCTGTGCAACTGCTTTAATGAAGCCTGCTGTTTGCCAAAGGAGGCTTTTAAACGGGCGTTAAACCAGTCGGTACCGCTATTAACTTCAATGGTTATTTTTGCCCGGTGACCATTGAGCTTATTATTCTTTAGCTCATTAAAACCAAGTATGGTAATACCCTCTTTGCGCCATGTTTCAAAGGCTTTTAAAAACCATTGATCATCTAAAAACTGGTCTTTGTGCAAATAAAAGTATTCATGCGCTTCGATCTGTTTTGCAAAATCGGCATGCTGCTCCATTATCAATGCCGTTAGGCGGATCTCGGCCTCCTGGTTGCGCTCAATTTTAAACGTATTTCCATTTTGGTCGGTATCAAACAACTGTTTCCGGGAGTACACCGGCACTTCTACCGGGCCGTATTTCATTACAGGAGTAATGGCAACAAAATTACCTTCCTGCTGCAGGTAAACGATCTGTTCGGTACGATAGGATTTTTCGGCCAGCTGCGCCGGTGTTGCCGTATGAATATAGCTGTAGTGGATATGTACCCGTTGCTCCAGAGGCCCCAGCACCGTTTGGAGAAAGGTTTCATATTGCGAAGCGTGAATCAGCAGACGCTCATTATGCGCTTTGAAAAACTGAACCAAGCGAAGCAGATCCGGGTCGGCGATCAGGCTCCATCTGCCCCGGTGGCATAAAAAATACGCATCCCGGATCACTGCGTTTTTTAGCGGGAGTGTTCCATCATCAAACAGCAGCTCACCGGTTATTTCGTAAAATGGTTTTTTCCGGAATACCATCAGCTGTATTCCGGCGTTTAATATTTCCAGGCTGACGGGCTGCAGGGATTTGGCTGCAATGGTTTCCGATACCTCCCGGTTGTGATGGTATACCTCCAGCTCCACCGGGTTTTGAACAATCTGCTTCAATGCTTCCAGTTCCATAATACCGTTCAAGTCCGCGTATTTATTTTGAAAAGTGGTGATGGCCGTATAAAATTTAATTGTCGCCGCATCTTCCGTCTTCCAGATGTATTGCAGCGGATCCAGGTTACTAACGGGGCTTTTGATCTTCCCGGTCTGGGTACGGCCGGCTTCCATCAGCAGCAGGTTCAGTCGATTGGAGTAGCGATGTTTGGTGAGCACCAGGATCGGTTTTCTATCGGCATCCGCTGCAGCCCGGTCTTTTATACCAGATCCCCGTTGAGGCAGCAGGGCTTTTTTAAAATCCGGCTCATCAATTGGAAGGATCTCCTTAATGCTGGCTTCAATATGGAGCCGGGCATCGCGAAATGTCAGCTGAAAATAATGGTCGAAGTCTGGTTCGCTTTCGAGGCCATACCGCTTCGCTGCAGGTAACAAAACCTGGCGCCGGAGCTCCGGATCAAAGAATACCCGGTAATTTTTTTGTTCCAGGATACAGTAAATAACGGTTGCCTGGTGTATGCAGAGCCGGCCGGTATCGTTAATGCAGGGGCAGGAGGTTACCAGGGAATTATCCGCCTGGCTAACCGCCACTCCCGGAAAGCTGGTTGTAGAACTGCTTTTGGTAAATACGCCGGTATTAAGCTCCAATGAGACCGGGTAGATATCCCGCAGATCACCGGCCTCCATAAAACCGGCACCCTGCGTATGTTTCAATATATCATACACAGTGAGGGTGCTGATGGTCTTATTGAACAATGTGTAAACGCCTGGTATGGTCATATAAATCAGGTGTAAATTTTCCGGCTTGTAAAAGTAGAAAAAAACCGGGAAGGTTTAGCCTTGTTTTAACAGGAACCAGGCGGCAACGGGATAAAGATCCCGCGGGAGATTTGTATATTTATACTGAGCAAAGACGAAGTAGTCTGGTAAAACAAATCCTTTTTTCATCAAAAGCTGCATTTAACCAAAATAAAATGATAAAATACACTGCTGTACTGCTACTGTTATTATGGAACTCACTTCTTTATGCACAGCAGCCAAACCGGACCGAACAACAGCAAGTCCTTTATCAATTACTGGCAGCGCAACATGCCCCGGCTGATCTCAAAGCTGATGTAGACACTGTATACCGGGTACTGAATCAAAATCACCCCAACCTTTATGCTTATATCTCCCCGGAAAAATTAAAACAAAAGTTCGATAGCTTAAAGTTCGGGCTTACAACCCCGCTTACCAGCCTGCAATTCCGCTCCCCCCTTATGGCGGTGCTGAGCCAGATTGGTGACGGGCATATAGAGTTAACGCAGGATATCTCCTTTATTGATGGCCAGGAGGCGGCCGATGTAGCCCCCTACAATGAAGATTATGTACGCCCAATTATGCAGTTGCGGCTAAAGATCATCGACAACCGACTGCTCTTGTATAAAAATTATTCGCGGGACACAACCATCAGGCCCGGTGCCGAAATTTTGTCCATTGATGGCCGGCCGGCTTCAGAAATCATCCGGAAATTATTGAGCACCTATATGACTTCCGATGGATATAACACCACCTACAAATACCAGCTGCTTAACAATGGCCAGTTTTGCAATGCCGCCCGAATGGCCTTCGACTATGGAGACACGGTACGCTACCTGATCCGCCAGGATGGCAAAACAACTGGCCACCGGATCACAAGGAGACCGGAAGCCGGTTTGGCTTTTGAAAATGAAGACCCCTCTAAAAATTTTGATGATGAGTTTCGCATAAATGGACCGGGTGCACCGATGGTACTTACCGTAGGACGCTTTGCAAAAAACGACCAGGATCAATTTTACAGATCGGCTTTTAAAGCTGCAGCTCAGCAAAAAGTGGGCACATTGATCATTGATCTGCGGAATAACCCCGGGGGCGATCTGGACCATTTAAAAAAATTATATGCCTTCTTAATTGACACTCCCAGCTATTTGATCCGGATCGGAGCTTCAAAACCGGGATCCGTGATGGATAGCTTAATGAAGCATGATGCAGGCTACCGGCGTGCAGTTGCCGATCTGGACAAACCAGTGCTGCCGGCAGACAGTTTCGGGTTTAGGGATAAGATTTATGTATTGATCAATGGCGCCAGTTTTTCTGCGGCCAGTATGCTGCCTGCAAGACTAAAGGGATTAAAGAATGTAACGCTTGTGGGCAGCGAAACGGGGGGCGGCAGCCATGGCGGCACAGCGGTATATTATTATACAGGCATGCTGAAGCATACAAAACTAAAATTCAGACAGGGGTTGTTGCCGATTGTGGTACCGGGTTCCCAGTCTGCAAAAGGCCGGGGCGTAATGCCGGATGAGGAGACCCGATACCAGCTATCCGACTACCTGGATAAAAAAGATCTTGAAATGGAATGGGTATTCAGGGAGATCGGGTATCAGCCAAAATAGTGCCCATAATGAGGTTGCAACAGCAAAAAAAAAACCGCTCCCAAAAGAGAGCGGTCGCTGATATAAAAAAATTTCAACCCTTACAGTGTTTTATCATCGTTATCAGGGTCCTTCCCGTCTAAAACATAGACTTTTACAGGAACCACACCCGAATGAACGGAAGCTATTTTCTGGAATGCAGACCTGCTGAGATCAACCCGGCCCTTTATGTGAGGCGCCATCCGGTCGTTTACCACTACTTCTACCTTTTTACCAGTGCTCTTGTTTATCACCAGTAAACGAGTGCCCAATTTATAAATGTTAGAAGCGGCGGTTAAAAGATGGTCCCAGTAAGTTTCGCCGGTAGCGGTCTTACGTCCATTAAAACTTTTGCTGTAAAATGATGCTTTTGCATTGGTTCCTCCTCCGTTTTGGGAGAAGCCGGCCAGGGAAATGGCCATTGCGGTTACAAAGATTATAACTCTCTTCATGTAACAGGTTTAAGTTAAACAATAGCTTCCAAAGAATTTGTTTCAGTGGAAGTTTGAACGCAGTTTCCATGCGGAAACTGTGAACTTTTTTTGAACGGCCTCCCGGCCTGTTCTACTGAATTACACGAACTGGTTGCCAAACCAGAAACGCAAGAAAGATGCAAAGGTAAGGTGTTTTTATAGAAAATCCAAGCAGAAACGCTAACAACTGTTCACAATTAATGCACAAAATAGACATTTTCATTAATATGAAATGACCGTTTAAAAAGAGGTTTTTACAACATTATTATCATAAAACACTGGTAACTAAATACATAAATTTATTTATATACAATAAAAATTGATCAAAATGGCAACCTTCTCTCCGGATGTAAAAAAATGATAAAAAAGATCCCTTGACCGGAGTTTTAATGCTTTTGCCGCGTAAGATGCTTAAACCGGCTAAAGGTTTCGGGTTTAATATTCAGATAGGAAGCCAGGTATTTTTGAGGTACCCGTTGCAATATTTCGGGGTATTTATCTACAAAGCTCAGGAAGCGCTCGCGGGGAGTTTGCCGGATAAGGCTAAACTGCCATTTGTCTTTCAGCACCATCGTATGCTCGGTTACCCGGCGCCCCAGACGCTCCATATTATGACTGGAGGCAAATACGTGCTCCAATGCCTGGTATTGCATGCTCAGCACGGTTGCGGGCTCTATTGCATCAATAAAATATTCGGAAGGCGTACGGGTATAAAAAGATTCCTGGCTTGAGATCAGGTGCCCTTCGATGGATATTTGTACAATAATTTCGTCTTTGTCCTGCACATAATACTTTCGCAACGTGCCCTTCTTGATGAAGTTCATATACCCTTCCACCTCCCCTGCCCGGGTCAGGATGTCCTTTTTATTAAAGGTTCTTACCTGGATGGCAGGAAGCATAATTTGTTTTACTTCATCGGGTGAAAGCAGTACAAATTGCCTCAGAAAGGTTACAAAGTCATCAATATCGGTTAGGGTTGCGTTCATACGCAAATGTACCGCTAATTCTGTTGAAAAAATTCTATTAAATCGTTAGATTTGCGACCGTCACTTTTTATTATAAAATCAAAATAAGATCATGGCCCAGAAAATTAAAGTAGCCAACCCGGTTGTGGAACTGGATGGAGATGAGATGACAAGGATTATTTGGAAATTTATCAAAGACAAATTGATTCTTCCCTATATAGATGTGGATATTAAATATTATGACCTGGGCGTGGAGCATCGCGATGCTACGGATGACCAGGTAACTATTGATGCTGCCAATGCCATCAAGGAATATGGCGTGGGTATCAAATGTGCCACTATTACGCCGGATGAGGCGCGTGTAAAAGAATTTAGCCTGAAGCAAATGTGGAAAAGCCCGAACGGTACCATCCGTAATATCCTGGATGGTACGGTATTTCGTGAGCCAATCGTAATCAGCAATATCCCCCGCCTGGTAACCAACTGGACGGCCCCTATCATTGTAGGACGTCATGCCTTCGGCGACCAGTATCGTGCTACTGATACCGTGATCAAAGGCAAGGGCAAACTGACCATGACCTTTACCCCGGAAGATGGCGGTGAGCCACACACTTTTGAGGTATACAATTTCAAAGGCGATGGTGTGGCTATGAGCATGTACAACACCGATGAAAGCATTAAAGGTTTTGCAAGAAGCTGTTTCAATATGGCGCTGAGCAAGAAATGGCCTTTGTACCTTTCTACAAAAAATACCATCCTTAAAAAATATGATGGCCGCTTTAAAGATATTTTCCAGGAGATTTATGAAAATGAATTCAGGGCCGAGTTTGATAAAGCAGGCATCACTTACGAACATCGCCTGATCGATGATATGGTGGCCAGCGCGCTTAAATGGAACGGCAACTTTGTATGGGCCTGTAAGAACTACGATGGCGATGTACAGAGCGACACCGTAGCACAGGGCTTTGGTTCCCTGGGGCTGATGACCTCCGTACTGGTAACGCCTGATGGCAAAACACTGGAGGCGGAAGCAGCACACGGTACCGTAACCCGCCACTACCGCGATCACCAGCAAGGCAAACCCACCAGCACCAACCCCATCGCCAGCATTTTTGCCTGGACAAGAGGATTGGCTTTCCGCGGTAAGCTGGATGCCAACCAGGAGCTGATCGATTTTGCAAATGCACTGGAAGCGGTTTGTATTGAAACCGTAGAGCAGGGTAAAATGACCAAGGACCTGGCGGTTTGTATCCATGGCTCCAAAGTAACACACGGTGAGCACTATTTGTATACCGAAGAGTTCCTGGAAGCTATTGACGAAAATCTGAAGAAGAAACTGAACTAACCCGGTTCTTTTCAATAATTAATAAAAAGCACGCTGTAACAGGCGTGCTTTATCGTATCTTGCCGGGTTCCAACAATAATGCCCAATACAATAAATATGATCAAAACCGTTGCTTTAATAACAGTACGTATTTTTTTTGCAGGCATCTTCCTGCACATTGCCAGCTCATCGATCCATGGACAATCCCTCCCCGTATGGACAGAAAATAAAAATAGCTTTTCGGGGAACGATTGGCTGGTAACGCCGGTTACAGCAAAAGCTGTGGTTTATAAAAGCAGTGATGGAAGAGATATCGTCCTCAATAATGGGCTGGTGCAGCGCCGGTTTCGCCTGCAGCCCAATCTTGTGTGCATCGATTATAAAAACAAGATCAATGGTCAGCAATTGCTCCGCTCGGTGAAGGCAGAGGCAAGGCTAACGATCAATGGCAAGCCCTACAATGTAGGAGGGCTATATGGGCAAAAAGAAAATGCCTACCTGCTTCCCTCCTGGGTAGACGGACTGAAAAAAGGAGCTTCGGATTTTGAATTCGTTTCGAGCAAGATCACGGAGCTGGCGCCCTATTTAAATCCCCGTTCACCGTTTTGGGCTACCAACAAACGGGCAGCTGCCGGAAAAACGCTGCAGTTTAACTTCCGATCTCCCCTGCCTGAATTAAAGGGCATCGAGGTTGAAATCAATTATGAACTTTATGATGGGCTTCCGCTGATCGTAAAATGGCTCCAGATCAATAACCGGTCTGGCCAGCCTGTCCATATCAACAAAGTGGTTAATGAAATCCTGGGAATGGTTGAAGAAGAAAGCGCCGTGGTAGGCAGTCCCACGCAGATGAAAAAACAGTCGGGGCTATATATTGAGTCCAATTATGCGTTTAACAATGCGATGCGTTATGACCTGAGCGATCAGACCACCCATTGGAAAACCGACAGCCTCTATACATCGCAGGTTAACTATAATTATGAAACACCCTGCCTGCTGGAAGTGTACCCGGAATACGGCCCGGGCATTGATCTGGCTCCGGGCGATAGCTTCAAATCGATACGAACCTACGAGCTGGCCATGGATCGGTACGACCGGCAGCGCCGGGGCATGGCCATCCAGAAAATGTACCGTACGGTAGCGCCCTGGACTACGGCCAATCCTATATTTATGCACGTTGTGAGCAAAAATGATGCGGAAGTAAGAAATGCAATTGACCAGTGTGTGCAGACAGGTTATGAGGCATTGATCCTGAGCTTTGGCAGTCATATCAACATGGAGGACAACAGGGAAGCCAACCTGGCCCGTTGTAAGGCCCTGGCAGATTATGCCCATCAGAAGGGGATAAAAATTGGTGTATACTCACTCTTCAGTTCGCGCAGGATCAGCGAAACGGATGATGTTATTAACCCCCTGACCGGCAAAACCGGTGGTGCCTTTTTTGGCAACGCTCCCTGCTTTGGGAGTAAGTGGGGCTTAAATTATCGTGATAAGATCAAACAGTTTTATACCGTTACCGGGTTCGACATCTGGGAAAATGACGGTCCTTACCCCGGCGACCGCTGTGCCTCTGTTACACACCCGGGGCACAAAGGGCTGGATGACAGCCAATGGAAACAAATCGAGATCCAAAAAGAATTGTATCACTGGCTCAACAACCGCGGCGTTTATATCAATGCCCCCGACTGGTATTTCCTGGATGGCACCAATAAGATTGCCCTTGGTTACCGCGAAGGTAATTTTTCACTCCCACGGGAACAGCAAAAGATCCTGAACCGCCAGAATATTTTTGACGGCACCTGGGAAAAAACGCCTTCGATGGGATGGGGATTTGTACCGCTAACCCGCTACCATGGCGGCGGACCCGAGGCCGTGCTGGAACCACTTTCGGAACATCTGAAAGATTACGAGCAACTGATGATGCAATATTATGGCGCCGGTGTACAGGCCTGCTACCGCGGCCCCAGGTTGTACGATACGGAAACAACGCGGCAAACCGTTGCGGGAGTGATCACCTGGTACAAAAAATACCGGGAGATCCTGAATGCAGATCTTATTCACCTGCGCCGTGCCGATGGGCGCGACTGGGATGGGTGGCTGCATGTAAACCCTGCCTTAAAACAAAAAGGCCTGCTGATGCTGTTTAACCCAACCAGCCAGCCTATGAAACGGGAAATTTCTGTTCCGCTGTATTATACCGGACTCACCAAAACAGCGCGCATCCGCGAAAAAGAAGGACCGGTAAAAAGTTATACCCTTAACCGCAACTACGAAGTGACATTAACCGTTACATTGCCGCCGGACTCCTACTCCTGGTGGGTGATTGAGGGTCCCCTTCGGGGAATATAAAATATTGAATGGAAAATTTTAAATGTAAAAATACAGTTACGAAATATTTCGGGTGCATAACATTCTTACAAACCTCCCTGGCGTCAGGTTTCAACCGCAAGGTGCTAGGAATTCGCAAGGATATTTAAACAGTAGAGGCTGTTTCAAAAGTCGCTTTACAGCATGATGTCGTTCTGAAGATGTCATCCCGGGCTTGACCCGGGATCTATTCTTGTTTCGGCATCTATTGACTAACAATCATCTTTAGATGCTGAAACAATCCCGATCGCCATCCTATCGTGTGGACACATTTCTTAAAGATGGTCAAAGAACCTGGAGTTTCATAAAAGGCAAATTTACAACAACTGAATAACGAATACTTATCG
>NZ_JBPEHJ010000018.1:0-49982 GCF_051201075.1 Niabella hirudinis
CACTTGCATTATCCTTGCCAGCGCTGTACCCCCATGTTGGTTATTATGCGTGCCAAAATGTTTAATAAGATCTGGCCTGTTTAACAGATAAAGGGGGCTGCCATCTACAGCCTGCACCCGAAAGCCACGCCAACGCTTTGCCTTATCACCATAATAATGATAAAAATTATTTACCAGCCATTTATTCCACACTTCAAAAAACAGTGGTTTTAGCTTACTTCTTTGCAAACTAAACGCGCCCTTGGTTGCGCTCTCCAAATCTTTTTTCAAACTATCAAAGAACGTTTGTATCTCTATACTCAAACTTCGTTTCGGCATATTTATGATTATGCCCACAACCCGATCCAGCGTTAATTTTCTCTGTCGGCTAAAATCCCCCTCATCTTCTGTTACCAACTTCCTGATATCCGGATTCTCAGATACTGTCTTCAAAAAACATCTTAGCTCCTCTATTATTTTTACATTTGCGCCAACCATTGAGTATTTGTATTTAGTCACTACAAAGAACCAATTAATTTTGGCTCATAACTCAATGGTTTTCTTTTCGTTACACCTTAACTAAATGACATTGCGCTTTAGCCGGGGGCTTTGCATATAGCACCCTGCGGGCACAGTTATAGAATGATCGCCCGGTACAACCCCAAAAAATGTGTCCACACGATAGGATAGCGATCGCATGCGCGTCAGGTTAGGAAGCCGTCAATTACCATAAAATGCGGCAGGAGTACGCCTTTCAGATCAAAAACATTTCATCTTTTAATGGCAAACAGGCGCAGCGCGCCGTTGACCCTTATAACTATGAGCGTCCAAAACCTTCTGTAGCCGCAGCGCGGCGGTGATTTCGTACGCCGGGCTTGTACAACCCACAACAATTACCGGTGCGCTGCACCTTTGTCATTCGTATTGTCGCTTATCTATAGGGTCAGTGCTGCGCTGCAGCTCCCAGGGCAAAAATTAACCTGACGCCTGTGCGAAGGGTCGGGATTATTTCGGCATCCATGCATATTGTCGTTCAATAGACCCTGAAACAGGAATAGATCCCGGGTCAGGCCCGGGATGACATCTTCAGAACGACATCATGCTGTAAAGCAACTTTTGAGGATATGGTTAATTTGGCTTATAAGCACTCAGGTCCGCCATTAAATGCAGGAGGCTGCCTGTGGCTTGGAGCCAAGACCACTCTTTTGAGTTTGCATTTGGCAACCTGTAAAAAATAACACATGAAATTGCAGCTTGTAAAAAATGTTTGCTAAGAGAAGATTGTTTTTGTAGGGACTGAAAAGGAACTGCACCAGCTAAAAGCTGATGCAGCATTGAAATTTTAACACTCGGGACCTGGTTTTCAACATAGAAGACGGCCTCTTTGTTATTGGTATATCCAGATTGTTTTATGCCGTTATTTGCAGCACATTTCGGTTATGGTCCACCCGGTTATAGAGAGCCAGGTTCTGCCACCGGCATTCGAAAAAACACCCTCCGAAAAAGCAGTGGCTTTTATATTAGCACCAAAATTTACTTTCCAATCGGTTTTGGGTACGGTATAATTTTCGGTGATCACCCTTTTGCGCTCGACCCTGAGAAACCAGATCACAGGAGCCACGGCCGTTACATTCTCTGCATTATACCCGGTGTTGTATTCGGCCGTACCTACGCTGGCATGCCCATAAAATGTGAACCCATACACCGTTGCGTCCCAATTAACCGTTTTCTGAACTTTTACATTGGTGCAGGCGGCATTGGCAAAGTTAACACTGCCTTTAAGACTAATGCTGGCAAGCGATCTTCCCCATGGGAACGGATAGGAGAGCGCAAGTGCGTAAATACCATTTGCTCCAAGTGGACGTGTATAGCCATCAGATGCCATTAGTTTATCGACATAGGCATTGGTGCTTTGAATGCCCGGGTAATAGGTGTTTCCGGCTCCCCATGTGCAGGGCGATGTTGGAGGCGGGGTGGGGGTGCTGTTGTCATCAGGATCAGGAGGGTAGTGATCTGAGTTGGGAGGGAGCATCCATGTCATAGAACCATGAGGGCGGATGATATCAAAATAGAACATCAAAAACTCAGCATCAAATTTGATAAGACCCCGCAGATCTTCCGGCAGCAGGCCTCGTATTTTTTCCTGGTATGCTTTTTCATCTACCCCTGTTTCGGTCCAGCCTTTTAGTATAAAATCATGGTATTTGTCTTTCATGACATCAAAAAATTTATCCCGCTCTGCATCGGATTTTATGGTGCCCAGTTTTTGTGCATCTTCCTGGTACGCCTTGTTTAAGTCCGGGTCAATTTTTTCTAAAATGCTGTTTAATTTTTCCTGTACCGGGGCTACCAGCTCAGCCACCTGGTCAAAGAATTTTTGCGGTATGGGCGAATCAGATGCATTCGAATCCTTCTGTTCCGTAAATAATGCTGTTTTTGATGGGAAGGCGGTTCTTTCCAGTTGCGTTTTTTCTATGGATAACCTGGAATCGGTTTGGCTCTGTTTGGTACAATTGGATAGTACCAGGATAAGCATGAGTAATAAACAAGATGATACGTGTTTCATATCTTACTTTTTATGGTTTAAAAATGATCAATACTTTTACTCCTGTTTCATTATGGCCCGGATGGTTTTTTTGAGGACTTAAATAGGACAGGTTGTTTTTGTTGCATGCAATTAACGATGTAAAAGTATGCCGGCAGGCAGGGCCCGCCAATCATCTAAAAACATGATTTATGAAAAAAGGCTGTCACTAATATTAGTGACGCGGTGGTTTCGTTTTTGAAGTTATTTAAACTTTCTCCCAAATAGTGAGGATTCTAAGGTTCCCGCTGATTTTTGGCAGATTCAATACACCGCTGATTCCCGCTGATTGATTTTCTGCGATCCCGAAGTTTCGCATGTGCGTCAGGTTAAGAACAGATCATGTTGCCATGAAATGTAGTACGGGTAAGCCTTTCGCGCCAAAAAGATCGCATCTTTTAATGGCAAACAGGCGCAGCGCGCCGTTGACCCTTATAACGATGAACGCCCAAAACTGCCCGTAGCCGCAGCGCGGCGGTAATTTCCTGTGCACGGCTTGTACAAACCGCAATGATTACCGGTGCGCTGCACCTTTATTACCCGTATTGTCGTTTACTAACAGGATCAGCGCTGCGCTGCAGCTCCCGGGGCAAAAATTAACCTGACGCGCATGCGAAGTTTCGGACTGCGCAAAAATTGGCGTAAATCTGCGGGGAATACCATTACTTCCTAAAGTTTAAACCACTTTGAAGTTTAAAAATGGATGAATCCTGTTTTGGTAATGATGGGCACCTTCCATTACTGGTGCCAATTGAGCTCCGCGTCATTTTTTTAAAAATCCGCAGGGCGTTGGATGATACATGCAGGGGCTGGTGCTTTATGCACTGTTTCGGGTATTATTTCAAGGTGTTGGTGTGTAACAGATGAATGTGCCGGATTACGCTTTAACAGGTTTGCCAGCCCTGTGTTTTTTTCCGGTAGATTCGCGGATGACCAGGGCGCTGGGAATGGTAATGTTTTTACTTTCTACTGTCGCCTTCCCGCTTTTTTTTGTTTTGATCTTATCAATGAGCGTCTGGGCGGCCGTTTCCCCCATCAGCAGGCCGGGGTAGTCGATTGTTGATAATTTGGGACTGACCAGGCTGCCGATGACGTCATTATTAAAACCGATTACTCCCATATCTCCGGGAACCCGGATGTTTTTTTCTTTTAAGGCATCGATACAAACTGCGGCAGCAAAGTCGTTGGTAATAAAAAAGGCATCGGGCTTTTTTGTCAATAGCCGGTTCACCGCATCCAGCGTGTCTTCCCGGTTCAGGCTGCAGTTTTCCACCAGCTCCGGATCAAATGGAATGCCATGATCTGCGAGCGCTTTTTTATATCCTTTAAAACGTTCCTCATAAACATTCCGTTGCAGGCTGGCGGTTATATGGGCAATGCGCCGGTATCCCTGGTCCAGCAGGTGGGCCGTTGCCTGGTAGCCGGCTTTAATATTGTCGATCACTATTTTGCTGCAAGGCATTTTTTTTATAACCCGGTCAAAAAAAACAACGGGAATGCCCTGCTCAAAAAAAGGCGTAAAGTGATCGGTGTCGGAACTGGTCATGGCCAGGGACACAATCAACCCATCTACCCGTTTGTTAAAAAGATTACGGGTATTGGCTATTTCCCGTGCTCCATCCTCCCCGGAGTGGGCAATCAGGATATCATATTTTTCCTTTGCGGTAATCTTTTCGATGCCCGAAAGCACCGAGGTGGCAAAATTGCTGTTCACTTCGTGCAGCAATACGCCAATGGTGCGGGACTGCTGTTTGCGCAGATTGCTGGCAATAAGGTTTTGCCGGTATCCCATTTGTTCTGCCATGGCCCGGATTTTTTCCCGCGTATGGAGTTTTACCAGCGGGCTATTGTCCAATGCCCGGCTGATGGTGGCGGTAGATAGATTGAGCGCCCGCGCCAGATCATAAATGGTTACCTGTTTATCCATAGGAGCAAATGTACTTTTTTTTATTCCATTTTACCGAAAAAATGAAATCGATTACATTTAAACATAAAATAGTATATTGCATTGCTTTCCCGGTGTGGGAGGAGCGCAAAACGGAGGAGCATGATTGCTGAAAGAAAAAAGCGGTTTTTATTGGGGATAGATGTGGGTACATCGGCTGTTAAGGCCGCCCTTGTGGATGCGGATACACAGGAAGTGGTGGCTTCGGTATCCTGCCCGGAAGGGGTTGAGCG
The DNA here is from genome assembly GCF_051201075.1 of Niabella hirudinis. Classification (NCBI taxonomy): domain Bacteria; kingdom Pseudomonadati; phylum Bacteroidota; class Chitinophagia; order Chitinophagales; family Chitinophagaceae; genus Niabella; species Niabella hirudinis. Next base: position 4,742 of record NZ_JBPEHJ010000018.1, read on the forward strand.
CGAAATAAAATCAGCCCGGCAGGGCTGGGCCGAGCAGGACCCGGAACAGTGGTGGGCGGATGTAAAAACGGCTATCCTCTGGTTGCGGGAGCGCGCCGGGGCAAACCTGGAGGCGGTGGAAGCCATCGGCATCACGTACCAGATGCATGGGCTGGTGCTTACGGATGCGCAACAGAACCTGCTGCGGGATGCCATTATATGGTGCGACAGCCGGGCACTGCAGGAGGGCGTAGCGGCAGTGGATGCTATTGGCGCGGAACGGTGCCTGCAGCAGCTGCTGAATTACCCGGGGAATTTTACTGCAGCCAAGCTGGCCTGGGTTAAAGATCATGAGCCGGATGTGTATGCAAAAATTGATAAGGTCATGCTGCCGGGTGATTATATTGCCCTGCGGCTGAGCAATACCGTTACCAGCACCGTTTCGATGCTGTCAGAAGGCGTTTTCTGGGATTTTAAGGAACAGGCCCTCTCCCGGGATATTCTTGATTTTTTTGGGTTTAACCCCGGTCTTTTCGGAACCACGCAGGCGGTTTTCTCCACACATGGCGTACTAAGCGCGGCCATGGCCCGGGAGCTTCAGATGAAGCCCGGAACGCCCATTACCTATAAGGCAGGGGACCAGCTGAACAACGCACTTTCCTTAAATGTGTTGAAGCCGGGCGAAATTGCCACCACGGCGGGCACCAGCGGCGTTATTTACGCGGTAACGGATCAGCTGGTTTATGATCCGCTTTCAAGGATCAATGGCTTTGCCCATGTAAATCATCTTCCGGAGCAAACGCGTATCGGCCTGTTGCTATGCATCAACGGCGCGGGTATCAGCAACCGGTGGATCCGGGATAGTACCGGTGCAAAGTATTCTTATGCACAAATGAATGAAATGGCCGCCGCCGTTCCTGCCGGTGCAGACGGGCTGCTGTATTTTCCCTTTGGCAATGGGGCAGAACGGATGCTGGAAAACAGGATCCTGCAGGCAGGCTTTGCGGGCATTGATCTCAATAAACATACCACCGCACATCTCTATCGCGCGGTGCAGGAAGGTATCGCATTTGCCTTCCGCTACGGGTTGGATATTATGCGCAGCAACGGCCTGCAGGCCAAAGTGGTGAAGGCCGGAAAGGCCAACCTGTTTTTAAGCCGGGTGTTTGCCGAGGTGTTTGTGAACGTGACGGGGCTTACCCTGGAACTGTATGATACCGATGCCAGTGTGGGCGCAGCAATAGGAGCGGGCATCGGGCTGGGGATTTATACAGAGGCCAATGCTTTCGAAAAGCTGCACCGGGCAGCCGTTATGGCTCCGGAAGCCGGGCAGCGCCAGCGCTATGAAACAATTTACCAGGATTGGCTTCAGCAAACGGATCAACAAATTTTTCAAAATAAATAGTAAACAGTATGGAGGTAGTTACAGGAACAACCGAGTATTTTAAAGGAATCGGTCAAATAAAATTTGAAGGGCCGGGGTCCGATAACCCGCTGGCTTTTCGCTGGTATGATGAAAACCGGGTGGTAGCCGGCAAGCCGCTAAAGGAATGGCTGCGGTTTGCCTGTTCCTACTGGCACTCTTTTAACGGAAACGGATCCGATCCGTTTGGCGGCCCCACGCATCTTTTTGCATGGGATCAGAAAGCCGATGTGCTGGACAGGGCGAAGGACAAAATGGATGCGGCCTTTGAATTTATTACAAAGATGTCGCTGCCCTTCTATTGTTTTCATGATGTGGACCTGGTAGATTATGGGAACGATGTGGCCGAAAATGAGCGGCGGCTGGATGCCATTACCGGGTATGCCCTTGAAAAACAGCAGGCATCGGGCGTAAAACTATTATGGGGAACGGCCAACCTGTTTTCACACCGGAGGTATATGAATGGCGCTGCCACCAACCCGGATTTCAGGGTAGTAACCCATGCCGGCGCACAGGTAAAAGCAGCCCTGGACGCTACCATAAAACTGGGGGGTGAAAATTATGTGTTCTGGGGTGGCCGGGAAGGTTATATGAGCCTGCTGAATACCAACATGAAAAAAGAACAGGAACACCTGGCCCGCTTCCTGCATCTGTCCCGGGACTATGCCCGGAAGCAGGGATTTAAGGGCGTATTCTTTATTGAGCCCAAGCCTTGTGAGCCTACCAAGCACCAGTATGATTATGATGCGGCCACGGTTATCGGGTTTTTGCGGCAGTACGATTTGCTCAATGATTTTAAATTAAATATCGAGGTAAACCATGCTACGCTGGCGGGTCATACATTTCAGCATGAACTGCAGGTGGCGGCGGATACCGGCCTTTTGGGCTCTATTGACGCCAACCGCGGCGATTACCAGAATGGCTGGGACACAGACCAGTTTCCGAACAACCTTAATGAACTGACGGAAACCATGCTGATCATCCTGGAGGCAGGCGGCTTTGGCGGCGGCGGTATTAATTTTGATGCAAAAATACGGCGCAACTCAACCGACCCGGCTGATCTCTTTCATGCGCATATCGGGGGCATGGATTCCTTTGCCCGGGCGCTTATTACCGCAGATGCCATTTTGCAGAAATCGGACTACCTGGAATTAAGGAAAGCGCGTTATGCCTCTTTTGAAGCAGGCGCCGGCAAAGATTTTGCAGCGGGAAAACTAAACCTGGAAGCGCTCCGGGATCTGGCTCTTGAAGGAGAACCGGAAACGATCAGCGGCCGGCAGGAGTATTATGAAAATATCATCAACCGGTTTATTTAAAATTAACTATTGACACAAAAAGGAAAGGATTGTGTCAAAAATGACAGAAAGCCGGGAAGGGGGTCAGACGGTAAGTGATTATATCTTTCCGCCTTTCCATCTTCCCGGCCTTTATTTATTTCCAGCTTTTTACAGGACCAGTTTTTGGGTGGTCAATGTATTTTTAATTTAAGAATAGTTCTACAACCGGAATCTCATAGGGGGGCTTTTGTTTGGGCAAATTTAGAATAAGATCCCCGTTCTCGGTTTTGTAAATAATTTCGGAGGCATCATGGGTAAACTGTGCGTAACGCACTTTGCCGGCATACCCGGGCAATACCAATTTACCTTCAGGGTAGTTGAACAGATGCAGGAAAAGCCGCTTTGTAACCGGGTTATAAGTCTGTTTGATATCCAGGTTTTCCGGCAACTGGTATTGCGCCGGCGGATAGGTACAGTTATAAATGGCTTTGTTGTTGGCATGCATCCAGTAAGCCAGGCTGTCCAGTGCATGATTGGCGCGGTAGTCAAACTCGCCCCGGGCGGTGGGCCCCACATTCAGGATCAGGTTGCCTCCGTTTGCAGCGGATGTAATGAGCAGGTCCAGCAGCTGCCGGTGGGTCTTCCAGGTGTTTTCGTCCCGGTAGTATCCCCAGGAGCCCGAAAAAGTCTGGCAGGTTTCCCAATACTTTCCTTTAAACTTCACCAGCGCGGCGGGTTTTACCTGTTCCGGCGTTTCAAAATCATAGCCGTCAGTATAATTGTTCAGATCCAGCCGGTTGTCTACAATGATGCCGGGTTGTAACTTCCGGATCATTTTCAGCAGTTCAATGGAGCCCCAGTCCTCATGCCCTTTTCCGTTTTTGCCGGGGTAAGAAAAGTCGAGCCACATGATATCGATCTTGCCATAGTTGGTCAGCAATTCTCTTACCTGGTTCTGCATGTACTGGCGATACCGGCGCATGTCCTTGCCCTTGTTCAAAGCTGCATAATCGGCTTCCGATGCATCGCTGCCCAGCCGTTGCGGATGGGTGCGGTCAATGGTGAAGTCCGGGTGGTGCCAGTCGATAAGGGAATAATAAAAGCCGATTTTGATACCTTCCGCACGGAATGCATTTACAAATTCCCTTACCAGATCGCGTTTGGCCTGCGTATTGGTGGCCTTATAATCGGTGTATTTCGAATCAAATAAACAGAAGCCTTCATGGTGCTTGGTAGTAAGCACGGCATATTTCATTCCGGCGGCTTTGGCCTCCTTCGCCCATTTTTTGGGATCAAACTCATCGGGGTTAAAATGATCGAAGTACTTCTGGTAATTTTCTGTGGTGATGCGTTCCCGTTGTTTTACCCACTCGTGTCTGGCAGCCTGGGAATACAGGCCCCAGTGTATGAACATTCCAAAACGGGCATCGGTCCACCATTGCATCCGTTTGGCCTTCTGGTCGGGGGTCTCTTTAAACAATTGTTTCGGTTGTGCATGCAGCAGGGATGTTGCCAGTAGCGCAATTGCCAGGAGAATCTTTTTCATTGTAATTGTGTAAATTTTATAGTGAACAATCGTTACCGGTAAAAATACAAAAGAAACCTTTTCAAAGGCAACCGGCAGCTGTTTCAGCCCTGAAATAGGTAATATATTTTATGAAACAGGTAATATATTTTAGCGGCGTTGCTGCCCGGACGGGATGGCATTTTATGCTTCGCCCCGCCGTATTAAGCTCGTTAGGAGCGGCGTGTTTATAGCAATTCATTAAATGACCGGGATTGGGCTCCGCAGGCGCCCCCTGTTTACCGGCATCCCACCAGGCAGGGCGGAGCCGGTATTCCACCGTGCATGGAACTATAAACACGATGCGCTTACAGCGCCGGGAACATATTTCTTAACGGGCCTCAGTTCTGCATTTTTCATTGGGTGTTTAATATTTTACATTTTATCAGATCCGTCCCTCTGTCCGGTATAACAAAAGAAGTCCGCATACAGCATGCGGACTTCCTCGATAAAGATTTTACGAATCAATGTTATTGATGCAATATTACTTTGGGCTGATCCGTAGTTTTACCGGCGGCTACTACCACATTATTTACCGTAGAATCTTTGAAGTTGGTAGAGTCAACGGCATTGAAGGACAAATTATAAGAGCCGGCGTCAAGGTTTACGAATTTATAATATCCTTCGCCGTATTGTGAACCTGTTTTTTCCGGAAGGGCGCTGGCTACGGTATCGGCGCCTTTTAAAAGGTAAATCGTTGTTCCCGCTTCAGAGGGCAGTACAAATCCTTTGATGGCGCCAAATGTTGCGGCTTCCAGTTTGGCATATAAAACCGGTTTTAAATTGTATTTTCCGCTGTTGCCTGCTTTTACAATGGAGCGGGAGGCGTCAAAGTCTAACCAAATTTTATAAATGCCATCCGGTTCCAGGGTTTGGTTGAATTTGATTTTGAGGCCGCTTTGCTGCGCTGAGGGAGTGGAGAGTGGATGTGTTTCGCCATTTACCACAACGGTATTGCCGTCATTCAGGATCAGCCGGATCTGGGAAATGGAGCCGGGAGGAAGCGACAGGGGTTCGCCCATATACATATAATCCCCGTTTCTCAGGTCTAAAAGATTTACCGGCTGTGCAAGACTGGAACTTAGCGGGTAATTTACCCAGTGTGTTTCGGAGCCTTCGGTACCCATATTGAGCTGAACTTCCTTTATGCTGATATTTACGGCGTCATAGGCTGCCGGTGCATCGGTAAGCACAAACTGTACTCTTGCCTGCCCGTCTGAAGGCTGATTACTGTTGCTGTCATTTTTTGAACAGGATGCAAGTGCCAGGATGCCGGCGACTGCCATAGGTAAAAATAAAAATTTCATATTGAGGATTTTACATTATTGCAACGAAGCTAAGACCCTCAGATGAACGAAAAATGAAGAAACTGCGGTTGACTTATGGTGCAAGGCGGGCGCCTGAAAAATGCAGTTCAAACCGGGAGCCCCGGTCTTTTTCCGAATCAACGGTAATACGAATGTCCTGGTAGTCTGCAATGGATTTTACAATGGAAAGACCCAGGCCAAAGCCTTCCCGTTGTGCCGTGTTTTTCTTAAACCGGTCGAAGATCCGCTCATGTTGTGCCGCCTCAATGCCGATGCCGGTGTCTTCAATACACAAATAATAGCTCCCGTTTGCGTACCCGTCGCTGATAGTGATGCGGCCGTTGGGCCGGTTATACCGGATGGCGTTGTGAACGAGATTGTATAACAGCTGAAAGAGCAGGTCTTTATTGATCCGGTACAGCGTTATATGATCCGTCAGTCTTTCGTCAACGGTCAGGCTTTTTTCATCCGCCCGGTGCTGCAGCTCTTCCAGCACTTCCCGGATCATCGGTTTTATAGCTACAGCATCCTTCCGGTCGTACTGTTCATTTTCGATGCGCGAAATGAGCAACAGGGCATTTGTGATCTTTTTTAGCCTTTTAATGATGCGCATGGTGTCTTCCAGTTTCAATACGGTTTCGGCCGGCAGTCCGGGGCTCGTCAGCATATTCTCAATCTTGCTTTGCATAATGCTGATGGGGGTCATGAGCTCATGGGAGGCGTTGGAGGTAAATTCTTTTTCTTTTTCAAACGCATGATTTACCTGCTGCATCAGCCGGGAGATGGATTGATCCAGGTATTTGAAATCGTAGGTAGAGGTAGCCAGAGGTCGCTGCGGCTCCTTAAACGGAAAAGCTTTTTTGATGAGCCGGGTACTGATGATTTGTTCCAGGGGGGTTAGCAGGTGCCGGGTATAAAATAGTTGTATCAGGGCCATGATGAGGGTAAGCACAATCAAAACCCCGATGGTGGCTCTTTGCAAAGCGATGCTATCTTCCTGGATGGAGGTAATCTTTTTTCCTATCTCGAGCAGGTAGGGCCGCTGCAGGGTGGTAAAGGTATCGATGAGGATCCGGTAATTAATTGTATCGCCATCGATAATGCGTTCTGCCGTTTGCAGGTGGGTGAGGTCGGCGCCGGTATAATAAGGTTCCAGCGAAATGTATTCGTCCTTAAGCATCGAATAACTGCCGTATGCAGAATCGCCCTGGAGGTAATATCCAATGCCGTTTTCCCGTATTGCGCTGCGTACTTTTGCCCGTTGTTCGGCCAGGTTTTTATTGGTGTTGCCGGAAGCAATCTTCTGCATCAGCAGGGGAAGCAGCCACACAAAAAGGCCCAGAACGGCAATGGTGGCCGTTACCGTAAACAGGGTGAGTTTCGTATACAGCCTCATCTGTCCGTTTTTATTTTGTAGCCAATTCCCCTTACCGTTTCCAGCCAGTCGGTATCGGCATAGGCATTCAGTTTTTTCCGGATATTTTTAATGTGCACATCAATATAATTGGAGTCATATTCATCATCGGCGTTGTCGCCCCACAGGTGATCGCTCAGCTGCATGCGGGAAAGCGGCCGGTTTTTATGGAGGAGCAGGTAATTCAGCAGGTCAAACTCTTTTCGGGATAAGACGATTGCGGTGTCCCCGTAATGGATGGTTCTGTTTTTAAGATGAATGACAAAGGCCCCCAGGACAACCGAATGATCATTGAGGTTAAATTTTCGGCGGATGATGGCCTGCATTCTTGATTGCAGCTCCAGCAGGGAGAAGGGCTTGGCCAGGTAATCATCGGCCCCCATATCCAGCCCCCGGATGCGGTCCTCAACGGCCCCGCGTGCCGTGAGCATGATGATGGCCGTATCCGCATGATCTTTCCGGATTTCCTGCAGGAGCCAGAAGCCATCGTGGTCCGGTAACCCAATGTCCAGCAAAATAAAGTCATAGCTGCCGGTGTCTGTGCGGTCCAGGGCTTCTCCGGCGGTATAGGCCGTTTCGCAAAGAAAATGGTTTTTTTGAAGGGCGGCTTCAATTTCTGCGGCCAGTAATTGTTCATCTTCTACGATCAATACACGCATATTGCTGTTTTAAAACTGGTAATAGGCACTTAAGGTAAAAAAGGAATTAATGCGGCCCTTGTTGGGCGTGTTGTTGCCCAGCAGTGATAATTTAAGAGCGGCTTCAATAAGATAAGAGGCACGGTTATAGGATGCCGGCAGCTTAAGATTATAAGAAAGCAGCCCGTATTTTTTATAGTCAATCGTAGTAGTAACCGTTTGGCCGGGAGGCTGGGGTGTGTTTCCGTTACTTTTTCCGTTTCCATTTCCATTTCCATTGCCTTTGCCATTGCCCTGGTTTCCCTTTTCCGTAAGGTAGGTTTCATAATATTGCTGGGTGCCCGCAGTAATGGCCAGCTCGGGCGTAAAGTTGAGGATGGCCCTGCCGCCCGACAGGTTAACGTCAAATGATTTGGAATTGGAAAGCGTGGTAAAATAATCGGTTTGCCGGCCAAAAGCCAGATCTGCTTCGAGCGTGGTTTTTAAAAAGTGATCATAACTCAATGAGGCAGTGCCCAGGTTGGGGCTGGATGCCTGGAGGAACGGGGAATTGGATGGGTAGAAGGAGCGGGTATAGCTAACATCTCCCGATAACCTGGAACTGATGTTAAAACTGTACCCCAGGCTCAGGGCCGATGCAGATAACAACAGGCTGTCGGAAAACAGGTGAAAGCCGGTGGCAGAGAGGTAAACGCCGGCAGGAATTCTTAGGGTTGCATTTAATGCAAGATAAGGGAGGCGTTGTTCTGTGGTTTGACCATAATAATCGATACCTGTTCCATAAAGTGCGGCAACTGTTAATGTTGTTTTTTCTTTTACCGTATCGGCGCTTGCCGCACTGGCGGAGGTGCTATCCTGGGCAAAAAGCGGTAAGGCTCCTGTACAGCATAGTAAAGCGATAAATAATTTTTTCACAATATCCGTTTCTTTTATCGACCTAATCCTTTCCCGTTAATTTTCGGTTTAATGATCTTCACGGGGCGCATTTTAACCTTGGGGGCTACCACCATTTTGGGTTTTGCCTGGTTTTTTGCCCTGGGTACCTCTTTGATCGGTTTTACCCCGGAGTTATTCTGACGGCCCGGCGGTTCTTTTTTATCAGCAATGATTTCCTGTTTTTCCAGGGGAATCGTATCTCTTAACAGTGCTCCGCTTTTTTCAATACCCATACTACCCGCAATGCGCTTTCCGGCATAAACCGGTAATACCGCTCCCAGCAAAAATAAATAAAGAAAAAAGGGTTTCATAACAGAAAAAATACCAGGTAGCAATTAAGCTACCTGATATAAAGGTACTGATTAAAAAGAAATCGGGCTGTTGGTTCCCGCTGTCTTAGGGTACAAATGTTGTTGCTTTTTTAGGAGCAACCGGATATTTTCTTTTATTGTGAATTTTATTATACTTCTTTTTCCCATTCGATTTAGAAGATGCTACACTACTAACCACCCGCCCGTCATGTGTGGCGTGCGCTACGGTGCGTACGACCATGCCATGGTTAACGGCTACCGGCCTTACCGGTTTTACCGGCTTAATGGTAATATGCGCTTTTCCTGATTGTGCAGTTAGTGATTGTGTTGCAAAAAGCAAGATCAGTAATGCCAGGCTCCATTTCATATTCCCCTTTTTATTAAACAGCAGATCATTGGTCTGCGATACAAACTTAAATGCCGATTGTGAAGATTTGATGAAAGACGGGTTTGCCGTATTAAAGGGGAGGGGCCTGGTTCAATGCCGCGGCCAGCTGTTCTTTATCCAGTTGTTTTTCCCAGTTGGCTACAACGATTGTTGCCACCCCATTGCCCACGAGATTGGTAAGGGCACGGCATTCCGACATAAAGCGATCGATGCCCAGGATCAGCGTCATGCCGGCAATGGGTACCTCGGGAACGATGGCCAGCGTAGCTGCCAGCGTTATAAAGCCTGCACCGGACACACCGGCTGCGCCCTTGGAGCTAAGCATGGCTACCAGCAATAAGAGCACCTGGTGCTCCCAGGTAAGCGGAATATTGCAGGCCTGGGCAATAAACAGGGCCGCCAGGGTCATATAAATATTGGTGCCGTCCAGGTTAAAGGAGTAACCGGTAGGTATTACCAGTCCTACTACCGATTTGGCGCAGCCGGCCTTCTCCAGTTTTTGCATCAGCGTAGGCAGGGCGGCTTCAGAAGAGCTGGTGCCCAGTACAAGGAGCAGCTCATCCTTGATATACCGCATGAATTTAAAAATGGAAAAACCGTTATAACGGGCTACAGCGCCCAGTATAAGAACCACAAATAAAATAGAAGTAAGATAAAAGGTGCCCACCAGCAACCCCAGGTTCATAACCGACCGGATGCCGTACTGGCCAATGGTGAAGGCCATGGCGCCCAGCGCCCCGATGGGGGCCAGCTTCATCAAAATTTCCACTACTTTAAAAACGGGATAGGTAAGCGCTTTTAAAAAATCGATCACGATCCTGCTTTTCTCCGCAGTTAAAGCCAGTCCTACACCAAACAGGATAGCGGCAAACAATACCTGAAGGATATTGTTGCCCGAAAGCGGGCTCATAAGGGTTTGCGGAATGATGTCAAAAATAAAATGCTCCAGCGTTTGGTCTTTGGCCTGCGATACGTATTTGGCAATGCTGCTGGCATCGAGGGTACGGTGGTCAATGTTCATGCCGGCGCCGGGACGAATGGTGTTACTTACGATAAGTCCGATGATGAGCGCCAGTGTAGAGAAGGTGATAAAATAGATAAAAGCCTTTCCTGCAACCCGGCCTACTTTTTTGAGATCATTCATACCGGCGATACCGGTGCTTACGGTAAGAAAAATAACGGGAGCAATGATCATCTTTATCAGCATGATAAAACCATCTCCCAGGGGCTTTAGGCTTTTGCCGGTATCCGGAAAAAAATGCCCCAGTGTAATGCCGGCTACAATGGCAACGATGACCTGGAAATAGAGCACCTGGTACAGCTTCTTTTTTTTCGCCGGCTTTTGCTGGCCGGGATCCGCAACAATCATTCGTTTTTGCCCAACAAGATAAATAAAATTGAAATGGAACCGTGTAATTTTTGAAAGCATACCAGTGATTGTTCCGGATTGTTTCTTAAAAGCGTTGTTAATCTTGTTTAAAACGGATCCCGGTTCTTCCGGCTCTGATTTACAGGGATATGCAGCTAACAGGAGTCCGCCGGGCGTATATGAAAAAACGTATCTGTAAAAAATTGGTATTGTTTTTTCTTATGGCTATGATAGATTAAATCTTATAGTTATGAAAAAGGTAGTTTTAGCAGCAGCGATGGGTATTTTATCCATCAGTTTTGTACAGGCGCAAAGTATGAAGAATACCCTTAAAGTGGGTGTAATGGGAGGTGCCGCAGTGCCCAATGAAAATGCTGTGGCAAACCTGGGCGTGGATGTATCTTACCAGAACCTGGTTACACCGCATGTGGGTCTTGGTATTGCTACCGGTTACAATCACTTTTTTGGTAAAGACAATGACCTGGGCAATACCACGCTTCAAAACAACAGTTTTGGGGTAGTGCCGGTGGCCGCCCTGGTTCGCTATTATCCGCAGGTAAAGGGGATTTATGTAGGTACGGACCTGGGGTATGGTTTTATTACCGGTGATGAAAAAGTGGCCGCCAACAGTAATGTAAACCGTCCGGATGGCGGGTTTTACCTGAAACCTGAATTAGGATGGCACAACCGGAACTGGAATGTGTTTGCACATTATACCAAGGTGTTTACCGGGGATGATGGCAAGATCAATATTGGCAATGCTACCCAAAAGTACAATGCCGGAAGCATTGGGGTAGGGGTGGCCTACAATATTGGTTTGGGCAGATAGGTTGATTTTTTTTAAGATTTGTGAACGGGGTAAGCAGGCAGATTTTGCCTGCTTTTTTTAGTGTCCGGTTTTGCACTGCAGCACAAGCCCGCCCGGTTAAAGCCGTTCGGACGGGCGGGCAATGCAAGACCGCTGACAGCAATACTACAACCGGCTCATGAAAAAGAGGCTATATCAAAAGTTGCTGTTTTGTCATGCCGTCCCGATAGCAATCGCATGCGCGTCAGGTTAATTTTTGCCCTGGGAGCTGCAGCGCAGCGCACCGGTAATCATTGCGGTTTGTACAAGCCGTGCACAGGAAATTACCGCCGCGCTGCGGCTACGGGATGTTTTGGGCGTTCGTCGTTATAAGGGTCAACGGCGCGCTGCGCCTGTTTGCCATTAAAAGATGCGATCTTTTTGGCATGAAAGGCTTAACCGTACTACATTTCATGGCAACATGACCTGTTCTTAACCTGACGCGTATGCTAAAGCGATCGGGATTGTTTCGGCATCTGAAGATGATTGTTCGTCAATAGATGCTGAAACAAGAATAGATCCCGGGTCAAGCCCGGGATGACATCTTCGGCCCCGGGATGACATCTTCAGAACGACATCATGCGGTTAAGCGACTTTTGGACCTCATTTTGCTGCAGGATTTATGGGTGTTTGCCTGGGGATCCTGGTCCATAATAAAAAAAGCCTCCCCGAAGGAAGGCTTTTTAACCCCTCTGTAAATATTGTTATAAATGAATGGCCTCCCCGTAAGCCACTTCAATAGCGTCTTTTACGCTTTCGCTGATAGTGGGGTGCGGGTGAATGCTGTTCAGTACTTCATGGTAGGTGGTTTCCAGCTTGCGGCCCACAACGGTTTCCACAATGATCTCCGTTACATTATAACCGATCATGTGCGTACCCAGCCACTCGCCGTATTTGGCATCAAAGATCACTTTTACAAAACCTTCGGTATGCCCGGCAGCGCTGGCTTTTCCGCTGGCGCTTAAGGGGAACTTACCCACTTTTACTTCGTAGCCGGCATCTTTGGCCTGTTTTTCGGTAAAGCCCACACTGGCCACTTCCGGATAGCAATAGGTACAGCCCGGAACATTTCCGTAATCGAGCGCCTCCGGCTGGTGTTTGTATTTCTTTTCTCCAAAGGCAATATTCTCTACGCAGATGATGCCTTCTTTTGAGGCTACGTGCGCCAGGGCCTGGCCGGGAGCGCAGTCGCCAATGGCATAAACCCCGTCTACATTGGTTTTGTAGTATTTGTCTACAAGGATCTTTCCTTTATCGGTTTTTACACCCAGGGTTTCCAGTCCAATGCCTTCGATATTAGCGGCTACGCCTACGGCGCTCAGCAATACATCCGCTTCAAGGATGGCTTCGCCGGTTGCTGTTTTTACTTTTGCTTTTACGCCGCTGCCGGAAGTATCCACAGAGGTTACCTCGGCGCTTGTCATAACAGTAATACCTTGTTTTTTGAGGTTCTTTTCCAGTTCTTTTGAAATATCTTCATCTTCTACCGGAACAATGCGGGGTAAAAATTCAACAATGGTCACTTTGGTGCCCAGGCTGTTGTAAAAATAACCAAACTCCACACCGATAGCGCCGCTTCCCACCACAATGATGCTTTTGGGTTGCTGAGGCAGTACCATCGCCTCGCGGTAACCGATGATTTTTTTGCCATCCTGTTTCAGAGCGGGCAGTTCGCGGCTACGGCCGCCGGTAGCCAGGATGATGTGTTTTCCTTCCACCAGGGTTGTTTTTCCATCGGCGCCTTTTACCTCTACCTGGCCTTTGGCTTTTAAGGTGCCAAAGCCCATGATCACATCAATTTTATTTTTCTTCATCAGGAACTGTACGCCCTTGCTCATTTTATCGGCCACGCCGCGGCTGCGTTTTACAATCGCTTCAAAATTGGGGGTGCCCGATGCTTCAATGCCAAATTCCTGCGCATGCCGGATATCATTAAAAACCTGTGCACTTTTTAATAAAGCTTTGGTTGGAATACATCCCCAGTTCAGGCAGATCCCCCCCAGGCTTTCTTTTTCAATAATTGCGGTTTTTAAACCCAGTTGGGAAGCACGTATTGCGGCTACATATCCGCCCGGGCCACTACCTACAACTACTACATCGTATGCCATAAAATGTAATTATTTAAAGAATTAAAAGATCAGTGAGATTGCGAATTTAGTTGAATTACGGTAACGGGCAAAATGTGGCGGTTATGGCGAAAAATTCAGGAGATAACTATATTAGATGCCGAAACATGTCCGGCAAGGCAGATGAAAGACTTTTGATGCGACCTCGTGATGAACGCAGATTGGATTTTCGATAATGAATGTAAATCCGGGTGATTGTTGCATTGTCTTCACTTTCTGCGTTTTAAACAAAAAACTTCTTATGAGATACCGTTTGGGGTACAAAATAGTACTGTTGTTATTGTTGCCGAAAATCATCGTGGTGCTGGCCGGTTGCGTATGTAATGAAAATATCTTGTACTATAAATACCGTTTTTCAACGCTGGAATTAAAGCACCTGGAGGGTACACAATTGAGGGCGGGGAGTGGTGTTATGACCATCAATAAAAATGCGTATGGCATTCAGATAAAACTGCTGGCCGCTACTTCCCTTGCGCAGGCAAATCCATTATCTGCTTTTATGAGTACGGCCTATGCATTCAAGCGCGGCTGTAAACTGGCCGATTATCAGCCGATGGATAGTATCCGCTCCATTTCGATCGTGGATCTGGCCGAAGAAGGGAGTGCCGGCCCGGCCGGCGATGATATAACCGGCAGGTTCCGGGTTTATAATGGCTCATACCGGGGGATTGAAGATTATGTAAAAACCTTTCGGTATCCCGATTATAATGCAACCGGAATGGAAACGGTTGAAGTTGAAGCGCAACTGCTGCTGATGGAGCCGCCCCAAACCCCGGGGCTGCACCGGTTTGCCGTTACAGTTTATATGAAGGACGGCAGCAAGCTTGAAGAAACCACTGAACCTGTTTACCTGCAATAATAATACGATGCGAAGCACATTTTTTACCGTGGTTGCAGTATTTTGTTTTTTTGAACTGTTTTCCCAGTCTGTACCCACCTACCAAAAGCTGATGAGCCTGGGCGGGGGCGGAGGGTATAATTTTTCTTTAAAAAATTATATAACACGGAACCCGATGGACGGGCTGTTGGGGTACCGGGACCATTACGGGGCCATCAACCCATCCATTTATGTTTTTCCGGCAAAAAGGTGGGGACTAATGATTGCTTTTAATATTGATCCCGTATCGGTGAATGAACAGCAGGTAAACGTATTAAATCAGTCGCTGGAGGCTTACTATTCCGATTTTGAATTTGAGCGCCCTGCTTATGGTCATAACTGGGATTTTGTTGATGACCCAGGCTCGTTTCGGGCGCTTGCCGGCCCGGTATATCGTTTTGAAAACAAGCGTTGGTTTTTTTGGGGCAGCCTGGGCCTGGGCGTTACCAGTTTCAATACGGCCGGTCTCCATGCCGCAGCACGCAAACAACAAACAAATACCTACTATTCAATAACAAAAAAAGGGAAAAGTTCCCCCGCGCCTTTTACTGTTTCGCCGGGGATGCTGGCGGGATACCGGATCTCCCGGCGTATTGCGGTAACTATTAGTACCCGCGCGGCTTATTTTAAGACGGATTTTTCACAGACCGTCTTTCGGACAAACCGTTATACCGGAGTAACGGAGGAGGACCTGGCGCTGCATTTTGACCGCAGCAGCCTTAATCTTGGCGCGGATGCCTCGTTTTTTATCATGATCCCGTTCCCGAAGAAATAGTAATTTTGCAATTGTTTTATTATGAACGGATTGTGTCTTTTTGGTTCGCTATCCTTTTTGTAAAAAAATAATGTGAGGGTTTGTGGTAAAAATTGTAATTAATTCCCTACCTTTGCACTCCTAAATTTTATTCATTATGGCAAGAGTATGTCAGGTTACAGGTAAAACCCCCATTGGAGGACATAAGGTTTCTCACTCCAATATTAAGACTAAGCGCCGTTTTTTGCCTAACTTGCAAAAAAAGAGATTTTACCTGGTAGAGGAAGATAAATGGATCACATTGAAATTATCTACTGATGCCCTGCGCACCATCAATAAAAATGGTTTGTACGCTGTAGTGAAACAATTGCGTGCAAGAGGCGAAAAAATCTAACTAAAGCAGTTTAAAGCATTATACAATGGCGAAGAAAGCAAAAGGAAACAGGGTACAGGTAATTCTGGAATGTACTGAGCACAAGACCAGCGGTCAGCCCGGGACCAGCCGGTATATTACCGTAAAAAACAAAAAGAACAACCCTGAGCGTTTAGAGTTGAAGAAATACAACCCTATTCTGAAGAAAGTAACCGTTCACAAAGAAATTAAATAAATTAAATGTGAAAGTGTGTAAGTGTGCAAATGTGTAAATGGTCTTTATTTCACATTCTCACATCTCCACATTTCCCACGTTTCTCACATTTTCAAATTAATATAAAATGGCAAAAGCAGCTTCAAAGAACTCGAAGGTAAAAGATGCTAAAGCAGCAGCAGAGTCTAAAAACTGGACGAAGGTGATCCGTGCAGTCCGTAGCCCAAAAACAGGTGCCTATACCTTTAAGGAGCAAATCGTGCACAAGGAGAAAGTTAAAGATTTTTTAGCTCAGAAATAAGCTCCTGCTTTCATTATCATATTAAAAGCTGTTCGTTTTTTTAAACGGATGGCTTTTGCTTTTTACGTTAGAAGTTTGATGTTTGACGTTTATGGTTTTGGTCGTAACTTCAAACTTTAAATCCCGTTCGATCCGGGTTATCCGGGTGGGCTTAAACCTGAAACAAAGAGAATGAGTTTTTTTGGAAAGTTATTTGGAAAGAAAGAGAAGGAGTCGCTGGATCAGGGTTTGCAGAAAACCAAGGAAGGGTTTCTTTCAAAGATCAGCAAGGCGATTGCGGGGAAGAGCACGGTTGATGAGGAAGTGCTGGATAGCCTGGAAGAAGCGTTGGTGGGCGCCGATGTGGGTATTGAAACCACGGTACGTATTATTGAACGGGTAGAGAAGCGGGTGGCCAAAGATAAATATATGGGCACCAGCGAGCTGAACCGGATTCTGCAGGAAGAGATTGAAGGAGTGTTGGTGGAGGCGCCTTCCGGATCAAGCTATACTTTTGAAAGTGAACTGCCTGCCAAACCCTATATTATTTTGGTAGTGGGTGTAAATGGCGTGGGCAAAACAACCACCATCGGTAAGCTGGCCTATAATTTTAAAAAAGCCGGCAAGAATGTGCTACTGGGTGCAGCGGATACCTTCCGTGCCGCTGCGGTGGATCAGCTGACCATCTGGAGTGAGCGGGTGGGAGTGCCGATTGTGAAGCAGGGAATGGGCAGCGATCCTGCTGCTGTTGCTTTTGATACCGCTCAGAGTGCGGTAAGCCGGGGCAGCGATGTGGTGATCATTGATACCGCAGGGAGGTTACACAATAAAGCCCACCTGATGGATGAGCTGAACAAGATCAAACGGGTGATCCAGAAATTTATACCATCGGCCCCCCAGGAAGTATTGCTGGTGCTGGACGGCTCTACCGGGCAAAACGCATTGGAGCAGGCCAAGCATTTTACGGCTGCTACGGATGTAACGGCACTGGCTATTACAAAGCTCGATGGAACGGCAAAGGGCGGCGTGGTGCTGGCGATTGCCGACCAGTTTAAAATACCGGTGAAATTTATTGGCGTGGGTGAAAAAATGGAAGACCTGCTGGTGTTTGATAAACACGAGTTTGTAGATAGTTTGTTTAGCCTGGATAAGTAAGGGCCATGAAACCACGAAGACTCAAAGGCCCGAAGACACACGAAGAGGGGAATAAAACTTACTGTTTTTCAGCGCTTCAGTGGCTAATATTAAATTCTTAGTGTATCCTGGTGCCGTGGTGTCTTTGTGGCGCCGTTGGTTTATTTCACGCAAAGACGCGGAGGAGCAAAGGCGCGGCGGTTTTATCGAATGCTTCGTGCATCATCGTGTCCTTGTGTCTTTATGGCCGCGAAACCACGAAGACTCAAAGGCCCGAAGACACACGAAGAGGGGAATAAGCCTTGCTGTTTTTCAGCGCTTCAGCGGCTACTATAAAATTCTTAGTGAATCCTGGTGCCGTGGTGTCTTTGTGGCGCCGTTGGTTTATTTCACGCAAAGACGCGGAGGAGCAAAGGCGCGGCGGTTTTGTCGAATGCTTCGTGCATCATCGTGTCCTTGTGTCTTTATGGCCGCGAAACCACGAAGACTCAAAGGCCCGAAGACACACGAAGAAGGGAATAAAACTTACTGTTTTTTCAGTGCTTCAGTGGCTACTATAAAATTCTTAGTGTATCCTGGTGCCGTGGTGTCTTTGTGTCCATGAAAAAAAATATTTACAGCAGCCTCCAGGTTGTCAGAAATTCCATCCCGCTTTAAAGCCTACAAAGCTTTTTGTGCCGTCTTTCATCCAGGCTTCATACCTGGCCTGCAGATCAAAACCCAGTACCCGCAGGCCAACACCCGGCGACAGGATAAAGGCGGAACCATCATAATGATTGCCACTATATTTGGCGCTGCCTGCTTCCAGCTTTACGTACAACAATGGAATAAGGCGGTATTTCAATCCCGCGCGAACAGGAACGGCTTTGAGGTCATACACCCGGTAGGGGTTGCCTGCTTCATCGGTGCGCTCCGCTCCCCGAAAATACATATAGCCAACAGAGCCGGTAAGCGCCAGCTTTTTGATGAGCCGGATGTCGGCGGCGCCACCCACACCGGCGCCCCAATTAAAGTTATTGCCAAATTCGCCCTGTGGAACCGCATATTCCCCGTAAGGACCAATACTAAAACCTTTCCATTGCGCCCGCGCGGTGACGGATAAACAAATTGTAAATATAGGGATGAGCAAAAAATGAAAATATTTCATGGAGCAGGGGAATTTACTGTTTAATAGCGCTTCTTCTTTTTCTGCAATTATTGTACCCTTATTGCAGCATCAGTGGATCGGGAAAATGAAAGAATGGCGGGTTTTTTTGCCGGCGGCTAAGTAACTGTAATTAGGTATTTTATTACTTTGAAGACTGCAATAACTTCAATTGTTTTTTTAAACCAAAAAGTTAAATTATGAAAACGATTCTTTTTATTGCGTTCGCATTGTTTGTTGGGAGTGTTACCAGTTGCAAAAAAGGAGATACCGGCCCTGCTGGTCCACAGGGTGCTACGGGAGCACAAGGTACCCAGGGCCAAACGGGAGCACAAGGCGCCCAGGGCCAAACAGGAGCCACGGGTTCTACCGGTGCTACCGGGCAACAGGGCACTACAGGGGCGCAGGGGCCGGCGGGAACAGCTAATGTTCAATATTCTGACTGGTTTACCCCATCTACGTATGCAGTAAGTCCTCATTTCGGCATATACGAATTTGTATTTGATAAGGCCGCCCCAGCTATTACCCAGGCTATCCTGGACAAAGGAACGGTTCTTGTTTACGGTAAGTTGAATGGTTATAACACCAGTTTATGGCCTGCCAATCAGACGGCGCAACTGCCTATCAATATATTATATCAAATAGGAACAGCAACCAATACGGATACCTGGTCGGCAATTGCCACCGTAGGAAATTTAAGGATCAAACTCGTAAGCAGTATGAATGCTTATAGCAGTTCCGGAGAAATTAGCCCTGCTCATGCGTTCCGGTACGTGATCATTCCGGGTAGTGTTGCCATTGCGCTGGCAAACGGACGTTCCATCAATAGCCTAAGCTATGCGCAACTTTGCGGTACGCTGAATATTCCTCAATAGGGCGTTGTCAGAGGCTTTTCAGGCTTGCTTCCAGTGCCGCTATTTTTTCCTCCGCATCTGCTTTCTTGCGGCGTTCGATGGCTACCACTTCCGGTTTGGCATTTTGTACAAAACGCTCATTGCCGAGTTTTTTATCAACCGATGCCAGAAAGCCCTGCAGGTATACCAGGTCTTTTTGCAGCTGCTCTTTCTGCAGGGTGGTATCCAGCTCCGTAGCGGGCAAAATAAACAGCTTGTCTTTACCTACTAAAACGTTGATACATTTATCAACCGTTTCTGTTGTAATGGCAATGGCTTCCACATTGGCCTGACGTCCCAGGATCCAAGCAAAGTCAACATTGGTATAGTTATCCGGCTGTGCCGTTTGCACAAAAAGTTTCACCGGTTCTTTGCTCTTAATGTTGTTCTTCACCCGCGCATCACGGATAGCAGTGATGGTTTGTTTCAGCAGTTCGCCCTGTGCCAGTATGCGGTTATCTGTAGCCTCTGTGGGCGCATATTGTTTTACAGAAAGATCATCGCTTTGGTCCTGCAACTGGTGATAGATCTCTTCGGTAATAAACGGCATATAGGGGTGCAGCAATTGCAGCAGCTCTTCAAAGAAGGCGATGGTGGCCCGCAATTTAGCGCCGCTCGTGGGCTGGCCCTGTGCAGGCTTTTGCCATTCCAGGTACCAGGAGCAGAAATCGTCCCAGATCAGGGAATACAATGTTTTTAATCCTTCGCTGAGGCGGAATTCACTAAAAAGGTTTTCCATTTCGGCCTTTGCCTGCTCAATACGGTTGCGCATCCAGGAGGCAGCAGTATCCGCTTCACCAGTGGTAGCTTCCGTAATACCATTGGGATTGTTCTGCCACATACGCACCAGCTTCAGCGCGTTCCAGATCTTATTATTAAAATTGCGGCCCTGTTCCAATGAGCTTTCGTCAAACAACAGGTCATTGCCCGCGGGGGCAGAGATCATAATGCCAAAACGCACAGCATCGGCGCCGTATGTGTCAATGAGCTTGAGCAGGTCCGGTGAGTTACCCAGCTGCTTGCTCATTTTACGACCCAGCTTATCCCGCACCATGCCGGTGAAGTATACATCTTTAAAGGGGATTTCCTTTTCGTATTCCAGGCCGGCCATAACCATCCGTGCTACCCAGAAGAAAATAATATCCTGCCCCGTTACCAGCACCGATGTGGGGTAGTAGTAGCTGATATCGGCATTGCCGGGATTGGTAATACCATGGAACACCTCACTGGGCCAGAGCCAGGAGGAGAACCAGGTGTCGAGGACATCGCTATCCTGTTTAAAGTCGTCAATAGTGAATGGTGAATGGTCCATGCCTTTTGCGGATTCACTATTTACTTTTGCCCATTGACTAAAAGCTGCTTCTTTATTCTCTGCCACCACAAAGGTTCCGTCGGGCGCATACCATGCCGGTATTTGCTGACCCCACCATAACTGGCGGCTGATGCACCAGTCTTTCACGTTCTCCAGCCAGTATTTATAGGTGGCCAGGAAACGGTCGCCGGGGTGTATTTTTATATCGCCATCCACTACTGCTTTTAATGCAGGCTCGGCCAGCTCCTTCATTTTTACAAACCACTGGGTAGAGATGCGGGGTTCTACCACGGCATTGCTGCGCTGGGAAAAACCGTTCTTGTTAACGATGTCCTCTGTTTTTACCAGGTTACCCGCTCTGTCCAGGTCTTCCACAATTTTCTTACGCACGGCAAAGCGATCTTCCCCTACATATAATTGGGCGGCTTTGCTCAGGGTGCCGTCTTCATTCAGGGTATCAATCACCTCCAGGTTATGTTTCAGCCCCAGGTTATAGTCGTTGATATCATGTGCCGGAGTGATCTTCAGGGCCCCGGTACCAAATTCCATATCCACATATTCATCAAAGATGATGGGGATGCGGCGGTTAAGCAGGGGCACAAAAGCATAGGCACCTTTTAAATGTTGGTAGCGCGCATCATTGGGGTTTACGCAGATGGCGGTATCGCCCAAAATGGTTTCCGGGCGGGTAGTGGCAATGGTAATAAATTGATTAGCGGTGCGCATATCTTCTTTGTCCGCTAAAATATCAAAATCAATAATTTTTGGTATCTTTGCATCAGCGGGAGTCGTTTCGGACGTGTGAGAGAAGGATTCCATTCCCGGAATCTCCGGGTTGTCGGAAGGCACAGCTCGCCCGCTTGTAAGGGAAGATTCTAATCCAGTCTTCCCTTTCATTTTGCGCATAGTTTGCAGCATCAGTTCTTCCCGGCCGGTTCTTATCTCCTCTAAGTAAATAATGGTGCCGTCTTCAAATGTTTTACAATAAGTGATCGTTTCTTTTTGTTGTTTGTTCGAACCTGATGCAACTACCTCATCAGGTTGGTTCAATACATCAATGATCAATTCAAAGTCCTGCTCTGTTATCGCAATCTGCCCCCGGCCTTCTTCTATAGCCGGGTTGCCATGGTTATTGAGTATATGATTAAAACTGCTTCTGTCTATTGCGTGTACATAACCTTCATTAATTTCAATGCCTGTAAGTGCTGACAGGAATACCGCACCCTCCGGTGTTACGCTTCCAATAACCGTTTTATCAATGGCATTAGACGGATCCGATTTGATTTTGTTTACAAGGCTCCGAACAATGTTTTTTGCTTTTGCCAGCAATTCCTTTGCTGTCCAGATCTTCAGAAGGGGCTCCCCAATCGTGCCCGTTTCGCCGTCCAGCTTGTATTGTACATAATACAGCTTGCTCTGCACCTCGCGGTATTCCACTTCCTCATCGCTGAGGGCTGTTTTGGCGGCCGGGTCCCAGTTGATCATACGGGCGCCCCGGTAAATGAGCCCTTTATTATACAGGTCTACAAAAACCTTTATAACGGCTTTGTAATAGTGATCGTCCATGGTAAAGCTTACCCGGCTCCAGTCTACACTGCAACCCAGGCGCTCGATCTGGTTATAGATAATGCCGCCATATTTTTCTTTCCATTCAAAAGCGTATTTCAGGAATTCTTCGCGGGTCAGGCTGTTTTTATCAATGCCCTTTTCCTCCTTCAGCATCTGCACTACTTTGGCCTCCGTGGCAATGGATGCGTGGTCGCTGCCGGGTACCCAGCAGGCGTTAAAGCCGCTCATGCGGGCACGGCGCACCAGTATGTCCTGCACGGTTTCATTGAGAGTGTGTCCCATGTGCAGCACGCCGGTAACATTGGGGGGCGGAATGACCACGGTATAGGCCGGGCGTTCATCCGGGGTGCTGTTAAAATACCCTTTTTTCTTCCAATGCCCGGTCCACCGGGTCTCAATAGCTGCTGGCTCAAAATTCTTTGTTAATTCCATAAGGCGGCAAATTTACTGCATTTTTTGCATCGAAATAAATGTTAGGAGGGGGAAAACAGCAGCCGCAGACCACACCGCAAACCAGAGCGCAGTGCTGCCGGCAAAGGATATGGAGGTAAAAATGCGCGGGTAAATTGATGAAGCGGTAACAGGGCCGGCCGCCCGGTTTTTTTGGCGTAAAAAGGCTTCCGGATCAGGCTTGCTTTATATGCCTGCAAGCCGTTAAAGCCGCTTGTTCCAGCGCTGTGCAGGCTGCAAGTTGGCAGGCTACCAATGCCTGCCGGGCCGGGGAGCAGCGTTCCATCGCGCTCATCAGCTTTGACTCCATATAAATCAGCGTAGCTTTTTGCATCGAGTCTGGCGCCGCACCGGGTAGCATGGCCTGTATCAGCTGCATTTTTTGGGATAGGTACCCATAGCGTTGCTGCATTTTATCCAGCATGCGGGCAGCACGGGCCGCTTCCATGGCTGCCTTGCCGGCCCGGTGGTTCAGGAGCTTCGCTGTTTTTGCCTGCTGCGCCAGTTGGTGCTGTTGCAGGGCGGTGGCCTGCGTTTTGTTTGCAGGCGGTTGTTGCAGCAGCAGGTGCAGTTCCGCCAGCCGGGTACTTGCGGGGCCAGGCAGCTGGCGACGCCCGCTTTCATACATCGATAACAGGCCACGGGTAACGCCGATCAATGCCGCCAGTTCTTCCTGGGTAAGCCCCCATTGTTTTCTAAAGTTTTTCATAACAGCCAATTATTGTTGCAATAAAAATAGTATTTATTGTTGCAGGTACAATCGTTGCAATGTTAAATACAGATAAAATAGTGCAACAAATTTGTTGCACTATTTTACGTTGCAATTTTTTATGAAACAGGCTAGTTTGCCACATAAAGGGTAGCCGGCTTATTCTGCAGGTGCAGGTCAGCACAGTACCGCAAGCGGTTTTTAGCGTGGCGGGGGTGTGGAGCCAAATTGATAAGCTATTTGAGTAAAAGATCCCGGATCCCGGCGCTTGGGCAAATAAAATGGTAAATTTGCAACCGGAACCGTTTTGATCTAAATAAACACGATGTCAATAACAAAAGAATCCGAACTTATAGGCATGCAAAACGCAGGTAAGGCCGTTGCATACACACTAAAGCAAATGATGGACCATGCCCGGCCCGGCATGACCACAAAAGAGCTGGATGACTACGGCGCTAAAATTCTGGCCGGCTTTGGCGCCCGGCCCGCGCCCGCCCTCACCTATGGGTTTCCGGGCTGTGCCTGCATCAGTGTGGACAATGAGTTTTGCCACGGCATTCCTTCCGCTAAGCGGATCCTGAAAGAAGGCGACCTGGTAAATATTGATGTATCTGCGGAGCTGAACGGTTTTTGGGCGGATAACGGCGCATCCTTTGTTCTGGGAAACGACATTCATCAGCATCAAAAACTGGTAGCCGCTTCCAGGGCCATATTAAAACAGGCCATCGACCATATTAAAGGCGGGGTAAAGATTGCAGACGTGGGCCACCTTATGGAAACGCAGGCCAAAAAGAGCGGGTTTATGGTCATCAAAAACCTGGGCGGGCATGGTATTGGCCGCGGCCTGCACGAGCAGCCGGAGGAATTACTCAACTATAAAAACCGGTATGACCAACGCCGGTTTAAGAAAAACTCCGTGGTAGCTATCGAAACCTTTATATCCACCAGCTCCACCTATGCCACCGAGCTCAGCGATGGGTGGACGCTTGTAGGCAACAACGGCGGCTATATGGCCCAGCACGAGCATACCATAATGGTAACCGGCGGCCAGCCCGTTATACTAACGGAAATGAACGGCATCTTTAATTAACACCCCGTATAGCTTCAATAATCAATCGTATTTTTTATTAGCCCGGCTGTAGTGCTTATAGCGGCCAGGTTGCGTCGCACTCTTGTGCTGCAGTGTCCTGATGACCATCGCATGCGCGTCAGGTTAAGAACAGCTCATGTTGCCATGAAATGTAGTACGGGTAAGCCTTTTACGCCCAAAAGGATCGCATCTTTTAATGGCAAACAGGCGCAGCGCGCCGTTGACCCCTATAACGATGAGCGCCCAAAACCTCCCGTAGCCGCAGCGCGGCGGTAATTTCCTGTGCATGGCTTGTACCAACCGCAATGATTACCGGTGCGCTGCGCTGCAGCTCCCAGGGCAAAAATTAACCTGACGCGCATGCGATGACCATCGGGAGCATCTGTTTTGTATCCGTCCTGATGTGATATATCTTACTACTGGTACTTTTAAACCTCAGTACTTCAATATAGAGCAATTGGAGGTGCATGTTTAAAATAAGCATGTGTAGTATAGCCTTTGTAAGGCCCATCGTCCGGATCTTTATATGCTACCAATATAGAGGTATACGTTAATTCGGAAAATTTTCACCAGGTATGAAAAAGTAAGTATTTTAGAAAAAACTATTTCATTGAAACTTGTTACAAAACTCACCGAAAGCGATATTGTCCGGTTTGATTTTTACCTCCTTTATAAAAAATCGATCTTCAGAATGATTACCGCGCTGATGATTTCAGTCATTCCCCTTTTACTGTTGTTTCCAGACACAGCAAAAGCCAGTATGCCAAACGCGTTAATCTTTCCTGTTTTGTTTCTGGTTGTGCTTCCTATAAGTGTATATATAAGATCCAAACGGAGTTTTAAAAACAATCACCGGCTGTGTGAACAAATTGAATATGTTTTCGGCGATCAAAATTTAACCATTACCGGCGAATCGTTCAATGCAACCATGACCTGGGATAAAATTTTCAAAGGCACCAAAACCAAACGGTGGATGCTCATCTGGCAGGCCGGGGATTTAACAAGCATCATTCCTCTAAGGAGCATTTCGGAGAGCGATATCCAAACCCTAAAAGAAATCCTGCAAAAACATGGAGTAAAAAATAACTTATAGGTAGCTTTCTAATATGGTACAGCTCCTGTTATAAAAACCATCGGCCCGGTCTTGCAGGCCTGCCCACATTTTATAAAATCTGTAATTTATTCCGCCAGACAAAACCGGTTACAGAGCGGGAATAATCAGGCACGCCCATAGGGTTGTCCGCTTGCCGCTCCGGGGCCAACCCATGCGGCTTCTCGTAGTGCCCGTTCTCCACAAAGGCCATCGGCCCGGCAAATAGTTACAACACCGGAATTTATTCCGGGGGAGCTGCCATGCTACCGGAGTGGGGAGTGCCATCGGTATTCCGTAAAAATGCGTATAACCGGGTTGTCAGATAATCAGGTATTTGAGAAAAATAAAATTACTTTGTTTCAATCGAATTATATTTATTATATGAATAGATTTTACAAAAGCCGATACTTCGTTTTAGTTTCTGTTTGCATTTTGCTTGCCTTTATGATATTTTCGAAATATATGAGAGATTCCGGCTATTTAAGCGTGAGGGTAAATGGTTTAATAGGTATCGCTTGTTGGGTGTTGATTTTTTTGGTTGTTATTGCGGCCAGGAAAAGGAAACGACGGGAACTAAAATAGTTGAAATACTTTTCAAAGAGCGTTTGGAGCAAGGTGGGTAGAGAATAAAAGAGTTTTGTTTGGCGCAGATCGCTGATCTGTCTGCCTACTCGCCGGTCTCCCCGGCCCCACCGAAGCAGTACCTGCACCACCGCCCCAAAGGGCCATCGGCCCGGCATATAGTTACAACACCGGAATTTATTCCGTGGAAGCTGCCATGCTACCGGAGCGGGGAGTGCCGTAGGCACGGTCTATAAACCCGCTCGTTGCCCCGGTCTTCCGCATCAAAGCGGGATCCCACGGGCAGCATAAGGCTAATCATTTTTTACTATTTATTAGAAAATAAGTATATGAGCATAGCAACCGGTATTTAAAAAACAGACAAACCATTGAAAAACAGAAAGGCAAAAGCGGTTGCCCAAACAAAACGGTTCATAGAAAAATAGATAGCCCGGTACCCCAGCATCGCCGCACCATAGCATCGCCGCCTTACAACCTCCGGTTGCCGTTCTTATATGGGTTTCCGGAACTTTTTTTGAGTTTGTTTTGCAGACTTTAAACGGCTGCATTTTTTATGTGAGTGCCATACGGCCATCAGCATTACCCATCAGCTACAGAGACACTACCCCCATACGGTTTTCCGTAAAAATGCTTTTCCGTTGGTGTATAAATATTGTCCCGGCTGCAGTACCGGTGGTGGCTGTATCCCGCTGAAAGCGGGATCGCACTCTTGTGCTGTAGTACAGGTGGCATCGATCTGAGCCTGTCCCGTTGAAAGCGGGATCACTCACTTGTGTTGCGGTGCATAGGGCATCAGTTTAGCGCCCGTGTCCCGCGTCCTCCAAATGTAAATGCTTGCCCCATGTCTCCCCGGTCCTAATCTCCCCCAATGCAAGTGCACGCCAGCCCAGCCCGCCCGATTCCCTAAATCTTAGTAATTAATCTCCCTTACGGTTTTCCGTAAAAATGCGCTGTTGTGGAAGTATATATTTGTACAAACCGCCGGTAATGATTTTTAGTAAGTTGTAAAAAAGTCCTATATTAGCAAAACAACCATTTGGAAAAATTAAACTGCTGAAGCTCAAAAACCAGAACGGTTGCGGAACTAATAAAATTTTAAACAATAAAAGCGATGGCGTATTCGTATTTAGGCGTTTACAAACGACTATAAGCGTTTATTAATTGGCATACCAAGCGGGCGCCTTACTGCTCCAATCAGTAAACAGATAACCATATGGACAAAATAAACTTAGTTAGAGAAATACGGGAACTTAAAACACAACTTTCTTATTCAAAGAATATTGGCTTCTTCTTTGGCGCAGGAACTTCATGTGCATTGAAAATTCCTAACGTTGAGCAGTTGACGACAGGAATTGAAGAAAAATTGGAAGGGGAGCAGCTGAAAAATTTCAAAATAATAAAAGCTGACCTAGAACCAACGCTTCGGCCACGGAAAGTTAACATAGAAGATATTTTAAACCAAATTAGAAGAATAAGAGAATTAACTGGCGAATCGAAAAAAGAGTATCTTAAGGTAAGCGGAGAAAGAGCAAGAGAACTAGATAAAGAAATTTGTACCGTAATTTATGACATCATTGCAGAAAAAGAAGCTATTGCAGATATTGACAATACCAAGAAATTTTTCGCATGGTTAAGTTTATTAAACAGAGATTTTTCTAAAGAGGTTTTTACTACAAATTATGATTTAATAATTGAAAAATCTTTGGAGGCAAGTCAAATTCCATACTTTGATGGTTTCGTTGGCTCGTACGAACCCTTTTTTTGGCAAGAAAGTATTGATCAGTTTGTAACTAAAAACGATTTGACACAGAACTGGATTCGACTTTGGAAAATTCACGGTTCTTTAAGTTGGTTTTGGAAAGAAGACACAAAAACTAAATCTCAAAAAGTAATAAGAATTGGTAAAATAGACAACATAAAGGACGAGGAAAATGAGTTAGTGATTTATCCCTCAAAGGAAAAATACGACTCATCAAAAAAGCAGCCGTTTATCGCATATTTTGACAGGTTAAAAAACTATTTATTAAGCGGAGAATTGCTATTTGTTTTTACTGGTTACTCTTTTTCCGATCAACATATAAACGAGATTATTTTTAATTGCTTACGACAGAATAATCGGCTTACAGCATTGGTCTTCTTTTTCCAAGACGCAGAAGTTGAGAATCTTCACAGGCATACGTCGTCCTATATGAATTTAAATGTTTTTGGTCCGACTAAAGCAATTATCAATGGGAATTTAGGAGAATGGGAATTTTTAAAAACGGAACTCAAGTCACCTGCAGAGAAGTTTGATCATTACTGGAATCAAACTGAAAATAAGTTTATATTAGGAGATTTTAATGCGCTTGCTAATTTTTTAATTACAAATTCAGGTAAAAAAGAAGCAATAGAAACGATTACAAAATGACAAGCGAAGTTACATACTTGGGGAAAATAATCCGTGTTGATTCAAGTACTGTAGAAGTTGAAGTTTCTAATGACATTCCTTCTGCTGCACCTATTATCAATGGTAGATTATATAAAATTGGACAAATTGGCACTTTTGTGAAAATGCCAATTGGAAACATTTGTATTTATGGAATTGTTTCTTCTGTTAGTAATACTCCGAATAAGTTGGAAGATTCTCAACTTAAATACAATTTTGGTTCAAGATTTTTGACAGTTCAGCTTGTTGGAGAAAAAATCGGGGATGATGATTTTGAAAAAGGTGTTGGAACATATCCAACGATAAACGATGAAGTACATTTGGTAATCGAAAAAGATCTTTTTGATATTTATGGTAAGAAAGATGCAGGTTCAATAGAAATAGGAAAGCATTCATCTTCTGAAAATCTTTCGGTTTACACAAACATTCATAAATTAGTATTACGTCATAGTGCTATATTGGGTTCAACAGGAAGCGGAAAATCAAATACGACTGTTAGTGTTCTTAAAGCAATTCTCGATGATTATGGTGGTTCAAGAGTTGTATTAGTTGATCCACATGGCGAATATGCTTCTGCGTTTCCTGATGCTAAGGTATTTAAAATTAATGATGAAAATAATCCACTGTTCATTCCTTTTTGGTTAATGAACTTTGATGAGTTGGCCTATTTTCTTGTAGGAGCAAAGCCGACTGATGATCAACGACCAGAATATAGGCTGTTTAGAGAGTTAATTACCACTCTGAAAAAGGATAATAGTGTTTTGGTTTCAGGAACAGTAGACAAAAATTTTATAACCTCAGACTCTCCAATACCGTTTAGCTCAAGGGAGCTATGGTGGAGGATGAATTGGTGGTTAAATGCAACTTTTACATCTGCAAATAAAGACGACCAAAACAAAACAACTGCTAAACAAACAGATGAGGGTAACTATGATAATCTAGAACCGGCCAAATTTGAACCCTATTCTGTAAATAACCAACCGCCATTTAAATCCAAACATAGTGAATATTATTCCTATGAAAAGAAAGTCCTGTCGCGATTAAAAGATAGCCGATTTGATTTTCTGTTCAATCCAGGAGAATTTAAGGGAGTTGCTGGTACAAAGGACTTGTGTAGTTTATTAAATGCTTGGATAGGAGGCGATAGCAAACTTGCGATATTGGATTTGAGCGGAGTTCCCTTTGAGGTATTAGATATTACTGTTGGTTTAATTACACGGTTTGTTTACGATAGTATGTTTTGGGGGAGAAACGAAGCATATACAGGCAAGCAAAGACCGCTATTGCTAGCATACGAAGAAGCACATACTTACCTTAGTAAAAATGACAACAACAGCTATTCAAAATTAGCAGTTGAACAAGTTTTTAAAGAAGGCAGGAAATTTGGTTTAGGCGCATTAGTGATATCACAAAGGCCATCTGAAATTTCAGAAACAATTTTGGCACAAGTAGGAACTTTCATTGCTTTACGGCTTACTAATTCGGGAGATCAGTCAATTGTAAAATCTTCTGCGCCCGACAATTTGAATAGTCTGATCGATTTGCTACCTTCTTTACGGACAGGAGAAGCAATTATCGTTGGCGAGGCTATTAAAATTCCTTCACGAGTGAGAATCAAATTAAATAGCCCGAGACCAACAAGCGAGGATCCTAAATTGGTGGAAGGCTGGACAAAGCAGCATCCACTTAACGATGATAATTACAAAATAGTAGTAACAAGAATAAGACAACAAAAGTTTTAACTATGATTAGAGAATATGTTGAATCGAGCATGATAACCAGTTTTGGTTTTGATCCAAGTATTTCTACTTTAGAAATCGAATTTAAAAGTGGAGTTGTGTGGCAGTATTTTGATGTTCCGGATAGTGTTTATTATGAAATGAAATCTGCAGCATCATTTGGAAAATTCTTTCATGCGAATATCAAAGGTCAATATGCGGAATCCCAAGTCGGCTAACGTAATTAACGACTGCTGCAAGCACGAACCGTTGACAAAGTGTTGCTAAACGTAGAACGGAGGGGTTTGAGTGAAATTTAATTCTTTTATTCGATCAGATGTATTTTTTCGTAATTGAAAAGATTAACTATGTTGGCCAATAACCATTTGGAGAAAATTGAAGCTGCTAAAGAGCAAATGCCAAAATGGTCGCGGAATAAATGCATTTTTAACAAATAAAAGCTACTAGCTAGTCGTGTTGGAAAGTTTACAAATGACTAGGTCCGTCTGGTAATTGCGCTAGTCGGAGAATTGGTAGCAAAATTAAGTGGGATATTTTATAAAAATGACAAAACGAAAAAAAAACAAGACGGTATTTGTAGTTGGAGCAGGATTTTCCGTTGAAGCAAATGCACCATCTCAAGAGAAACTGGTAAAGAAAATATTTGACGTACACAATTCTAACCCAGAGGTTTTCAAGGAAAATAAAATTAGAGAATTTGTAGAATTCTTAAATGATACTCTTTGCATTCCAACAGAACTGCAAGAAACTATTCCATTAGAAGATATTTTTACCCCTTTAGATAGCTGTATCGCCAACAATACAACATTTAAAAATTTAAGTGTTCAGGAAATTTCAAACAAACGAAAATTAGTATTTGAGCTTATTGGATTAACGCTTCAGTTTTTGCTTGAAAAGTCAGATAAGAATTACATTAATGAGTTCGCTCGTTATGTTGTACAAGTATCCAAATCAAGACAAGAATGTTACAGGACAATTGACCCGATTTCAATAATTAGTACTAACTGGGACATACTTTTGGATAATTCGCTTTACAACAAAATTAGAGATCAAAGTGATTTGGGAGTTGTAGATTATTGTTGCTATATAAGTTCTTACGATGAATTTGACGATTCAGTAAAGCCAGGGCTTGAGATTTTAGGGAAAGGTGGTTTCAATGTAAAATTTCTAAAACTTCACGGTTCTTTAAATTGGCTGCAGTGTCCTAAGTGCCAAAGAATTTATGTTAAGTTTAATGAGAAAATAGCAATGGACCCATATGCAAGTATTGCGCAACCAACTTGCAGACATTGCGACGGGAATTTTGGGAAGCAAAAGTCTCACTATCTTGTTGCTAATCTTATAATGCCGACTTTTCTGAAAGATTTATCTAACCCTCAATATAAAATAATTTGGCAGAATGCAGGAATTGAACTTTCAGAGGCAAAAAAAATAGTTTTTATCGGTTACTCATTGCCTCAAGCCGATTTTGAAATGAGACAACTTTTGTCTAGGATGGTTGATGTCGATACTGAAATAGAAGTTGTAAATTTTAAAGACGATAACAATCCTAAGATCTACGAAGATTTAATTAAAAACTATAAACAATTCTTTGGAAGAAATATAACAGCTTTTGAAGATGGCGCATCAAAGTATATTGAACAACTAGCAAAGCAATAGAAAGTCGGGGACGGGTTAATTGGTCCTTTTTATTTCTATCCTTTTTCAATATGACCTTTTCGGAAAGAAACTTTTGGATGAAAGATAATGGAGTAAGAATTATTTCGGAAGCTTTCCGTCATAATTGAACAGTTCTATTAGTTTTACTTTGAGGGCTGTTGAAAATTTAATTAGGGTAATTAGTTCAATATTTTTTTTCCCGTTCTCAATTCTACTGATATCAGCATTAGGGATGCCAGAAGCCACTTCAAGATCAAGTTGGGTAAGGTTCCTGTGTTTTCTTAATTGGTGCAATCTTTTTCCAATTGCAATAAGTTCTTTATCGATTTGACTTTCCATTAATAAAATGAAGGTCAAAAAAAATATTAAAAAATAATTTGTGTCATAACACAAATTCTGTATATTTGAATTGTTATTGATAAATGACATTATTTTTGCGATTACTTCATAAAAATTATTTGAAGCATTCGCTTTGAATCTCGAACTGAAACGTCGGAACTTTCAAGTACACGGGATGATAAGCAGAATAGCTCACGACCTAGGCGTGGGCTCTCTTATCCGTGTACAGGTCTCCGACGGCCTCAGTTCGGTAAGTTGAGCACCACGCCTTTTTTTGTGCGGTGCCCAACCAAAAACCTATTGTTATGAACAATGCCGTTGCTACACCCGCACCAAACACCAACACCGTATTTAATGAAGCACAATGGCTGCAAGTGTTGTTCCTGCTGGCAGATACCCAAACCTGGCTGCAACAATTGCAGGAAGGGCTTATATGGCAGTTGCCGGTAAAAAAACAGAAAAAGCTGCTGCGCCAGGGCTGGTACCTCAGCGCCAAAGTGCTGGCGCATATTTTAGAGCGGCATTATTACAAAGTGCCGCGCCACCCGCTTACCGGCAAGTTTACCATTTCCATACCGCAAATTGTAGCCTGTATACGGGATGCGTACCAGCAGCCACCAGCGCCCGTGCCACGCAGCACCCACCTGCAGCGGGTATGGGATGCAGGCACGCCCGTAGGTTATGATCCTGCTGGTAACACCGTAACCACCATTACGGTAATAGCCACCATCACCGGGGAAATTATGACCGCCTTCCTCGGCCTTATGCCGTCCTGCTCCCGCCCACAAGCAGGGAGGGACCCCTCCGAAATCATGTAGTTGTAGTAAGGTTAAAGGGTTTTGTTGAGGTTTCTCGACAAGCTCGAAACGACAACAAAAAAATCACCCCAAAACAAAAAACAGATGAAAAACAAAACACAAAATGATCCATTTAAAACCCATTGCTGGGCCTTTACAGTGGTTACAGATCCGTACCAGGTATTTGCAGAATGTTTCGTTTTTACAGACATCGGTTCCTATCGCAAAACCATCCGGCAGGTATTGCTATCCGCCGCTCGTAATAAAGTGCATAAAAAGGAATCACCCGCATCGGTGCTGGATCTGTTTAAAGCCATCCACTCCGTAATGCTTGCTGCACGGGCGCTTTATCGGCAAAACAAAACCAGTGAACTGCAATTGAAGCCGGAACAGTTTATGGATAAGCGGCTCTATACCCGTCCCGGCGCTGCTTTTGCAGAATGGGAATACCTGCCCAAAACCTTATCGAAAAAGGAGTATCAAAATCCCTATTTGGTATTCCATCGTTTTTTTAAATACCAAAACACAGAGGCGTGGCAGCAAAGCATGGAGCAGGTATTAAGCAATGCCTTCTCCGGTTATGCCAGTGACCATACCCTTCATTTATTAAACCTGTATCTGCACCTCACCCGGCTAATGGAAGCCGCGCATTTAATAGATGTACGGGAGGTGCTGCATGTAGATGGCGATCTAAAACCGGGCCCGACCTGTTAGGTCTGCCCACCGCGGCAAACAGACCTAACAGGTCTTTTCCTTCACCCCAAAACGATAACGTATGCAATTCCTAAGAACAACCGACCCCTTTCACACAGAAAGCTGGTGCCTGGAGGCCACCACCAATCCGTACCGCGTGTTTGCCCTTTGTTTTTACCATGCCGGGGATATACACGAGTTTCGCAAATGGCTTTTACATCTCTTTCTGTTTATAGAGCAGTTTGAGGGGCAAACCCAAATACCTCCTTTTAAGCTCTGTTGCGCGTTCATGGCCATCGGTTCGGTCATTGATGCCGCGCATTATATTTATACCAATGATCTGGAGCCAGACCAGCAGGCAGATTTAAGCATCCTTGCAGACGAAGCCCTACCCGGACAAAAAAAGTTTGCCAGCTATTTTATAGAAAAGGAGCAGGGCAACATCCGCAAAGTAATAGAACAATTTTTTGCGTATCAAACCTGCGATGAGTGGAAATCCAGCATGCACATGGCGCTGTACCACGGCGTTACGGACCGCGCCTTGGGCGTGGAGATGGATGAGTTTTCCGTATGGTTTTATTTAATGAAGCTGCTGGAAGCCGCCTATATCCAATCCCGCGGCGTGGATATTTACGCATAAGCACAGGTCGGTGAGGCCGGCGCCAGTTGGGTCAATCATTCTTTTGTCATGCTGAACTTGTTTCAGCATCTATACATAAATTTTGCTAATCCTGAAATGGGAACAGATCCCGGAACAAGTCCGGGATGATATCTTCAGGGTGACCCGTAAGGATGAATGTTGTCGCTTCGTAGACGCTCCTCCTTTAAGAAAATCAACATCACTACGCTCAGGCAAGAAAGATCATCGTCACCTCGACCGTAGCGGAGCGATCTTTACGGAATCATCCCTGCAAAGGAAATTTTGAAATTTATTTGTTAACAATAATGATGGCGTAAAGATTTTTCGGCTGCGCCCGAAATGATGAGTAAGCACAGGCCGGGAGCGCCGGGAGAGAGCGGAAGGGGCTCGCAATTACGGGCAGTCCGGCATCAGGGAGGAGATGCTTCGACTATTCCCGGTTTTCACCGGGATCCGCTCAGCAAAACCAGCGGGAACAAAGCCCGCTGGTTGCACAGATACACTCAAAAAACAAATCTGCTCTCTATATACTTACCAACTATGCGATGATGCAAATTTCTTCTTCCTCTTGCTCTGTTGCTACATCTGCCGTTGCTTCCGCAGGCATTTGTTTTACTCTTCTTTGTCCTACCAGTAATACCACCAATGCCAGCAACCCGCTGGTGGCAATAATAATGGCCAGGGGCGCGGGTGTTTTATTATCAAACACACCGGTAAGCGCCGCCGCCAGTGCACCCAGTCCCATTTGCAGCGCACCCAATAGTGCCGATGCACTGCCCGCCTCCTTACTAAAAGGCAGGATGCTCAACGCCGCGGTATTGGGAGAGCTGATGCCCAGGGTACAGAAAAGAAGAAAGATAACGGCAATAGTGCCATACAACCCCAGGATGCCGGTGGTAATACCCGCCAGCAACACAAACCCGATGATCGTTTGCAACAGGATCGATGCGGTCACTAATTGCTCACTGGAATATTTTTTCAGCAGCACCGCGTTCAACTGGCTGCTGCCGATAAGCCCGGCGGCAATAATAGCGAAGATGGTACCGTATGCAGTTTTAGAAACTCCAAAATATTCCATAAACAAAAACGGTGATCCGGAGAGGTAAGCAAAAAGCCCCGCAAAGGATACGCCGCCTGCAAAGGCATAGGTAAAAAATTGCGGATTTTTAAGCACACTGCCAAAGGCATTAAGGATGGGGCGTGGTTTTAAGGATACCGAAGTATCCGGCGCCTTGCTTTCCTTAAACTGGAAGATCACTGCGGCCAGCGTGGCAGCGGCAATCAACGCCAGTATAATAAATACATCCTGCCATTTGTAATAAGCCACCACATAGCTGCCAAAAGTAGGCGCCAGGATAGGGGATACACCTAATAACAAAATAAGCAGGGACAATACCTTGGCGTTATCCTCTAATGGAAACAGGTCACGCGTAATAGCGCGGGGTGCTACCATGGATACGCAACAACCCAATGCCTGTATAAACCGTAATGCGATCAGCGCCTCCGGTGTACGCACCAGCACACAACCAATGGATGCGGCAATATATAAAACCAGTCCAATGATCAATGGGCGTTTTCTCCCATAACGGTCCAGCAACGGCCCGCTGATAAGCTGACCCACGCACAGTCCAATAAAGAAACTGGACAGGGAATAGGCAATGGTGTTGATAGAGGTATGCAGGTCCTTTGCCATAGCCGGGAAACCCGGCAGGTACATATCTATCGAAAACGGACCAATAGCGGTGAGTAAGCCAAGGATGGCGATGAGCACCACCCTTGTTCGCTTATTATTAATATCAGTTGTTTGCATAACACTTGTTTTTGGATGCAAAACATTTTCCTTTTTTTACCGCAAGGGCGCAATGATTACGCAAAGGGCGCAAGAGGGTAAGGGAAATGTGCTGCACTATTTCCATCCACCGCCAAGGGAACGGTAAAGATCTACCGCGGCACTCAGCTGCAAACGGTGTATGTTGGCCAGGTTCAGCTCCGACTGCAATACATTGGACTGCGCGGAGAGTACCTCTATATAATTGGCCATACCGCTTTTAAACAGCAGGCGCGCATTTTTAATGGCTAGTTTTAAGGTATCTGCCTGGTCCGTAGCAATGGTCTTTTGCTCCTTTAATTTTTCAGTAGCCACCAGTGCGTCGGATACTTCACCAATGGCCGTCAATACCGACTGCCGGAATTCCAATACCGATTGTTCCCGCTGGATCCTGGCCGTTTCCAGCTGCGTTTTTAACTGCCGCTGCTGAAATATGGGCTGGGTCACATTCCCCAGCAATGTGCCAAACAGCGATGCCGGTATATTAAACCAGTTATTAGCCAGGTAGGAGTTTAGTCCGCCCTGTGCAGTAATGGACAGGCTGGGGTACATATTGGCCTGGGCAATACCAGCCCGAGCATTGGCGGCGATCAGTTCCATTTCTTTAGCCCGCACATCCGGCCTGCGGCTGAGTACGGCAGAAGGAATACCCGGTGTTAACCATTGCGGCACACCGGAATTAAAAAGACCTTTGCTGCGCTCCACAGGACCGGGCAAGCTGCCGGTTAAAATGCTCAATGCATTTTCCTGTATGGCAATGTTTTGCTCCAGCTGCGGAATAAGCAGGGCTGTGGATTGCTTTTGAGCCTCTACCTGTTGTACCGCCAGGGTGGTTACTTCACCGGCATTGCGTTGCAGGCGGGTAAAGTTCAGCGTACTATCGGTTAATGCCAGGTTCTTTTTTGCAATGCCCAGTTGCTCATCCAGCATCAGCAGGTTATAATAGCCCTGGGCAATACTGGCTACGATCTGCGTCTGCACGGCTTTTGAAGCCTCGTAGGTTTGCAGGTAACCGGCCATGGTCGCTTCCTGCTGGCGGCGGATCTTGCCCCAGATATCGGCCTCCCAGGTAAGAGTAAGCGCGGCATTAAAATCTTCCACATGCTGCTTTTTAAGAAAGCTGCCCACGCTCAACCCGTTTACATTGTTGTTAGACGGATTGGTGGTTTGCCCCGTAACGCTAAAGCTAAGCTGCGGCAGCTGCAGCAGCCTGGCCTGCTTTAAAGTTTGCTCAGATGCGGCTACGCGCTTCAGTGCAATTTGCAGGTCGTAGTTATAACCAACGCCTTTGCTAATGAGCGTCTGAAGGGCCGGGTCTGTAAAGAACCGGTTCCATTCCACATCCGCAATGCTGCTGGTATCCGCCGTTGCCATCGCGCGAAAGTCCTGCGGAAGCGCCACTTCCGGGCGTTTATAAGCCTGTCCTACTTTACAGGATGCCGCGGTAACAAGCATTGCGATCACCGGCAGCAGGTATTGTAGGGAATATCTTTTTTTCATACTTAAATAATTCATAGTTGATTTGTGATAACATGGAAGATGAATGTTGCGGGCCTGTCAGCCTTCGTCAGGCTCAGGCTGACAGGCTCAGGATGACAGGCTCAGGATGACAGGCTCAGGCTGACAGGCTCAGGATGACGCTTATTGTAGTGAGCCTGTCGAACTACAATTCCCAGTCCTCATCATCCTCCGCTCTTTTTGATACGATCTTTTCCTGCAAATACTGGAATATGATATACAACACGGGAATGATAAACACACCCAGCACTACACCGGTAAGCATCCCACCTACGGTACTGTAACCAATAGAGTGGTTACCGATGGCAGAGGCGCCTTTTGCAAACACCAGCGGCAACATACCCACGATGAAAGCAAAGGAGGTCATCAGGATCGGGCGCAGGCGCAGCCTTGAGGCTTCCAGCGCCGAGGCTACCAAGCTCATTCCTTTCCTTCGCCGCTGTACCGCATACTCTACAATAAGGATGGCGTTCTTGGCCAATAGCCCGATGAGCATGATCAACCCGATCTGTACATAAATATTATTTTCCAGTCCGGCAAAGCCGATAAATAGAAACACACCCAGTATACCCGCCGGTACGGTAAGGATCACCGCAAGGGGCAGCACATAACTTTCATATTGTGCGGCCAGCAGGAAGTATACGAAGATGATGCTGAGCAGGAAGATGTATACCTGCTGACTTCCGGCACTCCGTTCTTCGCGGGTAATACCCGTCCACTCATACGAGTAACCCCTGGGCAGGGCCGTCTTCGCCGTTTCTTCAATAGCGCGGATGGCATCCCCCGTACTAAAGCCCGGTTTGGGTACCCCGTTAATGGTAACGGCATTAAAGAGGTTATTACGGGTTACGGTTTCCGGGCCAAATACGCGCTTGAGCGTTACCAGGGTTTTAACCGGCACCATTTCGCCCAGGTTGTTCTTTACAAAAATGCCATCCAATGAAGACTGGTCCTTACGATAAGGAATATCCGCCTGCGCCATTACGCGGTAGTATTTACCAAACCGGTTAAAGTCGGATACAAAGCTGCTACCAAAGTAGATCTGCATGGTCTGCATCAGTTCGCTTACAGATACGCCCAACTGTTTGGCTTTTATAAAATCGGTCTCGATGGTATATTGCGGGTTGCCGGCGGCGAAAGTGGTGAAGGCATACGCGATCTCTTTACGCTGCATCAGCGCGCCGATAAAGGCACCGGCCGTATTGCCCAGCTTTTCCAGCGGGCCGTTGGTACGATCCTGCAACATAAACTCAAATCCACTCACGTTACCAAAACCCTGTACGGTAGGGAAGTTGAAGAAGAAGGTATTGGCATCTTTTACAGAGGTTACCTTGCCGGTAAGCGCCGCAGCGATGGCATCCGGGTTTGTGAGCTTACCACGTTTGTCTATATCCTTCAGCCGGATAAAACCTGCGGCATAAGGAGAGGCGGAGGCATTACTGATAAAGTTCAATCCATCGGCTACCCAAAGATTGTTTACGGATTCTTCTTTTTTAATGATCTGATCAATTGCTTCTGTTGCTTTATGCGTACGGTGCAGCGAACTTCCCGGAGGGGTATTTACCGCGTACAGTACAAAGCCCTGGTCTTCTGTAGGAATAAACCCGGAAGGTGTTCTTTTGATGAGCCAGTAGCTGGTGCCGGCAATGAGCACCAGCGCCCCAATGGCTACCCATTTCCTGCGGATGAGGAACTTCAAGCTGCCGATGTACCGGTTCGTTAATGTACGGAAACCGGCATTGAACGCGGTAAAGAAGCGGGCCATAAATCCTTTCTTTTCGTGCAGATGTCCTTTTTCGCCCGGTGTATGCGGGTTTTTAAGGAACAATGCACACAATGCAGGACTTAATGTTAAGGCATTTACCGCCGAGATCAGGATGGCGATGGCCAGGGTAAAGGCAAACTGCCGGTAAAACACACCGGCCGGACCCTGCATAAATCCAACGGGTACAAATACCGCGGCCATTACCAATGTGATGGAAATAATGGCACCGGAGATTTCGTTCATGGACTGTACCGTGGCCTTGCGCACCGGCATATCCTTATGCTCCATTTTTGCGTGCACGGCTTCCACTACCACAATGGCGTCATCCACCACAATACCAATAGCCAGCACCAACGCAAACAGCGTAAGCAGGTTGATGGTAAAGCCGAATAGTTGCAGGAAGAAGAAGGTTCCCACAATGGCCACCGGCACGGCAATGGCCGGTATGAGGGTGGAGCGGAAATCCTGCAGGAAGATAAACACGACAATAAACACCAGTACAAAGGCGATGATCAATGTTTCCCTTACCTGGTGAATGGAGGCATCCAGGAACTCCTTGGAGTTGTACATGGTAACGGGTTTGATGCCTTTGGGCATGGTGGTATACAGTTCTCCCAGTTGCTTTTCTACTTCTGTAAGGATCTCATTGGCATTGGATCCGGCGGTTTGTAAGATCGCAAAGCCGGAAACCGGT
Organism: Niabella hirudinis; assembly: GCF_051201075.1. Lineage (NCBI taxonomy): Bacteria > Pseudomonadati > Bacteroidota > Chitinophagia > Chitinophagales > Chitinophagaceae > Niabella > Niabella hirudinis. Next base: position 44,892 of record NZ_JBPEHJ010000018.1, read on the forward strand.
TTCCCGTTCAGGCGGTTATTGGCATTGTAGGTAAAGGCGCCAAACTCCACGCGGGCCAGGTCTTTCAGCTTTAATACCGAACCATTGGGGTTTGCTTTTACCACGATGTTTTCATAATCCTCATGCTGGTTTAGCTTGCCCTTATATTTTAACACATATTCAAATACCTCATCGCTGTTTTGTCCCAACCGGCCGGGCGCTGCTTCCAGACTCTGATCTCTAACCGCTGCCAGTACATCCTGTGGCGAAAGATTGTTAGCCGCCAGGCGATCCGGTTTCAGCCAGATCCGCATGGAATAATCCTTAGCGCCAAATACCTGTGCCTGTGCCACACCGGGGATCCGCTGTATTTGAGGGATCACGTTGATCTTAAGATAATTTTCCAGGAACAGTTCGTCATACTGGGCGCTGTCTTCACTATAAAGCCCGGTAAACATGATAAAACTGTTCTGCACCTTTTGGGTGGAGATGCCCGACTGCACTACTTCCTGCGGGATCTGGTTTACGGCTTTGGAAACGCGGTTCTGCACGTTTACCGAAGCAATATCAGGGTCGGTGCCCTGTTTAAAAAATACGGTCAGGGTCATGGTACCGTCGTTGCTGGAGTTGGAGGTCATGTAGGTCATGTTCTCCACACCGTTAATGGCTTCTTCCAGCGGAGTGGCCACGGAACGCGCTACTACCTCACCGTTGGCACCGGGGTAGGTGGCGGTCACCTGCACGCTGGGCGGCGCAATATCCGGGAATAAGGTTACCGGAAGCGCAAAAAGGGAGAGGATACCCAGCAAGAGGAGAATGATGGAAATAACCGTAGATAATACGGGTCGTTGTATAAATTTCTTTAGCATGATATCGAGTTGTAAGTATGCTGTGCGTAAATAATTGAGGTAAAAGATCCCCAGGCGGCAGGGACTGCTGCTTTATCAGGGTATTGCTTTTACAGCGGTGTGCTGTTCCGCAAAAAATAAGCGTTGTTGGGAGGGTTGATCAAAAAGCCGGTACATCGTCATTTCGAGCGGAACGAAGTGGAGCCGAGAAATCTCTGGCACAATATCAGGAGATGAGATTTCTCCATTTCGCTTCGCTTCAGTCGAAATGACGTGTGGACGACTGTCCGGGCAGCCCTGTAAACCCGTTAAATTGGATTGGCCTTTAACACGCTGTCGGCCGAAACTACCTGCGGCTGTATCTGTACACCGTCCTTTAAATTACCGGTTCCGGAAAGCACGATCCTTTCGCCCTTGGAAAGTCCTTTGTTTACAAAGTAGTAGTAGGAGGTTTTACCGGAAACGGCAATGGGTTTGCTGGTTACCTTGTTGCTGCTGTCTACTGTAAATACAAATACTTTATCCTGGATCTCAAATGTGGCTTCCTGTGGTACCACCAATACTTCATTAAAGAGCTGCGGCAGGCGGATCTTACCGGTATTGCCGCTTCTTAATATTTTATTGGGGTTGGGGAAGGCCGCGCGGAAGTTGATGGCGCCGATGGTTTTGTCAAACTGCCCCTGAACCAGCTCTATCTTTCCTTGCTGCGGATAAACAGAATTATCGGCCAGCAGCAATTCAACAGAAGGCACGTTCTTGAGCTTTTGCTCAATGGTTTCACCCGGGTATTTATTTTTAAAGGCAATGAAGTCGGGCTCGCTCATGGAGAAGTAGGCGTACATCGTGTTCACTTCGCTGAGTACGGTAAGCGGCTGTGTTTCACCACGTCCTACCAGGCTACCGGTTTTAAACGGAATACTTCCGATATAACCGTTCACCGGCGCTTTAATCAGTGTATAGCCTACATTGATTTGCGCGTTGCCTACCATGGCCCTGGCCTGCGCCAGCGCTGCGGTTGCGGCATTGTAGTTGGCTTTTGCGGTCTTTAGCTGCACATCGGAGATCACGGCGTTATCTACCAGTGGTTTCAGCCGGTCCAGGTCAACCTGCGCCTTTTGTACATTGGCCTGTGCGGCCAGTACATTGGCGCGTGCGTTGTTCAGGGCTTCATTGTACAACTGTGCATTGATCTTAAACAGCGGTTGACCTGCGGTTACGTAAGCGCCTTCGTCTACGAAGATCTTCTCCAGGTAACCGTCTACCTGTGGCCTTACTTCTACGTTTACCTTGCCTTCCAGCGAGGCGGAAAACTCCTGGTAAACGGTTACGGGTGATGCCGGGGTGCCCATTACCGGCAGTGCGGGGGCCTGGGCGGCCTGGCTTGGATTGGCGGAGCCGCTGGTGCAGCTCTGTAGCGATATAGAAAGCGCAATAAGCGCGGGTACAATAATGCTTGCGTGGATGGTATGGTTGTTTGCTTTCATCTGTAGAGTTGTTTTTTGAGTCAAAGAAATATAAATCCTGCCGGGGTACATACCGGAGAAAGGCGCCCAGGGTATTGCCGGGGCCAGTGATCCTGTTTATACGCGCAGTTCCCGCGTATTACGGAATGGCAACCATTGCCCGTTGTCATCCCGAAGGGGAATGCACTAAAAAATAATTACTATTTGAGTTGTCGTCTTTTTTGGCTTAAAGATTTTCTATAATGTTCACTACCATTTGATCGAGTACCGATACGTTCATTGTTTGCGGAACATCGGCGCTTCTTGCGATCATGATTGAAGTAAAACCATGTATTGCCGACCAAAATGCATGCGTTTTATAACACGCGGATTCAATATTGGTTTTCTTTTCAATGATTATTTTTTTTATGATTTCATAAATTATATCCTGTAAGGCTCCAAATTCTGTTTTCATTTTCCCCTCGCCACAACAGGGCATCCCCACACCAAACATGAGTTTGAAATAACTCCTGTTCTTGAGCGCAAACTTCCAGTACGTATCCACCAACGCCTTCAATTCCTCTCGTGGCGATTCCTTTTTTGAAATGGCTTTATGAATGTTTGCCAGCAGGAGTTTAAAACCGTCCTGCGAAATTTCAAAAAGAATGGCTTCCTTGTTGGCAAAGTGATCATAGATCACAGGGGCACTGTATTCAATAGCATCGGCTATCTTCCGTATGGACAGTGACTCCCAGCCTTCATTCTTTACCAGCTGCAACGCTGCGTCAATGATCTTTTTCCGGATCACTTCTTTTTCCCTCAGTTTTCGCTCTGCTACACTCATAAAAAACAAATTTACCTAACAGTGTTAGCAAAGTTAACGGTGTTTCGAAACTACTTCCAAATTTTTTTTGAGATGTTTGTGGCTCAAACGTTTGTTAGTGCGACACCGCTGGTGATTACTTTCTTAAAGTGTTGTAGTTATTGACAAAGCGCATGTCTGATTAATACAATTCCTGAAAAAAGGTAACCTGGTTTTTTTGCCCCGGCTCAAAAGTAATTTCAAAAAACTAATAAACCAAATAAAAACTTTGTTTAATTAAGGTGAAATAGTTGTTATGAAATAACGGATTTTTTATTTGGAGGATCAAAGCTAAAACGGGGAAGTGACAGCTGTATGTCAGGATGGGTTTTCATTATTTAGAAAAGGTCGTCGTATGTGTTCTATAATAATTTTTTCAGGGAGGCTGCATCCGGTAGTATTTTTTTTAACCGGGAAGGCGGTTGTTTACGGGTTGTATAGGTAGCAACGCCCATCGCCTTGCGCATGCTTTTAAAAGCATACTCAACAACTTTATTGTTTTTTTCTTTACACAGAATGATGCCGATGCTGGCGTGCTCATGCGGCAGCTTCACCTGATCGTCCAGCAGATTCAGGTAAAAATTAAGCTTGCCGGCATATTCGGGTTTGAACCTGCCTCGTTTCAATTCGATCGCTACCAGGCATTGCAGCACACGGTTGAAGAAAAGCAGGTCGGTGAAAAACTCTTCCTCATCTACTACGAGCCGGTACTGTGTGCCCATAAAGGAGAAGCCTGTTCCCAGGGATAGAATGAATTGTCTTATGTTGTTAATGATCTTGTTTTCAAACACGCGTTCATCATCCTCCGGTGTGATATTGATAAAATCCAGCAGGTATTCGTCTTTAAAAGTGTTTAGTGCATTTGCTGCTATTGTTTTGGGTAGCGCTTTCTGGAAGTTATTAGGAAGTTTTCCTTTCTTGTGGTAAAGATTGCTTTCGATATGATGTTGCAACAGGCTCACGGTCCAATGATGGGCTGCAGCCTGATGCATATAGTAGATACGTTCCTCCGCATCCTTACATTTGTTTATAAGTAAGATATGGTGTGTAAAGCTAAGTGCCGTAAAAACAGTGTTAATGAATGAGGAATCCAATTGGGCAGTTAATGACTGCCCAATTTCCTTTTTGGAAGAAGTAGCGTGTAGCCTTTTTTCAGATTGGTTCGGTAATTGGGCAGTTACAGACTGCCCGATTACTGCAGTCTGATAGCAATTGTAAAACTGCCGCATATTTTTCAGACTTCTGTAGGAAAAGCCACGCAGTCCCGGCAATTCATTCTGTAGATCAATCGCGATTTGTTGCAGCACCTTATCTCCCCAATTGGCAGCGGTCATTTTTTCGTGCAGACTATGCCCAATGCTATAGTACAATAAAAGTAACTCATGATTTACCAGTTTTGCTGCCTGGTAGCGGCTCTGCAATATTTTCCTTTTTACAGTTCGTACAAATTGCAGGTAGGTATTAGGTGATTTCATAGTGGTAGTTTTAGGTGAATAGTTTCACCAACGAGCAATTATTTTTCCTGACCGTTGGTATAAAGTTATGTAAAAAATGAATTATATGACTCCGGTGAGCGGTTTATTTTGGCGCAATAGCTTCATATATGCGGGAAGCGGATAAACTGAAATGGTGGAACTGGAAGAAAGGAAAGTGATACCTGTTGTTGTCCAATATCGGGATCCGTTGCAATATGGAGTGCATAACATTTCTCGGACTATTTTTTTAACGCAAAGTGCGCGGGGAATTCGCAAAGGCCGCAACGAAGGGATGGCGCTAGTGGATCCATTGCAACCCTTGCGTATCTTAGCGGGCCTTGCGGTTGAAATTGCTCCGCAAATGGGGTGAGTAATGGAATGAGATGTGTTTTTTTTTAACGCAAAGTGCGCGGGGAATTCGCAAAGGCCGCAACGAAGGGATGGCGCTAGTGGATCCATTGCAACCCTTGCGTATCTTAGCGGGC
>NZ_JBPEHJ010000018.1:50082-92190 GCF_051201075.1 Niabella hirudinis
ATGAGATGTGTTTTTTTTTAACGCAAAGTGCGCGGGGAATTCGCAAAGGCCGCAACGAAGGGATGGCGCTAGTGGATCCATTGCAACCCTTGCGTGATCTTAGCGTACCTGGCGGTAAAAAATTGAACTGCAAAAATAGCCGATAATAAAAATGGATAGCGGTAATTTTACCAAAACAGTGCATCGTTTATATGAGACATCCCTACCTGATCCTGGCAATTATCTTAATGGTGACGTTGCTATTGATTGTTGACCGGCAGGATTTGAAGAGCCGGCGTATGCAGGATGGGGCAGATGTAGGAGGGCCATCTGACCGAATGTTGCCTGAGGAAAAAGTTGTCAATGATAAGCTGATCCTTGTAGAAGGAATGAATGAACATGCTATAAAAATAATCATCCGCGACTTTTGCGGGTGGCATAACCGGGAGATGCTACAAGTGATTCCGGCAGTAACTAAAATGACCGATTTGCTGTTTGCCATTACCTTTCCGTATAATGTTTCATTCGAGATCTTTTGCACGCTTATCAACTATCTGAATTACCCCAAAGGCGATAACCGGCGTTTTTATGCAATGGGCTGGGCAACCACCCGATTAACGGATATGTGGATGACAGAAGAAAGCGCCGGCAAACCGGTGCTGTTATTTGTTCAGGATCCGGGTGCGAAGTGCGATTATATTTTTATGACAACTGATGGCCAGATTGGGTATCGGCTTGGCTTTGCTGCTGAAAAAGCACAGTTGCTGGAGTACCCTGCTGAACCGTATCGTCTGCCTCCGTTTACGGTGGATGATCTGGCTGACAGAGCAACGATCATACTTTAGTTTAAAGGCCACTGAAATACGGTTTCATTGCCATTGAAGCGTAGCAACACAGATTCTTTAGTGCTACAATAGTGGTCTTGCTTTTGCCCAAACCTGGCGCACCACGGCATCTTTGCGGTTGGGTATTGACCGCAGTATAGGAAGCGCGCGGAGATTGTGCCGGGTTTCGCTGCTCTATGGAAGTCCTTCAGACAATGCTACCAGGTCGGTAAGCAGGATCCGGTGTTTTTGTTGTTGAGGAATTTGCCGCCTCTATCGCTATAATTACCGATAGGAATGCCCTGCATATTGAGGTATATTTATTGCAATATTCACGATGCCCAATAAATATACCATGACAAAGCCTGTTTTAACCGAAAAGGATTACAAAGATGCCGCACAAATGCTGGATGCGGAAGTGGCTGCTATTAGAGCCGTTGCGGAAGTGGAGTCTGCAGGAAGCGGGTTCCTGCAAAGCGGTGAGCCCAAGATATTATTTGAGCGGCATGTTTTTTCAAAGCGAACCGGCGGCTTGTTCGATGCCTCGCACCCAAATATTTCCAACTCCGTTTGGGGCGGCTACGGAGCAGCGGCCAATCAACATAAGCGTTTGCAGGAAGCGGCGGCGTTGAACCGCGAGGCCGCACTGATGTCGGCTTCCTGGGGCAAATTCCAGATCATGGGTTTTAATTATGCATTGTGCGGGTTTAACACCCTGCAGGATTTTGTAAATGCGATGTACCGGTCGGAGCGGGAACATTTGCTGGCATTTGTGAATTATATCAAAAATGTATCGCTGGATGACGAGCTGCGGGAACATCGATGGGCCGATTTTGCCCGGAAATACAATGGGCCGGATTACCGGAAGAACCGGTACGATATAAGATTGAAAGGGGCATATAATAAGTTTACTGATCTGACTGGCTAATGAGTAAGCACCCTTCCGTATTTGTGAAGGCATCTAAAAAATATAGGCCAATTTTAAGCCCAGGTTGCGCTCATTCACATTGGCGGGGCGGTCTTTTTTATCAAGCCGGGAGCGGCCTACTTTTACTGCTATATCAAAATGTGTTGCAAATTCATATCCCAGCGAAAAATAATAAGTAAAACCTCCGGGTACTTTCCCTCCGTTATCCCGGTAATGTACATCGGTAACAAACGTGTAACCCATTGCATCCTGTCCGTATAAATTTTTAATAACGGGCAGTGGATACTTGATTACGGCCAAAACGGGAACGGCAGTATAATTTATGTTTCCTGTAGGTATCAGGGGCCTGGTGCCGGTGAACTTTAAAAAGCCGGTATTCAGCCCCAGACCCAAACGCTCTTTTACCCATACTTCGCCCTGTGCAGAAACACCGATGCCCCAAAAAGCCAGGTCATGATTAAAAGAATGGAGCAGTTCCGGACCTGCATTAACCTTTACGTTTTGCGCACCCGCGCCATTAGCAATGGTGAAGAGTAATACCAGTAAATATATTTTTCGCATCCGTATGGTTTGTACGTAAAGTAATCTTTACTCCTGTCAAAGTTAAAGAAAGACGTTTGTGTTTCAGATGCTTTCTGGCGTTTTTATAAATAACTTATAGAGGAAACGTCTTTTATAACTTATTGCTCATACAGCTCAATGGGTAACCCGTTGGGATCAAAAAAGAAAGTGAATTTTTTACCGGTGTATTCGTCTATGCGAAGGGACTCAACGAGGATGCCTTTTGCCTGTAGCTGATGAATAGCGGCCTCTACGTTCTCCACCTCGAATGCGATATGACGGAGGCCCACAGCTTCGGGTCTTGTAAGGCGTGCCGGCGGATCCGGAAAGGAGAATAGCTCAATAAGATATTGATCATTCAGGGCAAGATCCAGCTTATGAGAGTTCCGTTCCTTACGATACACCTCCTGCAGGATCCTGAACCCCAGGGTGTCCGTGTAAAACATTTTGGAGCGTTCGTAATCGCTGCAGATAATGGCAATATGATGTAGCTTTTTTAAATTCAGCATAGTAGTTATCTATTTCCTGGAGAGGCTCGTTTTACTTTGTTATTTTAACTCTTATTCCCTCGCTATGCGCGGAAAATTCCGGTGCATACATACACTGTACGCTGGTGATGCCGTTGCTGAAATTACCTGCAACAGTTGCAAAAAGACTGTATTCAAATACGTAAGTGCCCCTGGGCAGGTAACCAAAAAAGAAGTTTGTACTGGCGTCTTTTGTGGTTTCATAATACCCCAGCCCGCCCTGCCATTTATAGGAGCTGAGCACATTGGTGGGCTCAAAACCGCTGGCGCGCATGTCTTTCAGATGCACATATTCCATATCCCGGTCTGCCCGCAACTCAATGCGGACTTTGATCTTGTCGCCCAGTTTTACAGCAGCGCCCTCCGCAAGGGGCGTTAGTACCGGTCCCCGGTCGCTGTTGGTTTCAATAAACAGTTTTTTGCTGAGTTTTAACGAGGTTTCTGCAAAACTGATCTTGTCCAGATTTTCAAAGTACTGCCAGTACAGGCTGCCCCAGGTTGGCAGGGTACTGCCCCGTGCAGGTGTGCCGGCTGGTGCCGTTACCGATACATTAACCGCGCCCATAGCCGGACGTACTTTTTCTCCGGGGATGGTTTTTTTGAAATACCCGGTGCCGGTCTCTGTTTTTTCCAGCGCAGATTCCACCTTGAGCCCTCCGAGGTCAATGGTTACTTCGGGACTGATTGTAAGCCATTGCGTTCCCTGCAACAATAATGCGTAACAGGCTTCGGCCGTAGCTTTCGTACTTTCCCAATGGCTGGTCTGTTTGTTTTTGAGCAACCAGGTCCTTAGATCGTCTGCAGTTTTTTTATCTTTTGCAATTTCCTCAAAGGCTTCAATGATGAGCGCCTGGCGTTCGATAGGCGCTTCATACCACCACCAGCTGCGCGCCGCATCTTTATAATACGTGCCCAGTTCCTCATGGTGTATGGCTGTTTCCTGCAGCGATTTCAGAATGGCTTTGGGAGTGGCTGCATCGCCCTTCCGGTACAGCGCCAGGGCGGTCATACCCTGCATGTACTTGTTGGTTCCGGTCCACGTTTTGGCCGCCCGGTCTGTAAAGTAAGTTACGGCCTTTTGCGCGTTTGGCGCAATACGGATATGGTCAAAAAAGCTGCGCATATACAGGTATTGGATCACATAATAAGAAGGCGTGTACGCGTTCAGTTTGGCGTTCTGCCGGATAAGCTCATCGTATTCTTCTTTTATTTTTTCATCAAGGTAGGGGAGGGCTTTGTATACAATATTGTCCAGTTTTTGCTCCTGTGATTTTTCGATCGGATTAATCTTTTTCAGATGTCCTATTCCTGTTATAATATACTGCGTCATATAACGATCATCGCGCCCGCCTTTGAACCATACAAAGCCGCCATTGGGACTTTGGAGCTGGCTGAGCTTGTCGTAGGCCTTGTTTAATTCGCTGCTCATGCGCACCAGGTCGAATAAAACGGCCATATTCTTTTTTTGTTGTGTTTCGTTCTGAGCCTGTAATACCCATGGCGTTTCCTCCAGTAGTACCGACTTTAATTCCTGGTTTTTTTGCAGGTTACTTAGTAAGGCTGCTGTGTCCTGTGTGCTCCAGCTCTCAAATATCTTTTTGATCTTTGGAGAACTGTTGGCGATCAATGATGCCAGCGAGTTGGCATAATAGCGGTTCCAGGTCTGTTCGGCGCATTCGTAGGGATATTCCATCATATAAGGCAGCGCCTGTACGGCGTACCATGCGGGGTTGGATGTATATTCTACGGTTAATGCCTGGTTTGTGAGCGTTTCACTTTCGCCGCTTTTAAGCAGTTTATCAAAGCTGAATTTTTTTGAACCAAAACCACGGAGCTGCAGCGGCAATGTTTCTGTAACCAGCATCCGGTTGGTGAGCACCGGAAGCATGTTTTCTTCGCCATCGCTTAATGCGGCTCCATCGTTGCCGTTTACTTTTGCTACAATGCGCCAGGTCACCGGTTTGGCAAACTGGTAGGGGACTTCAAGCGGAAAGTTTACAGCCTGGCTTTGCCCGGCGGCAATGGTGAAGTATTGCTGCGGGATGACGTTCTTAAACCAGCCATCCACCGGTTCATTTGTTGCTGCGTCAAATAGCTGCAGGGTGGCAATGCCGGTTACTTCTTTTGAGGAAAGATTCACTACTTTGCTGCTGAGCTCCATTTTATCGCCCTCCCTTAAAAAACGAGGCGCGTTGGGTTGCACCATCAGCTCTTTTTGGGTAATAATTTCTTTTAAGGAATAGCCCAGGGCCAGATCTTTAGTTTGGGCAAGGGCCTGGAACTTCCAGCGGGTAAGGGCTTCCGGCATCGTGAAGGAAAACCGGATATTTCCTTTGCTATCGGTTTTCAGATCGGGAAAAAAGAAAGCCGTTTCGTTGAAATTTTTTCGTACAGGTGCTTCGGAGGATGGTGCTGCCGGAGTAGACGGATCCGGGGCTGCCGCGCCTTTTATTTCAGGAATGCCTTTGCCATACATAACTGCGGGCGCAGGCGCCATCTCATCTCTCACGACACTAACCGATCCTGTCGCGTTTTTTCTTTGGAGGCCCAACGCTGTAACTGCAACCTGATCCGTTCTTCCAATCGGGCCGCCCCATCCAGGGGCATCATTGTCGATCATTCCTTGTTCAAACAGCTGGTCGTATCGTTTGTCAAAGGACTGCCGATTGTAAAGGAGGGTGTAGTTGGCAAGGGCGCGCACGATGCTGAAATTGGCGCCGGTATTCCAATTGCCAAAACTGTACTGGTTATTCCAAATAGCCGGAAGTCGCCATTGATGGGGGTAAAACTGGTCGAGCGATGCATCATACATGCTGGCCAGCAGCTCGGCGGCAACTTTATCTCCTTTATAGCCGCTCACTTGTATGCTCCATTTTTCTTCTGCACCGGGAAGGGTTTTGTCGCGGAAGGTTTCGTAAGTAACCCGCAGTAATTTATTGGTCCAGGGAACGGCGATGGTATTGTCATTTTTATAAAAACGGTTGTTCCTGATAAATATATAGCTAACGCCATAGCCGCCCCGGTCTGCTTCGGTTGCGGTAAAATCAAATTTCCTGATTTCATTGTTAAGGGCCTTGTAGGTATAGGTTGCCTTTTCTTTGTACAGCCCCTGCACCAGGAATACATCCGGCGCAGAACTACCAATCCGCACCGTAGCTGTCTGGCCGGGTTCGATGGCGGCCGGCGCAACCGTCCAAAGGTATTGCGGGTAAGCCGGGCGCTGTTGGTTTTCATCGTAGATCTCTGTGTAGCGGATATCTTTTACTTCATGGCCATCCTTGTCGTTTGTTGTAATGGTTACGGCATAATAGCCGGGGAGGGCCGTTGCAGCCGTCAGATGAAACATGCCTGTGGAATCGGTGGCGCCGGGTTGGGTCAGCAAATCTTTATCTTTTGGCCAGTTTGCAGGGTCCTGCTCGTTCTTGTAAATGTCATTGGGAAACTGACGGACATAGTCTTCCCGGGTCATTACGAACTGATCAGGTTGTTCCCATAAACGGCTTCTCAATAACCGGGGTTCCGGAGTAAGCCGGGCTATGGCCACCCGGATGCCGGCTTTTTCAAATTCCCCGTCCATGTTTTCGGTACGGATCGATAAGGTCTTTAGCTGCTGAGCTGTTAACCGGGCGGGAATGGCTGTCTTTAGCAATAATGATTTATAACCGATAGAAATCCTTTTTTCGCCGCTTCTTACTTCACCGTTTAAATCGGTTACATCTGCATATACCCTGTAATCAAATACAGGTTCCATTTTGGGATCAATGGTGGAGTCGGGCAGGGAGGTAAAGGTTACGGTAAAGGCTCCGCTGGCATCGGTTGTGGTTTCGCCCTGTGCAATTTCTGTTTGCTGTGCATTAACCGGCCACCAATAGCGGGCGAAAATCCAGGGGTAGGGAAACCTTGCCTGGCGTACTACGCGGTAAGTTACTTTTGCGCCGTCCACCGCATTGCCCGCATAGGCTTTTGCAGTTCCCGTTACGGTGACGCGCTCATTTAATTTATAAGTACCCCTCATTTTTTCAAAGCTGGTATAGAAACGGGGGCGTTTGTATTCTTCCATCTTAAAAGACGTAGTGCCTGAAGGAGTGGAGATACTAAAATTGCCATTCAAACCACCTTCCGGAAGCCTGAAGCTGCCATTAAAGGAGCCAAATTCATTGGTAGTAACGTCCAGGTCCGACATTTTCTGATGATTGGCATCATACAGGACGGTTGTTGTTTTGAAGCCGGGAAGGATCGTTGTTTGTTTTGCTGCAGGATCATAGCTTACTGCAATGCCTTTAAAATATACCGTTTGACCGGGCCGGTAAATACTCCGGTCGGTAAAAAGAAAAATAGTATTTCTTTTTTTTCCCCCGGCTGCATCGTAGTCATTATAATAATAATAACCATAATTCGATTCGTCCATAAAGAAGCGTTCATTATGATAGGTGACATCCAGCAGGTAATTGCCGCGCCCCCTGGTTTTTGCCTGGGCTTCGGGACCCGGAGCTTCAAAAACAAAATGCCCGTTTTTATCGGCGGTTACCTCATCGATTTTGGTGTTTTTGTAGGAGTTGGATGTATAGTCATATTCTTTTTGCCAAATGGTGACCCGGGCTTCGGGCAATGGCTGGCCGCTATTGCGGTTCAATATAAAAAAATCATTTTTATTGCTTACATAGGCGATGCCGGATACATATACCAGCTGAAAAGTGAGGATGTTTTTTTCCTGGGAGAAATTTTTATTGAGCGAAGTAACCATATAATATTCACCGGCAGGGAGACCTTGGGCCCTGAGCTCTGCGCTATGATGTTTATGATCTGCGGCGGCCGGAAGGGCTTGCTCCCATTCATTTACGGGTTTGGCAGATGTAAGCATGTTCCAGTATTGTTCTTTTCCATTGCGATCCTGTGTCGCCCTCTTTATGCTCTCTGTGGCTTTTACAATGCGCAAATAAACGATGGGTACATTTCTGTAAGATGCCAGCACACGAAAGGGCTCCTCCGGGAGCGTAACCTTTTCCATCTGGAGGCTGAATTCCGGCTGTTTTACCTGTTGCAACAGGTTGGCGGCATTTGTATGACCTTCACTGTTGCCCGGGCTGTTTGTAATCGCTTCGAGCATCGCGGCCGCAAGCATCATATCCTGGTTCCCGGGGTTTTTATTGTTATTGGGCAACTGTGCCTGGTTGTAATGCCATTGTGCCATCAGGAACCGGGCCTGCTGTGCTGCGGGCAGGCCGGCATATTTTTCTGCGATGTTTTGCAGCGCCTGGTAATAAAGCTTTTCCTTATTGGGCTGAACGGCATTTTGATATACGAACCGGATGCGGCTGATATCGGCATCAATCAGGGCATCCGGCCTCTTATCCCGGAGGTGAAATGAAAGCAGCTGCTGGTAAAGCTGCAGGGCTTTAAATGATAACGACAGCGAATCCCGGGTGTGAAACGAGGCTGCTGCAAAATCTTTCGCAGGAGCAAAAGCCTTGTCCTGGTTTATTTTAAAGGCGTAGGCCGGCCGGGTTACCGATCGTTCGGTGCTTTTGAAATAGCTGAGTGCCCTGAAGGCCAGCAGATCATACAGCGTAGGGCGCAAATAACGTGTATTCCCTTTTTCAATCAGCGCATCATAATCTTCCAGCCGGACACGGCGCAGCAATGTTTCCTCTTTTAAAGATTGCTCGTAAAGATTGCTGATTTTTTGTGTAAAATCATCGGTGGTCCAGGTGGCCGGGTCCGGCTTCCGGATGCCAATGGTGTTCGTCCGGTTGTAAAGCTTGTAGCGGTTGCGGTTAAAATAAGACTGGTAAACCCCTGCCAGGTAGCTATTGAGCAGTGCTGTTACCGGGCCCCGGCTTTCCCTGATTTCTTTTTCAAGATCCCGGATGCTGGCCAGCTCATTGTTTTCCCGGTTTTCGCTTTGAAGCCGGCTCATATAAACCAGTGCTTTTACCAGCTGCGCATCCTGGCGATCGGCTTTTGCCCGTTTATATATCTCTTTTACGGTATTGAGTGCAGATGCGGGCAGCCCTTTGCTGATATGGGTTTCTACAGACTTCCATGCTGCTTCGTAGTTTTTGATGGTTTGTGCGCTTGGTTTCATACAGGTAAACAATAAGGTTAGTATTAAAAAAGCGGAACGGCTCAGTATTTTCATCTGTTTATTTTTTATTGATTTTTATGGCTCATTTCATATAAGCGTTTATTAATAGATGCACAGAGTGGTAAAATTACATAAACCCTGCGCATTTCATCAATGGTAACGGGTTGCCGGTACAGAACGCAACAGGAATGCTTCGCCGCCGGCGATGGGGATAATATTTAGCGGATATATGTGCCAAATAGCCCACGCTTTTTTACATTTGTACTTTTATGAGGAGGACGTTAGAAGACACATACAGGCACAAGGGACTACGGAAAAAGCTGATAGAAGTAATAAAAGAAAAAGGGATTACAGATGAAACGGTGCTGGAAGCGATGAATGCCGTCCCCCGTCATTTCTTTTTGGACTCGGCATTTGATGATGTGGCCTATGAAGACCGGGCTTTTCCAATAGGGGAAGGGCAAACAATTTCCCAGCCATATACGGTTGCCTATCAGTCCCAGTTGCTGGAAACTGTTCCGGGGCAAAAAGTACTGGAGATTGGCACAGGTAGTGCTTACCAGGCCGTAGTGCTGGCCAAAATGGGGATTAAGGTATTTACCATTGAACGTCAGAAAAAGTTGTTTGAAGAAAACAAGAAATTTATCTACCTGAAACAATTTCCCTTCATAAAATTTTTTTATGGAGATGGCTACCAGGGATTGCCTACTTACGGCCCGTTTGACCGGGTGATCATTACAGCGGCTGCCCCGGAGATCCCTCAAAAGCTGGTCGAACAGCTGAAGCCGGGCGGCATGATGGTGATTCCGCTGGGCGCCGGCAATGTGCAGCAGATGCGCCGGCTTCATAAAAAGGCCGATGGAACAGTAACCGAAGAGTTATTTGATGATTTTTCATTTGTGCCGATGCTTACCGGCAAAAACTAAATGATGCTACTGTGACTGAACAACAGCGGGGAGGATTGGTACGTATTTTTTTTACCGGGATGCTGGTTAGCTTTCTTGGATCGTTGCCATTGGGAACGTTGAATATCGCTGCCATGCAGATTGCCATCAGCCAGTCCGTTAAAAATGCCTTGCTTTTTTCATTGGGATCACTAACGGCGGAGGTGGTTTATGTGCGTCTTTCGCTGGTGGCGATGGATTGGGTGCGTAAACAGGAAAAGATTCTGCGGTTGCTGGAATGGCTTACGTTGGTCATTATAGCAGCGCTGGCTGTTGCCAGTCTGTATGCGGCTATGCATCCTTCGCAAGGGAACAATGTGATATTGAATAATAGCCTGCCTTCGTATTTGCTGGGGCTTACGATGAGCGCGGTAAACCCGGTGCAGATCCCGTTCTGGTTTGGATGGAGCACGGTGTTATTTACAAAGAATGTGCTGAAGCCTAAAGTGTCTTATTATAATTTTTATATTGTGGGTATTGGCCTGGGTACCTTGATGGGCAACTGTGTATTTATTTTTGGCGGGCGGTTGATCGCAAATAAGATACAGAACAACCAGTCGCTGATGAACTATATTATTGGCGGCGTTTTTGTAGTAACCGCTTTGATTCAATGCTGGCGCATGTTTATAAAAAAGAAAGATATTGCGGCCAAGCTGCATGAAACGGAAAAGAAGCAGGAGTAAAGATTCAGGAGGTTTGGGTCCAGGCGTCCCGGTCATCGGGGCTGAACTTCCAGGGCGCAAAGTTGTTCTCCACATTGCTGAACATATTGTTCCACTCCTGTGGGGCATTGCTTTCTTCCATTACGAGGTAGCGGCGCAGCTGAAGAATAATGTCAAGCGGGTTAATGCTTACCGGGCATTCCTGCACGCAGGCATTGCAGGTAGTGCAGGCTCTTAATTCTTCTACAGAAATATAGTCGTGAAGCAGGCTTTTACCGTCTTCTTTCCACTCTTTCTTTTCATTCAGCTGTTTCCCTATCTCTTCTGCGCGGTCGCGGGTATCCATCATGATCTTGCGGGGGGAGAGCAGCTTACCGGTTATATTGGCGGGGCAGGCGGCACTACAGCGTCCGCACTCGGTACAGCTGTAAGCATCCAGTAGATTTTTCCAGCTAAGGTCGGTAATATCCTTTGCGCCAAAGCGGGCCGGGGGTGCGGCTTCGGCGGGCGCCAGTTCCGGCTGCATGGCATACAATACCTCGTTTTGTACAGCCGGCATGTTCTCCATTTCGCCCATTGGGATTAGCCGTGCATAGTAGGCATTGGGAAATGCCAGTACGATGTGCAGGTGTTTGGAGAAGGGGAGGTAATTTAAAAACGCCAGAATGCCGATAATATGCAGCCACCAGCAAGCGCGTTCAAGTAGCTCCAGGGACCCGTCAGACAGACCGCTGATCAGCGGCTGAATGTATTGTGATACCATAAAATTGCCCGTGGTGTGTGTGGCATAATGTGCTGCCCCGCGCGATTGCAGCAGCGTGTCGCTGGCGTTCATTGTAAGAAAAAGGGTCATCAGCACAATCTCTGTAATCAGGATGTAATTGGCATCGCTGCGCGGCCATCCGTTGAGATCGTTGCTTAAAAAGCGCCGGATCTTTAGCAGGTTTCTCCGGATCAGGAAGATGGCGCAAAAAACCAGCACTGCCAGCGCAAGCAGTTCAAAAGCATTAATCAGGAAGGTATAAAAACCTCCGAGCGCCCCCGCAAACAGGCGATGGGTGCCCAATGCGCCATCCAGGATGATCTCCAGGATTTCAATATTGATGATGATAAATCCTGCATATACAAAGAAGTGCAAAAAACCAACCAGCGGATTCCGGAACATTTTTTTTTGCCCCAGGGCCAGCAGCAGCACGTTCCTCCAGCGCTGCCCCGGCTGGTCGTTGATAGCTTCATCACGCCCCAGGTTGATGTTCCGGCGGATCTGCTTTATTTTTTGGGAGAAAAATACAACGGCGGGAATAAATAACAGTACAAATAAAATTTGTTGAGCAATTTGCATGAGCATTCAGTTACAAAGTGCTAATTTACGGCTTCCTTTACAAGTAGAGGCATTTTGAACGCAAATTAAACAGACAGCAGGTGAAAAAATATTTATTGGATGCAGAAACGGTGGAGAAGAAGCTGCAGCGGCTGGCATTGGAATTGGTTGAAAATAACCTGGATGCGGCCCCACTGATTTTGGTTGGCATAGAGGAGAACGGTGTGGTGCTGGCAAAAAATATCCGGCAGCGGATCCAGAAAAACAGCAGGATTCCTACAGAACTGCTTACCCTGCAGCTGAATAAAAAGAAACCGGAGGCGGTAACGCTTAGCCGGGAGATGGACTTTACCGGTAAAGTAATCGTTCTGATAGATGATGTTACCAACAGTGGTAAAACCCTGCTTTATGCGCTGAAACCATTCCTGGAATATCATCCTGCCAGGATCCAGACCCTGGTGCTGGTAGAACGGACGCATACACTGTTTCCCATAACGCCGGATTATAAAGGAATATCCCTGGCAACTACACTACAGGACCATATTTATGTAGAAGTGGAGGGGGATAAGGTTACCGGTGCGTACCTGGCTTAGGTTTTGGGTTCCTGGTTCAGTGTTTAAAGCTCCGGGTTGGTCTTCGTCTTACGCTCAATGCAAACGGACAAATTTTTAATCCGATAACGAATTTCATTGCAACCTTTGCGGATACGTTGGGTTCTTAGAAGCTGTTTAAAAATAGAATAATTAAAAACCATTAAGAATAGTTTAGTAACCGTAGTTCTTAATGAATCTTAACTTAGTGGTTTTTGAGGCCCTGAATGTCTGTTATACGGAATTTTAATAATGAAAACTTAAACCGCTTCTTAAAAGTTCATTTTTTACCGCAAGGTGCGCAAGGGACACGCGAGGTTCGCGAGGGCATCTGCGGGAACGATAAAAATCACTTAAGCAAACGGTATTGATTCACCATTGCCCACAGGTTAACCCGGTTTCAACTTTCAGACACAACTCAGGAAAATACCTTTTCCAGGAACTTCTTCATCTCTTCCCAGGAAGCTTTATCGGCAGCTTCATCATATTTTATATCCAGTTTAAACTTTTCGCCGATGGCTGTTGCGCCCGGATTTGTGAAAGCATGTTTGGCATTAGGATACCCTATAAACTGCATATTGGCATTGGCGGCTTCCATCTCTTTTTTAAATTCATTGACGGTACTTACCGGAACGAACGAATCTGCATCACCATTTAAAACCAGTAGCTGTGGTTTGATACTTCCCCTACGGGCCGTAATGCCGTAGTTTTCCAGTCCGCCGTGAAAACTTACGACGCCCTTCAGATTTTCACCCATACGCGCCATGTTTAATACCATCGCGCCTCCAAAGCAATAACCGATAGCTGCAATTTTTGAGGAGTCGGCCTGCGGATAGGATTTTGCTATGGCCAGTGCATTATCAAACCGCTCCTGCGCCAGCTGTGGGTTTTTGTAATATTTTGCCGCCTCGTTACCGGCATCTTTTGGGTTGTCCAGCACTTTACCGCTTCCATACATGTCTACCACCAACGCAAAGTAACCCAGCTCTGCAAGTTGTTTGGCACGCTCCTTTATATAATCGGTAACTCCCCACCATTCGGGAACGATCAGTACAATCGGCTTTTTACCGGCATTGGCACTGTCATAGGCCATAATGCTTGTAAAGGTTTTGATCCCGTCTTCAAATTCAACCGGCTCCGTTTTTACATGTGGAAGTTCCCGCACAATTCCGGTGTTGGTAACAATGCTATCGGCATCTGCACCGGCAGCGGGTGTTTTATCAGTTCCATCGTTGCAGGACATCAGCAGCAGGAACATGCATGCAGAAAAAAAATAGGAGATCTGTTTTGCGATCATAGTAGGAGGTTTGTCTGAATATACGAATAAGATTTTAAATCAGGTACCGGATGCAAATTTATTCTAAAAGCCACAATTTTCCCTTAATAAAATTGTATCTTGCTAATGATTTGATGGCGGTTGTGTCCTGCATTTTTACGAGTTGGCAAAATGAAAAAAATTATTGTAGCGATAGACGGGTGGTCCAGTTGTGGAAAAAGTACCCTGGCAAAACAGATGGCCAAGGAGTTGGGGTATATTTATGTAGACAGTGGGGCGATGTACCGTGCCATTACCTTGTATTTTCTCCGGAATCATGTGGACTGGGATGAGCAGAAAGCGGTTGAGGCGGCCTTAATGGATATTGAGCTGGATTTCCGGTTGAATGAACTGAATGCCAATGTGGAGATCTACCTGAATGATGAAAATGTGGAATACCCGGTGCGAGATCTTATTGTAGCTGAAAAGGTAAGTGAGGTGGCGGCTATAAAAGCGGTGCGGGAGTTTGCAGTAGAGCAGCAACAAAGATTGGGAAAGAAAAAAGGCATTGTAATGGATGGGCGGGACATCGGTACGGTGGTTTTTCCCAAAGCGGAGCTAAAAATATTTATGACCGCAGATAATGCCGTGCGTGTAGAACGAAGATTTAAAGAGCTGGTTGAAAAGAATCCAAATATAACGATTGAAGAAGTAGCCGAGAATATCCAGATGCGCGATTACATCGATTCAAACCGGGAGGTGAGCCCGTTGCGACAGGCAAATGATGCCATTGTAATTGATAATACAAAATTGACTCCGGAGGAACAGCTAAAAAAGGCTTTAAGGCTTGCAAAAAATATAACGGGATAGCCAGCTGCCCCCGCCTTCGGCTGCTGAATAAGCTTTGGCAGAATCTCCGGGTCCGGCGGCGCTGCGGTCCCCTAACCGTTTAAACAATATTACATGAGCACACGCCGGAATTTCCTTCAAAATATGGGTCTGTCGGCCCTGGGAATTTACGCATTTAATGGATTGAATGCAGAAACTGTTTTGATGCCTGCATCTGCAGCAGAAGGCCCTGTGCTGCGGGTGGCCCTCATGGGGCTGGGCGGTTATGCCAGCCGGGTAGCGGACGCAATGCAGCAATCCAAACGGGCAAAAATTACCGGCCTGATCAGCGGCACTCCCGGAAAGCTGAAAAGCTGGGGCGAAAAATACGGAGTGCCGGAAAATAGCCGGTATAACTATGAAACCTTTGATGCGGTTAAAAATAACCCCGATATCGATGCGGTCTATGTCATTACGCCCAATGCGCTGCATCACGATCAGGTAATCCGTTGCGCGGCGGCAGGAAAGCATGTGATCTGCGAGAAGCCGATGGGGCTGAATGCAAAACAGGGGCGGGAAATGGTGGCCGCCTGCAAAAAGGCCGGAAAGCAATTGCTGGTAGGATACCGGATGCATTTTGAACCGCTTACGCTGGAGATACACCGGATGCGTACAGCAGGGGAGCTGGGGTCGGTTAAATTCTTTCAGGGACTATCAGGTTTCCGGATTGGTGATCCTACCCAATGGCGGCTTAATAAGGCGCTTGCAGGAGGGGGCTCCCTTATGGATATTGGCATTTATGCGTTAAATGGCTGCCGGTATATGGTGGGTGAAGAGCCGGTATGGGTAACGGCGCAGGAAACGAAGACCGACTTTGTAAAATTTAAAGAAGGCGTGGATGAAACCATCACGTTCCAGCTGGGATTCCCGGGTGGGGTAACGGCATCCTGTCTTTCTTCCTATAATATGAATAACCTGGATCGTTTTTTCCTGAACGGTGAGAAGGGGTTTGCAGAACTGCAGCCGGCGTCCAGTTATGGTCCTATTAAAGGACGTACCCATAAAGGCCCGCTGGATATTCCTGCCGGGCGTCCGCAGCAGGCCGTGCAGATGGATGAGATGGCCGCCATTATTCTTGATGGTAAAAAACCGGTGATCCCGGTAGACGGGGAGGAAGGCCTTCGCGACCTGGTGATTATTGATGCGATTTACAAAGCGGTTAAAACCGGGCAAAAGGTAAAGCTGAACCCCGGCGCTTCCCTGAGGGCTCAAAACTAAGCTGGTACGTTAAAAACCGACAGGCTCCTTTTGCTAAACGAATCCTTTTTTTTATTTTACCTTTCGATGGTACAAACCCATTTTCAAAACAGTTTAATGTTGTTGATGACGGTGCGTATTGGTAAAAAGAGCTTTTCATTTCCCACATTCCCACATTTTCACATTTCCACATTTTCAAATTCCTCGTTATTTTTATAAAAAATTAGTCTATGCCAATCAGAATGACGGATGACCCGAACAGCGGTGACAATGACTTTAATGACGACCGCGGCGGCGGTGGTTCGGGCCCCGGAAGTGGCGGAGGCGGGCTATTGGGGCTTCTGCCGCTGTTGCTGGGCCTGTTTCGGGGAAAAGGAATTATTGTATTGCTGGTGATTGCTGCAGCGGTTTATTTTTTGGGCGGACGCGGGGGCTGCGGCAATATCGGTGGTCTTGGTGATGCCGCAAAACAGCTGTTCTCCCAAAGTGGCTATAGCTATAGCCCCGATGAATTTAATAAAGCAAAGATTTATGAAGGGCTGGACGAAAATAACGGGAAGAATCCATTGCCGGAAGCCGTTTCCCTGCTGCGTTTTGCGCCAAAAAGGGGCGACCAGGGGCAACAGGGAAGTTGCGTTGCCTGGAGCAGCGCTTATGCCGCGCAGACGATCCTGACGGCGGCAGCAACCGGGCAGGATCCTAATACGATAGTCTTCAGCCCATCTTACCTCTACAACCAGATCCGGTTGGGAAGCGATTGCCAGGGCTCGTATATACAGCGTGCCATGGAAGCTATGAGGGCGAATGGCGGTGTGCCATTAAGTAGTTACCCCTACGATGATCAGGATTGCAGCAGGACACCGGATGGAGCTGCCATACAGGAGGGACGGCAACATACCATCCACGGATTTACACGGCTGACGCAGGGCGATAACCTGAACCAGATTAGTGTGCGGGCCCTGAAGGAACACCTGGCCAAGGATGCACCGGTGGTAATTGGGATGATGGTGGGGCAAAGCTTTATGCAGGATATGATGGGTAAAGACCTGTGGCAGCCACAGGGAATGGATCAGGCGCAAGTGGGCATGGGAGGCCATGCCATGTGTGTGATCGGGTATGACGACCGGAAATATGGCGGCGCCTTTCAGATTATGAACAGCTGGACGCCGCAGTGGGGGAGCAATGGTGTGGCATGGGTACGCTATGGCGATTTTCGCAATTATGTACGGGAGGCTTATGGTGTAGATCCCCTGCCTAAAAATGCCAATGTAGCGGCTATGCCACTGGAATGCAATATAGGACTGGTGGATAACAGCACCAGGCAGTATATCAAATTGAAGCCGGCAGGGGCCAACGCTTTTCAGACCGTTACGCCAATAAAAATGGGTACCCGGTTTAAGATGGAAGTGAAAAATACAACAGCGTGCTATATCTATATTTTTGGACAGGAAACCAATGGCAGCAGCTATGTATTGTTCCCCTACCTGAAACCCGGGCAAACGGTTTCCAGGCATTCGCCCTACTGTGGCATTACGGGGTACCGGTTGTTTCCAAAATCGGAATCCATGGAAGCCGATAACCAGGGCTCCAGGGATCAGATCGCCATTGTGGCCAGTAAAAAAGAACTGGACTATAACAAACTGAACGAGGCAATTTCGGCCAGTACACAACCCACCTATGCTGGTAAAGTAAACGAAGCAATGAGAAGCCTGCTGGCGCCGGGGGCCGCTTATAACAGTATGCCGGATGGCCGGATTTATTTAAAAGCAACAGCAAATTCCGGGCAGGCTGCCGCTACCATTGTGTCGTTTGATAAAGTGCCCTAAGGAATGTAAAATAATAGATGTTCAACGTAAAATGCAAAAGTGACTCCAGTCAAATTTCCTTTTACATGTTTTATTTTTTTGTTAGCTTTTAACACCGTTACCACCGGTTAAAGCCCAAAAGCTGATATGTGAGCAAGGGTTTCACGTTTGACGTTCAAAGTTTCAGGTTGGAGCCGTTTGCGCTCTATGTTTCAAGTGTCCTCAAAGTTTAGGGGTAAAGATTTTCCGCGCAAAATGGAGGAATTATTTGATGAAGTTTTATAATAGTGAAAATGAACTGGAACTATTAAGGAAAATAGAGAAGTGATCCCAAACTTCGGCACAAATGATATTTATGGTTGCTGAAGTTAAAAGAAACAGCGACAAAATAGATATCAAAAAACTACAGGAGAAATCGACTGCGCTTTTTCGTCAATTTGGAGGGTATCAACAACAATTTTCCGGCTTTTCGTTAGGGGATATGTAAGGTATCCGTTCCCCCGGAGGTAGGGCGTCCCACATCAGCGAAGCCGCCCTTCTCATTCCTCTTCATACCCCAACAAATTCAGATCCACCGACTCCAGTCCGCTGATGCCATCAATGGAACCGCGGATATGCGTGGCGTTGAGCAGTACTTTTTCCAGCTGCTTTTCGCGGGCTTTCCAAAGCCGCTCCATGGCATCGCGTTCTTTTTGAATAGAGATCTTCATACTTAAAAAGCCTTCCCGGATGGCTTTCCATTGCTCCGCAAACTCCGGGCTGGTTAAGTAAGTATAGAGCAGGTTCATTTTGTCGCCTTTATTTTCCTGGCTTTTGGAGGCATTGAAGATCCTTATAATGCCATCCCTGAGCACACTGGCCAGCGCCCTGGCTTCATTGAAATTGCAGATCCATACACCCTCTTTTTCGCCAAACCGGTCCATGTCCCTGGGATAACGGCGGGTAACCAGGACGGCTACGTCTGCGCCCTGGCTACGCATATCAGCCTTTAGTTTTTCGATCCAGTCGCCCCCAAAATTTTCCGCCCGTTTGCTTTCCCAAATGATCTTGCCACAGGCAATGCCCAGGTTGTTCCGGACGGTCTGGATCGAGTCGGCTCCCCGTACTCCTTTTCCCACTTCCTCCACCAGGTCAAAGGGAAAGGCGGCTGCCAGCATTTCCTCCAGTGCCAGCTCCTGGCTTTCGCCCTGCAGCTGCATGGATCCCTGTTCTGCCTTGCGCTGCATTTCGGCTGCCAGCTTTTTTTGCTGCTCCAGCTGCGTTTCCAGCTCCTTTATTTTAAGGTTGAAGGTGTTTTCTTTTAAGGCAGATTTCTCGTTCTCGATCCGCTGCAGCTCATCGGCCATCTTTTCCCGCTCCGTATTCAGTTGCTTCTGTACGGTGATCTCCAGCTCGGCTTCGCGGGTTTTAAATTCCTGTTCCTTTCTTAAAAAGCCGGCTTCTTTTTGCCGGGCCAGCTTTAGTTTTTCTTCATTCTCTTCGTTGGCCTTTTGCAAAGAACCCAGGCGATTCTCAAAGTCGGTGCCAATGCTTTTGCGCAGCTGCTGCTCCAGTTGCTGCTGCAACAGCTGTTTTTCGGCGTTCAGTTTCTCCTGCCATTGTGCATCGGTTTTTGAAGCTTCCAGTTCTGCTGCTTTTTTTAGCTGGGCAATTTCATCATCCTTGTTCCTTTTATAGTCCTGCATCTGTTTCCGCAGCGTATCCTTTTCCTTTTCAATAACATCCTTCAATTCATCGGTAAGCGCTGCTTCCAGCGGAAACTCGTGCTGGCAATTAGGGCATTTTATTTTTGTAGCCATAGTTTTCTCAATCCCTGGGTTTGATTATGGGTTCAAAAATACGCAGCATTTGGCATTCAACGCTCAATGTTGTTTGGTTAGGGTGCATTCTATATTGTCGTAGTCATGCTGAATTTATTTCAGCATCTATGCATGTTGTCGTTCAATAGACCCTGAAGCAAGAATAGATCCCGGGTCAGGCCCGGGATGACATCTTCAGGGTGACATTGTATTTAGCGCCTGCGTTTCTTGTGGCAAGAACATGGACTTTTTATGTTTGCCACAGAGAGGCGCTGAGATACTGAAGATTTTAGGTTTTCTACATTAAAAGCAGCGGCTATTGCTGCAGTATTAAGAGCGTCTGTGCGTCTGTGCTTCTGTGTTTCAGTGGCAATAACATGGAATCTGCGGCTTTAAGCAAATAGAAACCCCATTTTCAAATTTTCATCCGTCTGGCGGCACAAATTAAAAAGAAGAACCCGGTTAGTACCAATTCTCAATTCGGATACTATAAAAAAAGAGGTTATCCCAGGAAAGTAGACACTACTTCTGAGATAACCTCTTTTACTGAACCAGGCTCAATCAGGCTTCCTGCTTTTCGGCTTCAGCAACTGTTTGCCGGCTGACTGCCAGTTCCCTGGTAGTAGCCTGCCAAACATAGGTGTTGCTTTTTACTCCGGGCGCAACAAATGCCTGGGGAGGAGTGGGTGTTATTGTTGTATCTTCTTTTTTGTCTTCCTTTTTATCCTGTGTTTGCGTAGAATCTGTTGCCACAACGGTTGAGTCCGTTTTTGTACTGTCTGTCTGGGCAAATGCACTTCCGGAGATTACGGTTGCGGCTAAGGCCAGCATAACTGTTTTTGTAGTTCTTTTCATGATTAAAATTTTAATAAAAAATATAAATAATAAAGGTTTACTTACTTGCTTAAACGCCGGGGCGGTCGATTGTGGTATACAGGATTTGTTAATAAATGATATTAAAAAATATTAAGACATTATCGGCTACAAGCCAGTCCTGTAAACGGTTTCAGGGCATATATCTAAAGATATAAAGAACTTTATCAGTATTTTTCTTCATGAGAAGAAAAGCAAATACAATACCATGCCGTACCGGCAAATAAGAACGAAATGTTAATGTAAAAAGCCGTGCAGCTAACTGGTTGGGATCAACAAAACTAAATATGGGAATAAACCATCAATAGTCAAAAATCTATAATTTCCAGTCAATGATTTGGTTTTCCCAAGCTGTACGATGAGGGGTGGTAACACGGATGTAGTTGTCGGTATAGCCTTCCATCATACCGGCTTTATGATGGTTTTCAAACAATACTTTCCGGGTTTGCCCTGTATGCTGTTGTTCAAAGTATTGCATTTTCATATAGGACAGGTTGCGCAGTATCTTATTGCGCTCGTTACGAACGGGCACCGGCACTACCGGTTCGATGGAAAGTGCATGGGTATTGGCTCTTTCAGAATAGGTGAAAACATGGAAGTAAGATACATCCAGCTGATGCAGGAAATCATAGGTTTCCTGGAAATGCGCATCGGTTTCGCCGGGAAATCCCACGATTACATCTACCCCAATGCAGCAATGAGGCATCAGCGTTTTGATCAGGCCCACGCGTTCTGCATACAATTCTCTTTTATACCTTCTGCGCATGGCACCCAAAACGGCATTGCTGCCGCTTTGCAGGGGAATATGAAAATGAGGCATAAAATGCCTGCTGCCGGCTACAAACTCAATAATTTCGTTTCCAAGAAGGTTGGGCTCAATGGAGGATATCCGGAACCGGTCGATTCCTTCAACCTGGTCCAGCTCCTGTATCAGTTTATAAAAGTTTTCGCTGCGGCCGTTGATGGCTGCTGCGGCATTGCCATCGGGGCCTTTTCCAAAATCGCCCAGGTTAATGCCGGTAAGTACAATTTCCTTTGCGCCAGAAGCCGCCAGGGAGCGGGCATCGTTAACTACTGCATCAATTGATGCGCTCCTGCTTTTGCCGCGGGCCATGGGGATGGTGCAAAAGGAGCAGGTGTAATCGCAGCCGTCCTGCACTTTCAAAAAGGTACGGGTGCGGTCGTTAATCGAATAAGAGCTTTGAAACCCCGTTACTTCTTCAATATCGCAGCTGCATATTTTTGCGGAGTCATTTTTGGCAAATTCCCGGATATGCTTTATAATATTAAATTTTTCCGCAGCCCCCAGTACCAGGTCCACGCCGGGAATATCTGCAATTTCCCCGGGTTTTAACTGTGCGTAGCAGCCGGTGATCACTACCATGCTTTCAGGAGCCTTTCGCTGAATGCGGCGCACCAGCTGGCGGCACTCTTTATCGGCATTATCAGTTACTGAGCAGGTATTGATCACATACACATCTGCAATATCCGTAAACTCCTTTTTTTCAAAACCCTCCTGCTCCATTAACCGGGAAATGGAGGAGGTTTCTGAATAGTTGAGTTTACAACCAAGCGTGTGGAAGGCCACTGTTTTTGCACTGTGCATAAGGGCTGCAAAATTACGGAAATTTAGCCGATAAGGCGTTTTTGGAGATTGTTGAGAAATATCCAGGTGTTATTTTATCATAAGCCGCTATTTTTGAGGGGTGTTGCGATTATTGTATACGATCTATGCGGCGGCGGTGTTTCTCATCATTATGCTGCTTATTTTTCCGCTTTGTATCCTGGCTGCCTTTTTGGGAAGGATAAAGGGCGGAAATGTAATCTATGCGCTTTGTACCCTTTGGGCCGATATCTGGTTCACCCTGATCGGGATACGGGTACAAAAATCCTTTGACGCACCATTTGACAGGGAAAAGAAATACATCCTGATCGCAAATCATATATCCTACCTCGATATTCCGGTGATGGTAAAAGTGTTTCGCAAGCCGATGCGCGCCCTGGGTAAGGTGGAAATGGGGAAGGTGCCGGTTTTTGGGTTTATTTATAAGCGTGCTATTGTAACGGTCGACCGCAAATCGGCTGCGGGAAGGGCGAAGAGTATCCGTATTTTGCGATCGGTGATCAATAAAGGAATTTCTATTTTTGTTTTTCCGGAGGGTACTTTTAATGAAACGGGGCGGCCTTTGAAAGATTTTTATAACGGGGCATTTAAGCTGGCGCTGGAAACCCAAACGCCGGTGCGTCCGGTACTGTTCCTGGATACCTATGACCGCATGCCCTATACCAGCCGGTTTTCCCTGAATCCGGGCAAATGCCGGGTCGTGTTTTTGGATGAAGTGCCGGTAGATGGTTTTGGAATGAGGGATCATGAACAATTAAAACAAAAGGTTTTTGCACTGATGGCACAAAAGTTAACAGAGTATAATGTTACCTGGACCCCCGGTAAAGCAAGGAACAGATGAACAACGAGATACCATATCATCCGGTGGCGGTTGCAACAGATTTTGCCGAGGTCGTCATTCCGCTGGCATTGCCGCTGAATTATACCTGGGCGATTCCGGAGCAGCTAAAAGCCGCCGCCATCGTAGGATGCCGGGTAGAAGTGAACCTGGGTAAATCAAAAAAATATGCGGGGGTAATCAAACGGGTGCACCGGACGCCACCGGAATTCTTTGAAGCCAAGGAGATCGTCAATGTGCTGGATGCTGTGCCGGTTGTATTTGAATCGCAACTGAAGCTTTGGGAGTGGATGGCCCGTTATTATATGTGCACAGAAGGGGAGGTGATGGCCGCCGCACTGCCCGCGCATTTTAAACTGAGCAGCGAAACCATACTGGTGTTTAATGAAGAAGCAGGGGATGATTTTACGGAGCTGGACACGGACGCCTTCCTGGTGGCGGAAGCCCTCCTCTTAAGAAAGGAACTGAAGCTGGCCGAAGTGCAGCAGATCCTGGAAAGCAATCATGTATACCCCGTGGTAAACCGCCTGATCCAGGGAAAGATCTGCTATGTTTGGGAATCTTTAAAGGAAAGCTATAATCCTAAAAAAGAGACCTTTGTGCTGCTGCATCCTGATTATGATCATGAGCAGGCCCTGGAGCAATTGCTCAATAATGATCCCCGCCTGCAGCGTGCCGAAAAACAGATGGAATTATTGCTGGGGTACCTGCATTTTAAAAAAACGGAAGGCACCATCACCAAACAGGCGCTGTTAAAAAAAACCGGCGCCAGCGAAGCGCAATTGAAAGGGCTTGCCGACAAGGGCGTGCTGATACTGGAAAAAAGGGCGGTGGACCGGATCCGGCTGCTGCCAAAAGATATCCGGATCAATTTTGAATTATCCGCGGCACAGGCCACCGCTTTGGAACGTATCCGGAGCGCATTAAAAGAAAAAGATGTTTGTCTGCTGCACGGGGTTACTTCCAGCGGGAAAACTGAAATTTATATTCATCTGATCGAAGAGCAGATCCGCAAAGGGAAACAAGTGCTGTATATGTTGCCCGAGATTGCCTTAACGGCGCAGACCATCCGCCGGTTGCAGCAGCATTTTGGAGGACATATCGGCGTGTATCATTCCCGGTTTTCGCAGAACGAACGGGTGGAGATCTGGAATAAAGTAAGAGACGGATCGCTGAAAGTGGTGCTGGGCGCGCGTTCTTCGTTGTTCCTCCCTTTTCATGACCTCGGAATGATTGTGTGCGATGAGGAGCATGATACCTCTTATAAGCAAATGGAACCCGCCCCCCGGTATCATGCCCGGGATGCGGCCATTTATTTTGCATCCCTCTTCAGCCAGTGCAAAGTGGTATTGGGCAGCGCCACGCCTTCTTTTGAATCCTATAACAACGCCCTCAATGGAAAATACGGACTGGTGACGCTCACCGAGCGGTTTGGGAATATGGAACTTCCGCAGATTGGGGTGGTGGATACGCGCAAATTCCGTACAAAAGAATTTGCGGACACCATCCTGTTTCCGCTTCTTGCAGATAGTATCCGGGGCTCGCTCGGGCGGGAAAAACAGGTGATCCTCTTTCAGAACCGGAGGGGTTACACGCCTTACCAGCGCTGTAATAGCTGCGGTTGGGTGCCTCAATGTAAGTACTGTGATGTATCATTGAACTATCATAAGGTTTATAACAAGCTGGTATGTCATTATTGCGGTACCAGCTATCCCCTGGTGGTTACCTGCCCCGCTTGCGGCAGTCATGATTTTATCCGGAAGCAATTTGGAACAGAGCGGGTAGAGGAGGCGTTGCAGGAGTTGTTTCCCGGCGCCCGGGTGGGCCGTATGGATATTGATGCGGTGCGGGGCAAACATGCGCACGACCAGCTGATACAGAACTTTGAGCAGCGGAAACTGGACATCCTGGTAGGAACGCAGATGGTGGTAAAGGGACTGGATTTTGAACATGTGGAACTGGTAGGCATTGTGGATGCCGATGGCATTCTTGCTTTCGCAGATTTCCGGGTCAATGAGCGTGCTTTTCAGCTGATGGAGCAGGTAAGCGGAAGGGCAGGGCGAAAACATGGCGCCGGCAAGGTGCTGATACAAACCGCCCAGCCGGAGCATCCGGTGCTGTTGCGGGTGCAGCGGCATGAGTACCGGGCCTTGTTTGATGATGAATTGCCCAAAAGGGAGCAGTTTGGCTATCCTCCTTATACCCGTTTGATCCGGCTTATATTTAAAAACAAGATCAGGGACGTGGTGCGCGATGCGGCCGCCTGGTTTGCCACGGGGCTCCAGGACCGCTATGGAAATTATATCACCGGCCCCTCGGAACCCCTTATTAATAAAGTACGTAACCAATACCTGATGGAGTTGCTGCTAAAGCTGCCGCGAAGCACCCGGCTGATTGAACAGTGCAAAAAAGATGTACTCCATCATGTGGCCTTGTTGCACCAGGAGCCGCGTTATAAATCGGTGGTGGTCATTCCGGATGTGGATACGATATAGCCGGGCATCCTTGTTGATGACAAAACAACTTTTTGTTAATAAGAAAGTTTTGTGGAAGTTGGGCAACCTTGTAAAGGCGGGCAACGGGGCTTTCCATGCCTTTTAGCAATTAAGAACAGTTTTAGATAGGAGTTGGGATTGCTGATGATATATTGATAGTAAAAGTTGGCGAGTTTGTACGTTTCTTTATTGATTCTCCGACTGACTTGTTTGACAAAGCGTTGAAACAGGAGTCAGGAAGAAAAATAAAATAAAGTATTTCATTGCAGATAGAAATTCATTTGAATAAATGCTGATTTATTGCAGTTGCTAATTCAGATATTTCAATAATTCTAATTCAAAAATTGGGTCGCTTGGTCTATAAAAGTCATCATTTACTACCTTCCCCTTTGCATCAATAACTACAAACCGGGGAAGCTGGCCCAAACCCAAAAGTTTGGTTAATGGAGAGGTCTTAAAATTTTCTAATCGATACTGATGGGGTGTGGAAAAAATGTTGCTCTTTTTTGAAACGGTAATCCATTTGTCAGTATCGGCTTCATTGTCTATGCTAATAGTTACAAAGTTTATGGGCTTGTTTTTGAGTTGTTTTTCGATTTTTTTTAAATAGGGGAATTGTCCGATACAAGGAATACACCAGCTAGCCCAAAAGTCAACAATCGTTAATTTATATTTTTTATCCATAACCATATTTTTGAAATCGAATTTTTTTCCGGAGAAATCATACAAATTAACTGCCGGTAAGACATTGATGTTTTTCATTTCATGATTTGCCGACTTTTCACTGTTTTCCAACAAGAAAGAAAAGTTTCCATTGTTAAATGCTTTCAGATTTTCTTTTGCCTTCTTGAAATCGGTTGATGTCCCTAACAAAATACTTGTTAATTGGTACAATGTGTCAAAAAAAATGTTTTGTGCCCGGACCGCCCGAAGTTTTCCGTTTACTTCGTTCATTGTCTTGTAGTCATTTGCAAAAGTTCCCGCTACGCATGAAATTAAATACTGCTTATAATAAGCGGATTGTCTCATTTGAGTGTCGACCTTAAAAATATCCGCCCAAAAATCTTTTGGAGCCGTTTTTGTTTTTTTTCGAACGTTGTAAAAAACTACTTCCTTAGCGATTGATAGGTTGCTTGGTGCGTCTGATAAACCAAGGTCTTTATTATGCTTAAGAATGATATCATATAAGCTGTCTGCAACCTTTGGACTGATAGGTGTATTGGCTGATAGCAAATGGGATAGCTCCGTGTATTTTATATTTTTGTTAAATGCACGTAGTCCATTTGCGTATTTAGCTGAAAGATTGAGATTTTTAATGACATTTTCGTTTTTTCGAAAAGTTGCTTCAATGTTTTGGATTGTTTTTTCTATGCCGATTGATTCCAGGCTTTTCTGCAGTTGCTTTTTGTCAAACGAAATAAAACTACCCGGAATTTCTACTATTCTATCAATAAAATTTGAAAACCCCGATGAATACTGGACCATAAATGTTCCATCTTCTTTCTGCTTAAGCACAACACTGTCTCCTGGAAGTAGTAATAAATTGTGTGTTCGTAGTATTGGTGGGCCGCCTATCTGCATGATGATATTTTGATGACTGAGATGAGACGGTTTTTTTATAAGTATTTTTTTAATGATAGTAGTATCTGTATTGGAGTAGTTTTTTAAAGCGACATATCTGGTAAAAAGATTGAGGTAATTAAACCCTATGTTACCACCGGGTTTTAATATGGCTACTATTGTTGTTTCCTGATTTTCGACGGTGCTTTCCATTTCTTCGGGCAAATCCGCTTGCGAAAAGCAAAGGTTAAAGATCAGTAAACTTAATAGTACAGAATAAAATTTCATTATGGCTGTTTTGGGTGACTTATCAGGGAGTCGATTATCTTTCTTGTGTCTGTTGAGGATGGTTTTGGTGCAAAGATCCGGCTTACGTTAAAATTTTTATCAATAATCAGGTACCGGGGTAATTCTTCCACAAAATAATCTTTTAGATTCAGGCGATTGGTATTCCATTGGTTTCCCTCCAGGTTCATTGATTTTATATATGAATTCCATTTTTTTATATCCTCATCAATCGATAAAGAAATGAATACAACATTGTTGTTATCAGCATATTCCTGTTTAAGGCGCTCAAAGGCGGGCTGTTCTGCTATACAAGGTCCACACCAGGTGGCCCATAGGTCTATATAAATTACACGACCCCGGCAATCATCAATGGATACGGCTTTGTTAGCAGCATCAACAGCGGGGAATGTTTTAGCTTTTTGCCCGTCAATAAATTGAAACGATTTTTGAGTATATGCATTTTGAATTGCCTCTTTATACCTGGGGCTCCTAATGTTATCTATTGCGGTTGCAAGGCTGTTCACCGAGTCTGTATTTGGTGCCTGTTTTAATTGATCGCTGATTTTTTTTGCGAGCAGCCAGTCCTCAATCGGAGCTGCGGCTGTTTTTGTGTCGGGGCTGGAATAGTTCTTTACAACTCTTAGAATGTTCCGGTATACAGGATGAACCAGCAATTGGGAGTCGTAAAATCCAGCTGCGTATTTTTTTAACAAAGGAGGCGCCAGGCGGTCATATTCTTCCAGGTATGTTTTTAGCGAATCTTTTGGCAGTACATCTTCATAGTAGAGCTGCATATAATACAGGCTGTTGATGATATCAGATTTTATCCGGCCAAGTTCAAGCTTTTTAAAGACGGCGCTGATATTTTCAGCGGATTGTAGTAACCGCGTTCTCTCCTTAGCGCATAACAAAATGTTGTTCCAGTTAGACCTAAACCTGCCGCTGATACCATCGCCGGCTTTGATGAAGGAACCGGCTTTTGGAAATGGGGTGCCTTTTAAGTAAATGTTAGCGGCTGAACCTTTTCCCGAAAACCGGGCGGAATCGGGATACGATCTGTCTAAGAAAACCTGCATACTGTCTCCGGGCTCAAGATACAACATATTTCTGCCGATCCTGAAGTAGGAGGCTGTTTCAAGCGGCAGCACAATTTTGAAATGATTATTGGAGTCAATCGAAAATTGAAAGGCAACATCGGACAATATTAATTCTCCAATATCTGAAATATTTTCAATAGGCACTGTTTTTGAAAAGTTGATCCCCGTGCCTTCTAATATTACGGTATTGGCCCTGGAAGCCGGATTTTGTAACCGTACCCTTTCAGGGATTAAGGACAGAAATAAAAAAATAAAACAAATACGAAATGCCATTCGCGGGTATTTAATTATGTTGCTTCCATCAAATATAAAAAGAATTAGAAGCCGGTTCAAATTAAGACCGGGGCTCTAATGAATCAATATGGCTGGGCGGCTCATTGTATTATGGAAATTTAGAGATGTTTATTCTGCTTGGGGCATTATTTTTTACCCAAAAATTCCTCCAGGTCTTTTGTGTATAAATCCTTTGCGATGATGATGCCATTGGCATCAACAAGAAAGTTTTGTGGAAGTTGGGCAACCTTGTAAAGGCGGGCAACGGGGCTTTCCATGCCTTTTAGGTCGGACAGCTGTGTCCATATCAACCCATCGTTTTTAATGGCCTTCATCCAGTCTTCTTTTTTGGAATATTCATCCAAAGAAATGCTAACAATTGAAAACCCCTTCTTCTTATACTTTTTATATACCTCAACCAGGTTTTTGTTTTCCCGCCTGCAGGGGCCACACCAGGAAGCCCAAAAATCAATTAATAAATATTTCTGTTTTAAGTCTTTTAGGGAAACTGCATTACCTAAAACATCATTTAGGGTAAAATTGGGAGCCTTGCTGCCCACCCCAAATCTTAGTGATTCGATTTTCCTTTCCACTTTTTTACCCAGTATTGATTTTTTATCTGATGGCGATAGAAGATGGAAGAGCGTATCAATCTTATCAATATCATTTTCTTTGACGTTGGTAGGCAAGGTCCTGAGGTAGTCAGCAATTAAGAACAGTTTTAGATAGGACTTGGGATTGCTGATGATATATTGATAGTAAAAGTTGGCGAGTTTGTACGTTTCTTTATTGATCTCGTCTTTCCAGAAAGCGGCGCTATCCGCGTTTTTCAGCGCCTCTTGCCGGGATTTTTTCTTAAAAAGTGGTGATAAAGCCTGATAAAATGGCCGATCTAATTCGTCTATTACCTTGCGTTCTTCGTTTGCCTTTGAACCAACGATAACTGAGTTGGATAGAGACGTTCCGGAATGTATTTTTATATGTGTGGGTTCTGTTTCTATCGTAAGCATATTTTCTTCGCGCAAATTGTTGATATCACGGGGATCCGCTGCGTACAGTGTAAGTAAGGTAGTTGTTGCTATTTTTTTAGAAAACCTGAATTTATTGTTTGTAACTAAAGAGCTGTCAATGCCACCTTCTGTATCCGCATATATTACATATATATACCGGGGCGGGGTTGATGCATTTGAAATTTCTCCACTGATAGTTAGTTGATCTTCTATTTGCGCTGACTGATTTGTTTGACAAAGCGTTGAAACGGGAGTCAGGAAGAAAAATAGAATAAGGTATTTCATTGCAGATAGAAATTATATATGCTGGCGTGGTGTTAAAACTATATTGAAGATAAGAAAGTTTCCTTGCTTTTTTATGTTCTTGCATTGTTGAAGGGATTACTATTTTTCGCCTTTTGTAGGTTTTTGAGCAATAAATGAGGTTGATAGAAAAAGATAGTTTAGACGGATACAAAGGCTTGGATCTTACATTGAACTTAACATATCATCGGTTTCCGTGATAAATTCTTTCATTAAAAAAATCGCTACTTTGCTGCTTTGTTGCAAATCCTCCTGAGTGTATTTTTTTTATAGTTCCGGCTTTCAGAATAATATTAGTTGG
This sequence comes from Niabella hirudinis, assembly GCF_051201075.1. Classification (NCBI taxonomy): domain Bacteria; kingdom Pseudomonadati; phylum Bacteroidota; class Chitinophagia; order Chitinophagales; family Chitinophagaceae; genus Niabella; species Niabella hirudinis. The sequence continues at coordinate 80,110 of NZ_JBPEHJ010000018.1, forward strand.
GTAGCCGTTTTCAAAATTAAGCTTACTGCAAATGACTCGTTTAACAGGAATAGGGGTGTAAGGGAGATTATACTGTTTGACAAACTCATTGGAGGTAGAACTGTCATCAGGTGTTATGGATATAAACAGCGCGTTTTTATTGTCTTTCAGTTTTTCATAAAGCAGTTTTAAACCATCTAGTTCCAGAATGCAGGGTCTGCAACTCGAAAAGCTGAAGTTAAGAATGACCACTCTTTGTGATAGAATATCGGAAGCAATACCGGTTTCCTGAGATAATAATCCCAGAAAAGGATACCGGGTGCCAATTAGGGCGGTGCTTTTTTTTAGGTGCTTTTTGATTTCAGATTGAACCACAGAGTCAGAAGCACTAACTTTCGTTTTTAAGGGCAAAGGGAGCTTCTTTTCTGGAACTGTGGTGCTATCACAATGGGCCATCATGAAAATCAAAACTACAAGCAAAACGGACTTTAAGCTAACGATCATTCAATGTTCAATTTCAAGAGATTTTCTAAAAGAGGAAATAGCGTCAATATCGGCGCGGTTTGATAACCTTTTTCTCCTCTTTCAAAGCGGTCTATTATTTCACCTTTCGGGTCGATCAGGATGAGTACAGGAATACCACTTACCATATATTTATTAAAAAGACTGTTTTTTTTGTCCCGCACATTAATCCAACCCGTTGTTTGATCCTTTATGATGGCGTTTTTCCATTCTGTAACGTTATCATCGCAGGAAATACTTATTATTTCAAAATTCTTTTGGGCTGCGGAATTATAGTACTTTCTTATTGAAGGGGAGAGTCTTCGGCAAGGAAAACACCAGGACGCCCAAAAATCCAGCAAAACATATTTCCCTCTTAATGACTCCAGCCTTATTTCTTTGCCGTGTAGATCATTGGCGATAAATGAAGGGGCTGGCTTGCCTTTTGAAATTTTATCAGCGATTTGTAATTTCTCAAAAATCTCTTTTCCAAAAACGCTTTTTTGTATTGATGATGGAAACTGTCTATAATAGTTGTCCACATTGCCCAGGGTAAAGCGTTCGAATTTTAAGTTTTGGGCAATTAGGAATGCGCTAATAGGTGATCTTGGATTTTCTACGATAAAAACTGAGTCCAGATTTGATATTTCTTTTCTTAATAGCGTCAATTGCAGCAGAATACTGTCCCGGGGCAGATAGGCTCCGGTATCCTTTTCTAGTTGCTTTTCCAAAAGCTCCGTTTCCAAAAGAAATGGCTTTTTTTTTGTTGTTAAATCAACAAGCTGCTTTTGTATTTTCGTTCCGTTTTGAAGTTGAAAGTACTTAAGACGATCTTTTTGTAATTTGATGGATGTTTGTCCCGGAACAATGATTAATTCAGCCGCATCATAGTCTGTTTCAAACGGATTCAGGTATAACTTCGCGATAGAAGGATGCGCAATAGATCCCCGGTATTTGAAAGCATGGTTTTTAATAGTTATTGTGTCGGTGCTATAGCCTTCAATCATTAATTTAATGATAAGTTTGCCATCCTTCAGGTTATCAAATTTTCCAGATAGCTGAAATTGGTTCTGAGAGAATATTTTTCCGTGGGAGATACTTAAGGAGATTGATAAAGAGAAAAATATGACTAATGTTCGCATGGTTTTCGATATTGATCTGAAGTTGTTGACGGTCGTTCTTGATCGTTCGTTCCCGTTTGCATCGTAATAAGTACAAGGCCGCTATTTCTGGTCTGGAGAAATTTCTTCACAAGGTACAAAAGTAGCATTAAGAATAGTCGCTTTATGTCCATTAATCAATTCTTCAAAATCTTTTGCAATGCGGCATTAAAATCTGGTTCACTTGGCCGGTTAAAATTGGATGATACGCAATTCCCTTTTGCGTTAAAAATCATAAATCGTGGTACTTCGGAGATGCTATATACGTCAGTAAGCAGGTTTTTTTTATAATCGTCCATAAGAAAATGCTTGTTTGGGTTCATCTTGTTTTCTTTTAGGAACTTGCGCCAGCGCGGTTCGTCTTCATCGATAGAAATAGAAATAAATTGAACAGATGGATTATTTTGTTCTGCTTTTTTTAAATACGGAATTTCTTCTATGCATGGAGCACACCAGGTAGCCCAAAGGTCAATAAACACCGGTTTCCCTTGCTTTATTACATCTCTCAGCTTTATATATTTTCCATTTTGAGTTTTTAGCCTCGCTGCCAGAATATCCGGCAGTTTCTTTAATGATTTTTTAAAAGAGGTGTAAAATTGTGTAGCTGTTTTTTTGTATTCATCTGAAAGGGATGATGCCTGCAATGTATTCCAAATCATCTCCGCACTTTGCATATTTACATCTTTAGGATACTTCTGAAAATAATACAATGCATCCATCATTATAAAATCAGCTACGTCCGTTGGGAAATGTTTTTTTGCAACAACGAGCAAATATTTGTATCGGTCATCCGAACTTAGAATGAGGCCGGAATAATCCCTTTTGGTTAAATAGTTTGCCAAATTACTTATGGTCAAACGATAGTAATTCATCGCATTTCTTGCCAATATAGTGGGTAAGGAGCGATATGCAGTTACTATAGAATCCATATCTAATATTTGAAAGATGTCTGTGTCGTCAATATTGTCCGTTAAATAAGAGTATAGTTTTTCATGTTCAATTTCCCGCAATAATAAATCCTGTAACGATTTTTTTTTACCCTTGAAAAAATCCTGCACCAGCGCTTTTCTTTGATCAAAAAAATGCTGCGTATAATTTATACGCTCCTGTAAATTGGGATTATGTTCCCGGGCCCATTTGCCGGGATCCACGTGTTGTTTATAAAAACCGGGAACGCGCTTACTGTAGAAAAAAAGGCTATCGTTGTCCGGGGCTAATTCGGCGAGTCCGGTGTTTTTGTTAAATGCCAGGTTGATGGTGTCACCGCTCCAAACAGTAAGGAGGTTAAATGCAATCTGTATTTTATAAGAGGCAACCGTTATTTTCATCGGTTGATGATAAGCTACCGTAAAATTTCGGCGCTGGCTATGGAGATACGGGTAATTTTTTTCTTCTGTTGTGGAAACTTTCAATGGAGTATTTCCGGCATCTACATTTCTCAGGTAAATCTGAATGCTATCCGCCGCATCTGTTTTTGACGGAAGAAAGAGCTCAATAATAAAAAGTAGTACAAATAGTTTTTTCATCATTTAAACAGTTTGTTGTCGATAAATAAAACTAGACCGAAATCGGCAAATAGGGAAGCACAGATATTGGGTATCTCCTGCGATGAACTGAATACCGGGGATTTTCAAAATCTTCCCATTCCCCATTCCAATGGGGCCATTGGTTTGTTTGATATTGGCATTGCCCCCGGTACAAGATTTTAGGTTGATAATATAAGTTGGAATTTGCATGTCTTTTATTTTACGGGTTACTCGGGATAATAATCCAATGGTAGCATAGTGCCTAATTTTTCAGTCCATGCAAATAAGCCAAGCAGTTTAAGGTTATTCGCATTGCTATAATAACCATTTGCTTTGATGGCTATTGGCTCAGATAAAGAAATGCCAGAGAACTCTGTAGGGAAAGAAAAGCCAACAAAAATACCAACACGAAATACTACGCCATATTGTTCTTTTCGATAGACCGGCAAAAGTTCTTTTTGCCAGATATTTCTATCCTGACTGTTTTTATAAACAACGTCCTTATAATTGTAATGATGCTCCCATTGTTCAACGATCAGGGACCCTTTAAAATTCAATGCAACAGTAGCGGTGTCTGTCCGACAGCTAACGGCAGTTATTACTACAGGGGACGGGGAAACGTTGACATAGCTCACCCCATTGGTAACATAATTTCTTTTAATGGCATACAGGCTATCAATATCTCTAAACCGTTTATTCTGCTCAGGCTCTTGAAATCTTGAGTGTTCACTGAGGTGCTCATTGTTAGGAAAGAGTGTAACATGGCCGGTCGGCCGGAATAAAATATACGTCGTATCGAAATTCTGTTGATATACTGCCCGCATAAATTTCAGCAGGGATATTTCGTAGGCTTTTTGCCTGTTTTCACGCCACCTCTTTTGTTGCGCTTCACTGCCCTGCATCTTTTCATAAACGGGGATACCCGAATAGGACATTGCTGAGGTAGAATCATTATAAGTGAAATTTTGTAAATCGTATTTTATATGATAACCCAAAGCGGGGTTATCAATCAATAATAATTCCTTAATATGAGCTGTTAACAGGCGCTCTTGCTTATTGTATTTAAAGCGGAGGGCCTCCTCATTTTGTATGGTACAGGTTTCGGAAAACGGTGAAGTGCCAATGACCTGTTTAAAGAAAATCCTTGTCCATCGGTTTTGTATGCGTTTTTTTATTTTCTTATTGGTTACCACTATTTCCTCCATTTCCTCCATTTCCTGGCTTTGAGGGCTTAGCTGCAGAACCAACGATGTATTTTTGTACAGGGCAATGGTTCTTATTATCGTTTGGTAGCCGATAAATGAAACCACAAGCTGATAGGTTCCATTAGGGATATTTGCCAGCTTAAACATTCCGTTATTACCCGTGCTAATGCCAAAAGTAGTGTTGGCCAGATAAACACTGGCGCCAGCCAAAGGCTGTCCGGTAATACTATCGCTTACTGTCCCAGACAATGACAAGGGTTGGGCATGGATCGTTGGGATAACGACCCATGCCCAATAGAGTAAAAAAACGGCTGTCCTCATACTAGAACCGAATTGCTGCAAAAAATAAAAGCCATTATCTAAGAATTACAATAATTAACGCATTGGAAGGCATAGGAAACTTGCGTTGGTTGCTTAGTAGAGGGCGGAGGACAGTAACATGTGAAAAACTCATTACCACTACCACCGCCGGGTTGCCCCATGGGGTCTGTGCAAACTCCATTAACACATTCATATCCTGAATCACAATTGGAGGTAAAAAAACAACCGCCTCCGCTTCCGCCCCAACCGCTTCCGCCCAATACGTTTTTCAACTGGTCTCTTGTAAGAACCTGCGCTCCTTCAATGTTTTGAAAGTTCAATTTTAGCTTTTTCATTTTGTTCAATTTTTTTAATACTTTAATAATCACTCCCTCATCATTCGTGCTGCAGGTGGAACAATAGGAAGCCTTTTCAACTATCAAAGCTAAAACCCTTCGGGCCGCTATTTCTGGCCCGGAAAAATTTCTTTACAGAGCACAAAAATGTCTTTTTCTGAAAAACAAAGTTCTTCGGGTTTCCCAATTTTGGAGCTGTCTTCCTTTGATAGGGCATCTCCGTATTTCATAAACCGGGAAATACAAAACTCGCCCTCTTCTGTATAACAGTATGTTTTGCGCTGACGGTCGTAAATAATCGTTGCTCCCAGTTCCCGCATTTGAGACAGGATCTCTTTTATCGCGCTCCTGGATAAATCCATTTTCCGGGCAAAGGTTTCCAGGTCGCCGGTGGCTTTTTTCTTAATCAGGAAATTGGCATACTCCAGTCGCTTAATGGTTTTTACTAAGGACATAGGCAATCATTTCTGGGTATAACAATGGCCCCGGTGCGCTGCAGTTATAAAGGTAGAACCCCGAAGCTACTTGCCTTGAAGGTAATACAAACTAAGCATATAAGATCAGGGAAAAATATTTTCATTTAGCCGTGGCTTCTGTCCCGGCTTACGGTTGTTATCTCAGCCATTGAGGCGGATGGCAACATTTAATGCACGGCATCGGTGCTGTGCTGGGGTTAATCGGTGCGCTGTATCAACGATGGAGCGCAGGCGACACCTGCACGCCGGCCAGACTGCGGCGAGTTGGTTTGGAAGCTGTTTCGGTATCTAAAGATGATTGTTCGTCAATAGATGCTGAACCAGGAATAGATCCCGGGTCAAGCCCGGGATGACATCTTCAAGCCCGGGATGACATCTTCAAGCCCGGGATGACATCTTTAAGCCCAGGATGATATCTTCAAGCCCCCGGATGACATCTTCAGAATGACATCATGCTTTAAGCGACCTTTGAGACGGCCTCCGGGGCCGCATCATCAACGCATTTTCTTTCCACCTAACGCTGAGGGCTATACAGATGGCATCCTTCGGACGCTTCAGCAACGACTACAGAAGTATCGTTTCGCTACATTTTCAGGAAATCTGCCCACACGACAGGGGCTTAACTGGCCATTCTTCTATCTTCTATATTGGATTTTTTCTGTTTTTTTTTATTTGCCAAGAATAGAGTCGTCTTTCGGGAAAACACATAATTTTCCGATACATTAGTATACTAAATATTTTTGACCATGATTGGCAGGGTTTGTTTTTACGGCAGTGCTATCTTTTTTATAGGTTGCGTATTGTTTTTTCTTGCTTCGTTGATGGGAGAATTATTTCCGGAGCATGTTGAGTTATTTTTGGGTGCCGGCATTTCAGTTATGATTTTAACGGTGCTGATTTTGTGGGTGCGGTTTTATGTAAAAGTCGAATATCGTGGGGATCAATTTTACTTCAGTTTTCAAAAAAGCAATAAAATCTTCAGGCATCCAATTGTGATTGGGTTAGACGACATTAGAAATTACACATTTAAATTTTCGAATCGTTTTTCTACGGCGGTGTTTAGAACAAAAACAGGTAAATGTTATTATTTTTATTTTTCTGCTCAGGAATATAAAAAGGAGGCTATAGAGGGCGGAAATGCCATTGTGGATTTTTTGTACAATTGCGTACAACAACATAACAGAGAAGCTGGAATTGACAATACGGTACCGTATAAAGCGCCATTTTTAGCGTCAAAATGGTTTTTGTACTTTATTTACGCCCTTGGTGCCGGAATATTTTGTGTCTTAATCATAAGGGGTATGCATCACACCTTTTCACGAAAATATTTTGTGGGGATGTTGTTGCCGGAACTGGCCGTTTTGCTTCAGTTGTTGTCAAAATACTGGTACACCAGAAGGAAGAGCAAAAAATATCAGGCCTGAAATAATAAAGAGGGTGCCTCAATCAGAGACACCCTCTTTGGTCTTGGTTGATGACTAAAAACGATTAACTGACTTTTACCATAAACACGTAATCCTGGATCTTTTTTGCCTGTTGTGTGGGGTTAAGATTGGTGATCGCGGATTTGGTATTTAATTTTACACTTTGAATAGTGGTGTCTGTTTTTTCCTTTCCTTTTATTTCGTTGAGGATATTGTAAAGGTTTCTTGACCGGATAAAGAAGGCCACACCTTCCTGGTCTTTTTGGCGCCCGTTTAAGATGCCGATTACTTCTCCCTCGCTGTTGAGGATGGGGCTGCCGCTGCTTCCCCGGTTGGCGGATATTTGTATCTGGCAGCTAAGGGTATCGCCGTTAAAACCGGTTTTGGCGCTCAGGTAGCCCTGGTTATAGGAGATCTCTTCATCTTCCCGGGGATAGCCCATGGTAAACACGGGTTCGGCCAGGTCGGCCATTTTACGGGAGAAGCCATAGGGAACAGCCGGAAGCGGTTTAAAATCTTTGTCGGTGATCTTTAAAATAGCAATATCTCTTACTGGATCTGCATATACCACTTCGGCAAAGTACTCAACGCCTGTAGTGCTGGCCACGGCTACATTTGTTGCATTCTGGATCACATGGGCGTTGGTTACCAGTAGTCCTTTACTGTCAATCATAAAACTGGTACCCCTTGAACTATAGGTGATCTCCGGCGTTTTGGGTTCCGGGCTATGACTGTTTTTAAGACTGTTGATCTCTTCCGCCTGTTTGCGCGATTTGTTTTCCAGCGAACTGAATTTTTTACTCAGGGTCTCTATCTGGGCATTATGGCTCTTGGGGGTAACCGACCAGAGAATGGCGGAAACCATCAATGCCGTAAGGCCGGCGATGGAGGCGGCGATAGAAGCCACCCGTTTATAGCGGTTGTACAGGTAAGCCAGTTTGGCCCTGCCTTTAAGCGCCGGGGAATCAATTTTTCCCTGGGTTGCAAGATCGGTGTGGATCTCGTTTAAGGAAGTATGAAATTTTTGCCATTCATGATACCGGTTCATACGCTGCATAAACAGGGTATGAGTTACCACCATCTGGTCAATCTCGCTATCGGCCTTTCTTAAATTTTCGAAATGTAAACGCTCATCAGGAGTCATTTCTCCGGAAATATACCGTTCTACCGCTTCGGTCAACAATATATGGTCATGCTCATGCATTATCCTGTTACTTTTTATATTGAGAAAAGAATATTTTTTTCAGCCGCATCAGGCACTTGTATTTCTGAGTTTTTGCATTTTCGGAATTGGTATAGCCAAAGGCTTCGGCAATTTCCTGCATGCTCTTCTTTTTAAAATAAAAGGCCTCCAATAAACTTTTGCAAGGCTCGCCCAGATGCTGGATCGAATGATGCATCAGGTCATAATCCTGATCTTTTTGCTCATGCGCCTCCAGGTCGTCATCCACTTTTACCAGGTTGCCAGCATCATTCCACTCTTCAGTAAACCGGCTCTGCTGTTGTAATTTCTTTAACCACAAACGTTTAGCTACCGAGTATAGATAGGTTTTGATCTGGCAGTTGAGCTCAAATGTTCCTGACCGGGCCTTTTCAAACAGTACCACCATCGCTTCCTGGAAAATATCCCGGGCATCATCGGCGGTACCATTATTGTTGACTACCAAAGCCTGAATGAGGTTGTAATGCTGTTTATATATTTCTTCGGCTGACTTCTTATCATTGCGCGCTAAACCCTTCAGTAGCAATATTTCCTGTTCTAAGACCGTCTCTTTCACGCTTTGTACGATTTTTAATACTTTTTTTTAAAAATAGTAACCCTTTGGCACTAAGAAAAAACTTTTTTATAAGAGTATGGGTTACCTTTTTGCTTTTTTTGTATTAAAATGAAATCTCTAACTCAAAATTTAAAATAATGAAAAAATTATTTATTGTTCTGGCAATCAGTTCTGTAGGTTTTGCTGCCTGCAATAATAGTGCAGAAGGCGAAAATGGCGGGGATACTACCGCTGCTGCTCCTATCGATGCACCAAGCGTTACCCCTCCTGCGGTAGGAAATGATACCGTGGTAAACCTTGATACCAACCACGTAGCGCCGGTTGATACCACCGTAAAAAAATAAGTCATTTATATTCGGCAATAAAACAGGGCCATCCTCCTAAAGGCGGGTGGCTTTTTTTATGTACCTTTGCGGATTCAATTTATAAAAATATATTAGTGGCTACATTTGAATCGTTGGGGATTGAAGAAGGATTACTTCAGTCGTTACAACAAATCGGGTTTCAGACACCCACCCCCATACAGGAGCAGGCAATACCGGTTTTATTACAGGGAACAAAGGATTTTATTGGTTTGGCACAAACCGGTACCGGTAAAACGGCGGCTTTTGGACTGCCGTTGCTGCAGCTGATCGACAAATCCTTTGCATCGCCCCAGGCGCTCATTATTTGCCCCACACGCGAATTGTGTTTGCAAATAGCCAATGACCTGGAAGCTTTTAAGCAAAAAAGTGAAAAAATACGGGTAACGGCTGTGTATGGCGGAACGGCCATCAGCCAGCAGATCCGCGATATAAAGAGGGGGACGCATATAGTTGCGGCCACCCCCGGGCGGTTAATTGACCTGATAGAGCGTAAAGCCATCAACCTGGAAGATATTCATTATGTGGTGCTGGATGAAGCCGATGAAATGCTGAATATGGGCTTTAAGGACGATATTGAGTTTATTCTTAAAGAGACGCCCAACCGTCAGAGCACCTGGCTGTTTAGCGCCACCATGCCTAAAGAGATCCGGCAGGTGAGCAAGCGCTATATGGAAAATCCCTTTGAAATTACGGTGGGTAAAGCTAATTCTGCCAACACCAATATTGCGCATCAATATTACCAGACACAGCATGTAAACCGCTATGAAACCTTAAAGCGGATTATTGATTTTAACCCGGGCATGTATGGGATCGTATTTACAAGGACAAAGGCCGATGCCCAGCATATTACCGAACAGCTGATCCGGGAAGGATACGATATTGAAGCCCTGCACGGTGATCTTACACAGGCACAGCGGGATAAAGTAATGGGCCGTTTCCGGGAGAAATCGCTTGAGTTGCTCATTGCCACAGATGTTGCCGCACGCGGTATTGATGTACAGGGCATCACGCATGTAATTAACTACGAGCTTCCGGATGATACGGAGGTGTATACCCACCGGAGCGGCAGAACCGGTAGGGCGGGGCTCAGCGGTATTTCCATCTCCATTGTAACGCCAAGAGAGGTTTACCGCCTGCGGCAGATTGAAAAACTGATCAATACGAAGTTTAATAAGATCGATATTCCATCCGGTAAAGATGTATGCCGTAAACAGTTCTTTCATTTTATTGACAAGATGTTAAAGGCCGACATCAGCCATGGAGAATACGAAGCCTATGTGCCGGTACTGCAGGAAAAGTTTGAAGACGTTAGCAAGGAAGAAGTGCTGCAGCGGGTGGCCGCACTGGAGTTTGACCGGTTTTTGAAATACTATGAAAACTCTGTTGATCTGAACCTGAGGGGGGGCGATGACCGCAAGGGCGCGCGCGCGGCGGAACGCAGCAGCAGCCGGGGCGGACGCAGCGGCGGCAACGGCCAGTACCAGCGGTTATTTGTAAACCTGGGCACAAAGGACGGATTTTACAAGGCCAGCTTCCTGCAGTTTATCCTGGATATGAGCCGCCTGAACAAGGACAACCTGGGACGGATCGATATGAAGGAAATGAATAGCTGGGTAGAAGTGGATTCGGATTCGGCGCGTATTATGATCAAAGCCCTGGATGGTAAAAACTACCGGGGAAGAAGGATCCGTATGAATGATGCGGAGAGCGGTGGCGGCGGACGCAGGAAAGGATAGGGGGTAAGATACGCTGTAGAAGTGAAAAGTAAAATGTTATGTATACATCTTACTTTTCACTTTTTTATTTTACCACGCATTCCAGGTTTACCGTAATACTGGCTGTTTTATTTTTGGAGGAAGTATTAAAAGCGCCTCCGTAACTGTAGTCCTCATTGCTGTTTTGCCCCGTGATTTGGAAGATGCCCATATTGGCCTTTACTACATTTCCTAAAGAACCACCGGTATTCTTTGCAATGGTTTCTGCCCGTTTGCGCGCATCTTCAGCCGCTTTGGCAAGCAGGTCCAGTTTAAGGTCTGCCAGTTTGGTATAGAAATACAGCGGCTCCGGTGAGTTTAATTCAATACCCGTTTCAATCAGCCCGGTAATTTCACGGGAAAGGGCTTCTACCCGGGCAATATCAGCGGATTCCACTTTTACATTTTGCGTAAGATTGTAACCGCCAAAAGTAGTGGTAGTTGATTTGGTTTCTTCGTTGTAGTTAGAACGAAATATCTTGTCGATCTTCACCGATGAAAAAATCATTTGTTTATCGGTAATCCCCTTACGGGAGAGGTAGTTCCTTACATTGTTTTCATCCTGCTTAAGCTGTGCATAAGCCGTTTTTAAATCAAAGTCGGTGCGGCTATAGCTTCCATTCCAGGCAACCAGGTCGCTGGTAAAATCCTTTTCTGCACTGCCGGTAACCCGGATGGTTTGCCGGGTTCTGAATTTGTATTTGTAAGCGCCGGCCACAATAAAGCCCGCCAGCACGATGCAGATACCAATAACGACAAGACCGATAAAATTACGGCTGCCGGAAGATGTGTTTACCTGGTTGTTTTCTGTGTTGCTCATGAGAACAAAATTAAGGGAAACGGGGCGGGTATGGTTAGTAGGACGTGTTTATTTCACGCGGAGGCGCAACGGAGCAAGGACGCAGTGATGCCGTTCAAGCGCTTCGTGTTTCTTTGAGCCTTCGGGTCTTTGTGGCCTCAATGATCTATTTCACGCTTTGTGGCGGCCCGGGTCTTTTAACCGCAAGGTTCGCTAAGATTTTAAACCTTTGCGGTTCATGGCGCGCTTTGCGGTTGAGTTTTGCCGCCCGTTGTAGTTTATTTCACGCGGAGGCGCAACGGAGCAAAGACGCAGTGATGCCGTTCAAGCGCTTCGTGTTTCTTTGAGCCTTCGTGTCTTTGTGGCCTCAATGATCTATTTCACGCTTTGTGGCGGCCCGGGTCTTTTAACCGCAAGGTTCGCTAAGATTTTAAACCTTTGCGGTTCATGGCGCGCTT
>NZ_JBPEHJ010000019.1:0-76736 GCF_051201075.1 Niabella hirudinis
ACCAGTTCTTAATTATTTTTGGTGACAGATTGAAGGTATAAGTTCTACGATTATTTTACCTCGATTTTAACTTACACACTTTTCGGGATACTCCCGAATTATATGTCAATACAGCTTCATTTCACCTTTCTATATTTTCACAAATTCCACTCTTCTGTTTTTGGCTTTTCCTTCTGCCGAATTGTTTGACGTTATAGGATTGCTTTCCCCTTTTCCTCCTGTTTGTATACGTAAGCCGCTAATAGTATAATTTTCGGTGATGTATAATTTCACCGCCTTTGCCCGCTTTTGCGAAAGTGTCAGGTTATCGCCCTCACTGCCATCACTGTCCGTATGACCTATAATTTTTATTATTAATGATGGATTCGTCACCATCGCTTCTCCAATTTGTTGGATTACAGGGTATGATGAGGGTTTTATTACATCACTATTTACATCAAATAAAATAGCATTGGTACTGGCTTTGCCTTTTTCCATGAGATCTTTTACCAACAAGCTGCGCGCATCTACATCTGCAGCCGCAATACGTATATTGCTTACATACATCGGTATTTCCGAAGCCGGCACTACGTAATTATTATTCAAGAAAAAATTATGGTACATATCGCTGGTAATCGCCCTCGGCAAATCAATGAGCTTGCTTCCATCCAAATAAAGCCGGATACGGGTTTTGTTGAGTGCTATTGCCACATGCAATACTTTGTTGGCATAACGGGTTAAAGGGAAATCGCTTTTATTGCCGATTATATCATTTTTCAGGCCATACTCTAATGTCTGCCCATCGCTTTCTGCATACCTGTTTAGGTTGATGAAAAAACGGTTGCTATAAAATAAATCTTGTTTCAATATGTCCTTTACCGGTGTTATTCCAAACTGAATAAATGGTGTGGATTGCTGTCCGTTAGCTTTTAAAAACAGGTCAAATTCGATAGTAAGGTTTTCGGGCAATGCCTTTTTCATCACTGGATTTACTATCGAATTATGCACTACACCCAGCCATTTTCCTTCTAAGCCTTTAATAGTTACCACCTCGCCACTTCCGTTGGTGTTCCATTGTACCGGAAAGTCACCCAAAGCATCTTGCGAAAAGTCATCAGCAAAAATGACGGAATTGCCGGGTACAAAATCTGATTTCGAATTTACTTTTCCTGGTGTTTGTGAAGCCTCTTTTTTTGTATTGTCATCGCTTTTATTTTTTTTCTTTTTAAAAAGACCATCAATACCTTCCTCTATCTTATCCAAACCCTTGTCAATACCCTGGTCTACCCGATTATTTACCCGGTTTTCGGCTGCTTGTCTGGTCCTTTTTGCAGGGTCAATCACTTGTGCGTTGGATATAATGGCCACAGTTGCCATCATAATTAGTAATACGAATTTTCGGTTCATTTTATAATAGTTTTACTTTTTATAGAAAGTTTGTCAATCTTACGGCTTACTTAACAATGTATTCGTATGTGTGGGTTTCAGGATCACTCCCAGGTCTATTGTATGTAGCCTTGATAGGATAACCTTCTTCGTTATATACATAAGTGAAACTACTTGTGCTCCCTAAATCTTCATCCTTAATGGACAAAATATTATTTTCATGAGGTGTAATCGCATGCAACTCGTCAAACCCAATAGGGCCAAGAAACCCCGTTGGATAAAAAGTGTATATTGCCTTTTTTGTGTCGTATGCCAATGTATGACGTACAACCACTTGCCAGCTTTCATCCGTATTGTTAAATGTATAGTACTTTAGCTCCTTGGTGTTTTTGGTTCCGGGTATAAAAGAATATTCTATTTTGGAAGTATTAGCTCCGGCTCCATTCTTCATAATCAAGCTCATTCCCGACGTAGTGTGCAAATAGGAAGCAGAAAAAAGTAGTTCTCCGCTTTCGGCAGTTTGGTTCATTTTGTTTATTGTGCCATCCGCATTATAGGAAACCACGAATTTATAGCCTGGGTTTGACGGGTCGGCGTAATCTTGTTCGTAGGAACTTAACTGGCCTTGCGTATTGTAGTGGAACAGAAAGCTAAGGTACAGGCCGGCAAAGTTATAGGTGGATTGCCTGGCCATACGCCCTTGCGCATCGTACTCAAATGTGGTGTAAGATTCTTCGCTTGTAATTATTTTAGAGAGGTATACTTTCTTTTGAGGTAAGTCAGGTGTTCGGTCTTTCTTGCGGCAAGAAGTAACGCTAACAATTAAAACAAGCAAAATGGCTGATGCTAATATCCTTTTCATAGTGATTTTTTTTGAAGGTGAATAGTATTTTTGTTGATTAAGTCGTGCATGTAAATTCGAATAGCTACCTATCGATTAAAATTAATTTTAGCAGATGAAAAGCTATATGGCTCACAACTGCAATCGCAGTTCCGTTTTTCAAAACTGAGTGTAGTCCTATTTTCCATTTTTACGAGTATAGAGATATCGGTCGTGCTGCCACCCAGAATATTCTTGGGTTCGTAGCAATAAGTTTGCCCATCGGGTGTAACGGTAGCAAAAGTTCTATTGACAAGTCCGGTAGCAAAGCCGCCATCGTTGACATCGGCAGTACCGACGCCATACACGCCACTTGCCAGACCTGGTACTGCGTTTCCAATAGAGATGCGCAATTTATTTGGCTGTATATTGTCCTTTACAAAAGCAATATGTTGATCTTCTAGATCTCTGGCTGCGCCTTGTTTGTACCAATTGCCCTGTAGTGTACCGGCAATATCTAAATTATATGCTCCGCAAACAGGGGCTTCGGTTCTTCTGATATTTCCGTTTACGTTACCCGTTTTGGCTTCCATAGTGTTTTTTGCGGAAGCAGCAAAAAAGTCGAGTGGACAAACAGGGGTGCTGTTTACCGATGCCCCCATATCTATATTATAACTTTGGGCAGTTGCGCCTGCCGTGGCTATTATATCGCCTGCCTCAACTTCTATGGAAACAGGTTTTCTGCAATATTCTATCGTGCTTCCTCCGGTAGAATACGTTTCGCAGACAGCATCGTTAAAATCATTTGCTTTTTCCATAATGGAGCTATGCAGGGTTGATAAATGTCCAAGAAATAAAACAGTGCCCGAAGGATTTCCAAATTCGATACGGTAGTCGCTAAAGCCTGTTGTTGTATTTCTAAACCGGGCAATTTGAAAAATATGTATGGCACCGGGTGCATATACATTTAGTTCTGTACCAGGATGGGCAAAATAAATATAGGTGTGTCTGGTAGGAAATGTATGCCCCGGAGGATTTAGATTTCCCAAGGGCACCAACCCCGACACTTTTTCAAAATCAACCGGTGCAAGGGTCAGGCTGTTTTCGGCAATGTTTGTGTTTACAGTGTCTTTTTTATTTTCCTTTTTGCAGGATGCAATAATTAACAACAAACCAAAAAGGAATACAGCAATTAATGTATTTTTTAAAAAAAATATTCCTGTTTTCATCGTACTGAGTTTTTGGGCGCCAAGGTTTACTTTTTAGTCGCAGTCGTATTCTCTAGCTGCTTTTTGATATGCTGTTAGTACTTTCCTTTTTTCTAGTAGTGCCTTTGATTTATCATTGGGGTATCGTCTTGTTATGGCCATCATTTCTCTTTTTGCCTTTTGTATTTCTATTTTAGTTTTATTGGCGCATTCAATAGCTTTTGACTGCCTTTGCGCCTCATTTTCTGTGGTTATTTTGCTGTTTTCCGAATTGCAAATCTTAATATCTGCTTCTATTTCTGCGCCTTTCAAACTGTATTCAGGGTCCTGAAAATCTATTAATGCGCCCAAACCAGAATTATTTATATCGTTAATCAAATTTCCCTGATTCATCCTTGCCAAAGCCTGCTTTTGTCTTTCCTGTTCTTGCTTACTCCATTCTTTCTTTGCCTGGTACAAGTATGCACAGGGTCCGGAATACGTTTCGGCGTCCAGCTCGGCTATTTTTTCATCGATACCAGTAACGGCTTTTTCGCTGATCCTGTTTTCGACAGCTATAAAGGGTGTTTTGTCTAACTGCAGGTCTATATCCTCCCATTTGGTAGCTTTAAAACTTCCGCCATCAGATGACATTTCTACAATCATCATAATGCCGTTATCGGTTTTTACATAGCCAATACCGGCGTAGCCCAGGAATCGTTTCAAATGAAATTGCCGGGGAGTAGAGCCGCCGCATAAATATATTGTGGGGGCCGATGTAACGGAGCCTTTGTAAGGTGCAGCCTGGAGGTTTTGAGGTAAAACATTTTTGCTGCTTCCAGATCGGCTTACAGAGGTTTTTTCAAAACCCCGGTTCGAACTATATGCAATGATGTCAGTATTCATTGTGACCTCATAATGCTCCAATTCCCCTTTCTTTTCCTGGTTGTAGTAGGTATAGTATAGGCCTGCAGGAGTATAATAAGAGAGTCTGAATTTTTTATCGTTTGTATTGAACGATCCATCGCCTAATGTGCCTGATCTACCGGTACGGGTGGCAATACTTCCATTTTGCGTATTGATATATAAATAAGTTTCGCTTTCACTTCCAGAACTGGTATTTAGAATCTCGATGCGCTTATCGAATCGTAATACGGTACTCGACACGTGGGCACTTGTTGGTGCTGACTCAGGTACTAGATACGGTACATTGATTAATGCTGCTAAATCAGGGGGAATGCGGGCGGGTGGTTGGGCCTGCACTACCATTGCCCAAAGCATACAAATGGATAGTATTGAAACAAATTGTTTCATCTTTTTATTTTTTTATATACTCATAGGTGAAAATAAGGCCGGTATTTGTAGTGCGTTTGGTGGGGTAACCATCACTGTTGTATTCGTAAGTATATGTATGTATTGATGGAGTACTCCCTGGATTTGTAACCGTAACTTTTTGATAATTATTTACCGATCTGACATAAGCAGTTTTGGGAAGCGATTCAGAGGCCACATGTTTATCATCAAAATCAGCATTTTCGGTTGTTGCCTGTAATTCCCCTTCGGTAGAATAGGAAAGCTGCCGGATGATATTACCTTTTGCATTTAAATAAAATTCAGTAACCAATTTCCGCTCACCACCACTTGGCGTACGGTAGGAGCTTACTTTACCCGGCGTACTATAGTCTGCTTCCGTTTTCGACTCCATTGTTGCTATACCATCGCCTACCCGGTAGGTTTCTATTTTTGTGAGCTGCCCGTTGCTGTTATAAAAATAGCTGTCCTTAAAATCACTTGTAGTTCCCGAATTATCAAAATATACATCTGCCAACTGCCCCGAGCTATTATAGGTATAAGTAGCCGTATAATCTGCTGAAGGGTCACCGTGGTTAACAGTATATCGGGTTGCCCTGTTATTTTCATCATAAGAATAAGTAGTAACGGAGGTTGCCGTTATGAATTTTGACAGTAATGTTTTTGGGCTTGGTGGTTGCGTTTTGTCTTTCTTGCAACCAGTCATTAAAACAGCAGCAATAGCTACTAATGTGAGGAATATGGTTTTTGCTTTCATGATTATTTCATTTGATCGCCTGATAATATTCTATCCATTTCCGGGAGTTTTATCAAAAGATCCGGTAAAAACGTCTTCACCGATTGTGAATTGTACAGCCAGCTCAGTAGCTGTTACAGTATTGATGGTGTAAATCATAGTACTTGCTCCCAGGGCTAATGACATCTCGGTATCTGAAATGAGCATCCATGTTCCCGAACGGGTAACATTTACTGCACATGTACCTCCGGTATCACTGTACTCTTCCAGGATAAAGTTTCCGTTAGCAAAAAGCCGTAGACTACCATGTTTTTCACATTCTGTGTAAGTGGCAAAAGATGAATGCTCCTGATACCAACGCCCATCGCCTGCAGTAAGACGTTCCATAGCGGTTGGTGGGGTGGTATCATCCTTGTCCTTTTTGCAGTTGGCTAAGCATAAAACAACAAATAGCAAGGCTGTAATTTTTAATATTTTCATATAGAAGAAATTTGATTCATACAAATTTCCTTCTTCTTATGCTTGCAAACAATTACACAATCGGGTAGTATGCTTACTCTACTTTTACTATTTTATGTATCAGGGCTTTGGCTACTGCTTCGGTAGCACAGTTAACGTGCAGTTTATGGTAAATATTCTGGAGGTGTTTTTTCACCGTGTCAATGGTTACGCCACACTCACCCGCTATCATTTTGTAAGAATGACCTTTTACCAACCATTCTAATATTTGCTGCTCCCTGCCGGTTAAATGGTATTCGGTTTTGCCTTTATCATTTTTCCTAAAAAAAGTAAAAACTTTTTTGGCAATAAACGGGCTCATTGCTGCGCCGCCTTCTGCCATTTCCTGTAACGACTGAATGAGTTTTAACGGATGGGTGTTTTTTAGCAAATAGCCATCTGCACCGGCACAAATGCTGTCAAAAATTCTTTGATCATCATCAAAAACAGTATGCATGACTACACTGCATGCGGGCGAAAAGGTCTTTGCCCTTTCCACGCCTTTAATACCACCAATACCGGGCATATCAATATCCATAATAATGATGTCGGGCAGATAATCTGCCAAGTCCTGCTCTACCCGATCGCAGTTTTGAAAACTGGCTTTTACTGCAAACTCAGGCACACTATCCAGCAATAAGGTAAGCGATTGGCATAGCTTTATATTGTCATCATAAATAAGTAAGGAATAAGCCATTGTTCAAAATTAATTATTCATGCTGCTAAAATCAATTACCCATTCAGGTAATGGGAAACCGTAACAAGACCTCCGTGCCTTTGCCTATATCGGATTGAATGGATAAAATACCAAGCAAAGCATTCGCTCTTTTGTGCATATTAATCAGCCCGTTCCCCCGATTTACTTTTTCTAAATCAAAACCTTTCCCGTTATCTTTTATTCGCAACACTAAATCTTGTTGCTGGCAAAATAAATGAATATTGGCTAATGTAGCTTGCGAATGCTTTACCAGGTTGTTGATGGTTTCTTTACAGAACAAATAAAAATTTCTCTTTTTATCTATGTCTAATTGCAAGCCACTTATCTGTTCCTCAAAATTGATTTCAAAATTGATATTCCTGCCATCAAACATATCGGCTGCATATCGCTTTACTCTTATTAAAAGTTGTGCCAAATCATCGTATTTCGGATTAACACTCCAGACAATATCGCTGATATTTTCGCTTACCTGTTGTATATCTTCAATAGATTTTTCCAGGTAGCTGTCGGCTATAGCAGGCGTTGTAATGTGATTCCTTGCCAGTTGATTCAGAATATTGATATTGCTTAACGAAGCGCCAATATCATCGTGCAGGTTCTCGCTAATGTGGTTGCGCATAGAAAGGATGGATGCCTGTTGCTCCAATTTCCTTTTTAGCTTATACCGGTTAAATCCTAATACAGCAAGTAATATCAGCAGTGCGGTAAGCCCTAACAACAGGTTGCGTATTAAGGTTTGGGTTTTGATTTGCTTATCCTGAATTGTTTTTTCCTGCTCGGCAATCAGCAGCTTTTGTTGATTATTGGTCACCATCAGTTTTTGCCTTTCCAATTCTTCTTCTTTCCGGAGCAGGGTTTCGGTTTGTAGTTCTTTCGTTTTGGAAAGCAGATCTATTTCTTTTTGTTTTCTTTCTGCCTCCGCTACATTTTGGGTTAAAAGCGCCTTTTGCTTTTCAATTTCCAACTGTTTTATTTTTTGCTGAATTTGTAATTGGTTTATTTCAAATTCTTTTTTCTCAAAATCAAAAGTGGATTGCAGCATAGCAATTTTAGTATCGGTTTCGCTATTGCTAATACTATCCCGAAGGGAAATATATTTTTTGTAGGCGATTAAGGCTTTTTCGTGATTTTTATGTGCACTATAAAAATTGGACAAGTATTGATACCCATTGCGCATTACCGTCTTGTTTTGAAGCGATGATGCCATATCGATTGCATTTGTAAAATAGCGGTCGGCACTGGCAGAATCGCCCAACATATTGCTATAAAATGCAGCCGCAATATACCTGTTGGAAGCGATGCCCAGGTTGTTGAGCTTTTTATAAATTGCAATAGCTTTCAGCTCCATATCCAACGCTTCTACTATTTTCTTCTCTTTGTTCAGCAACAGAGATTTTGTAATATAAACCTGCGCCAACCTTTCCTCATCGCCGCTTTTTTGCGCGGCGTCCATTCCCATGTTAATATACTTATTGGCTAAGTCATCCCTCCCTGTCTGCACATACATATTGGCCAGATTGCCATACGAAAGTGCCATATCGGCTGGGTCTCCTTGTTTTTCCCTTATTGCCAATGTTTTCAGTGCATAGTCAAAAGCTTCTTCATCTTTTTCTAAATTAAAATATGCAGTGGATAAATTGCTCATGGATTGCCCCAGTCCTTTCGCTTCGTTGCGTTGTTCGTAAATTCTGATCGCCTGCAAATAACAATCTATCTGCTTGTCCAATGCACCGGTTTCACCATAAGAAAATCCCAGGTCGTTATAAACCTGTGCCGTTGTAAGATTATTCTTTTTTTTATAAAAAACCTGCAATGCTTTTTGATAAAACTGATTTGCTTCTTTAAAGTTCTGCACCGCTGCCAGATATTTCGCATGGAGAAAATAAGCCCTACCCGAGTACTCTGGATTGTTGATTTCATCTGCAAAATTCAGCGCCAGGGAATCATAGTACCGCATCCCCTCCAATGCATTTAAATTGTACAAAGAGTCTGCCTTACTGATTATTGATGCTGCATCCGTCTCTAATTTCCCGCTCAACTGTGAAAAGGAAATGTTTTGAACGAAAATCAAAAAGACAGTAAACAAAGTTTTTGCATTGTGTTCTATGAATAAATAAATCAAAGTAGGCAATTGGGCATAAATTTAAAAAAAGAATCTCTGATTTTTTGTACAACTAATCGATTATTTTTCAGCCATTGGCATAAAAGACTGAATTATTCAACGATACCGATAGTTCCGTTTTAAAAGCATAGTCAGATAAACCAACCTGCTTTTGCTGTTGTTTCTTGGTGTCTTCAAAAAGAGAATCAACCCAAGGCTTTGTTCTAACATAATTCAACATTTTAAAGGTTTACAAATGTAGAAACAAAGTGCTTTTGAATCAAGTCGTTAAGGATGTTTACAGGTTGATATTTAAGTATTTATGTTATATTTCGTGGCACATTTTTTTGAATGCCTGATGTGCCACGATTCTGCCACAACTTTTTCGAGTGTTTTTGAAAATTTTGAATGTTTTTCCAAAAACGAAAAACCTGCAATCCTTTAGGGTTGCAGGTTTTATCAGCTTTTATCAGCTTTTGAAAGTTTTGCTTTGCTGTTAGCAAAGTTGGTCCGC
This sequence comes from Niabella hirudinis, assembly GCF_051201075.1. NCBI lineage: Bacteria > Pseudomonadati > Bacteroidota > Chitinophagia > Chitinophagales > Chitinophagaceae > Niabella > Niabella hirudinis. Next base: position 9,251 of record NZ_JBPEHJ010000019.1, read on the forward strand.
GGAGAGAGAGGGATTCGAACCCCCGGACCTGTTACAGTCAACGGTTTTCAAGACCGCCGCATTCGACCGCTCTGCCATCTCTCCGCGGCAAAAGTAAGGGTTGGCAAATTGATGGCAAAAAAATGTGATTGATTTTTTTAGGCAACGCAGTTTATCTTCCCGGGCAGTGATGTTTATCTTAGAATCCGGATCCCTTTTGGCGCCCGTACCGTGGTGATCACCTTGCCTGTTTTATCTTTTACGTGCTTTACCCTTATTACGCCCAGCTTTGTCGGAAGCGTTCCTTCAGCAAAAGAAAGATCACCCAGGTGCGGTTCTAAACGAAATACATTCCCTCCGGGTTCCACTACTTTTAATCCCAAAACGTACTCCGATAGCCATACGGTGGGGCCTGATGCCCATCCATGGCAAAAACTATGACGATGGCCTACATAGCAGTAATCGCCATAGGTGGCATGGACATCTACTTTCCCTGCGGGTACCAGCTCATCAATCCGGGCGGCATTTTTCATCCAGTCAATATTAAAATCTTCCCAAAAGGTTGTAGCGCCTAAGTCCAGCATACCGCCCCAATATTCTTTAATAATATTCATTGCCTCCCTGTACTTTCCGGCTTTGGCCATCGCCTCCAGCATATAATACCCATAGAATGTAGAAAAGTTCTTTGCGCCTCCAACCGACAAAACGTCTGAATAGGCTTTACCCGGGTCCATCATTCCCACCAATGAAAGTAAGGCGGCGGCCTGCTTGCTGTTATTATGCGGCGGAACAACTTTCCGCATTTCTGCTGCTGTTTCGCGACACTGCTTTTCGGTTGCAGCATCCCCCAGGATGGCACAGAGATCTGCACCGCTCTCAAGGCTCCATATAGTCATGGCCTGCAAACCGGCATGAACGGCAACGGAATCCTTACTGGAAGGCCAGTCGAGAAACCGGTTTCCATCCATTTGCTCCCTTCCATCAACTACTTTACCGGCAATCTGTTTCAGTAAGCCCTGTAAATAGTCTTTTTGTTGCTTCAGGTAGCCAAGATCGCCATAATGCATATACCAATCGCGCTGGATGATAATCCACCACATGGAATAAGTGCTGATGCCGCTCATCCACCCCGGCAGGGGCGTGGTATTGCGCGCCAGGTCAAGGCTCCTGGGCACCACTTCGTTAAACCCAAAAACCGTATTCACGGTAGATACCTCCGGGTGGAGATCGCCTACCCATACCAACCGATCGCGCTTAATTCCGTCCCACAAGTAGTCCTGCATATTCTGATGCACGGTATAGGCGCCAACCTGCCAGATCTTATTGAGCCGCTCACTGCTACTTTTAAATGAACCCAGGTACGGAATATCCCGGTAGGTGGCGATTACGCGCACTTCTTTCAAATGTACTTCGGCATTTACATCCTGCAGATCGATTCTTACAAAGCGGAAGCCCGATTCCCCGGTTTGCACTTTTCCAAGCCAGGGTATCAATAAATTAAAGTCGCGTATAGCGTGATCATTGGTAGATCCGTGTGCACCCAGTTCGGCCATCGCTTCGCTCACCGACTCACCAAAACGGATATGTACCTGTCTTGGACTGTTGGAGCCGGGCCACATGCCCGTTATGATCTCCAACGCGCCATTCATTTCCCTTCCAAAATCCAGTAAAATACTGGCCGTACCTTTTTCAGCAGCTTTTAATATGACCACGTTGGAATTATTCAAACTGGCCTGCCCAATGCCTTCCTTCAATAACTGCTCTGCGCCACTAACCTGGCCTTGCTGCCAAACGATCCGCCTGGGGTATATATATTCTCTTGTAAGCGGGCTTTTCAATTTCTTTTCTGCCGGGTTTCCCTGCGCCACGGCCTTACCGGCCAGCCAATACCCTGCACAGAAACCAACAACGAGGAGCAATACTATTTTTTTCATTCTTTTATCTTTTAACAGTGCCTGCGCTTTTACCAAATCCGGATGTTTTTTTATTAATATACTTCAAGTGTTACCGGCCCCGTTAACCCCGCTTTGTGCAAGGGGCTATGGCCGTTATAAGGATTCACAATCGTCCATGTTTTTCTCTTTTCTTCCGGCAACCGCATGTCTCCGATCAGCCGGTTAACCCAGGTGTTTACTACTTTAACCTGCAACGTATTTTCACCATTGGTCAGGAAACCGGAGATATCCAGTTTATAAGGCGGCGTCCATACATTGCCCACCTCTTTGCCGTTAACCGAAACGGTTGCAACAGCCACCAGGGCACCCAGGTTCAGCATCACCTTCTGATTTTTGGCCGGGGTCAGCTTCGGAAGCAAAATTTTATACGTGGCGGCACCGGAAAAATACCTGATGGCGGAATCCCTGTGCCGGGACCAATCGATCAATGTATCCATTTTAGCAGTAAAGCGGCCGGTAACCGGGCTTTCGAAGGCCAGATCCCAGGTTCCGGACACGGGCATCATTTTTACCGGCCCCGGAAAATTGCGTTTTTCGTTGTGCTCCATTGGCTTTGATTTACGAAAAACGATAAAGGCGCTTTCAAATTGATCCAGCTCCAGCGGCACGGTGATCTGCCTGCCATTATCCGTAAACTCAGGCAACACCCGCATTGTTCCTTTTACACCATCCCACAACTCCGGCACCTGCCCGGAGGTCCTGAATTTGGGCATCGCGCTGATTTTCCGGTCAGACTGATTGGCTACAAAGTACAGCTCCCCATCTTTCAACCTGCGGTGGAGGTACACAACGGGGTCCTCTTTTTTCAACTGAACATCGGGGATCATTGAAAGGCGATCCATAACCGCTTCGAGTGTTAAGCCATAAAACACGAATCCTTTCCCATATTTATTTTCCGTTTTGACCTTCCCATCAACACCGTTCCATAGCTCAGCCCCCATTTGCTGCACTTCCCGGTCGGCCTCCGCATAATTTGCCAGGCTTGGCGAGCACTTGGGCTGGGGCCCAAAAATCACACCGCCGGCCTTCACCAGTGCTTCTACTTTACGCAACACTTCAGGCCTCATGGTTTCCAGCTTTGGCAGCACCAGTACCTTGTATGAAAGTCCATCCGGAAGGGTAAAGCGCCCATTTTTAAGGGCCACCCTGTTTAAAAGCACTTCGGCATTTATGTAATCAAAGGCATACCCTTTGGGGATTGCCGGGTCCTGCACACCCGTCATTTTGGGAGCATCCTCACCAATAAAATAGGCCACATCGGCCACATAACGCCCCTGCTGTAACAGGTAGTTGCATCTTTTGAGGTAACGCATAAAACCACCCATATCATAAAACCAGGTGTTAAACCGGTTAAATTCATTGCCAAACCAGGCATTTACCCCAGGCAGTTTTCCCTCATAGGGCTGGTGAATATATACATGCAGCAACGTGTTATTAATTCCTTCAGCAAAGAAACGATCGCCCCGTTCCTTAAACATAGCCGGGTACCGGCCAAACGTATTGCCCGCAGCAGTAAACGATTCGGCCGACACTTTTGTTTTTCCGTAAATATGCGCCGCAGATGAAGCCGCCCGGTTTTCTATATTTCCCAGCTCACCCTCGCTCCAGAACTCGCCTCCGATTTCATCCGACTGGCCGCCATACTGCAGAAACTCCCCCGGAAACCCCCAGTGTCCATAGTTTTCCAGCCAGATCGTTAACCCATGTTTATGACTGATATCGCGCAGGCCGCCTACATACTCATACGCTACCATATCCGCAACAAGCCGGCGTACATCCCACAAAAAACGATCCGACTGCTCCTGGCTGCCAACGATGAATCCCTGGAACACCGGCGAAAAAGGCACCGGATCATAGCCGTAAGCTTTTTTAAATTTTGCAGCAAAGGCATCGGTCCAGTTTTGGCCACCGGTCTCATAACTGTCCTGTACGGCCACTTTAAATGACTTGCGGTCCTGCTCCGGTATACGCCGTAAAATCTCCCCCAGGAAGGCATCAAAATGCGCCAGCACATGCTCCCGGTTCATTTTATCCACTTCAAGCCCTACGCCCTCCGGGCTGGCGGGGCCATTTGTTACCCCGGTAGGCATCATTCCTGAATTTAAGATGATCCATTCCCCCGCCGGAACGTCCCACGCAAGCCCCCCCTCCTGATTAACAAGGGCTGTAAGATTCAGCACATCCTGCGGTTTTATTATATAGGCGGGATCCTGTACCACGGCCTGCGAAGCCCACTGGTAATCGTGCCAGTAAGGAAGCGGTGTTGGATGCATGCGCACCAGCGTTTTCTCCTTAAAGCGCTCTACACGCGGAGCTGCGGCAAGCTCTACTTCAGCGATACCTCCATCGCCCTGCACATTTTTGATCAGCATTTTATATTCCCCTGCTTCCACCGCATCGAAAGAAACCGTTACCGGGGCAAACTGTTCAAATCCCACATTGAGATTGTTATTGCTCCGGTCTAACCGGAACGATCGTACTTCTTTAAATCCATTTCCCTTTTTTGCCTCCAGCACTATATCAAAGCTCATATTACGCTTACCCGGATACACCGTCAGGCTTCTTGCAGTAAAAGCCTCTTTGGCCGTAATGAGGAATTCATTCTCCTTACCTTTTGCTAAAAACACCTCGGTGCTCGTGTCTCTGTCAAATATATTTTGCAGTTTTTGACCATTCAGATTGGATTGCAGCCGGGGATTCAGCGCGGCAATGGTGCGACCATAATCCTTTGGCGCACGAAAAGCTAAAACCTGTACCGGCTGAAAATCCCTGCCCGGAAAAGGCAATTTAGCTTCGAAACGACGCCCCCCGGTTACCAGTGTATCGCTCGTTGCCAGGTAACGCATAGCCTGGCGGGGTTTTACCCAGGGGCCGCCGGACTGACTCCATCCCGGGCTATTAAAAATACCGATATCAATGTTGAGTTCGGTGGCCGTTTTTAATGCAGTATGTAAAATATCCCACCACTCATCGGTAAAAATTTTTACTTTACCATAGGCATTTCCCGGCAGATCACTTAAACCAATATTACCAATGAAGGCCCGGTTAATACCAACCGCTTTCATAGCCCGGAGGTCCTTAACAACCCCCTCCTTTGACAGGTTATCGGATATCCAGTACCAGTACACACTGGTTTGGATGGAATCAGGAGCTGCTGCAAACACATGCTCCATGTTTTTCCAGTCGCTGCTGTTCTTTTTAGCAGTGCCGCACGCTGCGATCCATAAAAAACACAACCCCACCAGGTATCGATGGCAAACTCTCATAATAAATATTTCTACGGTTCTTACAAAAAATCAAATTTAAGACGGACTACCGTCCTGTTTTCGCCTGTATGAAGGCACCACAACGGTTATTTAAGGCGCAGCAGCAGATTCATGCGCCCTCCCGGCGCCGCATCTCCGTTGATATACCAGTCCAGGGGGTCCGCTTTCTGCATATTATCCGACCATTTCAACTCTAAGAAATCCTGCCCACCGGCAATCGCCAGCATGGAATATGGAATTGTTATCATCAGCTGGTTCCCCTGCATCGTGAAGACTACCGTAGCAATCGTTTTCCATGCCTGGTTCACATACTGCTGCAATTGATTGCCGCAAACCACCCGGTAGTCATACCCCAGCCAGCCGGAGGCATAGGATTGGTCGGTGTTGAGCCAAAGCGTCATCCAGTTGTCGCCTGCAACAGCCGTTAACGCATCAACGGTGCTTATATAAAAATACAGCTGTTTTCTTCCGGCAACCACCTTCATAGTTTTCAGGTCATTCCTCCCGGTAGTATTAGAATAAACGACCGCAGGTTCTGTTTGGGCTCCCGAGTGTGAGCGATGTGCTGCATCACCGGTATAATCTTCATATACCGCCGGCACGTTTTTCCAGCTGCTCCAGCTTCCTGTAAATCTTTTTTTAACCACCGGTAAAATTGCGGTGGTTCCTTTGTACCGGCGTATATTGCCGGCAAGCTGCATATAGTAGCTATCACGCAATCCTGCGGTTAAGGAAGGCTCTATATCCCTGCTGTACTCCGGACTGGCCTGATCTACAAATAGCGCATGGTTTTTATTCCCCGATTGCCGCCGCCATTTACCCGCAATCCATTCATTCCATCCTGTAACAAAAACAAAGGGAACATCCTGGCTAATGGCAAAATCCCACTGCTCCTGTATATTGTACCCATAGTGCAGGTCTTTTTGCGGGTTGCCGGGCACTCCGTTCCGGAAACTGCGCCCCCAGTTTCCGGAACGGCCATAAAATGCGGACCCCCCCATTGAGGCATCCAGGTTGGGATGTTGCGCAGTAGAAACGTTAACGATCTCCTTTTGTCCTTTTTTGTTAAAATATACCTGCTGCGGACGCCGGAATTCGATCCAGGGCCAGCCGTTTTCTTTCTTTGCTTCATTGGGCCATTGCGACTCTCTGAATGTAAAGAAATGTTCATAATCCGTACCCTTTGCTTCGGCAGACAATCCGATTACCAGGGGTTTCCCGTCGAGATAAAACCAGCAATGCGGGTAACGATGCGGCGCACCCTCCCGGTAATACGCATCAAAGAGGCCCTGCATGGTTTTGCCGGAAGCAGTATTTGTATAATATACCACTTTGGGCGGCGTTTTCCCCTGCGCCCTAACGGCCTCTATCGCTTTAAAAAGAGCATCCGATTGTGTTGGATAAATCAGCCCATTGGTAGCATCAATCACCAGGAAATCAACACCGGCATCCGCCAGTAACTGTACATTTCTCAAATGTACCCAATAGTCATCGCCCCGGTAATATCCGTATACGGGCATTCCCCAAAAATAATACCTGCCGGCAATACCCGCGCCTCCCCCCCAGCCGGGATCATTAAAATCCTGGAAAACATCGGGTGTTTTGCTGTATATTTCACTAAGATCCCAAACGCGTTCCGCTGTTTTTGAGTGCACATCTCCCTGCCACAGGAAATAAAACATGCCTACCTGCTTACCATGTTTTACATTACCAACCACATTGTATTGCGGCAAAACCCTTCCCAGGTCATCCACGCCACCAAGCGCCTGGCCCCGGGCAAAAAATCCCAGGCTGCATAAAACAGCAAAGCAGATCAACAATCGTATCATCCGTTATTCATTTTTTCAATGGCAAATCCAGTATACTTCCTGCAGGATACAGCGATGCACGAATAAATAACATTTATGCCATATAACCATCCTGTACCTACCTGAGAATAACTTATTTACCACTAAAAAGAGGCTGTATCAAAAGTCGCTGTTTTGTCATGCCGTCCCGATGGCGATCGCATGCGCGTCAGGTTAAGGGAATGTAAGCATGCCGGCAAATCTGCGCTATTAAAGGCTTTGAGGGGCATAGCCCCGGATAGATTTTAGAACGTCGTGCTTCAGCGCGATGTTAGCAGCGAAAAGGCAGATGTGAGTGTCATAGGCACGACAGATGTTTCGGCTAACGGCTCTCAACCCTTCGTCTGGATGGCGATACGGGTTAAAACCCGCTCTTACAATATTCATCTGCCGCTATGCGGCGGGTACAGTTTGCATGCTAACTTGACGCGCATACGATGGCGATCGGGATTGTTTCGGCATCTAAAGATGATTGTTAGTCAATAGATGCTGAAACAAGAATAGATCCCGGGTCAAGCCCGGGATGACATCTTCAGAACGACATCATGCTGCAAAGCGACTTTTGAGACAGCCCCTTAATGTTAGGGAGTGCTATTCTCCAACTACCCACTCAGGGTGTGGTAAAACCGTATTTCTTATAGATAGCTTTTGCAGATGCGCTTTTTAAAAAGCGCATAAAATCTTTGGCGGCCTGCGGATGTGGCGCAGCCTTTAGCTGGCCTGCCATATAGGTTGCCCGGATGTTTTCATCGTCCGGTATGGACACCAGCTCCACGGGATGACCGATCATTGCCTGGTAATATGCCTCTGAATACCAAACGGGGCCTGCGTCCGTTTTTCCATAGAGCACCCACATCGGTGTTTGCCGGTGATGAATTTGGGTAAGCAGCGTTGTGCTGTCTTTTACTTTTGCATCCATGATCCGGCTTTTAAGCTGTTCGCCACCAGCTTTAACATAGGCAGCTTCTATTCTTTTGCCAATTCCTTCAAATTCCGGGTTGGGCATGGCCACCAATACGTCTTTTTTCCCCAGATCTTTTAATCCTCTGATCCCTTTGGGATTTCCCTCCTGTACCATTATGGCCAGTTTATTGTAGGCATAAGCTGCGGTGTCCGCAAACAGGCGCGCCATTGCATCTATCCGGGTTTTACCGGCGGTATAAACATCCGGCTTTAGGGTAATACGCAGGTTACCCATAGTTAAAGACCCGCCTTCTATTTGTTTTGCGAGGACCCCCGGAGGTAATGTTTCTGCAAATATTCGGGTGTAACGCGGGTACGATTTTTTAAATGCGGCCAGCAGCTCATCAATGCACATAAACTGGTTTCCCGCAAAAAACACCACCAGTTGGGGATCATTAATGTCGCCGTAAAGGTCGGGCACATTATCTACGCCCGGTACGGTAAACATCACATTACTTTGCGGAGGCGTGTTCCAGGGCGGGTCAAAACGGTGCTCCTGTGCCGCTATGAAACCGGCACATACCTGGCAAAGGGCCAGGATCATAAACTTCCTTTTCATTTCTGATTATTTTGCTTCTTATCGATACTGCTCTTAAGGCATTGCAGCAGTTCCCGGGCCGGGCACTTATATACCTCCCGGCCGTGGTTTCTTCACAGAGCCTGTTTTTAACTATCAGGGTTTGATCACCGACCATCCTTCTGCCTGGCGAAGGATTAGTTCTCCATTGCCGCTTGGCGCCAGGCCAATAAAGTCATAGATCCGCTCCCGGTCGATCTTCCGTTCTTTCAGGGTATTGGCGCATTGTACCAGGATCACACCTTTATTTACGAGCTGCTTTAATGCATCCTCGTACTTACTCCCCTTTAAAAAGGCATCTGTACCTCCACTGAATGCCACCAGCTCCGCCTTCAATTTCCCTTTTAGTCTTGGGTCATCTAATGCATTATTGAGGTTGCGCAGCACTTTTTCAATAATCTTCGGGTCCCCGTTATCCATTTGATAGATGACCCTGTATTGTTTTAGCCGGGCCACAGCACCCGAAAAATTCCGGTTCTTTTCCTCCTGCTTTGTCAGTTGCTGGGCAGATGCCACCCAACTCAACATCACGCATCCGATAGCCAGTAAGATCTGTTTCATTGTCTTTTTTTTATGTGAAAACAAAATTATGTCCCTGTGAGGCCGTTTATACCAGGCGGGGAGTAAAAAATAATTGATCCCATCAGTTAATGTTCACAAATTGATCCCTGCCGAAGTATACTATTAATTCGCTTGTCCTTTTAGTATAGCCTGGGCCATTTCAATCGGTCGATAAGGGCCATATTTGTGCTGCTGCTCAGAAAAGCTGTCTACATAAGGCCCATACGGTGCGTCCAATGGCTTTTTTGCCAGCAATTGCCAATCTTCATGCTGATCAAAAGCGGGGCGCGGATGGCTATTGATATAGGCCGCCACATCCCAGCATTCCTCATCCGTAAGCTGGGGATTCTTGTAAGTAGTGCCCAGGGGCATATTATTTTTTATAAAGCCGGCCATACCCCGCAAACGGAATAACCCCGCACCATCATTAAAACTTTCGGCACCCCATAAGGGAGGATATAAATGGCCGGAGCCTTCCGTATTGGGCTGGCCGGCGCCATCGGCTCCGTGGCAGGTGGCGCACCGTGCCTCGTAGGTGCTCCTACCCTTTTCCGGATCAGCCGCCCGGGCAAGGAATGGGAGCTGCCTGATTGAAGTTCCCGGTAATGCTTTGCCCTTTGGCACGCCATCGCCCAGCCAGCGAATATATGCATAAATGGCCTGCATTTCCCTGGAGGCAGTGTCCAGTTTCTGCCCGTTGAGGCTCCGTAGAAAACAATCGTTGATCCGCTCATAAATATCCTGGATGCCATTGTTGCGCGCACGGTACCGGGGATAGGTGGCAAACACTTTTCCAAAATTATTTCCAAATGGTACCGTACCTCCCTTAAGATGACAGTTCTGGCAGTTCATCCCATTGCTAAGCGCGGCCACTTTTCCCTTAGGTCCCAGGTAGTAGGATGTATTTGCGATCAACTCGTAACCGTAACGGGCCAGCCGGCCGGCTTCTGTATAATCGGGAATCTGGTAATGGTTCCAGCCGGTCCACACCGGTTCCGCGGCTTCTGTACCTGCATTTTCCTTTTGAGAAGAATCATGCTCGTTACCTCCGCATCCGTTTTCAGCAAGCATGAGCAGGATCATTGCCAAAAATATAAGGGCCGGTATCAAAAAAGCTTTCATGTGCGCTGTACTTTTATGCCACAAAACTAAGCCCGCCCGCAGAAATACGTAAATGACTAAAGCCAATAGGCCATAACTTAAAGTTATACTTAATTAGTCTACTATTCAAATAGAATATACCACGCTTAGGATTTCTCCTGCTCCAGTTGCTGTTGGTACTGCCGTATATGCTCCTGTATTGCTTTTTCAGGTTTGGGATATGCAATATCCTTATAGGTCTCCAGCCGGCTCAGCAGGATGGATGCAACAAGGTAGCGGCAGATATCCTTATCATCTGCAGGGATCACATGCCAGGGCGCCCTGGGTGGGCTTGTATGCCGGATAGCATCTTCGTAGCAGTCCATATACCGCTCCCATAGTTTTCGTTCCGCCAGATCGCCCGGCGAAAATTTCCATTGGTGTTTTTCTTTTTCCAGGCGTCGCAGTAAACGTGCTTTTTGCTCTTTCTTGCTCAGGTTAAGGAAGAACTTAAATAGCAGGGTTCCGTTTTCTGCCAGCTGTTCTTCAAAATGATTTATTTGCCCGAACCTTTTTTCCCAAAAATCCCGGGGCAGGTCTTTTACGTTTTCAATTCCCGGTATCTTTTCGTTCAGCAGGTATTCCGGGTGCACCCGGGTTACCAGTACATTTTCATAATGTGTGCGGTTAAATACCCCGAATTTTCCTTTCTCCGGCAAGGCAATGGCATGCCGCCACAGATAATCATGCTGCAGCTCAAGCGCGGAAGGAGTTTTAAAGCTATTGACCACAACGCCCCTTACATTAAATTCTTCAAACACTTCGCGGATGAGACTATCCTTGCCTGAGGTGTCCATTCCCTGCAGACAAACCAGCACGCTGTAACGGTTGTGTGCATACAATTTCTCCTGGAAGGCAGCGAGGTCCTTCCGGATTTTTTTCAACGCTTCTTTTGCTTCAGCTGGTTTTACCCGGGAGGAAATATCGGTTGGGGCGTCCTTTAACTTAAAATTTTTCCCAACTTTATATTGCGTTCCTAATTCAGATTTCATATATTGTTCTTTAGATGCGTATTGAAGATACTAAATTCTCTATACTGCCCGCTCGTTACTATGCAAAATGTGCAACGAAGGGAACTCCCGCGTCCGACTTCGGAGGACAAGATCCAAATCCCAAGTACTATACCCCAAATTCCGAAACCGAACCATCAACATTTTCAATTTTCATCACATTTTACTTCTCACCATTAACAAGTAGAAAGTGAATAGTGAAAAGCAGGCTTTGAACATGAAACCTTTTAAACCGTTTTCTTATTGTTCCGCTTTAAGATTACTGCATGCAGCACAAGGGTGAGGCAGATAATGGAAAAACCAAGATAAAAGCCATTATTAAGCGATTTATTCTCTTTAAGAATAATAAAAGCCATCAGGATGCCGTATAGGGGTTCCAGGTTGTAAGATAAGCTTACAGTAAACGCCGAAAGCTTTTTGAGGGCGTTCATTGAAAACTGGAAGGCCACCACAGAACAAAGCCAGGCAAGCACCAGCAGCCACAAAAAATCGCTCAGGGAGGGCAGCAGTGTCGTCACCGGAAATACCCTGAGGTAAAAGGGCATAACCAGCGACAGGGTGATAAACCCTCCCGTCATTTGCCAGGTAAGCACCGTTTGCATATTGATCCGCTTCATCGAAAACTTGAGCAGGATGGGAAACAACGCAGCAAAAAAGGAAGAAACAAACCCCAACAGGATACCCAGCTTGTATTGTGCGTCAAAATGAAAGATCAGGTAAATCCCCAATACCGAGCAAAGCCCCAGGATCAGCTCTGTTTTATTAATGCGTACCCGGTTGAGCAGGGGCTCCAGGATGGCCGAAAAGAAGCCCACCGCCGAAAGACAGACCAGCCCAATGGATACATTACCATATTTGATAGAGGCATAAAAAAACACCCAATGCAGTGCCGACAAAAAACCGATGCCGGAAATTTTCAAGGCCTCTTTTACCGGCAGCTTCTGTAATTTCCCGGTTATGCGCATCAGTATCCAAAGTGTTACCGCGGCAATCATTAGCCGGTACCAGACTAATAGCCCTTCATTCAGCGTGATCAGTTCTCCCAAAATCCCTGTAAATCCCGCCAGCAATACTGCGATATGTAATTGTAAAAACGCTTTTTTCATCCATACTTCTTTTATCTGCAGTTTAGCAGCGGCCTTGGGCCGTCTCCGGAGGCGGGAAAAACTGCGCATGCAAGCTAATTAAATTGCAGAACTTTGACCACAAACATTCATTCCCTTATTTTTGTTAATAACAGATGTTAGCTGTTAATAACTTGATATGGAAATAAACGTAACCTCGGAAATTGGTTTGTTAAAAAAACTGCTGGTACACAGCCCGGATAGCGGCATCGGTAAGGTGATCCCTTCAAAAGCGCAGGATTGGCTTTTTGAGGACATTGTACACCTGGATACCATCCGCAGGAAGGAATACGATTATTATACAAAGCTGCTTTTGTACTTCCTGGACCCCGCGGCAATCAAAGGGCGCCTGGCAGCTATCGATGATCCCAAAAATGATTACCAGTTTTTTAAACCGGGACGTCCGGGTTTTCATCATTCAAAAAACGTTATTGAAATACAGGTGCTGCTGGCCGATATCCTCCAGAAATCCGCTATTAAACAAAAGCTGGTGGCCTCTGTTTGCGCCATCGAAAACTGTTCTTACCAGATCCAGGAATTGTTGCTTACACAAAAGCCGGAGGAGCTTGCCAGGATCTTTATCAGCGGTACCGGCAATAACCTCGAAATGCTGTTTCCCCCGGTGCCCAACTTCATTTTTACCCGCGATATCGGTATTGTCATAAAAGACCATATCCTGCTCAACAAGCCCGCCAAAAAAGCAAGACTGCGGGAGGCATTGCTGATGAAATATATCTTTTTTAACCACCCGCTGTTTAAGGATTACCGGAACAATATCATTGAGCTTTCGGACAGTCCCTATCATTTCCTGCTCCCGGTGGATGCCGATCAATACAATGTGACCCTCGAAGGCGGCGATGTAATGGTAGTAAGCAGTAACCACGTAGTGATCGGGATCAGCGAACGCACCAGCAAGGCAGCGGCCCACCAGGTAGCCACCACCCTTTTTAAAAAAAATATCGTTGGCAAGGTAACCCTGGTGCAGATCCCTCAAAAAAGGGAGTACATGCACATCGACACGATCTTTACACAGGTAAAAAAAGACACCTGGGTGATGCTCGGCGCTTTTTCAAGCAGGCGCGCAAAAAAAGAAATGAGCGATGTAATCCTGAGAGCCATTGAAGACCAGCAGCCGGAAATGGCCGTTTCCATTATTCAATTCCGGAAAAACAATCCCTCCCGGCCGGTTCGCTTTGAAAGCCTGGAAGACCTGCTGACCGACATCAGCAAAAAGGACCTGAAAGTAAAAGGCCCTGTAACCATTCTCCATTCGGGCAATGATGAATTCCCCTTCGACCTTCGGGAGCAGTGGACCGACAGCTGCAACCTGCTGGCGTTGAGAGACGGCGTGGTTGTGGGTTACGACCGGAACGACAAAACCCTGGAGGCCTTTCGCCTGGCGGGTTTCCGGATCATCGATATTAAAGAGCTGCTGCCACAGCTGGAAAGCGGTGCAGTGGATCCTGAAAAACTGAGTAATATTTTTATCACCATCCCATCGGCAGAACTTTCAAGGGCCCGGGGCGGCTTTCATTGTATGAGCATGCCCCTGCTGCGCGATACCATTTAAAATTCCTGCGCGCCATCTGCCCGCGCGCATCATGATCAATTTTTTTTATGCAAACGACCTCTCACCTATTGATGATCCGGCCCATTGCTTTTGGTTTTAATACAGAAACAGCAGTAAACAATGCATTTCAAAAAAAGAAGGATGACTGGAACGTGAACGAAAAGGCCCAGCAGGAGTTTGACCAGCTGGTGGCGCTTTTAAAACAGCACCAGGTTGATGTTTGCGTAATCCAGGACCTGCCGCAGCCATATACACCGGACTCGGTTTTCCCCAATAACTGGATTTCCATGCATGAAGACGGACAGATTGTGCTTTACCCGATGTTTGCTTCCAACCGGAGAGCCGAACGGGCCAAGGGCGTCCTTGACCAGCTAAAAGAAAAGTTTATCATTTACTCCAATGTGGACCTTACCGGCTACGAAAAAGAAGAGCTCTTCCTGGAGGGAACCGGTAGCATGGTGCTGGACCGGGTGCATCAAAAAGCCTACGCCTGCCTCTCGCCCCGCACGGATGAGCGGGTGCTGCTGGACTTTTGCGAAATGCTTGATTTTACCCCGGTACTTTTTCATGCAGCCGATGGCAATGGCACCCCGGTATATCATACCAATGTAATGATGAGCGTAGCCGAGGATTATGCGCTCATTGCCACCGACAGTATTACCGACAAAGGAGAACGCGAAGCAGTATTGCAATCACTTACAGGTAGCGGCAAGGCCATCATCCCCATTAGCCTTAATCAAATGGAGCAGTTTGCCGGCAATGCCCTGCAGGTAAAAAATACAGAAGGGCAACGGTTCCTCGTTATGTCTTCCGCCGCCTTTGGGTCGCTGACGCAGCAACAACGGCTGCAACTGGAAACCTACAACCCCATTTTACATACGTCCCTAACCACTATTGAGCAAAACGGCGGGGGTAGTGCACGGTGCATGATTGCCGAAATCTTTCTCCCCCTGCATCAACCGCATCATTCCCGCTAATACATTCAATATAAAACAACCAATAAGAGGTAAAAAAATAAACAGATGAAACAAACTATCCTTTGCACTCTTGTAATGCTGTGGGCTACCTTGCTACAAGCCCAGCCCCCCTACAAAGACAGCCTCAATCAGTTTATAGCCGCCTACGTAAAGAATCACCAGGTGGTAACAGGAGCCCATAAGAAACAGTTTCGCTTTTTCCCGGTTGACCAGCACTACCAGGTAACGGCTCATTTCAAAAAGGTAAACGACAGTCCATGGGTTACAATCCCAACCTCCAACGGCAAACCCAAACAATACCGCATTTACGGATGGCTGAGGTTTAAGTTAAACGGGCACAATCAAAAACTGGCAGTCTACCAATCCCAGTTCCTGTTACAGCACAACGAATATTTTGACTACCTGTTTCTCCCCTTTAAAGATGCCACCAATGGCAAGGAAAGTTACGAAACCGGGAGGTACATGGATCTGAAGATATCGGATATCCGGGACGGGCGTATTGTTTTGGACTTTAACAAGGCCTACAATCCTTATTGCGCTTATGTAACGGGAAAATACAGCTGCCCGCTGCCGCCCAAAGAAAACCATCTGAAGATCGCCATCAATGCCGGTGAAAAACAATTTGCCAAAGAATAGCAGACGCTAATTTCCCAGAGTTTTTGCCAGACCTTCACTGAAAGACAGGGGTGCATAGCCCAATACCTCTTTTGCTCTGGATATATCCAACCCGCTTTTTAATGGACGCCGGGCCAGCGCTTTTAAGGAAGCTGTTGCAACGGGCTCCAGCAGGGGCGCTTCCATTCCCAAATACGCTGCCGCCTTCATAGCCATGCCATAGGGCGACAGAACATCTGCGCCACAGAGATGAAAAATGCCCGTTACCTTTTTTTCAATGATGGCCGCAATACCCTTTGCCAGGTCGCCGGCGTAGGTCGGTGTTCGTTCCTGGTCGTTCACAACTTTATAAGGCTCCTGGTTCCGGAGTTTTTTTGCAATCATCGTAACAAAACAATCGCGGCCATACAAGGGCTTTCCATATACAAAAACAGTTCGTACAATGGCCCATGGATACCCGTATTCCTGCACCGCTTCTTCCGCCTCCAATTTGGTACGGCCATAATAACTGATAGGATCTGCGGGATCGCTTTCTTTATGCATCCCTTCCTTCCCATTAAAAACAAAGTCCGTTGATAAAAAAATAAAGAAGCTCTCACAGGCCGCAGCGTTCAGCAGCAACTGCACCGTTCCCACGGTATTGATCTTATACGCTTCCTGCTGGTCTGTTTCACAATCATCCGGTTTGCTCATGGCACCGCTATGCACCACCACATCAGGTTGTATGGCTTCAAATGCTGCGTCCAGCGCATACGGATCTGTAAAGTCCATTTGCACAAACCGGTAACGGGGGTTTTTAAATGCGGAGCGATCATCGGTACGTGAAGTGGCAAATACCTGGTGTCCCTCCTCCAGCAATTGCTGCACTACATAACTCCCAACCAGCCCGTTTGATCCTGTTACTAAAATTTTCATAGTACAATAATAGCAAGATAGAACGGGAAATGTGGAAATTTGAAAATGGAGATCCGTTAAAGCTCCATATTCTTTACCCGGGAACTTTAAACAGGGGAACACGGCACCTGCGCCTGAAACTTCAGAAGGATTAGAAACGGGCGCATTCCACATTGCCGCTGTCATGCTGAATTTACTTCAGCATCTATGCATATTGTCGTTCAATAGACCCTGAAACAGGAATAGATCCCGGGGCAAGCCCGGGATGACATCTTCAGGGTAACATTGTATTTATAGAGTGCAGCAATTGGAATGCACCTTCGAGACTTGAGATCTGAGATTTACCCACACACATTTGAGCATGAAAACGATTCCAACCTGAAACTTTAAACCTCAAATATGAAACAAAAAAAAGCCCCGGAATATTCCGGAGCCGTGAATGTTATAATATCTGAGAAAACATTATCCCAGGTAGGATTTCAGGGCACTGCTATAACGTGCCTTTTGCAGTCTTTTGATCGCTCTTTCCTTGATCTGGCGGATACGTTCCTTGGTGAGGTCGTATTTCTGGCCGATTTGCTCGATAGTAACCCCGTTTTCACCGTCCAGGCCAAAATAAGCATTTACGATTTCAGCTTCCCGTGGAGAAAGCGATTTTAATACCCGGCGGATCTCGTTGCGCAACGAATCTTTCATTACATCATCATCCGTATCGGAGCCGCCTTCGAGCAGGTCGCCCATGGCTACATCCTCCGCTTCGTGTACGGGTGCATCCAGTGAAGTATGGCGGGTATTGCTCTGGAAAATATTGTTAATCTCTGTTTCACTCATTTCGAGCAGTTCCGACAATTCTTCTGTAGAAGGTTCCCGTTCGTGCTCCTGTTCAAAAGCCATATACGCTTTATTGGCTTTGTTGTAAGTACCAATTTTATTCTGCGGCAGCCGCACCAGCCTTCCCTGTTCGGCCAAAGCCTGTAGAATAGACTGACGGATCCACCAAACGGCGTAAGAAATAAACTTAAATCCCTTTGTCTCATCAAAACGCTGCGCCGCCTTGATCAGGCCGAGGTTGCCCTCGTTAATCAGGTCGCTTAACGAAAGCCCCTGGTGCTGGTATTGTTTGGCTACAGAAACCACGAAACGAAGGTTTGCCTGAACCAGTTTATCCAATGCACGCTGATCGCCCATTTTAATTTTCTGGGCCAGTGTTGTTTCTTCTTCGGGCGTAATCATAGAGATCTTGGAAATCTCCTGCAGATATTTTTCGACCGCCTGAGAGTCACGGTTAGTAATTTGTGTAGCAATTTTTAGCTGGCGCATAATAAAATTTAATTATAATAGCCGTCCGAACAAGGGTCCGGATTCCTATAGAACAATATTAAC
Organism: Niabella hirudinis; assembly: GCF_051201075.1. Classification (NCBI taxonomy): domain Bacteria; kingdom Pseudomonadati; phylum Bacteroidota; class Chitinophagia; order Chitinophagales; family Chitinophagaceae; genus Niabella; species Niabella hirudinis. The sequence continues at coordinate 27,112 of NZ_JBPEHJ010000019.1, forward strand.
AGTTTTTTTAAAACATCCAAAGGTACAATAGATTTTGCGAAAAACCATCGGACCAAAGGAACTTATCTGTAATATAACAGTTTTTTTAAAAGATCGTTCTTATACTTATTATGACGTTTTTAATGAAGAATTCCTCCCGGTATCGTTTCTTTTCAACAGGACCATCATCGCGATGCCTCCGATGATCATCAGGAAGGAGATCAATTCTGCCTGGGTGATTTGCATCCCCAGGAAATCCATCTTCACATTTACCCGGATCTTTTCAATAAAGAAACGTTCTACTCCATTCAATACCAGGTAAATACCAAAAAGCATACCGGGCGTTTTGAAGCGCTTCCGGATCGCCCACAGCAATCCAAAAAGGAGCAGTCCCATAATAATTTCGTAAAGGGAGGTAGGAAATACCGGAACGGGCAGGTGGTTGCAGTATTTGCCCACGCAGCCTGAGAGGGCCACACCGGTTTCATTTACATTGTGGGGAAAATCATAAGCAAAAAGCCAGTCTGGCAGAAAGCTCAGGAAGCCGGGCTTGGGGAAAAAGGCGTGATGCGTGGAATTGCGAGCAAAAAAATCAGCATGCTGCGTCACCGCCGCCTGAAAATCATTGACGGAAGCCGGAGCAATACCTCCTGCTGCGGTGGTTTTGAAAGCGGCATTATAAATACCCCAATCGCCATCGCCCGAAACCTGGCAGCCAATGCGTCCAAGGCCGTAAGCCAGCATCATTACCGGGGCCATCACATCCAGAAAATGCCGGAAATTGATCTGGTGCTTGCGGGTATACCACCACAGCGCAATACCGGCGCAGATAAGCCCCCCGTAAAAAGTAAGTCCCGACATGGAGAAAATGGAGGCCGGATCTTTAATAAACGAATCCCAGTTTTCAAAAGTATCAAACAATTTAGCTCCCAGTAATCCAAAAATGATCGCGATCATCGTGATCTCACCCACACGGTCGTGCGGCCATACCCTGATGGTGCGTGTTTCGGGCTGCGCCAGTTTTTGCTTGTTTTTTTCGCGCCACTTAACAAATACAAACAATAAGCCGAGCGCAATACCCGCCAGCCAGTTTCCCTGGGATGAGAAAATATATTCCTGGGGATTAACAGCATTGCCATTGGCAAAAAACAAGCCGATGATCTTATATCCAAGCACAAATCCGAGGATAAAATTAACAACCAGTTCTCCCGGTGTGGCAGGTTTTCCTACTTCCACTTTTTCCTCTACCGGCCCCAGCAGTCCTTCTTTTCCCTTTCTGCGAAGCTCCCGGGCCAGCACAACAGAACAGATGATAAAGGCCAGGGCTACAAAAAATCCAAAGGAATTTACAAAATGCAGAAAGTTCCACTCAATCCCGAAAAAATCTTTAAATACGTAATACAGGTTTGGATACATGCGTTAAAGTTGAGCACAATATTACAAATATAATGCTGGTTTAAGGTTTAAACATTTAAAAGTTTTGCCTTGCCGGGCCAACAAAAAAAAGGCCTTCCATGCTTCCATGCAAGACCTTCCGTTTCTTAACAGTACCGGTCATTAATTGCAATACTCGTCAAAAGCAGCAACCAGGTTCTGGGCGATCATTTGTGCTGAACGGCCTTCAATCTGATGGCGCTCAATAAAATGCACCAGCTCCCCATCTTTAAATAACGCAATGGAAGGAGAAGAAGGCGGGTAAGGTAACAGGTGCTCCCGCACTTTGTTTACCGCATCCAGGTCAAAACCGGCAAAACTGGTAGTAAGATGGTCGGGTTTTTTTTCTGTATTGGCTACCGCCAGCAGCACCCCGGGGCGCGCAGTACCAGCGGAACATCCGCATACTGAATTGATTACCAAAAGATTGGTTCCTTTTTTTGCTAATGAAGCTTCTACCGCTTCGGGAGTAGACAGGTTTTCAAAACCATTGTCTGTCAATTCCTCCATCATCGGGATCACTATTTCCTGTGGATACATATTTATATAGATTTAAAACGATAACACAAAAATATAGAAAAAGTTGGAGCAATAGCCCCGATCTTACCTAAACAGCAACCCGTATTGTGCGGTGAAGTTTTGAAGACGGCAACTTAAAACTCATCAATCCGGCCCTGCCCTCCTTTAGCCAGGCATTAATGAGCCCATTTACCTGACAGCCCGGGGATACACTTAATAAAAACAAGACATTTTGTCAACAAAAATAAAAAATATATGTCATTTTTTCCGATATTTTCATTTGGCTCCCGATTTGATCCCAGCTATACAAATCAAAATCTTAAAAAATAAAACAAATAGCAATGACAAACGTAAAATTTAACGGAACCCCTTTTGAAAGAACCTTAACCAGCCTGGTAGATGATTTTATGACTGAAATTCCCACACTTTTCAAAACCGATGTCAAAAATCCGAACATAAAAGGTTTTGTTCCAGTGAACATTACTGAAAAGGAAAATGAATACCAGGTAGAGGTAGTAGCTCCCGGGTTGGAAAAAAGCGATTTTAAGATCAATCTGGATCAGCAGGTATTGACCATTGCGGCCGATCAAAAGGACAATACAGCCGCAGCAACGGACAAAACCATTCGCAAAGAGTTCAGACCCCGCGGTTTTAAAAGAACATTTACCGTTGACGACAAAGTAGATACAGATAAGATAGAAGCCAAATATGTTAATGGTATCCTAATTGTAACGATTCAGAAAAAGGAAACTATTAAAACAGCGTCAAAAGATATAGAAGTTCTTTAATGAAATAAACGCATATAAATTTTTCTCATAAGCAGTTAGTTTTGGTTTAGAGCCTGTTGTTTCTACAATGGGCTTTTTTTTATTTCAGGTGCTGAAATAAACCTTATTCCTCCGGAGTTCGTCATAATCCAGTAAATTCGCAAATCATTTTAACCGCCCATTATGATCATGCTCAAAAAAATTGTAATTTTTACAGCCTTTGTGCTATCCGTTTGCGGCACCCTCAATGCACAGGTTATAAATGACACCGTAAACCTTCCCACAGTTTCCAACACCGTTCGCCACGCTGATACAGCGTTGCGGATCATTAACCTCTACCCCTATTTTTCCCTGCATGTGGACTCCAACCTGTCCTACAGACTGCAGATCAACAAGCCTCAAAAAAACTATTACTGGTTTCTAAAAGATGCCCCGTCGGGCCTGCGGATCGATAAGGATGAAGGAACACTTTCCTTTAAGTCCAATAAATCGCTTTTCATGTCGGGGAGGCTGAAATATGATACCAAATACCCGGTGCAGATCGGTGTGCAAAGTCTGTCGGACCCTCATGACCGGGTAGACACTTCTTTTACGATCTCGTTTTACAGTACCGATATCATTTTTCCCCGGATAAAGCCCTCCGTGGTAAGCCCGGTATATGTAGAGGAGGGCAATAAACTCTCCTTCAACGTGCTTTGCGACAACGGAAATTTTGCCATCGAACGGATCCTCGTTACCAGCAATATTTCCATTGGCGGTTTTAAGCTGCCCAAAGCCTGCGACGATACATTTGAGTGGACCCCCGGCTATGATTTCGTGGGCGACAAAGATTCGGCCCAGGTAAAGATCGTAAACCTGATGTTCATTGGCACTACGCAGTTTAATTTTACGGACACGGCCAAGGTAAGAGTGGTGATACGCAATGCGCTCAATTTTGACATTGCTACACGAGAGTACAATGACGCCCTGGAAAATATGAACCGCTGGCTCCTGCGTTATAAATACACTTTTCTTCAGCTGGATAAAAAACTGAAATCGACTAAAACCTGGAGATCAGGTTTTGATATTACTACAGCCACCACCACCACTACCGGAACCGTAATATCCACAACCGTGAACAACAACAAAGTGGCAACTCCAAAAGTGCTGGCCGGAGCCGGTGCCCTGGCCATACCGATAAGGGAAGCCGCGGTTCCTTCAAAAACGGTAGAGCAAAACCAGGCGGGGCAGCTCCGGGCAAATATCAAGCGCCTCGAATATGTTGTTTTTGACTGTAAGCTATCCAGCGACCGGGATCCGAACATCGCTTCCAAAACGGAAACCTTAAAAAAGGAGCTTCGCCAAAGTCAGGCCCAACTGGGGGAAGTACCTACAGAAATGGCGGAAAATATGTCGGAAGAACAGATCAACAAGTACTTTAATAGTTCGAGAGTACAACGGAAATACCGGTTAAAATAGAATTCTCCCTGCAGACCATCACAAAACCAATGCTCATATTTCAGCTTAAAGTGCCGGCATACAGGTTAGCGGGACACAATGCTGTATACAAAAATGTGAGGCCCCGTTTTGCAATAGCTTCTAAAACTCAAATAGTTTATTTTCACTGATCACATAACAAGTGTGGCCTGCAGACGCCCGTGTATACAGGCCGGTAAACTGGCTGAAGGCCGGCAGTACCAGGTGATGGCTGCCTTTTATAAAACAGGGCAAACATAGCAACTGTTTTGCTTTACCGGAGATCATATACCCCGGGTGCAGGTGTCCCGAAATGGTAAGCCGGCCGGGATCAGCCTCCTGCATTTCATGTACAAAACCAATAACACCACACTCATATTTTTCCGGGGTAAGCGTTATATTCAGATCTGCGTAGCCAATATCCAAATGCCGGTCGTGGTTGCCGGGTACCAGCAGGAAGGAAAGCTCCTTGTAAGATTGCCGCCAGTCTTTAAATAAATGTACATCATTATTGAACCGGTGATGAAACATATCGCCCGCCACCAGTACCTGTTCGGGCTTAAACAGCTCTATCAGCGCTGCCAGGCGTTTCAGGTCGTCCTGCATTACCCCGGTTGAAACGGGTATGCCATGCAACCGGAAATAGCCCGTTTTTCCAAGGTGCAGATCCGAGAGGATCAGCATTTTCTCCGCCGGCCAGTAAACGGCGCGCGCCGCGGATAAAACCAGGGACGCATCCTTGTAAAAAATGGTTATTTTATCGGTTCCCGGCATTGTTATCTTTCGATTTTTTTTGAGCAGCTTCCTGCATCCGCCGGATTTTTGTTTCCAGCTCCTCACTGCTAAGATTCTGGCGAAGACCATCAACTTTTATCGGAAAGCTCAATGGTGTAAATGCAGTAGCCCTAATAATGATGATTTTACTTCTTAATATGCGTTGCAGTGCAGCCATCAGGCGCGGTTCTTCCAGCTGCTGGTAAAACACTTCGTCAAATGCCTGTCTTAATAAAAGATTTTGCGGATCATATTGTTCAAAGATCCTGAAGAGCAACCCGGAAGACGACTGAAGATTTTTATTGTTCTTTAACTGCCCGGCATAATTGCGCAACACCAAACCGGATATCACGGAAATATCGCGGAATTTACGGCCGGCCATCTCTGCCGCGTTGATGCTTTTGCTGATATCGGCGGTGAGGTTTTCGGTTGAAAAAACCGTATTCAGCTGCTCCCGTGTAAATTCCAATGGCTGATCGCTCAGCAGCTCAAAGCCATAATCGTTCATCGCCATGGAAAAGGTGATGGGTTGAATTTTACTGAAGCGGTAAGCCACCAGCGCTGCCATCACTTCATGCACCAGCCGCCCTTCAAACGGGTACATATAGATATGATGGCCATCCTTTGTTTCGATCCGTTCAACCAGGAATTCATCTTCCCGCGGAATATGCGACACCTGCTGCTGCTGCACAAATAAAGGATACAACGCTTTCAGCTCCTTATCGCGGGCAGCAGGGTTTAATGCATCAGTATACTTATGCCGCAAGAGTGCGCTGAGGTTGGAAGAAAGTGGTAGCCGCCCGCCCATCCAACTTGGGGTAATGGCCCGCTTTGCCTTGCTGTGCCGTACCAGCACCGTCATCTCTTTAATCATCACGAATTCCACCACTTTGCCCGCCAGGCCAAAGGTATCGCCCGGCAGCAAACGGGCTACAAAGTATTCCTCTACCATGCCGATGTAACCGCCCGACAAATATTTTACCTTCAGCATGGGATCGCTCACAATGACACCCAGGTTCATCCGGTGCATCCTAGCAATCTTACGGCTCTTTACGGTATAAAGCCCCTCCTCCACCACCACTTTCTGAAACTCATCGTAGGCATGCAGGACTTCTCCCCCCCGGGTTACAAACTGCAGCAGCCATTGCCATTCTTCCGGCTCCAGCCCCCTGAAGCAGTATGTTTGTTTTACTTCTTCAAACAACGCTTTTTCCCTGAAGCCTTCCCCAACGGCCAGTGTTACCAGGTATTGTACCAATACATCAAACGTAAGCGCCAGCGGTACCCTGTCCTCAATGATCTTTTCTTTTGCGGCTTCCTTGAGGGCCGCTGCTTCTACCAGTTCCAGCGAATGAGTAGGCAAAAAAAAGATTTTTGACGTCTCAAAGGGAGAATGTCCGCTACGCCCCGCCCGTTGCAAAAACCGCGCTACCCCCTTGGGCGATCCGATCTGTATTACGGTATCCACCGGCTTAAAATCAACCCCCAGATCCAGTGATGATGTACAGATCACCACTTTCAGCTGGCCGGTGTGCAGCCGGTCTTCGATCCAGGCACGCAGTTCCGCATCCACCGATCCGTGATGCAATGCCAGCTGTCCTGCCAGGTCCGGCGCGGCGCTCAGCAGCACCTGGTACCACAGTTCGGATTGTCCGCGGGTATTGGTAAAGATGAGCGTGGTTTTACTTGCTGCTATTACGGGCAACAACCGTGGGGCCAGCCGCGTACCCAGGTGCCCGGCCCAGGGCAGCTCTTCAATATGATCCGGTATAATAGACAGGATGGAGGTTTTCTTTTGTTCTTTTGCCTGTATTTTTACCCGGAAGCGGGATGTACCCGGCAACAGCACTTCCAAGGCCTCTTCCACATTCCCGATGGTTGCCGAAATCCCCCAGACCCTTAGCGCGGGTACTATCCCTTTTAAGCGGGCAATAGCCAGTTCGGTAAGTACCCCTCGTTTGCTCCCCAGCAACTCATGCCATTCATCTACCGCAATACATTGCAGTGATGTAAAAAGAGCCGTATTATTTTTCTGGGCAAAAAGCAGATGCAGGCTTTCGGGGGTAATGATCATCACTTCGGGCATCTTCTTTTTCTGACGCTGGCGTTCCGCCACCGGTGTATCCCCGTTGCGTACTCCCACTTCCCAGTCGAGCCCTATTTCTTCCAGCGCTGTTTTCATAGCCCTTCCCAGGTCTTTTGCCAGCGACCGCAAGGGCGTTACCCACAATAATTTCAATCCCGGACCATAGGTACCAGGGTGGTTTAGATAGTGGATCACCAATGCCAGAAATACTGAAAACGTTTTTCCAAAGCCTGTTGGAGCAATGACCAAACCTGAGCTCCCGTTCTCAAACTGCTTCCAGGTTTCCTTTTGAAAATGGAAAGGGCGCCTGGATACACGCTGCATCCACTCATTAATAATCCGGTATCCCGCAGACCCTTCAAAACGCGCCACGTTGCGATGTTTTTTTGCAAATACCTCCCCAAGTGTTTTCTACTTTCTAAATTGAGGACGAAACAGGTAAAATTAACTATAAAAATGCGTTTAAGAACATTAGAATCGTTCTGGCGGGTAAAGAACGGGCTGCTTTACAGTTATCCTTCCTGCAAGAGGATCTGGTATCGGAGCTCATAGTTATCGGTGGAGGTCTCACCGGCGCCCTCATCAAAAAACTACATCAATTTATGCCCACTGTCCGGTTTGTTGATGATTTTTCCTGGGCCGGCTGTTTTGGGTCTACAAAAGACAGGCTTCCTTGTATCGGCAAACACGGCAATTATCCGAGTGCTTTTTTGTGATGGGATTCGGAGGAAATGGCATTACTTTTCCATCCGGGGTATAGAACTGATCCTGAAACTCCTCCAAAATGAAGCCGACCCTCTTTTATATCTTTACCGCTTTAACCGGTAATATCACCGGGCGATGACCGTATTGCGTCCCATGCTTTCATAATGAAAACCCAGTTCCTTCATCTTTTCGAGCGCATATACATTCCGGCCATCGAAGATAACCGGCGCATCCAGCAGTGTTTTTATTTTTTCAAAGTCGGGGTTGCGGAACTCACTCCACTCGGTCAGAATCAGCAATGCCTCCGCATCCTTCAATGCTTCATATTGGTTAGCTGAATAATGCAGCCGGTTGCCAAACCGTTTGCGTATATTTTCCATCGCCACCGGATCGTATACATTAATGGTTGCCCCTTCTTCAAGCAGCGCTTCCATAATATCAATCGAGGGCGCATCCCGGATATCATCGGTTTCCGGTTTAAACGCCAGTCCCCAGATTGCCAACCGTTTTCCCTTAAGGTTATTGTTGAAATAAGCGCGGAGCTTCTGAACGATCCTCCCCTTCTGAAGCCGGTTTACTTCCAGTACGGATTGCAGTAATTTAAAATCATAGGCATGCTCCTTGGCTGTAAGGTTTAGTGCCAGCACATCTTTAGGGAAGCAGCTTCCGCCATAACCAATACCGGGAAAGAGAAAGCGCTTTCCAATCCGTTGGTCGCTCCCGATCCCGATACGAACCCAATCCACATTGGCGCCCGTCTGTTCACAAAGATTAGCGATCTCATTCATAAAGGAAATTTTCATGGCCAGGAAGGAATTGGCGGCATATTTGGTCATTTCCGCGCTCCGGGTGTCCATAAAGTAAACGGGGTTTCCCTGCCGTACAAACGGGCTGTATAGCTCTCCCATAATTTTATGGGCCCGGTCGGAACCGGTACCTACCACCACGCGCTCGGGTTTCAGGAAATCATCAACAGCTACTCCTTCTCTCAAAAACTCGGGATTGGACACTACATCAAACAATTCGGGCGACAGCTGCTCCAACAGGATTCCGGTAACCTTCTCTGCCGTTCCCACCGGCACGGTGCTTTTATTAACGATTACCCGGTAAGTGTCAATCAGCTTCCCCAGCTGTCCGGCAACTTCTAATACGTATTTAAGATCTGCCGCTCCATCATCACCGGAGGGCGTAGGCAAGGCCAGAAAAATCACCAGGGCCTCCTGTACGGCTTTTGCAAGGTCTGTAGTAAAGCTGATGCGTTCTTCCCGGATATTCCGGGCCAGCAGCACTTCCAGTCCCGGCTCATAAATGGGCGTTTCGCCCCTTCTTAGGGCCGCTATTTTTTCTTCATTAATATCCACACAGATCACCTCGTTGCCCGTTTCGGCAAAACAGGTTCCCGTTACCAGGCCCACATAGCCGGTTCCAATAACTGCAATCTTCATACTCTATTATTAAAGTTTCAATGAACGCTTCCGGGGACCGGAACTCAGGATTTTAGTGTACAAACAAATAACTCGGGGTTCTGCCTTTCGGCATCTTCGATGGTTGCGTAGTTGGAGAGCACATCGGCCTTGCCCGGCCGTATGCATACATCATGTTCGAAATGCACCGAGGGGCTGCCGTCTTTTGTGCGCACCGTCCAGCCATCGCTTTCTGTAAAGACTTCTTTTTTGCCCAGGTTAATCATCGGTTCAATCGCCAGCACCATCCCGCTTTGAAGCTTCATGCCCGTTCCTCGTTTTCCATAGTTGGGTACCTGCGGATCTTCGTGCATCTTTTGTCCCAGCCCGTGGCCAACCAGTTCCCGTACTACACCGTAGCCCCGCTCTTTTTCCGTATACTGCTGAATGGCAAATGCGATATCGCCGATGCGATGCCCGGTTGTTGCCTTTTCAATTCCCTTGTACAACGATTCTTTGGTAGCGGCAACCAGCTGCTGCACTTCCGGGGCAGGCTCGCCAATAGCGAAAGTATACGCATGATCGCCGTGCCATTTGTCGAGGACCACCCCTACATCAATTGAAACAATATCTCCCGGCTTCAATTCGTCCTTGCCCGGAAACCCGTGCACCACTACATCATTTACGGAAATACAGGAGTTGAAGGGGTACCCGTTATAATTCAAAAAAGAAGGAATGGCTTTATGATCACCGATAAATTCAGCAATGGTTTTATCAAGACTTATGGTTGTAATTCCGGGTTTCAGAATCTTTGCAATCTCCGTTAGTGTTTTACTTACGAGCAATGCACTTCTGCGCATGAATTCTACTTGTTCTTCTGACTTAATTTTTACCATATCATTTATTAAAAAAGTCCCGCAACTTGCGCTGCGGGACTGCAAAGTTATTAAATTTCTTACAACGAATTAAATCTGAATGGCAGAAGAGCTCTGACGTCCCTGTATACGGCCGCTTTTCATCAGGCCATCGTACTGGCGCATCATTAGCTGGGTTTCGATTTGCTGCAATGTATCCAGCACCACCCCTACCATGATCAATAATGACGTACCGCCAAAGAACATCGAAAAGCCCATAGTCATACCAAAAAGTTTCTGAATAAGGCCGGGCAGGATCCCTACAAAAGCCAGCAGCACAGATCCCGGGAAGGTGATCCGGTCCATAATGGTACCAATATAGTCGGTGGTTGGCTGGCCGGGCTTAACACCCGGGATAAAACCATTATTCTGTTTCAGGTTATCCGATATCTGTTTGGGATTAAAGATTAATGCGGTATACAGGAAAGTAAATCCGATTACCACCACTGCATAAATCAGCATATACCAGCCATTGGTATGATCCGTAAACATCCGTCCCAGGTCTGCGTTTTTGCTACCCATGGTAAACAGGGTAGGAACAAACATGATTGCCTGGGCAAAGATGATGGGCATTACACCGGCGGCGTTTACCTTTAAGGGTAAGAACTGCCTTGCTCCTCCAAACTGCCGGTTGCCTACAATCTGTTTGGCATAATTTACCGGCACTTTTCTTACACCCTGAACCAGCATAATTGAACCCAGGATGATAGCAACAAAAAGAGCAATTTCAATAATAAAGATCAAAATATCCCCTGTCCTTGTGGAGCGGAACGTAAGTTCCTGTGCCAATGACTGCGGCAGACGTCCAAGGATGCCCACCATAATGATAAGAGAAACCCCGTTACCGAGTCCTTTATCGGTGATTTTTTCACCCAACCACATTACAAACAATGTACCGGTGGTCAGCAGGATAACGGTGGTTAGGGAGAAATAAAAGCCTCCGTATCCGGCCATGATAGCGGGTCCGGAAGTCTGCTGTAAATAAGCCAGGTAAGCAAATGCCTGAACAAAAGTTACCACAACGGTCAGATATCTTGTGATCTGGTTAATCTTTTTACGCCCGCTTTCGCCCTCTTTCTGCATTTTTTGGAAGGAAGGCACTAATACGGTCATCAGCTGCATAAAGATGGAGGCTGTAATGTAAGGCATTACCCCCAGGGCAAAAATAGAAGCCTGTTCAAAAGCGCCTCCGGCAAAAGTATTAATCAGATCCAGGATCCCGTTTTGCGCATTGTTCTTCTGAAGCGCCTCAAGGGTAACCGGGTTGATACCAGGCAGCGGAATGTATTTTCCGATCCGGTAGATAAAGATCAGCAATAAAGTGAAAAGAATTTTACTCCTTAGCTCTTCGATGCTCCATATATTCTTAAGTGTAGTAATTAGTTTTTTCACCTGATTCTTCTTAAATTGTCAATTCTCCAAAATTAAAAGACGCACTACGTGCGTCCAAATCTATTTTTGAGAAATTAGTTCAAAATCTCAACGGCTCCTCCGGCAGCTTCAATGGCAGTTTTTGCCTTTTCGCTGATGGCATGAACCTTAAATGTGAATTTGCCTTTAATTTCTCCGTTACCTAAAACCTTCACTTTATCTGTTTTACCAATAAAGCCCATATTGTAAAGATTTTCAGCAGAAAAATCAGAAATGTTATGTGTTTCAGCCCACTGATCTACCTGACCAATATTAATGATCTTATAGACAATTTTATCGGGGTTTTTAAATCCTCTTTTCGGTGTACGGCGCTGGATCGGCATCTGGCCACCCTCGTGCCCTATTTTACGCTTATAACCGGCGCGGCTTTGTCCTCCTTTATTACCTTTTGTAGAAGTTCCGCCAAAACCACTTCCTTCACCACGACCAATTCTTTTTTCTTTGTGTACTGCGCCTTTTGCGGGCTTTAATTCATGTAATTTCATTGCTTTATTTTTTTACTTACGCTCCAAAAGCGGGAGCTCGCTTGTTTAATAATATCCCTGCCGGGCAGGAAAACGGATGCAAATATAGGGGCTGAATCCGAATTTTACAATTCTTCCACCTTCAACATATGCTCCACTTTGCGGATCATACCAAGGATCTGCGGGGTGGCTTCTACTTCTTTGCTGCTGTTGGTTTTATTCAATCCCAATGCTTTTAATGTAAGCTTTTGCCGCTCCGGGCGATCGATCGGGCTTTTTACTAACGTAACTTTTACTTTTTTCATTGCCTTAATTCTGTTTAAGGTTTAAGGTTCAGGGTTCAAGGTTTAAGGTCTTTTATCAACTTTAAACTTTAAACTTTGAACTTTAAACTTATTTATCCGTTAAATACTTTCTTTAAACCTAATGAGCGGGTTTTTGCAACATGTACCGGCTCACGCATCATCGCCAATGCTTTAAAAGTTGCTTTCACCACGTTGTGCGGGTTTGCTGAACCCAGGTTCTTAGCCAACACATCTGTAAGACCTGCCGCCTCTAATACAGCGCGCATAGAGCCTCCGGCAATTACACCGGTACCTGCAGAAGCCGGCTTCACCATTACCTTTGCAGCGCCTTCTTTAGCCCACTGATCATGAGGAATGGTTCCTTTCATGATCGGAACTTTAATAAGGTTTTTCTTAGCGTCCTCTATTCCTTTTGTAATAGCTTCCTGAACTTCTTTTGCCTTTCCCAGGCCATGTCCTACAACTCCGTTACCATCCCCTACAACAACCAGTGCAGAAAAGCTGAATGCACGACCGCCCTTGGTTGTTTTTACTACACGATTAATAGCTACCACCTTGTCTTTTAATTCAAGATCGCCTGCCTTAACATTGTTGAAATTAACTGTTGACATTATTTCGTTTTAGATTGAATAACTTTTTAAAATTGCAAACCACCTTCTCTTGCTCCCTCAGCCACTGCCTTAACACGTCCGTGGTACAGGTAACCGCCTCTGTCAAAAACCACCGCTTTTACATTCAGGTCTGCTGCTTTACGGGCAATTGCCGCGCCAACCAACTTACCTTTTTCAGATTTAGTACCCGACTGCGCCATGATATCTTTGTCTTTTGTAGAGGCCGCAGCAATGGTTACTCCCTGGTTATCGTCGATCAACTGCGCATAAATATCCGTATTGCTACGAAATACCGCCAGTCTCGGCTTTTCTGAAGTACCGCTGATTTTCTGACGAATAGAGCGGCGGATGCTGGTTCTTCTTTTAACTTTTACGTTTGACATTGTCTTTTATTTATTTCCCTGATGCTGCCAGGGCTTTTATGTTTCTAGTTTCAAGTTCAATGTTTCAGATTTTGAGTTCTAACATGAAACTCAAAACCTGAAACATGAAACTTTAATTATTTACCTGCAGACTTACCTGCTTTCTTACGTACCACTTCACCTACAAAGCGCACCCCTTTTCCTTTGTAAGGCTCGGGCTTGCGCAGGCCGCGGATCTTTGCACACACGGCACCTACCAGTTGCTTATCGCTGCCGCTGATGGTAATGGTGGGGTTTTGCCCTTTAACCGTTTCTGTAGCTACGGTCAGCTCTTTGGGAATATCAAAAATAATGTTATGAGAGTATCCTAAAGAAAGATCCAGCTGATTGCCCTGGTTGGTAGCTTTATAACCTACACCCACCAGTTCCATTTTCTTTTCAAATCCGTTGGTAACCCCTTCTACAAGGTTGGCCACCAGGGCGCGGGTTAAACCATGGAGCGCACGGTGATGGATCTGATCAGAAGGACGGGTAACAGCGATCTGGCCGTCTTTTACTTCTACCTTAATATCAGCGTTCACCGCTTCTTTTAATTCTCCTTTTTTACCTTTAACAGTAACCACGTTATCGTTTCCTACTGTTACAGTAACGCCTTCCGGAATGGAGATTAGTTGTTTACCTATACGAGACATAATCTTAATTTGAAACTTTGAAAATTATTTAATTTGAAAATGTGGATCTGAATGTTTTCAGTTATCGTATAAAAAACTTAAGATTCCCATTCATTCTTATTGCTGCTATTTGAAAACCATTTTCAAATTTTCAAATCGTCACATTGTCACATTAATAAATGTGGCAAAGAACTTCGCCGCCCACATTCTGAGAGCGGGCATCCTTATCGGTCATAACCCCTTTGGAGGTAGACAGGATAGCGATACCTAAACCGTTCTTTACACGACGGATTTCTGCAGGTTTGGCATATTGACGCAAACCCGGGCGGCTTACCCTTTCCAGGCTGTGAATAGCCGGCTGCTTGGTGGTAGCATCGTATTTTAATGCGATCTTAATTACCCCTTGCTTATTATCTTCTTCAAATTTATACTTCAGGATATATCCCTGGTTGTATAAGATCTCGGTCATGCGCTTTTTCAGGTTCGATGCAGGAATGTCCACAATACGGTGGCCCGCCATTTGAGCATTACGTATTCTTGTTAAAAAATCTGCAATTGGATCTGTTACCATTTTATATGAGTTAAATCAGTTCAAAATTTAGTGGGTGGTTTATTTTAAAAGCCCATACCCTGTCTTACGGCTTTGCGCAGCTGTTACTACCAGCTTGCTTTTTTCAATCCTGGAATTTTACCATTCAATGCCATGTCCCGCAGGGCAACCCTGGAAATACCGAAGTAACGTACATATCCTTTCGGACGGCCCGTTAACTGGCAACGGTTTTTCAAACGCACTTTAGAAGAGTTTTTTGGAAGCTTATCCAAAGCGGCGTAGTCGCCGGCTTTTTTCAGCTCTTCTCTTTTAGCGGCGTATTGCTCCACCAATTTTTCTCTTTTTACCTGACGGGCTTTAATTGAAGTTTTTGCCATGTTTGATTCAATTCTGAATTCCGGTTTCCAACGTGATGGCGATGCGGAATTTGTTATTTATAAAATTACTTTTTTGCGTTTTTGAAAGGCATTCCCAGTTCTTTCAACAGTTCGTATGCCTCTTCGTCCGTTTGGGCAGTAGTCACAAACGTGATGTCCATACCGGTGATCTTATTCACTTTGTCGATGTCGATTTCCGGAAAAATGATCTGTTCTGTAACTCCCATGGTATAGTTTCCGCGTCCGTCAAAGGATTTTTCATTGATCCCTTTAAAGTCGCGTACCCGGGGCAGTGCTACAGCAATCAGGCGATCCAGGAACTCGTACATTTTTTCACCACGCAGGGTTACGCGGGCGCCAATCGGCATATTCTTGCGCAACTTGAAGTTGGAGATATCTTTTTTAGAATTGGTCACCACCGCTTTCTGTCCGGTGATTGTTGTCAGTTCCTCAACCGCAACATCAACCAGTTTTTTATCGGTTACGGCACCATTTACACCACGGTTGATGCAGATTTTTTCCAGTTTAGGAGCCTGCATTACCGACTTGTAAGCAAACTTCTTCACTAATGCCGGGGCCACTTCCGTTTTATATTTTGTAGCCAGCCTGGGGATATATGTTTTAGTACTCATGGTCTATTACTTTATTTGCGATACACAAAAGATTAGATTTTCTCTCCTGATTTTTTAAAGATGCGCAATGTCTTACCAGCCTCACGCACACGCTTCACCTTAGAAGGCGCTTTAGCTTTTGCATCCCATAACATCACATTGCTGATATGAATCGGAGCTTCTACTTTTACAATACCGCCCTTTGTATTCTGAGCGGAGGGTTTGGTATGTTTGGTTTTAATGTTAACCCCTTCTACCAGCACTTTTCCATCGTCCACCAGAACCTCTTTAACCAACCGGGGTTTATACTCAAACTTACCGTTATCGTCTTTGCGGGGTTTTGCGGCACCGCTGATAACAATAACCAGATCTCCTTTTTTAATATTGTACTTGGGTTTAAATCTTTTGCTCATTTTTTTATGCTTTCTTTATGCTTAATGCGCAAGGCTCAATGCTTAACGCTATTTGTTATGGATGGAATGCCTTCAGCATTTTGCATTAGGCACTTAGCTTCTTATAATACTTCGGGCGCCAATGAAACAATCCTCATGTATCCTTTATCACGAAGCTCCCGGGCTACCGGCCCAAAAATACGGGTTCCTCTTGGCTCATCAGCTGCGTTCAGGATCACCACGGCATTGTCGTCAAAACGGATGTAAGAACCGTCTTTACGACGCAGTTTGTTGGTAGTGCGTACGATCACGGCCTTAGCTACAGTTCCTTTCTTTATACCCCCCGCCGGAGTAGCGTCTTTAACTGTTACAACGATCTTATCGCCAATTTTTGCATAGCGCTGGCCGCTGTTGCCCAGTACACGGATACAAAGCACTTCTTTTGCACCGCTGTTATCGGCAACGTTTAATCGGCTTTCTTGCTGTATCATCTTATTAAAGATTTGAGATTTGAGTACTGAGTGTTGAGATGCTCATTCCCCAAAATCCATTTTAAAAAATATTATCTGTTTTCTAAATGCTGAACACTGATCCCGGTAGCCACCGGAACAATATCCAATGCTTATTTTACTTTTTCAATCACCTCAACCAGTCTCCAGCGCTTCAGTTTGCTCAAGGGGCGGGTTTCCATAATTTTTACCGTATCACCAATGCTGCATTCGTTCTTCTCGTCATGCGCATGGAACCGGGTCGTCTTTTTCAGGAACTTCCCGTAAATAGGGTGCTTTACTTTTCTCTCCACGGCAACAGTGATGGTTTTAGTCATCTTGTTGCTGGTAACCACTCCTATCCTTGTTTTTCTTAAATTTCTTTCAGACATTTTATTTACCTTTTGGCTTGTACAAAATTGCTGTTACGCTTTTGCTGCTTCGCTGTTTTTATTCTGTTTTAAAAACGTTTCAATGCGGGCGATATCTTTGCGCAGCGCGCGGATCGACATCGGATTCTCGAGCGGAGAGATCGCATGTGCGAATTCCAGCTTTTTCAGGCGTTGCCTGGATTGCTCCAGCTGCACTTTTAAATCCTCGGTGCCTAACCCCTTTACGCTGTCGATAAATTCTTTTTTCTTTGACATCTTTACTTAATTTGAAAATTTGTGAATTTGAAAATTTGAAAATTTAGCTGACTAAACGAGCCATATTTTCAAATTGGCTCATTTTCAAATCTTCAAATTAATGGGTAACTAAATCCCTCCGCATGGTAAACTTGGTCTTGATCGGCAATTTACCAGACGCCAGCTCCAACGCTCTGCGTGCTACTTCCTCGCTTACGCCATCTACCTCAAAAATGATACGGCCGGGCTGTACAACAGCTGCCCAATATTCGAGGTTACCTTTACCTTTACCCATACGCACCTCGGCAGGCTTTTTCGTGATAGGCTTATCGGGGAAAATCCGGATCCATACGTTTCCTTCCCTTTTCATACTACGGGTAAGCGCCTGGCGTGCCGCTTCAATCTGACGATCCGTAATCCAGTGAGAATCCTGGGCCTTTAAAGCATAAGAGCCAAACGAAATGGTAGTACCTCTTTTCGCGTCGCCCTTCATGCGACCTTTCTGCATCTTCCTGTGCTTTGTTCTCTTCGGTTGTAACATCTTTCTTAATTTGAAAATTTGAAAATGTGAGAATGTGAAAATGAACCCTCACAACCAAACAACTATTTTATAAGATGGATAACAGGAATCACAAATTTTCACATTTCCTGATTTCCACATCTACACATTAATTAATTTCTTTTGTCTCTTCCACCACCGCGGCGATCCCTGTCACCTCTGCGGTCATCCCTGCGATGCTCTCTTCTTTCGCCACCGCCTACACTCTTATCGTTACCAGAAATGAAATTCGGGTTCAGGTCACGCTTTGCCAGCACTTCTCCTTTACAGATCCATACTTTAATACCGATTTTTCCATAAACCGTTTGAGCAAATACGTTTGCATAATCAATATCCATCCGGAAGGTATGCAGGGGCACACGTCCTTGTTTGAACTCCTCGCTGCGTGCAATTTCAGCACCACCCAAACGGCCGCTTAATTTCACTTTAATACCCTCGGCGCCCATGCGCAGTGCAGAGGCGATGGCCATTTTAGTAGCACGTTTAAAGTTGATACGGTTTTCGATCTGACGGGCAATGGTATCACCCACGATCATGGCATCTGTTTCCGGGCGACGGATCTCCAGGATATTGATCTGCACATCATCATTCTGAGTCAGTTTCTTCAATTCTTCCTTGATGCGATCCACTTCTCCACCGCCTTTACCAATAATGATTCCGGGCTTGGAAGTATGAATGGTGATGATTAATTTACCTAAAGTTCTTTCGATAACAATTTTGGAAATACCACCCTTATTAATACGGGCATTCAGGTATGTTCTGATTTTATTGTCTTCGATTAACTTAGAAGCAAAATCTTTTTTGCTTCCATACCAGTTAGATTCCCATCCGCGGATGATGCCTAACCTGTTACCAATTGGATTTGCTTTTTGACCCATATTTATTGGTTATGCTTTTTTAGATTCTTTAGTTGACTTTTTTGCAGCAGGCTTTTTCTTAGCAGGAGCTTTTGCAGCGGCTTCTGCTACTACTTCAGCAGCGGCAGCCTTTACCTTCTTAGCGGCCTTTTTATCTTCGCCAGCCACATCTACCACCAGGGTTACATGATTGCTGCGTTTACGAACGCGATAGCCACGACCTTGAGGAGCAGGACGCATGCGTTTGAGTGTACGGCCACCATCTACATAAATAGTCTTCACCACTAAGCCGGCCTCATCTTCTCCTTCATTGGCCTGTTTCCAGTTTACAATGGCGCTCAATACCAGCTTCCGCAAAGGTACTGCAGGATGTTTGGGGTTGTGCTCCAGTTCGGCCAACACCAGGTCCACTTTCTGGCCGCGAATCAAATCAGCCAACAACCTCATTTTACGAGGTGAAGTTGGATAATTTCTAAGTTTTGCTACTGCTTCCATTATTTTAGTTTGAAGTTTGAGGTTTCAGGTTCCACGTTTGTCAGATCTTCTGAATGCTCCTCAAACAATCTTTTATAAATAAAATCTTTTTACCGAGACGATTACTTTTTATCGCCCGCATGTCCTTTAAAGTTGCGGGTGGGTGCAAATTCACCCAGTTTGTGTCCTACCATAAACTCTGTAACATATACAGGAATGAACTTATTTCCGTTATGCACAGCAAAAGTGTGGCCTACAAAATCAGGTGTAATTGTAGAGCGGCGGCTCCAGGTTTTAATTACAGCCTTTTTTCCTTTTCCTTCATTAATAGCCAGCACCTTTTTTTCGAGGTGGGTTGCTACATAAGGACCTTTTTTTATCGAACGAGCCATATTTTTTTATTTCTGATTTCTAATTACTGATTTCTGATTACTATTTAGCCAGTTTTTTACCGTTTTTACGCTGAATGATGAGTTTATCACTTGACTTACCCACTGTTCTTGTTTTTTCACCTTTCGCGTATTTACCGGTACGGCTGCGCGGATGACCACCAGAAGCACGGCCTTCACCACCACCCATCGGGTGATCTACAGGGTTCATAGCCACACCGCGGTTTCTCGGGCGGATACCTCTCCAACGGTTTCTACCAGCCTTACCCATGCTTTGCAGGCTATGGTCGCTATTGCTTACCACCCCTACTGTAGCAAAACAGTTGATCAGCACTTTTCTCAGTTCACCGGAAGGCATTTTCAATACTGCATATTTTTCTTCCTTGTTGGTCAGCTGTGCAGATGCACCGGCACTGCGGGAAATCTTTCCTCCCTGACCCGGGTTCAGCTCAATATTATGCACATTGGTACCCAGTGGCATGTTTTTCAGCTGCAGCGCATTACCGATCTCAGGAGCAACGGCGTTACCGCTGATCACTTCCGCACCTACAACCAGCCCCTGCGGAGCGATGATATAGCGCTTTTCACCATCAGTATATTCCAGCAACGCGATGAATGCCGTACGGTTCGGATCGTACTCGATGCTTACTACTTTTGCAGCCACATCATGCTTATCCCTCTTAAAATCAACGATACGATATTTCTTTTTATGACCACCACCCCTGTAACGCATGGTCAAATGCCCCGAAGAGTTCCGTCCAGCTGTGCTCTTCTTGGATTCTAACAGGCTTTTTTCAGGCTTGTTGGTAGTCACCTCGGAATAAGAATTTCCGATTCTCCAACGCGTACCGGCTGTTACCGGCTTAAACTTTCTTACTGACATCTTTTTAATTTCTGATTTCTGATTTTGGATTTCTGATTTTAGCAATCTACCCAAAACGTTTATTTTATTCAACACTTCGCGGCGGTTGATTGCCTTTCTACTCTGGTTTATGGTTCATAGTTAATAGTTCATGGTTTACTATGAACTATAGGCCATCTGCTATGAACTTAAATATTGGCATACAGGTCGATCTCCTCGCCTTCTGCAACGGTTACATATGCTTTTTTGTAACCGGATTTGCGTCCCTGGATAAATCCTGCTTTTGTATAGCGGGTTTTATTCTTTGCAGGGGCAACAACTGTATTTACGCTGGTAACGGTAACGCCATAAAAAGTTTCAATTGCCTTTTTAATTTCCAGCTTGTTTGATTTTTTTGCTACCTTAAAAGCATAGCGGCGCAGTTTCTCCTGCTGGGCGTTTGCTTTTTCGGTTAAAATCGGTTTGATTAGTATTTCGGACGGTCTCATCTTTAAATAATTTGAAAGTTTGAAAATGTGGAAATGTGAAAATTAAAAACCACGCTCTTTTTTTGTACTGATTTATTCTCTCATTTTCATCCCGCCCCAGCGGGACACATTATCCCATTTATTAAGCTTCTGCAGCCGCTTCTAAATCTTCAGAAAATATTTTTGCAGCACCTTCAGAAAGCACCAGCACCTCTGAGTTCACAATATCATAAGTATTGATATCGCTCAGCGGCAAGGCCAGTACGGAAGGTACATTACGCAATGACAACTCAACATTTGCGTTGGGTTCTGCCAGGATAAACATGGATTTTTTATCGCCTACGCTCCATTTGCTTAAAGCAGTGGTCAGCGTTTTTGTTTTAGGAGCATCCAGGTTAATATCCTCTACTACCAGAATGGCATTGGCTTTCGCTTTATAAGACAGTGCAGAAATCTTTGCCAGATCTTTTACTTTTTTGTTCAACTTAAAGCTATAGTCGCGGGGTTTAGGGCCAAAGATCGTTCCACCACCTTTATATAAAGGGTTGCGGATATTACCTTTACGGCTACCACCGGTTCCTTTTTGCTTGTGCAGCTTACGGCTTGCACCCTGTACTTCCGCACGTGTTTTTACTTTGTGGGTTCCCTGACGCTGTGCTGCCAAAAACTGTTTTACAGCCAGGTAGATTACGTGGTCATTAGGCTCCGCTCCAAAAATATCATCAGGCAGTTCAACAGAACGACCGGTGCTTTTACCTTCTATATTTAAAACTTCAATTTGCATTTTCTTTCTTTTTAAATGTTACAGGAAACCGGTATTTATTTTTGAACAAAAACAATGGAACCGATATGACCCGGTACAGAACCGCTTACCAGGATGTAATTTTTTTCAGCGAAGATCTTTACCACTTTCAAACCTTTCAGTTTTACGCGGTCGCCGCCCATACGGCCGGCCATGCGCATACCCTTCATTACACGGCTGGCATCAGAAGAGTTACCCAAAGAACCGGGAGCGCGCTGACGATCGTGCTGACCGTGTGACTGCTCACCTACCCCGTGGAAACCATGACGTTTTACAACGCCCTGAAACCCTTTACCTTTTGTTGTACCTACAACATCAACTTTTTCACCTTCTTCGAAGATGTCTACAGTAATGGTATCACCAAGATTTTTTTCTAAGGAATAATCTCTGAACTCTTTGGAGAATTTTTTTGCGGAAGTGTTAGCTTTAGCGAAGTGGTTTTTCTCTGGTTGTGTGGTACGGCTTTCTTTTTTATCACCGAAGGAGATTTGCAAGGCATTGTAACCGTCTGATTCTGTTGTCTTTACCTGCGTTACAACACAAGGACCCGCCTCAATGATCGTGCAGGCTGTTTGTTTACCTGAGGGATCATAGATGCTGGTCATTCCCAATTTTTTCCCAATAATACCTTTCATTGTTATGTAGTTTTACGCCTTGCAGGATTATTGGGACTTTCACGCAAATAGCGTGACTCGATCCCCGTTTGCTACCGACCTTTTCCGTTGTTTCGCGCCAACCGGCGGATTAGGAAGTACCGATAGTAAACAAACCCTGAATGGCTTGTTTTTATGTTTTACTTCGTTTGATACTCTAAGAAGCTGAATTTCAGAGCTCTTTTCTTTCTGCCGTGCAGGAATTGAGAGATGAAAATATTTTAAAAAGAACTAACGCCACAGGCTTTATTATCCCGACCAGGCCGGGACAGGACTTAGGCTTTGATCTCAACTTCCACACCACTGGGCAGATCCAGCTTCGACAATGCATCTACTGTGCGGGAAGAAGAAGTATAAATATCCAATAATCTTTTATGAGTAGCTAACTGGAACTGCTCACGGCTCTTTTTATTTACGTGCGGAGAACGCAGTACCGTAAAGATTTTACGGTGAGTGGGCAAAGGAATGGGCCCTGTAACAACTGCACCAGTGCTGCGCACTGTTTTTACGATTTTTTCGGCTGATTTATCAACCAGATTGTGATCGTAAGACTGTAATTTAATTCTGATTCTCTGTGACATTGGATAAACCCAATTTTATTTGGGAGTGCAAATGTACAGGGTCATTTTGAAATAAACTAATTTTTAGGCAGATATTTCGTCTTTAACGGTAAAAATTTTAACCGGAACCGAAGCGTATCGTTCCTGTTTTAAAAAAAAGCATATCATTGGAAATCAAATATCCCGAAACCGCTCCAAACAAAAAGCCCCGGGAATATCCCCAACCCCACATTACTTACTAATAATCAACGTAATACGACTTTATCGTCCAGATAAAAACTAATTTGCAATACACCTAACCCGGCTGCAACAAAAATTTTATCACTATCTTATGACCTTTTCATACATAAACAGGAAGGCAGACCGGCAGTCCTTTTCTATACGTCCGGTATTGCTGATTGCGGTAGACAAAGCCGAACAAGGCATATTGAGCTAAACGAGCATTAAAACCGGTGCGCGCCCAGATATTGGCTTAGTTCCGCAATTTTATCGGTGTTAATATAGTCTACGCCCCACCGCTGCAATGTTCTCCAGGCATTTTCGGCATCGGGGGCGCCCCAAAAACGGACCGGTTTTCCCCGTTTATGCGCAGACTGTATTTGCCGCTGCAGTGCGTTTTCCGAAGCAGTATCCGGGGTGCCGGCCCCGTTCCACGCGGCATAATTCTTAAAATTGGCGCTGAAAAGGGCCACCCGGGCGAGGTTCTCCCTGGAGTATTTAAGCGTAAACTCCCCGTCAAACCAGATAAAAGGAGGATAATGGGTCAATGAATCGGCATGTGGCCGGTTTCCGGTAATTACGATCCGGATGGTTTTGTTATTAATAATAGCAGGATAGGTATTCAGCTCTTTTATGATCTCGTTCAGGGTAGTGATGCCCTCCGTTTTGCAATCGATCAGCAGCAGGAGCCGTTTTTTCTTATCCGGATAGGCCGTTCCCCGGTTCTTTTTAATACACCGGGCAAGAGGATCCAGGTACATGGTTTTGAGATCATTGCCCGGTTGGATATCTTTAGCGTTGTGTGCCACGGGCAGGTTACCGTTTACCAGGAACACATCGGCTTCAATAGAACCAAAGCCGGCCTCATAAGCCGCCCAAAACGGCCGATGCTGCTCGTAATCGTTGTGCGAATGCGCATTCCCCACCGAATAGCTGCGGGGCTGGGCATTGGCGCCCAAGGTCAAAAGCACAAAGAGAGAGATAGCATAGAAGCGCATAAGCTGAAATTAAAGAGGAGCCGGAGCCGGTGTTACTGGAACGACATCTTGTAATCTACCCGGATCTTCCCGCTGGATATATCATTGAGCTTGCCCTTGATGAGCTTTTTTCTTAAAGGAGGCAGGTAATCTATAAACAGTTTGCCCTCAATATGATCATATTCGTGCAAAATAACCCGGGCGGTAATCCCGCTGAAGGTGCGGGTATGCTGCTTAAAGTTTTCATCCTGATAGGTGATGGTCACCGTTTCATTGCGTTTTACATCTTCCCGCACTTTCGGAATGCTCAAACAACCTTCATTATAGCTCCACAATGCCCCTTCCAGTGTTTTGATATGAGCGTTGATAAATACCTGCGTAATGCCTTCGTCACCGGGGTACTGGTCTTTTTCATCATCTTCAAGGTTCTCAATGATCTGTTTACTGTCTACTACAAAGAGCCGGATCGCTTTATTGATCTGCGGAGCGGCCAACCCCACCCCGTTACTAGCATACATAGTTTCCCACATAGAATCGATCAACGCTTCCAGCCCCGGGTACTGCTGATCAATTTCTTCTGCTACTTTTCTTAAAACAGGATTGCCATAGGCAACAATTGGTAATATCATTGTGCAAAGTTACCAAAAATAAGATTGAGATTGGAGTTATTAGCCATCAGTTATCGGCGGCATCATCCCTCCCCCCCGCCATTGGTCAGTGAAAAATGAAATGCATTGCCCTAAGCTTGAAAATCCAACCTCTCATTTCCAAACTCTCATTTCGCACCTCTCACTGCCCAACCTTTCACTTCTCACTTCCCACTTCCCAACCTCTCACTTTACCCCTCCTTCACTCCGTAACCTATAAGAAGTGAAACACGGATCTAACATCAATCCGGAACAAACACTAGCGACCGGTCATTAACAGCAGAATAAGCATTCTTAACAAATTTTCTGTAGGTTTGAATCCACTAAATGTTCATTATGGCAAAAGCAAATACGAAAGAAAAAGGGAAAAAAGCAAAAGCTTCCAAACCCGTGTTAACCGGTCCGGCACTTGATTTTTTAAAAAACTATATTAATAATGCCTCCCCCGTTGGCTTTGAATCCTGGGGGCAGAAATTGTGGCTCAACTACCTGGCCCCTTATATTGACGAGCAGTTTGTAGACCCTTACGGCACTGCCGTGGGGATCATTAATCCCGGTCAGCCCTTTAAAGTGGTGATTGAGGCCCATGCTGATGAAATTGGCTGGTTTGTCAATTATATTACGGACAAAGGCCTGATTTACGTAAAAAGGAACGGTGGTGCCGATCACCAGATAGCACCGGCGCAACGTGTGTTCATCCACGGCAAAAAAGGTCCGGTAAAAGCTGTTTTTGGCTGGCCGGCCATCCATACCCGCATCGGTAAGGAAAACGAAACACAGCCCAAAACAGAAAATATATGGCTCGATTGCGGTGCCCGCAGCAAAAAGGAAATAGAGGCCCTGGGCATTCATGTAGGCGCCGTGGTAACTTACCAGGATGGGTTTGATGAGTTGGCCGGGGATCATTTTGTAGGGCGTGCTTTTGATAACCGGATCGGCGGTTTTATGATTGCCGAAGTAGCCCGCCTGCTGAAAGAAAATAAAAAGACCCTGCCTTATAGCTTATATGTGGTTAATGCGGTGCAGGAAGAGATCGGGTTACGGGGGGCGGAAATGATCGCCCGCAGGATCAAACCGGATATTGCGATTGTAACCGATGTTACCCACGACACCAATACGCCCATGATCAACAAAAACATTGAAGGCGATGTACTGTGTGGCAATGGCCCTTCATTGGCTTACGCACCTGCCGTGCACAATAAACTATTGGGCTTTGTTGAAAACATTGCCGAAAAAAATAAGATCGCCGTACAATGGCGGGCGCTGAGCCGCAGCACCGGCACCGATACCGATTCGTTTGCCTATGCCAACGATGGATGTCCCTCTGTATTGATCTCCATGCCGCTGCGCTACATGCATACCACGGTAGAAATGATTCATAAAAAAGACGTTGAAAATACCATCCGCCTGATGTATGAAACTTTGCTGGCGTTAACGCCAAAAACGGATCTGAGTTATTTGTAAGCTTTCATTAAATAGCACAGGGGTTGTCTCAAAAGTCTTTCATTTGTCATGCCGTCCCGATCGGGATTGTTTCGGTATCTAAAGATGATTGTTCGTCAATAGATGCTGAAACAAGTTCAGAATGACAACACACTATTAAGTGACTTTTGAGACAACCCTTATACTTAAAAAACGGAATGGCCTGTATTAGTACCCATTGGGTTTGATATAGTCCGGGTTGGCATCGATCGCCTTCTGCGGAATGGGAAATACCGTCTTATCCTTTGCATCTGCAGGCTTATCCCACCATGAGCTGCCAAAACGGTTCCACCGTATCAAATCCGGTCTTCTGTGCCGCTCACCAATAAATTCGCGTCCCAGTTCATCCACAAATTCATCATCGGTCAGTTTCCCGGGATTGGCCACATAACTTTGTGCCGGCCAGTTAGCCGTTGAAAAATTACGTTTTTTGACCGCATCAATTAAAGCAGCGGCCCCGGCTTTATCGCCCGCCCGGTACTTACATTCAGCCAGGGAATAGTATATTTCTGCCAGACGGATTTCGGGTGCCGAATTGGCCATAAAAAGTCCTTTGGACTTTTGCAGCCAGGGAAACTTTAATAGCCGCACCCCGGAGTTTTCTTCACCTGTGGCCACATGCGAACCTTCGGCCCAGCGCCCTCCGGGCTTTTCAGAAAAACGGCCTACCTGGTCTACAAACTTCAAAGGTTTTCCATTGTATTCCTCTGAACCATTGACCATTTTTGTACTATCATATCCATAACCTCTTGCCGTGTTGTACTCGTAAAGCTGGCCAATCATAAAGAACCCTTCATAATCCCCGCTGCCGGAGATCGTACGAAATGTTTGTTTCCGCTTATCGGTGGCCGCAAACTTCTCATACGGCTTACCCAGCTTGTCTGTATATATATTGCCATTCAAATCTCTTGAAGGCGTTAAATGAATACCGTTCCACCCTCCCCAATCATTATCAAATGCATACCGCATGGCATAATGCTGCATAGCATTATACATCCAGCCAAAATTGTAAATATCCAATTTATGTGGAAACTCAAATATATTTTCGGGTGAGCGATAGCCCCCAACGCCAGACCGGAACGGCCCGCGATAATCCGCGTCCAGCGAATAGTCGCCGTACTTTCCATTGATAATATCCTGCGCCACCTGGGCACACTCAACGTACTTTGGTTTGCCGATCCATTTTTCTGCGTTCAGGTAAATCCTTACCAATAAGGCCGCTGCGCCGCCCTGATCCCAGCGACCAGGAACCGCACTGTTCTTAGGCAGATCAGGGATGGTTTCCTTCAGCTCTTTTTCAATATACGCAAACACTTCTTCCGGCTCCGATTGCGCCTTTAGTTCACCAGG
Organism: Niabella hirudinis; assembly: GCF_051201075.1. NCBI lineage: Bacteria > Pseudomonadati > Bacteroidota > Chitinophagia > Chitinophagales > Chitinophagaceae > Niabella > Niabella hirudinis. The sequence goes on from NZ_JBPEHJ010000019.1 coordinate 54,334, forward strand.
CGCCTCAACGATGGGAACCTTTCTGAAAAAATCCAAAAGAAAAATATAAAACCAGGCCCTCAGCGTTCTCAATTCCGTCAAATGCCTCTTTTTATCGGCTTCGGTCATTCCAAATTTCGAATAATCCAGGTCTTTTATATCATTACTGATCTGGATGCATTGCATAATACCCTGGTAGGGACCCGTCCAGCCGCCATAAATTTGCCCCTGCCGTACATCCCAGTTGTGTCCATGCATCCGGATCCACTGGCCATCATCATAACCATGTTTCCCCTTCTGTGTCCATACAAACTGATCGGCCGACAACTCCTGCAGTATCCACCGGTCTCCATCCCATCCGCACCATTGGCCGTGCTCGTAAGGACGGGCTACGGCTGCCTGTATAGACAGTTTACTGTTGTAATATCCCTCTGCCGGTATTTCCGAAAACAATTCTTCATCAAGCTTTACGCATCCCTGTAGTGATGCAGCCAATATTGCGATACCTATTAAAACTTTACCCTTTTTCATGTTCATTTTCATTAGTTCTTAAAAATTCAGTTGCAAACCCAATGTGAAGGAGCGCGTTGCAGGATACACATCAAAATCGCCGATGCCTGGCTCCAGCCCGGTAACGTTTACAGCAGCGGGATCTAAGCCGGTGTATTGGGTTATCGTAAACAAATTCCGGACAGTGCCATATACCCGCAGGCTGTTAAATCCTACCGTATTTTCCTGCAATTGCTTTTTCCATCCCAATGTGAGATTGTCTAACCGGGTATAACTTCCGTCTTCAAGAAAGTAGTCGGTAATTACCTTACCCGATTTAATTTGTCCATTGCGGGAATAAGCGTCCTTTAAGAGGTTTACCGCAGGTTCTGCCTGCAGTCCATAGTACATCTGGTAAAGATTCATGATCTGGTAGCCGTACCTGCCCCGCAAGAAAAGAGACAGGTCAATGTTTTTATAGGTAAATGTATGCCCCCAGGCTGCTTCAAATTTTGGCATCCCGTTTCCAATAATAGTTTTATCTTCTTCGCCGGCATTGTTGGTGGCGTCAATCTTTTCGCTGCCCGGCACACCTCCTTTCCAGACAAGGATATTTCCCTTATCATCTACCCCGGCATATTTATAACCCCAGAAATTACCGATGGCAAAACCCTGGCGGAGCATAAATGCCGGTCCGGGGTTTCCGGGGGAGGGCAGGCTATGAAGCGTCCGTTGGTCGGTTTTAAATATACCTTCAGAAAACTTATCCATCCTCGACCGGTTGTAAGAAAAGGTCAGGTTGGTATTGTATGAAAAGTCTTCGGTTTGGATGGCATTCCAGTTCAATGCCAGCTCTACCCCTTTGCTGCTTTGGGTACCTACGTTCACAAACATCTGATCATGCAGGTAAGGCGGCACCGGTACCGTATAATCGTTGATCAGATCGCTGCCCTTTTTATAATAAAAATCAAGGCTTCCGGAAAGTTTATTTTGCAAAATACCAAAATCCAGCCCCAGGTTATATGACACCTGCCGCTCCCATTTAAGATCAGGATTTTCATTATTGCCGGGTCCAAATACCCGGATCCATTGGTTATCATCACTCAAATACTGGCCATAAGGGCTGTATTTGGCAAGCGCCACATAGCGGTCAAAACCATTACGGCCGGTGACCCCGTAGGAGAAGCGGAGCTTTAAATCGTTAAACACCTCATTATCTTTTAAAAATTCCTCATTGGTCAATTTCCATCCCACAGAAACCCCCGGAAAAAATCCCCATTTATTTGAAGGCCCAAATTTCGAGTTCCCCTCATAACGGCCGGAGAGCGTTACAAAATACGTTTGCCGGTAATTATACATCGCCCGTCCCAGGAAGGAAATATCCTGTTCCTTGCTTCTCCAGGAGCTCATCACATCATTCATATTAATGGGCTGTCCATCGCCCCAGTTTCCCTGACCGATATTGTTGTACTGGAAATAATCACTGGGAAAGCGTTTATTCTTTAACCAGGAACCATAATTATTAAATTCCTGGTAGTTGTACCCGGCCACCGCCTGCAGATCATGTTCATTAAACCGTTTTGCATAGTTGGCCAGCCATTCAAAATTATAATCGGCCCATTTTTCATTTTGAATACGGGCTTCCCCAATATAGTTGCCTAAAACGGAGCCTGCGGATTTGGCGCCCCAATATTCCTGTTTCAGCATATTATGCCCCTGCCTGGTAAAATTGACTACGGTATTCAGGTCTTTTGTGAGATGCAATTTTGCGCTCAAATCGATCACCGTATATTCCTGCTCGGCGCCGGATATACGCGCCAAAAGGTCCTGAACCGGGTTGTAGGTGTCATATCCCTGCAATGTATTATACATCGCCGGATCATCGGGGTTCATTATAGGAATCGTCGGGTTCAGCCGGATAGCCTGTTTAAATGCTCCATAATTTGTGTAGGCCTCATTTGCGGTACGGTAGGAGAAATTACCGCCCAACTCCAATTTCCCATTCAGCGCTTTTTGCAAAAAATTTGCCCTTAGGCCATATTCTTTCCTGTTGGTGGCCACGTCAATGCCTTCCTTTGTACGATAATTTCCAGAGATCCGGAACTGGGTATTTTCGTTACCGCCGCTTGCAGACAGATAATGATTTTGCCCGATATTGTTTTTCCGGATCAATGCATCATACCAATTCGTAACCGAACCGAAGTCCTTGTCCCTTTTATGTTCTAAAAATTCCTGGGCCGAAAGGATCTCTGGTTTTTTAGCCACCACATCATGATCGATGTAACCATCATAGTTAAAGGTGACCCTGCCAGCTCTTCCTCTTTTTGTTTGTACCAGGATAACGCCGCCGGCCCCGCGGGCTCCATAAATAGCGGCGGCACCGGCATCTTTCAGCACCGTTATGGAAGCAATATCCTGCTGCGCCAGGTTCCTGAGATCTCCCCCCGGCATCCCGTCTATCACCACCAATGGGCCGTTTCCGGCTTTAAAGGAACTTGCACCACGTACCTGTAAACTTACCCCGGCATTAGGGTCTCCAACGGCTGTTTGCGAAACGGTAACACCGGCCACCTTACCATCTACCAATTGCATGGGGTTATTGACGGCGCCCTGTATGAAATCTTTGTTATTAACGGTAGCCACAGCAGTGGTTAAATCCTGCTTCCTGGCCGTACCATAGCCAATCACCACAACTTCGTCCAAAGCGGTTGCCTTGGAGGGCTGCAGGGCAATGGTTCCCATATCGGTTTTGCCATTGACCGGTTCCTCATGATTGGCGTAACCAATGGCACTAAACACCAGGGTTGCATTGCCATTTTCCAGACTTACTGAAAAAACCCCGGACTCGTCCGTTACTACTGCCGTCTTCGTTCCTTTTACCTGCACCGTTACACCCGGCAATGCACCTCCCTTGTCGTCAGTAACCTTTCCGGTGACGGCTATCTTTGTTTGCTGAAGCAGGACGGCCGGCGTTGTGTTTCCCCTTATCGCCGGCAACGCTCCTAATAACATGGTTGCAATAAAATACCCCCGCACTCTTGTACGGGTACCGGATATAAACCCCGGTAAGCATTTAAGATTTCTCATATATAATAAAAAATAGTTTAAAGGGCCCCAACGTTCTGCAATAACGGGCAATAGCTTATTCCTGCTGTCCGGCATCATTCCACGAGGGTTAAAATAGCGCTGCACAAAACACCATCGGGCTATGCCGGTACATTATTTCCCCTAAATGGATACGATCCATTTAAAAAAGAATCTGCAACAATGGATTCATGGCCTGCAAGAGGGTTATACATCATGCTTCAAGAAGGTTCGCTAAAACGTTATTGCAAAATAATACAATAACTACAGCAATCTGTATGCCAATACTGTCCGATGCCGTCCCTTACCGTAAATTGGAAACCATTACTAAAACGCGTGGAACTGTCAGTTAGTATATCGGTGGGGAAATAAATCACCCTTTCTGCTTTAATTGCTGGTGAAAGTAAACACATATCTGCTGCAATCCACATTCGCGGCATTTGGGATTTCGGGCAAGACAGGTGTACCGGCCATGAAGGATGAGCCAGTGATGTGCCTTATGGATGAGCTCCGCCGGTATATTTTTGATCAGCTCTTTTTCCACTGCAAGCGGAGTACTTAGCTTTTGGGGCACCAGGCCCAGTCGTTTGCTTACCCGGAACACATGGGTATCTACTGCCATATTCGGTTGCTGTTCCACTACTGAAGTGATCACATTGGCCGTTTTTCTGCCCACACCCGGGAGGGTGATTAGTTTATTTACCGTCATAGGTATGGCTCCATCATAATCCTGCATCACTTTTTGCGCCATCCCAATCAGGTGCCTGGTCTTGTTATTGGGATAGGATATGCTTTTGATCAATGGAAACAGTTCATCAAATGTTGCATGGCTGAGGCTTGACAAATCCGGGTATTTTTCAAAGATGAACGGCGTGGTCATATTCACCCGCTTATCGGTACATTGTGCAGAAAGAATAACGGCCACCAGCAGCTGGTATGGATTGTCATATACAAGCTCCGTTTCCGGGTTGGGTATATGCTCCTGGAAATAATCAATCACAAATTGATACCGTTCTTTCTTTGTCATGAAACAAACCTACAGTTTAATTTGAAAATATGAAAATATGAATCCCGATGGCTATCGCATGCGCGTCAGGTTAATTTTTGCCCCGGGAGCTGCAGCGCAGCGCTGATCCTGTTAGTAAACGACAATACGGGTAATAAAGGTGCCGCGCACCGGTAATCATTGCGGTTTGTACAAGCCGTGCACAGGAAATTACCGCCGCGCTGCGGCTACGGGAGGTTTTGGAGGTTCATCGTTATAAGGGTCAACGGCGCGCTGCGCCTGTTTGCTATTAAAAGATGCGATCTTTTTGGCGCGAAAGGCTTACCCGTACTACATTTCATGGCAACATGATCTGTTCTTAACCTGACGCGCATGCGATGGCTATCGGGAGTGTGAATGAGATCCGGGGATTGACGGAGTCTTCGTTTTTTTGTTTGAGGTTTGACATTTAATGTTTGATGTTCAGTATTAACCGGGGTCTTTGTAGGTTTAAAGTTCCAGGTTCCAGGTTTAAAGTTGGACCATTAACGGGGTATTCGTATATTAGTAAGTTTGTCAGAAATCAGAAATATATGGGTACGATCGAACTTGAAAACAATAGCGTCCTGATCCTGTCGCATATTGTTACGTACGGAAACGCTGCCAATAGCGCGCTTACGGAACAGATCCGGCAAGAGATTGAAACCATGTGGAACGAGCCGGCCGGATATGTTTGGCTGGAGGGATCCGCCTGCGCTGTCCGGTTCCGGATCACCGCCGTTTGCCGGCCGGAGATTGCCCAGGAAGAAATACTGGGAAACGATGATCCGCAGAATAATTATTTCAGGATTGAGGAATATGTGCGGGGGGATATTTCATTTGTGGATGGGCTGGGTTGCAACACCGGGTATTTTAAACTGGAAAACCTGTACCCGGGGTCTACCACCGCCGCCCATGAATACGGGCATACACTGGGACTTGAACATCCGCAGGATCTCGACTTTCGCGGCAAGGGAGTGCCGGGCATCATGTACCCCCGTGGAACACTTGTAGACGCGGCTTACCAGTACGATCCCGGCAAGCCTGCCGGTGCCAGGGGAGGCACAATGTACCCCATTTACCGTAAAGTACGAGAGGAGGATATTATCCTTCTGAATATTGACCGGCTCCCATTTAAAAACAACCGGGCGGTTATTGGAGATTTCAGCAGCATCTGGCACCCGGATCACCAAACCCTGGTTTAATTTTTCATCAACACATAGTGCCCCGCCAGTGCGCCGGAAATTTCGTTCCCATTCAAATCAAGCTGGGTGAGGGAATTGGGGCGCACTGCATACATAACAGGGCGCTCTGCGCCGGCGCCATCCATTTTTAGATAAAGCGTATTATCGGTTACGGTATATTTTCCCTTGTTCACAAAGGTATCGGGCTGATCGTCTTTATAAACTTCCTTCATTAAAAAGGAATGATCCTCATATAAGGTAAGCGTGGTTTCGATACCCTCGCAGCTGGCACAGGGCAAAAGCCCGGAATAAGTGCCTTCAAACTTCGTGGTATCGGCAACCGGTACTTTTTCGGAGTCGTGTATGGGAGATGGCGCGTAGGAATATGCCAGCGTGTCGCCCGTTGCCTGTTGCTGATTTCCATCTCCGGCACAACCGGCAATGCTGCACGCCAGCATAAAGTATACAATCTTTTTCATGGTGGTCAAAACATTTTATAGTGCTATTTCCGGCCGGCATCCGTATCCAGCGGAAACTCCAGGGTAAAGATACTTCCCCTGCCCAATGAACTCTCCAGCTTAATAGACCCGTTGTGCGATTGTGTTACCGATTTCACATAATTGAGCCCCAGTCCAAATCCTTTTACATTATGAAGATTACCGGTATGAGCGCGGTAAAATTTTTCAAAAACCCTTTTTTGCGTTTCGCGGGCCATGCCGATCCCGTTGTCTTCAAATCTCAAAACGAGCTTGTCGCCCAAATTGTAAGAACTGATCTTTAAATGAATGGGGACATTTTCTTTCGAATATTTTACCGCATTATCAATCAGATTATTTACCAGGTTGGTAAAATGTACTTCATCTCCTTTTATCAGGTCATTGGAGGCGCCCAGCATCAACTCGGCCCTTCCGCTTTTTTCCTGCAGCTGCAGCAGAAATTTGTCTGCCACCAGTTTTATGATTTCATGCACATGGACGGGGCCTTTATCCAGTTCCACTTCCTGTTTTTCGAACTGGGAGGCTTTCAGAATGGCTTCTACCTGTTTGTTCATCCGCTGGTTTTCTTCTTTAATAATACCGCTGAAATAAGCCATCCGTTCCCGGTTCGACATTACTTTTTCGTTTTTGAGCGCATCCACCGCCAACGATATGGTAGCGATGGGCGTCTTAAACTCATGCGTCATGTTGTTGATAAAGTCATTTTTGATATCCCCGAGTTTCTTTTGCCGCAGCATGGTATAAACGGTTACAAAGAAGGCGGCAATAATAACGAGGGTAAATAATATGGCGAGCAGGATACTGCCGGTGAGCGCCCGCAAAACCAGCTTTTTATAATCGAGTGCCACTACAAACAACGCTTCATCCGGATTTTCGAAAGCGGATCCGCTCGACACAGTGATCATGACTCCCCTTGTAGCGTAATTATGCAGGGTGTCTGCACTGGACTGTACATAATTGGGCGTCTGCTTTTCAACAGGGTCAAAAGGTTGATCGCTCCGCAGCGTCAGCAAAAACTCAAACCCCAGGTCGGCCAGGCCGGCATGATCAAATGCCTTCCGGATCCGGTTGTACAATTGCTGATGGCTCATCTTGGCATGGATGGTATTGCGCTTAAAGAAATCGTGCGCAGACCGTGGCAGCAGCAGCGGGATATCATTACTGTATGGCGTGCTGTATTGTGTTTTAAACTGGGACAACTCCTGCCCTACTTCATTTACAGCATTATCAATCTTTTGACGTACCTGGTCTTCCCGCAAAATAGCGGCATTCTTTAACCAGGAAACCTGGAAAAGAATGATCCCTAAAAGCGAAAGCGAGATCAGGACTACGATGAGTACAAATAATTTTTTCACGAACGTTAAAAATGGGTAAAAGCAAATATAATCATCGATCCGCATCTGTAAAAACCATAAATCTGTTTACCTTTATACTTTAACTTGCTTTTATAGCGTATTCAACGAATCTTTTTATAATCAATGGAACCGGGAAACGGCACTTTTTTAATCGCGAACCCACACCTGAACGACCCTAATTTTGTGCGTACCGTGGTTTTTCTTTGCGAGCACGATGCCACGGGGAGCGTGGGGTTTGTTATGAACCGAAAAACCGGACACACCCTTGGCGACCTGGTACCGGAGCTGAAGGAATTTGATTTCCCGGTTTATGAGGGCGGGCCGGTGGGGTTGGACAGTCTGCATTTCCTGCACCAGTACCCGTTGGAAATCCCCGGCGGCAAAGAGGTGCTGCGGGGCGTGTACTGGGGCGGCGACTTTGAAATACTGGCAGCCCTGCTTTCTGAAGGCCGTATTGCACCTGAAAAACTGCGCTTTTTCCTGGGATACAGCGGCTGGGGCGAGGGGCAGCTGGATTTTGAAATGGACGAAAAAACCTGGATCGTAACCCGGGCCACACCGGAATTCCTCTTCAGCGAAGATGAAAAGGCGCTCTGGAAAAATATCCTCAACCATTTGGGCGGCGATTATAAACTGATTGTTAACGCTCCTATTGATCCACGGATGAATTGAGTTTCACGTTTAAAGTTCAACGTTTCACGTTGGCTTCGTATTAGCTGGTTGGCTTCTCTGCTTGAGGCATGAGACCTTTGAAGAATGGATTTCAGGTTTAAAGTTTCAGGTTCGTTGTTAACCGGGTTCATCATATATTAGTAAGTTTGCCAGAAATCAGAAAATCCATATCCATGAAACGTTTATTATGTTCGCTTGCATTGGGAGCTTCCGTACTGTTCTCCGGTTGCGATACCCTGCAATCTGTTGCCGGAGGGCTTTCGCAGCTTGAAATGGCCAACGGGCTTCGCGCAGCCCTTACCCAGGGCCTGTTTAGCGGTTTTGACGCTTTTGCCAACCCAAACCAGGGCAACCCGCTGGTACGCTTTGCCTTCCCCGGCGATGCGGCAAAAATTGAAAAAACATTGCGCGACCTGGGTTTAAGCTCGCTGGTAAACCAAATGACCTCAAAATTTACCAATGCCATGGGGCAGGCGGTTTCCGAAGCCAAACCTGTTTTTGTGAGTGCTGTTAAGAATATGAGCATCGCCGATGCGGCCTCTTTGCTGCTGACCAATAACCGGCATGCCGCCACTGACTTTTTTAAAGCACAGATGTCGCCCGAACTGATGACGAAGTTCCGGCCAATTGTAGACAATACGGTACGCACCAGCGGCGCCGAAAAGGACTACCAGAGCATTGCCAAAACATACAATGCCATCCCATTCCTGGGTAAAAAACTGGAGACCAGCCTGAACGAATTTATTGCGGCCCGCGCTATAGACGGCATGTTCCTTTATGTAGGCAATGAGGAGGAAAAAATACGAACTAACCTGGCATCCAGAAAGACCGACCTGCTGAAACGGGTATTTGGTTATGCCGACCAGCAAATGCGGCTGAGAGGCGGGCAATAAAAAAAACAACACATGGAAACCAACGACCCAAAATACCACAATGATACCGATCCGGAGCGCTTTTCAAACTCCGGCTCCGACCTCTTCCATGACCTTCTGCCCGTTCGCTATGCTGGTTTTTGGGAACGTTTTGCCGCAGCATTGATCGATGGGATCGTATTGGGTATTATTGGCAGCTATGTAAACCGCTTTACCGGGTTAAGCGCTAACTGGTACAATATGCAGGACGGCGGAAGCGCCGCATCCGGCTACCTGGCCTATTACAATTCCGCCGGTGGATGGATCAACCTCATTATCGGCTGGCTTTATGAAGCCATCATGCTAGCAGGTACATCGCAGGCCACGCTAGGCAAAATGGCACTGGGGATAAAGGTCACTAATCTGGATGGCAAACCCATTTCATTTTTAGCCGCTACCGGCCGTCATTTTGCAAAATTCATCTCTGCCATCATTTTATTGATCGGCTACCTGATGATGATCTGGGACAACCGGAAACAAACGCTGCACGACAAGCTAGCGGGTACCCTGGTGGTGAAAAAATGAGGCCCTGGCATTCATGGTTGAAATCTGCCTGACCAGTCATTCGCCCGCCCGTACCGAATGGCACATCCGGACGGGGCAGGTGCAAAAATAAGTTACGTTAGAAACGGGAAGTTTGTTTTCATAAATGGATACTCCTTTTTTATTTTACATTCTTCATTCAGTATTTTACATTCCAAAGGAAGCGGCTACCACAGCTGGTTGTTCTTCTGCAACGAATAAGAGAATCCAAGTCCAAGTGAGTAATACTTGTTGGGATTATTGGTGCCATCCGGGTTATGATTATCCAGGTTTTTTGTCAGGAACCGCACACTCCCTTCCAGGAAAATACGGCCCCGGTTGCTTACCTGGTATTTGACCCCCCCGCCTACCGGGAGAATAAACGCTATTTTATCGGAACGGTCTTTAACCCCTTTCGTGGAGCTATAATTAAATAAGCCATAAGCACCGGCCCCTGCAAGGATATAAGGCGACCAACGCGTTACAGCATCATTGAGGATATCATACTGCGCTTTTACCGTGGCTTCCAGCACATTGGTTTTAAACCCGCCCAGGGGGCCGCTTACCTCTTCCTCCTGGTTGTTCCCTTTTAGCTCACCAAACAGCAGCTCTCCCCTTACAAACAACTGTGAGGGTAATATCATACTGTGATCATAAAACGCCGAAACCCCGTAAGAGGTATGGGTGCCCAGCGGCGTTTTTACGGCATAACGGCCAGAATATCCCAGCGCGCCAGCGGTAATTCCCATATTGCTTTTATGCGCCACATAATCTTTTTTACGCCCGTTGTCCTGGGCCGCTGAAAATAAACTGCTACCCGCAAATCCGGCCAGAAGAATCAAATTTTTTACATTCATCCGTATATTTTTTTGTTTGCAGCTTCGCTGCCTGTTTTATTTACTCCACATACGCCGGCTCAGGCTGTTGAGCTGTTTCTGAATATCTACAGCATGCGCTTCCGTAAGCGGGTTTTCATTAAATCCATTTTCTGCATCCAGTGAAGATTTGATCACCTTGCTGTCGAACAGCCGGTTTTCAAACACTTCCTCCCAGGTGATGCGTCCTCCCATATCCAGCGGATTCACGATACTGCTACGTACCAGCGTTTTTCTCAGGTCGGGGTAATAGATCCAAAACAAGGCATGCTCGCTATTGGCAACGGTATACCCATCGGATGTAGTGTAGGATGAGAGCGGTGCAATGCCCAGTATGCGGATATAGGTCTTACCATCCCGTTTGTTAAACACCCATTCTTCTTTAATCCGGAACCTGTACACCGAATCACCGGATACCATCCGGTTCCGGACCTGGTAACCCACAATATTTCCTTCCATATCATATTTGGCTGCGGTATCTTTTCCCCCGCCAAACGTGCTTACTACCTCATCATAACTGATGGGGGTTGTAAACCGGTCGTCTATACTGCTGAAAGCCTGTACCCCACTGTCTTTTATGGCATTCAGCATAATATTGATAAGCCTTGAATTATTTTCTCCCTCAATGGCCTTGTTAAAAAAATACCGGGCATTTTTTTGCGTGCGCGCATCAATGGTGCGCCATACCCGTACGCGGTATAAGGCATCAGAAGCATATAAGGCGGTATAAGGCAATGGAGTGGCGGTGCTGTCAGACATATCATCTTCAAGGATATTGTCCTTACGAAGCGATTTTGCAGTTCCACCAAAAAGCCCTCCCGTTTGCGCTCCCTCCACTACTTCAATGGGAAGATTGGGCTGAACGCTATCCACCACAGGGGATTTATCAGGGTCTGGTTGGCCAGCCTTTGCGGGTATATTCGTTTTGGGCGCAGTTTTTTTGCCCGAGGAGACGGGTGTGTCATACGCGCTGCGCTGCGAAAAGCTTTGCTCCGAAACAAAAAGCAAGCCCGTTGCCAGGCACGCGGTCATAAAAATGTTCAATTTCATCAGTATCTATTTTACAACGGGCAATGGCCCTGATCCAACTTTAAAATAAATTAAATGCAATGGGCGCCAGCGTTCGCTTTTGCCCCCCCGGTCCAACAGCGCTAATCTCATCAATGGTGATGGTACTTCCCGGTTGTGCTCTTTCGATCAGCGACCGGGCGGCATTGAAAGAGTTGCCGCTAACCGCCTTATGCATAAATTCAGAATAACCGGCCCCTGCAAAGGTCATGGTATAACCGGTTACCGTAAATTTGACGCCCTCAAAAACAAAATTTTCCAACTCGGCCCTTACGCCCGCCTGTGCTTTAAAATCATTCACACGCATCCGGCCGCCTTTACTGGCCCCAACCATTGCAGTGGGTGAGGGTACGGATTTAACGCGGAATTCGAAATTGCTGGTATGCTTACCATCATTTACAGTAACCGTGGCTGTGCCGGGCGTGGTTACTTTTGCAGTATATTTTCCACGGGAGCCCGAAATACTTCCCTGGCTAATGGAAACCCGCAGCTGATCGGCACTGCTGCCGCTCCCCCCTCCTACTGAAACCGGATTATCGAGCCCCACGTATAATACTTTCACCGCATCGGCACTAACCGTTAACCCGGTGGGCGATGCCACGGTATAAGTAATATCCCTGGTGATGACCGCGGTAGTACCATCCGGTTTTACAAACGAAATATTCACCTTTTTTGTATAAGTGCCCGGGCCGCCGGCAACCGTTTTGTATTCTGCAAGCCCATTGGCATTCAGCGGAACAGCAGCGCCATCAATGGTTACGGTGGGACGCGCATTTTTGCTGAAAGCCCCCACGCCGGCAGTAATATTAAATTCCTGTCCGGGAAGCAGGTATTGCGCATTGGCCATTGCCAGTGCCTGAAACTCATCATATACCACTTTTACAGCCCCGATCTTATTATGACAAAATTCAACAACCTGCGATTCGGCGTTTTTGACATCATTCTGAAATTTCGAAAGAATCGTGATCGCGGCCACTGAAGGTGTGCTTCTGAAATAAGCGGCCGGCCAGGTTTTATTATTGCTGTTTTTTACTTCCGGCATGGAGAGGTCCAGGGGCAGGGTATGTTGGAACTCGCTGCTGATCTCCGGGTCTATCGAAAGCATCGCCGTTTTGTAGGTGGTCAGTTTTTTCAGCAGGTCGTCTCCCTGTTTTTTATCGATCATGATCCGCGTAGGCACGTCCAGGTTACTTTCTTTATAAACCCCCGTTTTCGCATTCAGCCCGGAGGCCGTTTTAATCTGTGTTTTCAGCGATTCAATATAATTAACCAGCTCATCCGAAAGCTGCCGGGCTTTTTCAGCCTTTGGTACCCAAACCTGTGCCAGCTCCTGGGTTTTAGGATCATTTGCCTTTTCTTCGAGCGAAACAAAAATGGTTTTATTCTTTTTATCAATGGTCTCGTTTGCGTTGGTTAAGCTCTTATCAATTGTCTTAAACGCATTCAACACCTCCGATGATACATTCAGTGCCAGCAATGCTGTTAGCACCAGGTACATCAGATTGATCATTTTCTGTCTCGGCTCTCTTGGTAAAGCCATAGTTCTATTCCTTTTCTTGGTTGATAATTTATCCGTTCTTCATCTGCATGGCGGCAATCATTCCGCTGTACATCTGGTTTAACCGCGCCAGGTTCTTTGAAAGATCGGCAATTTCTTTTTGTGTATTCTTTGCATCTTCTGCACTGTTTACCAGGGCATCGGAGGTTTCCGCAAGCTTTTTGTAATAGGTATTCATCTGGCCAATAGTGGCACTGGCCTGTTTGATCTGCCGGGAGTACTCCTCCGTATCCACCAGGCTTTCAGAGGCATGGCTGATGCGGGTAATATTGGCCTCCAGGCTTTTAAAGCCAGCGCTGAGCCGGCCCAGGTTCTCGGGCGTAATGTCGGCCGCCTTCAGCATTTCATCAACCGAAACCAGGGCGCTGTCTTTTGCCATTGCCTTTTTTACCACCAGGGCATCCTCCGCCCCTGCAGGATTTCCCATTTCATCCACCTTCTGCGGAGGATTAAACAGGTACATCAGCCCAAAGCTTAGAAACACCAGCACCTCGGTATATAATCCGATCTGCAGCCAGATATTGGGGTCTCCAAAAGGAGAGGTTCCTGTCAACTTAAACAATACTCCCAGCAACACAGGCACGGCACCCAGGGAATAGAAGATTTCCAGGTACCGGTCTATCGGGCGAACTTTTTCAACAGCCATACATGCTAAATTTTATAAAGTAAATAGTTGATGAATTAAGAATTATTCCGGCATGTTTACCACAATGCGGAACCCAAGATAGGAATGCGAAGCATCCAGGTCTTCAAACGAACGATTTTCTGTGGTCATAAAAGTAGGCGTATCCTTCCAGCTGCCACCCCGTACCACTTTTCTCCGCTGCGCTTTGGACTCCGACTCTGGTGTGCCCCATTGAATATCGGGGTTAAACCGGTTCTGGAAGTTTTCACCTCCCTCGTAATAGGAGGTCGTGGTCCATTCCGATACGTTATCCGACAGGTTAAACAACCCGAAATCGCCTTTTTTGGCGCCTCTTACATAAACGGGGAAGATCTTTCCTTCGCCTGGTACGGCAGCTTTTGTATTGTTACCCATCGTATCGGCTCCTTCGTTGGAGGTCTGCGCTTTTTTTGTATCATCCTTTGCATTCAGGCTGGCGGCATATTCCCACTCTGCTTCTGTTGGCAGGCGTGCCTTTCCGCCGGCGCTGCCCCTGTGCTTCGATTGCCGGGAAAGGATTTTATGTTTGGTCATCCAGTCGCAATAAGCGCTGGCCTGTTTCCAGCTTACGCCCACAACAGGGTAATTCTGATATTTTGCGCTGCTGAAATAATTCACCGCCATTTGCTCATTGTTGGAGTATCCGAAGTCGCGCATCCAGGCCAACGTATCGGGGTACACCTGAACGGTGTAGCGATAAACAAAATCTTTTGCATCACGGCCCTTGTTTTCTTTTTTTGCGGCCTCCTGGTAGTTAAACCCTTCCAACGCGTAGATCAGTTTATCGGGGTCAATCATCCGCTTCTGGCTGATCGTTCTGGAGGGGTCCAGCACCAGGTCGCCCAGCTGTGCAAGAATGGCAGGATCCGAATAGTTGATCTTTGAAGCCGCCTTCCAGTTGATCATGGTATCATTGCCCGCAACCGAAACATACTGCCCTCCCAGCCTTTTTGCCACAACCGAGTCGCGCACCCAGTTTACAAATTCATGATACTGGGCGTTAGTAACTTCGGTAGCCGACATATAAAAACCACTGATCAGCACCGGACGCTGTTGCTCCTGGCTGGTGGGTGAAGTTGAATCTCCATGATTGCCCATAAAAAATGTTCCCGCCGGAATTTCCACAACGGACATGGGCAGGGTGGCGCCAATTTCAGATTTTTTACTTACAACTTTTCTTAAACTGATACTTTTTTGAGAATACAAATGAACACACAAAAAGGATGTACTAACAAAAAGAAGAAGGGTCTTCATTGAAAAAATTAGGTTTAAAAAACTTATAGTTCACAAAATGTCTGCCAGAATCGGAGCAAATTAACCCTCTTTTCCAAAAAAGGAAACTTTTTTCCTCCCTATTCGGGGATAGCAGTCAATTATACCCCAATTAGGGTAGCATAAAAAAGCCCGTTCGAAAACGGGCCATAATAAAAAAATCAGTACGCTTACAGGGGAAGCGCCCCTTCGATCAGCACTGTTACCTTCTCGTTCAGCACTTCTACAAACCCGCTCTGGATCTGGAAAAAGCTGGCTTCTCCGTTCAGACGGTCCTTCAAAATCTTCAACTTGCCTTCCTGCAATGCTGCAATCATGGGCGCATGTTTTTCGAGCACCTCAAAAGAACCAGAGATACCCGGCATTTGCACACCATATACATTACCGCTGTAAATCTTTTTTTCCGGGGTTAATATTTCTAAAATCATAATTTGAAAATTTGAAAATTTGAAAATTCTTAATGAAAGACGCGCCATTTTCAAATCAGCACATCATCAAATATTCAAATTAAGCCTGCGCCAGTAACTTCTTCCCTTTCTCGATGGCGTCATCAATATTCCCTACCAGGTTAAATGCTGCTTCGGGATATTCATCTACTTCACCGTCCATAATCATGTTAAATCCGCGGATGGTTTCATCGATGGGTACCAGCACCCCTTTCAAACCGGTAAAGGCTTCAGCCACGTGGAAGGGCTGCGAAAGGAAACGCTGCACTTTACGGGCGCGGGAAACGGTCATTTTATCTTCATCGCTCAACTCATCCATACCAAGGATGGCGATAATATCCTGTAATTCTTTATAACGCTGTAAAATTCTCTTAACCTTGTTAGCACACTCGTAATGCGCATCACCCACTACCTGTGGCATCAGGATACGGGAAGTGGAATCCAGGGGATCCACCGCAGGGTAAATACCCAAATCGGCAATCTTACGGCTTAATACGGTAGTTGCATCCAGGTGGGCAAAGGTTGTTGCCGGCGCCGGATCGGTAAGGTCATCCGCAGGTACATATACTGCCTGCACGGAAGTAATGGAACCGCTTTTTGTAGAAGTGATCCGCTCCTGCATCAATCCCATTTCTGTAGCCAGTGTGGGCTGATATCCTACCGCCGAAGGCATACGGCCCAGCAGCGCTGATACTTCGGAACCGGCCTGGGTGAAACGGAAGATATTATCAACAAAGAACAGGATATCCTTTCCTTTGCCTTCGCCATCTCCATCCCGGAAATATTCAGCAATAGTCAAACCGCTCAACGCCACACGTGCACGTGCACCGGGAGGTTCGTTCATCTGTCCGAATACGAATGTAGCTTTGGATTCGGCCAGCTCTTCCTGGTTTACTTTGCTCAGGTCCCAGCCACCTTCTTCCATGCTGTGCTTAAATGCTTCGCCATATTTCATAATACCGGCTTCGATCATCTCACGCATCAGGTCGTTTCCTTCACGGGTACGCTCTCCCACACCTGCAAACACAGATAAACCACCGTGTCCTTTTGCGATATTGTTGATCAGCTCCTGGATCAATACTGTTTTTCCTACTCCGGCACCTCCAAATAAACCAATTTTACCACCTTTTGCGTAGGGCTCAATCAGGTCGATTACCTTAATACCGGTAAACAACACTTCAGTTGCCGTGCTCAGGTTTTCAAATGCCGGCGGCATAGCGTGGATGGGTCGACCGTTGGCTTTGGAAACCGCAGGCAGGCCATCAATGGCATCGCCGGTTACGTTAAACAGGCGGCCCTTAATGGCTTCGCCCGTAGGCATGGTAATCGCTTTACCGGTATCGCGTACTTCGGTACCCCGAACAAGACCTTCGGTTCCGTCCATTGCAATGGTACGAACGCTGTCTTCTCCCAGGTGCTGCTGCACCTCTAACACCAGGGTATCACCATTTTCCTTCGTGAGTTCCAACGCGTTATAAATTTCGGGGAGCGTACCATCAAACTGAACGTCGATTACCGCGCCGATCACCTGTTTTACTTTACCTACGTTTGCCATATCAATATTGAAATATAAGGATTTATTTGAGGCTGCAAAAGTAAGGTTTATCCCTATAATAAATAACGCGGTGGCCAAGAATTATTAATAACCTGTGGAAAAAATACATTTATCGGCCGTTTACATGTACTTTTGCTATCATAAACGCTTAAAACTTATTGAGAATGATGAAAAACATCACCTTGGGAAAGGGGCCGCCACAGAGCCGCTGCCATCTTTAACTTCCCTGTCGCTATCAACCAAGTATTCAATAAGTTCCGTAATTTTCGATCTATTTTAACTGAATTTATCCCATGCGTGTTCAAAAACTTACGCTTTCGCTGGCGCTGCTGATCGTTATTGGCGCTATTTCCTGCAAAAACGCCGAAAAAAAGGAACGGCAAAAAGTGATCCGCGTAGAGAAACCCGTAACAAAGGTGGATGTAACCATTGACACAAGTAATGCCTTTAATGGGCTGTTTATCGACAGCAGCCTGGTAAACGGTTTCCTGGCCGCCGATAGCCTTAGCGATACCCTGGTAAACCGGATCAAAAGCTTTTACAACAGCCGCAACTACCAGTATGCCTGGTTTTCGCCCGAAGGAATCCCCGAGCACACCATTTCTTTCTGGAACCTGCTGAAAAACTACCTGAACTACTCAAAAGATTCTTCGGTATACAGCAAAACGCTGACAGCACGGATGGAGGCGCTGATCACCGCCCGCGAATCTGTAAAAATAAAAAACGACTCGGCATTTCAGAACCTGGAGCTGTCGCTCACAAAATTCTTCTACCTGTATGCAGACCATGCCTATGCCTACGATGCCGGCTTTGACATGAAGACCCTCGAATGGTATATACCAAAAAAGAAGTTAACCCTGGAGGCCATGCTCGATTCCGTGATTTCGGCAAGGGGCCAGTTCTCCGAGGCCTATGCCCCACGCAATCCCCAATATACTGCACTTCGTAAAAAACTGCAGCAATACAAAGCCATCAGGGATGCCGGCGGCTGGCCCCGGGTCAACAGCAAGGTAGAGGAAATGAAAAAAGGGTATAAAGATGCCGCCGTACTGGTATTGAAGAAGCGGCTTAAGGTGGAAGGATTTCTTGATGGGGCGGACAGTACCTTTACTAATGTATATGACACCGCCCTTGCCGGAGCGGTAAATGCGGTGAAGGAAGTATATGGATACAAACCAGATGGCAAGGCAGGTAAAACCTTTCTGAGAGATCTGAACGTTTCCGTTGATGAGCGCATTCAGCAGATCCTGATCAACATGGAGCGGATGCGCTGGATCCCGATTGAGACCCGGGATTCGGGCAGGGCCATCATGGTCAACATTCCCGAATATAAAATGCATATTTACGAAAATGGGCGGCCGGCCTGGGACATGAACGTAGTGGTAGGAAAAGAAAGCAACAATACGACCGTTTTTACCGGTATGCTGAAAACAGTTGTGTTCAGCCCCTACTGGAATGTGCCCACCAGCATCGTAAAAAAAGAAATGGGAGGCCGCCCCGGTGCCGCCTATCTTGAGCGCAACCACATGGAGATCGTAAACGGCCAGGTGCGCCAGAAACCGGGGCCCTGGAACTCCCTGGGCCTGGTAAAATTCCTGTTTCCCAACAGCTATGATATTTATTTTCATGATTCACCCGCCAAAAGCTTATTTAACCGCGACAAACGCAGCTTCAGCCACGGATGCATCCGGCTGAAAGAGCCGGCAAAATTTGCGCAATACGTGCTGGGCGATACTTCCAAATGGAACGCTGAGAAAATTGATTCGGCCATGAACAGCGGCAAAGAAAAATTTGTGCGGGTAAAACGGCCGATACCGGTACTGATCACCTATTTTACCGCCTGGGTAGACGATGATGGCCGGCTCAATTTCCGCGAAGACATTTATGGCCATGATGCCATTATTGCCAAAAAAATGTTCCTGAACAGTGTAGGTACCACCTGGAGCCGGCAAAAGGCCATCCGCGACAGCATACAGCACATTAAGGACTCTGTAAAACAAAAAGAACTGGAGCGGAAGGAAAAACGGAAACTGGATAGTTTGAAGCGGGCGGGGATTTAGTTCCAGGTTTCCATGGTTCGGTTTGAGGTTTAACGTTCAAAGTTGGCGACCGGTTTTATACTTCCAAATCCATTGACTATAAACCATTCACCATTGCCTATTGACTATTAACTTTTCACTATTTCCTATTCAACCATTTTCAAATTGTTCATGAAACGATAATTTTGCCGGATGATACTGGAAGAAGTAACCACCAAAGCACAGGCAAAGGCTTTTTTAGCGGTAAACGTGCAAATCAATAAAACCGATCCTCATTATATACGCCCGCTGGATAAGGATGTTAACGAAGTCTTTGATCCCGCTAAAAACAAAGCCTACCGTTTTGGCGAAACCATCCGTTGGGTACTGAAGAATGAGCAGGGCCGCCTTATTGGGCGCATTGCGGCTTTTGTCAATAAGAAATATAAAACCAAGGGCGATGATGGCCCCGTGGGTGGCGTAGGCTTCTTTGACTGCATCAACAGCCAGGAAGCGGCCAGCCTGCTGCTGGATGCCGCCAGACAATGGCTGAAAGAACGGGGAATGACGGCCATGGACGGGCCTATTAATTTTGGAGAAAGGGATAAATGGTGGGGCTTGGTGACTGAAGGTTTTGAGCCTCCATTGTATTGTATGAACTATAACCAGTCCTATTATAAAACGCTGCTGGAGACTTATGGTTTTCAACCTTTCTTTTACCAGGCATGTTTTTCGTTAAACGTAGGGAAGCGGATCCAGGAAAAGTTTTATGAACGCCACGCGGCACTGGCAAAAGACCCCAATTATTCTTCAGACAATATTAAGAAAAACAACCTGGATCAATATGCCCGTGACTTTACCATCGTTTATAACAAAGCATGGGCCGGGCACGGCGGGTTGAAACAAATGGAGGAAAAAGTAGCCCGGAAAATGTTTCAAAGTATGAAGGCAGTGCTGGACGAGCGCATTTGCTGGCTGATCTATTACAAAAAGGAGCCCATCGGCATCTGGCTGAATCTCCCGGACCTGAACCAATGGTTTAAGCTGCTGAACGGTAAATTTGGTTTCCTCGACAAATTAAAATTTTTATGGTATAAAAGAACAAAGCCTTGTAACAAATTTGTGGGACTGGTATTTGGCATTGTGCCCGAATTCCAGGGAAAGGGTGTTGATGCTTATATGATCATCGAAGGTTGCCGGCTGATCCAAAACCTAAGCATTAGTAATGGCCATTATAAACTGGGCACCCCGATCTATGATCAGTTTGAAATGCAGTGGATCGGCGAGTTCAATCCCAAAATGATCAACGTAGCCGAATCGCTGGGCACCCATAAAAGCAGGCGGCTAACTACGTACCGGTACAATTTTGACCGGGAAAAAGAATTTAAAATGCACCCGGTATTGAGTTGATAGCAGGCACCAGACATCAGACGATAACAACGTTCCGGAAAAGAAGGCAACGGGGTACCCTGCTTTTGTTCCACCTGTAAAACCGGTTACAAGTAATATTCTCAGGCAAGCAGTGTAAAAGAACCTGCAACCGGGAATTCATAATCGATGTATTCAACTACAAACGCCCGGTTGCCTGTTGTAAAATTTACCGGCTGCAATTAGCCCCCCATGTATCAGAAGTTCCATCCTTTGTAACTGCGATGAACAGCTTGTTGGCATTGATAGAAATGGTGCCAATATAGCCGTTTACAGAGCCAATATACCCCTGGTCCCCCTTCTCCATCTTTACATTTGTAATAGCGGCAATTCCATCAGAAAATTTAAAATCATAGCGATCGCCTACCTTGGTTACAAATACAGAACCGTTCGCGTTGCTGATATCCTTGCTGCCATGGAACGAAACGCTTCCCTTGTAAGTTCCTGCAAACAGATCATTATCGGCAGGATTGTCATCTTTACTGCAGGATGCAAAAACAACAGTGGCTGCAATCAGCGTCAGACTTAAAAATTTGAACATCGATTTCATAGAATCCGGTTTTTGTTTAGATTAAAAATTATTAATACCAGTGTACTGGCAAGCACAATGCCAATTTTTTGTTGAACGGTTCTGTTTTAACATTTTTTACCTTAAAAAAGATACCGGAGCTGCTTCTCCCTACAACAAAAATTCATTTCCCTGAATTCCACCCTGTTTTGCGCCCCAGACAGATATAGTTAGCTTTGTAAAAAAAGCATTATGAAATTTACTTTTTATGGCCAATCCTGTTTCTTGATTGAGATCAATGAAAAAAAATTCCTGTTTGACCCTTTTATCACGGGTAACGAACTGGCTAAAAATATAGACGTTCATTCCATTGAAGCTGATTATATCCTTGTAAGTCATGGCCATGGCGATCATACTGCAGACCTGATACCCATTGCCCGGCGGACGGGTGCACTGGTGATCAGCAATTTTGAGATCATCAGCTGGCTGCAGCAGCAGGGTATTGTTAATGTGCACCCCATGAATTTCGGAAGTTATGATTTTGATTTTGGGACACTCACCTATATGCAGGCACAACACTCCAGCAGTTTTTCCGATGGCAGTTATGCGGGAGCTGCAGGTGGTTTTATCCTGGCATCACCACATCATAATTTTTATTACAGCGGCGACACCAGCCTGATGCTGGATATGCAACTGGTGCCGCATTACGCAGCTATCGATACTGCAATTTTACCAATCGGAGGCAATTTTACCATGAACCCGCGTGATGCCGTAAAAGCGAGCGATTTTATCGGGTGCAATAATATCATCGGCGTACATTTTGATACCTTCGGATACATCAAGATCGACCATGCCGCTGCCACCCGCCTTTTTACTGAAGCAGGGAAAAAATTACTCATTCCTGAAATAGGCCGCACTTATACCTTTTAGAGCAACGCCGGGGCATGACGGGTCGTACCTACGGCACTCATAAGATCACTATACCGTTTAAGGGGCTGTCAAAAGTCGCTTTACAGCATAATGTCGTTCTGAAGATGTCATCCCGGGCCTGACCCGGGATCTATTCCTGTCTCAGCATCTATTGACTAACAATCATCTTTGGATGCCGAAACAATCCCGGTCGCCATCCTATCGTGTGGACACATTTTTTGGGGTTGTACCGGGCGATCATTCTATAACTGTGCCCGCAGGGTGCTATGTGCAAAGCCCCCGGCTAAAGCGCAATGTCATTTAGTTAAGGTGTAACGAAAAGAAAACCATTGAGTTATGAGCCAAAATTAATTGGTTCTTTGTA
>NZ_JBPEHJ010000020.1:0-37444 GCF_051201075.1 Niabella hirudinis
GTAGATTTTGTGTGTGGTAACCTAAATCTACTTAAAAGGAGGCCCAAAAGCCTCCTTCTTTTATTTACACTTACTTTTTTCCCCGGACACCTGTGACTTTGAACGTGAAACTCCCCTGTTCCGGAGCTTAACATATCCAATGCCAAACACCAAATATACTGTACGTTCCTAAAGATACTGTTCCAGCTCCTGTGGTGATGAAAGCATCCGGATCTTTTCCCAGGGATCCTGGTAGAGAAAGCCTTCATCATACATTTTGCGGATATGCATCAGCAAATGGGTATAATAGTTGCTGGTGTTCAGCACAAAGAGGATCTTATCATGAATGGCCAGGTTGTTCCAGGTGATCATCTCAAAAAATTCGTCCAGGGTTCCGTAGCCGCCGGGCAGGATCACGGCTGCATCACTAAGCTCATACATCCTTTTTTTACGGGTATGCATATCGGGCACAATTTCCAGCTGCGTCAATCCTTTATGTGACCGCTCCCTGTCGGCCAGCAGCTGCGGGATCACTCCAATAACCCTTCCACTACCCGCCAGTACCGCATTGGCAACCGTGCCCATCAGGCCCACATTTCCGCCGCCATAAACCAACGTTAAACCCTTTGCTGCCATAATGGCTCCCAATTCCGCTGTATGTGTTATAAACAGAGGGTCCTGCCCCCCTTTTGACCCGCAAAAAACCGCAAGTGATCTTATCCTCATGATTCGGTATATTTACCGCAAAAGGAACTCAATTTTCCCTATCTTCAAAAATAAATTTAGTTCAACACAAGCATTATTCATGAACGCAGGTATTTTATTTTCGATTGTCATTGCCTACTTTATACTCTTACTGGCTGTGGCCTGGAAAACCAGCAAGAACAGCAACAATGAATCGTTTTTTATCGGCAACCGCAACAGCAACTGGATGCTGGTGGCGTTTGGAATGATCGGTACATCCCTGAGCGGGGTCACTTTTGTAAGCGTGCCCGGAGCCGTAGGTAAGGATGCCTTTGGTTATATGCAGGTAGTGATCGGCTATATGATTGGGTACCTGCTTATAGCCTATGTATTGCTGCCCTTGTACTACCGGTTAAAACTCACTTCCATTTACGGATACCTGAAAACCCGCATGGGCATGCTTTCCTATAAGACCGGCGCCTGGTTCTTTATCATCTCCCGCCTGGTAGGCGCCACCGCACGGTTATACCTCGTAGTTCATATCCTGCAAATCACCATTCTCGACAGTTTTGGTATCCCCTTTTGGGTATCTACCCTCATCATTCTGGTAATGATCATCCTTTACACTTTTGAAGGCGGTGTAAAAACGATTGTGTGGACCGATACCCTGCAAACTACCTGTATGCTACTGGGACTTATCATCTGCACCATTTACCTGCTCAGTCACATGAATATGGGCGTGGGTGAAAGCCTGGAAGCCATGCGCAGCAGCGGGCTCTCCCAAATATTCAAGACGGATCCTTCTAAAAGCGATTACTTTATCAAACAGATACTGGCCGGCGCCTTCATTACGCTAAGTATGACGGGCATTGACCAGGAAATGATGCAAAAAAGTATTTCCGTAACCAACCTGAAGGACTCAAAAAAGAACATGATATCCCTGGCCTTTATTATGGTGGTTGTTATTGGCCTGTTCCTGTATCTTGGAGGCCTATTGCATTTATTTGCAGCCCAGGAGCACCTGACTGCTAAAGGAGATGCCCTGTTTCCGGATGTTGCAGTAAACCATATGCCTCCTTATATCTCAATTATTTTCATAGTGGCGTTGATTTCCGCCCTGTTTCCCAGCGCAGATGGAGCCATGACGGCCCTTACCTCTTCATTCTGTATTGATATAGCCGGCCTGCAACGCCGCACTGATATGGATGAAACACAAAAGAAACGGTTTCGCCAGAAAGTGCACCTGCTGGTGGCCCTGTCCTTCCTGCTGCTGGTGCTGATGTTTTACTGGATCAACGATAACAGCATGATCGGCATCATCCTCAAACTGGCGGGCTATACGTACGGTCCGCTGCTGGGTCTTTTTGCCTTTGGTATTTTTACCAAACGCCGGCCGGCCGATCGCCTGGTGCCCTATGTATGTTTTATAGCCCCCATCATCTGCTTCTTTATTGATAAATACCAATCCGCACTTTTCGGCGATTTTAAGATCGGGCTGGAACTGATCATCATTAATGCGGCGCTCACATTTATAGGACTGCTGATGATTTCAAAACCCGTTTCCGATCTTTCGCAGCTGGAGCAGGATTCGGTTCACTAATGAGCAATAAATAAGATGGAATTATTACCCGCCGGATTAGAACAGTTTGCCGTTAATTTTTCTACCCTCCCCGATCCCTTGCGGCAGGAAGTGGACGACTACACTCAACAAAACCATGCAGAACCGCATATGCTGAGCGGACCCGTGCAGGGAAAACTGCTGGAAATGATCAGCCACATGATCCGCCCGCGGCGCATTCTCGAAATCGGAACCTTTACCGGCTACAGCGCATTGAGCCTTGCAGAAGGGCTAACAAACGACGGTGAGCTGCACACGATCGAGTTCCGGGAAGAAACTGCAGCCATTGCACACAATTTTTTCAGAAAATCTGCGTTATATCCCAAAATAAAACTGCACGTGGGCAACGCGCTGAACATTATTCCGACTTTGAACGAATCCTGGGACCTGGTCTTCATCGATGCAGATAAACCGGGCTATATCGATTATTTTAAGCTGGTATTGCCGGCAGTCCGGAAAAATGGTTTTATCTTAGCTGATAATATTTTTTTTCACGGACAGGCGCTTAGCGACCATCCAAAGGGAAAAAGTGCAAAAGCCATTAAGGCGTTTAACGATTTTGTCCACCACAGTAATGAAATTGACAAGCTGGTTCTGACCATCAGAGACGGACTTTATTTATTACGAAAATTGTAATTGAGTTTGATGATACGGAAATTATTTTTAGCCGCGGCCCTGTTTATAACAATTACAGCCACTGCACAGCAATCCGACAAAGTGATTGCATATATTCAACAATATCGCAATATAGCCATGCAGGAAATGCAGCGGACCGGTGTACCGGCGGCTATTAAACTGGCACAGGCCATCCTTGAATCCAGCGCGGGTGACGGCGACCTGGCCCAGCGCTCCAACAACCACTTTGGTATTAAATGTAAAACGGGTTATACCGGTCCCTATGTGTTGCATGATGACGACCGGCCGCAGGAGCGTTTTATAAAATACGAGCACCCCGAAGCCTCCTTTCGTGACCATTCTGATTTCTTAAAAGGGCGCGATCGTTATGCTTTTCTTTTTGAGCTGGACCCCACCGATTACAAAGCCTGGGCCAATGGTTTAAAGAAAGCGGGCTATGCCACCAACCCCAAATACCCGCAGCTCCTGATTGGTTTGATAGAGCGCTATAACCTGGAAGATTATACGTTGATGGCGATGGGTAAAAAAGAAATGCCCGCAGCACTTGCCCTGGCCGGCACCGAACTGCAGGAAACACCCGCGGGGAAGAAGCCTGCCGAAAAAGAGGCCGCGCCTAAAAGCAATCCTTAACCTATGGCAGCAATTACCGTACACGACAAAGCTTTTTCCATTTACCTACCCGAGGCAACATTACAAAAGCGCATCCGGGAACTGGCAGATGCCGTCAATACCGATTACGCTGGTCAGAAAGTATATTTCCTGGCCATCCTGAATGGCTCTTTTATGTTTGCGGCTGATTTTTTTAAATATCTGACTATCGAAAGTGAGATCTGTTTTATCAAACTCGTCTCCTATAAAGGCCTGAAATCTACCGGCGACGTTACCACTGCTATCGGGCTGGAAGAAGACCTGCACGATAAAAACGTAGTGATCCTTGAAGACATCATAGATACCGGTAAAACCCTGCACTTTTTTCTTCCACAGCTGCAACACCAGCAACCCCGGTCGCTGAAAATTGTGGCATTACTGCATAAAGCAGAAATGACCAAATTTGATGTTTCTATCGATTATACCGGTTTCGTTATTCCCAACAAATTTGTGGTAGGCTACGGCCTGGATTATGATGGGCTGGGAAGAAATTACAGGGATATTTACCAGCTGGCAGCGGACTAAAAGCGGTTGAGCCGCAAAAATGTAAAATAAGAAATATCCAATTTAGAATGAAGAAGTAGTAATCTGCTTCGGATAAGAACATCACGAAGCACAAGGGAATATTCCCCTTTTACATTCAATATTTTCCATTTCTCATTCGAAATTTCTGTTGCAGCTATTTCTGCGCCTGCTGCATGGGATTGGAGCCGGTGCTTTGCCCACGCGCCGCACCTGTTTTTTGTGCAAAGGCTTTAAACCTTGTTGGAGCGGGCATCTGGTTCCATACATTATTGCTTTCATCGATATCCGCTGTTTCCCGGAGCGGGTCGAGCCGGATGGCGGCTACTTCCTTATTTTTTACAAACAGCTTGCTTACGGTCTTCTCATTGTGTCTCCAGATCTGCGCCGGGATGCGGTCTACCTCCTTGCTGCCATCTTTAAAGGTAAATTCAACAATGATGGGCATCACCATCCCGCCTTTATTGGAAAACATTAACTCATAGAAATACTTATCCGAAAATTGCTGCTTCGCCTCCGGGCTAAGGCTGCCAACGGTTGGGCTCCGTTCTGTTGTAAACGTTTTAGTACTGTCATACGGCTCCTGTCCGCGGGCATAGCGCCAGTAAAAATCGCGGGCTTCCTTGTCTTCATCAGTATAAAAAGTAATTTTCCGGTCGTCCCGGTTCCTTATTTTTGAGATATCATCAAACTCCGGCACCTGGGGCGCATCAGGCTTTTTTATTTCCCTTTTTGCCGGTGGCACTGCGGCTTCCACATCGGCACGGGCCAATTTTACGGAGTCCAGCGAAATATCTACCGGGTCAATGCTGTAAAACCAGCCTCTCCAAAACCAGTCCAGGTCTTCGGCGCTGGCATCCTCCATTGTACGAAACAGGTCGGCGGGTGTGGGGTGCTTAAACGCCCAGCGGCGGGCATATTCTTTAAACGAAAAATCAAACAGCTCGCGCCCCATGATGGTTTCCCGCAGGATATTCAATCCCGTGGCCGGTTTTGAATAGGCATTGGGACCAAACTGCACAATATTTTCCGAGTTGGTCATGATGGGCTCAAGCTGATCCTTCGGGAGTTTCATATAATCAACAATGGTCCAGGCCGGCCCGCGTTTGCTGGGGAATTTATTGTCCCAAAGTTCCTCCGTCAGGTATTGAACAAAGGTATTCAACCCCTCATCCATCCAGGTCCACTGGCGTTCATCACTATTTACGATCATTGGGAAAAAGTTATGTCCCACCTCATGGATCACTACGCCCAGCATTCCGTTTTTTGTAGCCTCACTATAGGTTCCATCTTTTTCAGTACGCCCATAATTAAAACAGATCATCGGGTATTCCATTCCGTTGGCCGCTTCCACGCTTTGGGCTACCGGGTAGGGATAGGGAATGGTAAATGCCGAGTAGGTCTTTATCGTATGCGCTACCGCCCTTGTCGAAAACTTCCGGTACAGGCCATAGGCTTCTTTTCCATAAAAACTCATGCACATGATCTTTTTCCCATTCACCAGCTGCGGCATCCCATCCCAGATGTATTTGCGGGAAGAGGTCCAGGCAAAGTCCCGCACATTATCTGCCTTAAAATGCCAGGTTTTGGTTTTGGTGCTCTTTGTTTTTTCGGCGGTCTTTGCTTCCTCCAGGGTCACAATTTCCACCGGCTCTTTAGCGGTGGTTGCTTTCTGGTAACGTGCCAGCTGTGCCGGCGTTAAAACCTGCGCATAATTCTGGCATTCGCCGGTGCTGCCCACAATATGATCGGCAGGCACCGTCATCTGCACATCAAAATTCCCGAAGGTCAGGGCGAACTCCCCCCGGCCGGTAAACTGATGATTTTGCCATCCCTGGAAATCGCTGTACACACATACCCTCGGGTACCATTGTGTAATGGTATAGAGGCTGTTTCCATCCTCCGGGAACAACTCGTAACCGCCCCGGCCGCCGTAAGTGATACGATCCGGGATCTTATAGGACCATGCTATCTTAAACTGGAACCGCTGACCAGGTTTCAGCGGCACGGGCAGGTCCACCCGCATCATTGTTTTATTAATGGTATAGGGCAGCGCTTTACCTGCCAAATCTGTTATGGAGCGGATCTTGTGTCCATAGCCGTTATCCGGCCCATCAGCTTCCTCCATCAGGGCCAGCGATTTGTCCGTAAGGGTTTCCGGCAGTTTGCTTTTATTTTGGTAATTGGCGTTGTCCTTATTGCTGTGCTCATTTTCATCCAGCTGCAGCCACAGGTAGGTGAGCACATCGGGGGAATTGTTGAAATAATTCAGGGTTTCGTTACCCGTCAGTTGCTGTTCTTTTTCGTCAAGCACACAACTGATCGTATAATCGCAGCGTTGTTGCCAGTATTTGGGGCCCGGAGCACCACTGGCCGTGCGGTATTCATTTGGGGTAGGCAGGATCGTTCCCAGTTGCTCAAACTTGTTCCCGTGGTTGCTCCCGGGATTATTTTGAATATTTTGGGTATAACCAATAATACAGGAAAGACAAGCAGCAATAAACAGAATTCTTCGCATGTAGGTAATTTATGATAATAACGGCACCCGCTCCAGCGCCATCTTTAACGAGATGATGAGCACCAGGGCTGATACCGCGAAAATATACATTCTTTGCGGAACTTTCAGGGCTGCAACCAATAACTCCGTAAGCAGGAGAATCAGCAACACCACTATCACCTGCCCGGCTTCCAGCCCCAGGTTAAACCCCAGCAGGCCCGTTCCGACCGACTCGTCACTGGCCAGCATCATGCGGACCGTATTGGCAAACCCCAATCCATGAATCAACCCAAAAAACAGGGCCAGGAAATAGTTGGCATTCATCTTTTTGGGTTTGTTTTGCCGCAGTATATTCCATAAAGCCGTTAACAGGATGGTTACCGGTATTAAAAATTCAACCCAGGAGGTCGTAATCCTGATGATATCAAAAACGCTCAGCGCCAATGTTAATGAATGCCCGATGGTAAAAGCCGTTACGAGGACGAGCACCCGCTTCCAGTCTCCAAAAGTATAAATAACGGCCAGGGCGAGGATGAAGAGCTGATGATCCAGCGCGTCCAGGCTGATAATATGCCGCCACCCCTCCACAAAATAAAACCAAAAACTGTTCATACGGGCTCTGTAAAATTTTTATGATGCCAACCGTCAAACGTACATTAAATTTTCATTTGCAAATTCCACAAACAAAGAATGAAAAACTTAACAGGAGTTCCTCCCGGCTAAAAATAATAAATTTACAAGAGAAATATAATTTACCATCTTCATATAATATTCCTTTATTTGTATTAATGGCATGTAACCGATATAAAAGAAATGGCCTGCTGGCCCTGCTGGCAGTCCTGCTGCTCTCCGGCTTTTCCGGGCGGGCATGGCACCCATTTCATGTAAGCGCTACTGAAATTGAATACAGCAGCAAAACACGGCGCCTTGAAATCAGCACCAGGATCTTCACAGATGATTTTGAATCGGTACTGGCCCGGTCCTACAAGACACGGGTTGATTTTAGTGACAAATCCCAGAAAGCTTCGTTGAACGAACTGGTCACCAAGTATATTACCACTCACTTAAGTATCCGCAGCAGCGGGCGGGCGCTGCCGCTTAATTTTTTTGGGTGGGAAGTTGATCATGAAGCCGTTTATGTATACACAACGGCCGATGCTGCTGCGTTTAATGCAGGTAATATCACAGTTGAGAATACAATACTGTATGAACTTTTCAGGGATCAGGTGAACATTGTGCATTTCATTGTGAATGGCACCCGGAAAAGCAATAAGCTAACTTATCCGGAGCGGAAGCTGCAACTGAGCTTTAATTTGAAAATGTGAAAATGTGGAAATGTGGAAATATGGAAATGTGGAAATGAGATCCGTGTTACACATTAACAGGTTTGTCATTTCTTAATAGATTCATCAGCATTCTGCATCGTTCCCTTAATACACGGCCTTCAATATATTGCCACTCCCGATGCATCCTATCCTGGAACATTGAGCATAGAACCGAAACTTTGAACTGAAGCCAGCTGCAATTTGCCAAAAGCATGTTACTTTTGGGCTCTAAGCAACGGTACATGAATATCAAGAACAGTTCAGGTTTATGGATGGCCCTGTTGGGGGGCGTTTTGTTGTGGGCTGGTTGGCCGTCATCGCCCCTTACTCTATTGCTTTTTGTAGCCTGGGTGCCGCTGCTGCGCCTGGCAGAAACAACCGGATCCTGGAAAAAATTTTTTGGTTTGTCCTACATAACCCTGTTGCTCTGGAATGTGCTTACCACCTGGTGGGTAGCCAAAGCCAGCATTCCCGGCGGCATCAGTGCGTTCCTGGCCAACAGCCTCATCATGTGCCTGCCCTGGCTTGTATACTTTTTTACCCGGAAATTTTTGAACCGGCTGGTTGCCGGGCTTGCACTGATCGTTTACTGGATGAGCTTTGAATGGATGCACCTCAACTGGGACCTGAGCTGGCCCTGGCTCACCCTGGGCAATGCTTTTGCCCTGCACCCCAGCTGGGTGCAATGGTACGAATATACCGGTGTGGCGGGTGGCAGTTTGTGGATCTTACTGAGCAATGTTTTAGTCCACAATTTATTGCTCCGTTACCAGGAAGAGGGCCGCAGCACCGGATATTTTAAACTGGCCGCAGCCTGGATACTCACATTGGGCACACCCGTTATCCTTTCCAGATGGACCAAACAAAACCTGATACTTGAACATAATAAATATAATGTGGTAGTGGTGCAACCCAATTATGATCCCTGGGATACCAAATTTGCTGCCGGAAAGGAAGAAATGCAGCTACAGGAACTCATTACCTTATCGCAACAGCAGATTGATGCCAACACAGCATTGGTGGTGTGGCCGGAAACTGCCGTTCCGTACGCTGTACTGGAAGACCAGCTAAAAGAAAACCGGTTTCTGACACCCCTATGGGCGTTTTTAAGGGACCATCCGCAGATGAATCTTCTTACCGGCCTTGAAGGCCGCAGGCTGTTTACCACAAGAGTGAGCCGGTATGCACAAAAACTACCGGATGGCAGCTTTGTTGAGGGTTACAACAGCGCAGCCCTTTTTGACAGCGCATCGGCACAGATCTATCATAAATCAAAACTGGTGCCGGGTCCGGAAGTATTGCCCGCTTTCCTTAGTTTTATGGGTCCGTTATTTGAAAAATTCGGAGGCACCATGGGAGGTTATGCCCGCGACACAACCGAAAGAGTATTGCAAACAAGCAACCATACGTTCAATATTACGCCCGCCGTTTGTTATGAAAGCATTTATGGCGGCTATCTTTCGGCTTTCAACCGTAAGGGCGCCAACCTTATCTGCATAGTTACCAATGACGGATGGTGGGGTGATACCCAGGGTTACCGGCAGCACGTGCAATATGCACGCCTTCGCGCTATCGAAAGCCGCAAATGGGTGGCCCGCAGCGCCAATACGGGAATCAGCTGTTTTATTGACCCTTATGGAAATATTATACAACAGCTGCCCTGGAACCATAAAGGGGTATTGAAACAAACGGTAGCGGCATTTGTATCGGAAACTTTTTATACCCGGCATGGAGATTGGCTTTTTGGTATAGCTGCCGTGACAGCACTGGCATTTTTATTGTTTCTTATTTACAAAGCAATCATTCAAAAAAAGGCAATCACTCAAAAATCTTCCTGATGGATACAAAAACAATCCATATTAATAACAGCATTGTCCATTATACCGTTGAAGGTATGGGGCGCCCGGTCGTATTGCTCCACGGCTTTGGCGAGGATCGTACTGTATGGGAAAACCAGGTTGATTACCTGCGGCATAACTACCAGGTAATTGTGCCGGACATTCCCGGAAGCGGTCAATCGGAGCTAACCGGCGATGTGAGTATGGAAGGCATTGCCGATGTGGTTAAACAGATCATCGATGCTGAAGATCTGGAGTCTGTGGTGTTGATCGGGCATAGCATGGGCGGTTATGCAACCCTGGCTTTTGCGGAAAAATACCCGTTTGCGCTGGGCGGTTTCGGCCTTTTTCATTCCACCGCTGCGGCCGACACGGAAGAAAAAAAAGAAACACGCCGTAAAGGCATCGCCTTTATTGAAAAGAACGGCACCGATGCATTTTTGAAAACTACCATTCCCAACTTATTTTCGGAGCATACAAAAAAAACGGCACCAGGCATCGTTAAAAATTTCACAGAAAGGCTCCCGGTTTTCCTGAAGCCGGCCTTAAAAAGCTACTACGAGGCGATGATCGCAAGACCTGAACGGATCGATCTGTTTTCAAAAACCGAATTGCCCGTATTGTTCATTATCGGTGAGCAGGATACCGTCATCTCCTTTGAAGATATTCTGAAGCAGGCGTCGATGCCCCGCGTTTCCTATATTCATGTCCTTCATCAATCGGGTCATATGGGCATGCTGGAAGAATCCGAAAAGGCCAGTGCGGCAATTGAAGCCTTTTTGATGGAGCTGAAGTAGTGAAAAGACAAGGGTGAATCGTGAATGGGCTGGATTCCGGATTCTTAAATTTCAACTCTAATACACCAAGAAGTATGAATAAAATCGTTTTTATCACAGGTGCTACGGCGGGCTTTGGTGAAGCCTGTGCAATGAAATTTGCCGCTAACCATTATAATGTTATCATCACCGGAAGAAGAAAAGGCCGGTTGGAGCGGCTGGCGGGCCAGCTGGTTGCCAGCTACGCTGTTGAGGTGTTACCGCTTGTATTTGATGTACGAAACCGGGAGCAGGTATTGCAATTGATTGGTACGCTTCCCGAGGCATGGAAACAGGTGGATGTGCTGATCAATAATGCCGGCCTGGCTGCAGGAAAGGATACTTTTGATACTGCCAGCCTGGACGACTGGGATACGATGGTGGATACCAACCTGAAGGGATTTGCCTATGTAGCACAAGCTGTTTCCAAACTGATGATCCCGCATAAGCGGGGGCATATCATCAACATTGGCTCGGTTGCAGCTAAACAGGTATACGCCCAGGGAAATATGTATTGCGCCACCAAACACGCTGTAGATGCGCTTTCCCAGGCCATGCGGATCGACCTGCTGCCACACCATATCAAAGTAACTGCCATTCATCCGGGCGCTGCCGATACCGAATTTTCGATGGTTCGCTTTAAAGGCGATCGCATTGCAGCAGATCATGTATACGATGGTTTGATTCCACTGGTGGCAACGGATGTGGCCGAAACTATTTTTTATTGTACCACCCTTCCGGAGCATGTTTGCATCAACGACCTTGTGATCAGTTGCACCCAGCAGGCAGATTGTTTTTATTACGACCGGGAGTAACATCTGAAAGTTGCGGCTTTAAACGGTAAACAGGCAATAGCAAGTGGCAAGTAGGCAGGCTCCGAACCTGAAACTTGAAACCTGAAACTTAAAATGGTACCTTTGCTTCATAAACATTATTCATTTGGCTATGAAATTTGGGATAGCAGGAAGTGGCAGCTGGGCTACGGCGCTGGTTAAAATCTTAACCGACAACGGGCACAAGGTAAACTGGTGCCTGCGCAGTGAAACAGCTATCGGCTTTATCAAACAACGCCATCACAACCCAAGGCATCTAACTTCCGCAGTACTTAATACCCGGTCGTTATATTTAACTACCGATCTGCATGCAGTAGTAGACCGGTCGGAAGTATTGATCCTTGCTATGCCCTCCGCCTATGTAGCGGAAAGCCTTCAGGAATTGCCGCGGGATGCTTTCAAAAACAAAAAGATGCTCTCCGCCATCAAGGGCATTCTTCCCGGTGAAAATATCCTGCTTAACGAATACCTGGAACGCTATTTTGATGTATCGTTAAGAAATTATTTTGCAGTTTTGGGGCCTTGCCATGCGGAAGAAGTAGCCGCCGAAAAACTCTCGTATCTCACCTTTTCAGGCGTTGATGAAGCTATGGCGGCAAGCATTGCAGCGCATTTTAAATCGTCCTTTATTAATACCGTGGTCAACACCGATATCCTGGGGGTACAATATGCCGCTGTATTAAAAAATATTTATGCACTGGGGGCCGGCATTGCGCATGGACTGGATTACGGCGATAATTTCCAAAGTGTGTATATTGCCAACAGCGCGGATGAGATGGCCGGTTTTTTACGAAAATTCGGAGCCGAACATATCGTGGTGGGTGAGCATACCGACATCGATAACCCCGAAGAAAAATATGCCAACTATTCTGCTTCCGTTTACCTGGGAGATCTTCTTGTAACCTGCTACTCCCTGCATAGCCGCAACCGTACATTTGGTAATATGATCGGTAAAGGATACAGCGTACAGGCGGCACAACTGGAGCTGCGCATGGTGGCCGAAGGATACAATGCCGCTAGATGTATTTACAACACCAATCGCTCGCTGAAGGCAGAGATGCCCATTGCTGAAACCCTTTACCAGATCCTTTGGGAAGGATTACCACCTGCAAAAGGGTTTGAAAAAATTGAAAAATTCCTGATCTGATATAAATAGGGGTCTTTGTTGCTACAGAGTCACAAAGACAGGAAGGCTCAAAGACACACAAAGAATCATGAAATCATGCTTCACCCTTCACTACCACAAGTAGGCCCGCATCTTTACTCTCTTGCGTAAAATAAAAACAACAGGGAGTGCTTGTTACCTACTGAGGCATTGAGGCGCCGGACTTTGGCCATCGGGATACGAGGCCGCATAATGGGCGTATAGCAGCAGCCTGTTTTGAAATTTAAAATTCAGTGTGTGTTTCAGTGATTATAATAAAAAAATAATTAAGAAACCAGACGTATACATTTCTCGCAACGACGCGACGGAGCAATGGCGCAAAGAGTTAGCTGGTCTGAAATAAATATCATTATCGTATAAGAGGATCTTTATGTGACTGAACCCCACGAATAAGCCCCGATAGATAACTACCGGGGCCACAACTATAAACTATACACCCAAACTCCGCAGTCCTCCGTTAAACGGAGGACGTCGAATTTTCACAGGAATCAGTCTGGTTTTTTACCATCCAGGAAGGTGTTAATGGTATTGATCTGACCCTGATTTTTATCATCGGAGCTCACTTCAAACTTACTATAGTAGCTTTCAATGTGATTGGAGTTATCCTGCAGTTCCATATTGCGGCGGATGTAGGCCGGAACCGTTTCGTATTCATTATTTGGATCGCTGCTGTTCACATTAAAAGAAAGGTTGCGCAATTTTTGCAGGCGTTCCATCTGTTTACGCTTTTGCAATTGCATTTCTTCTTCGGGGCTTAATACCGGTTTTTCTTTTTCTGCGTGGTTTACAGAAACCGGCACCTCATCCCTTTGCAAATCCCCTTTTTCCACCAGTTCCATTTTCTCTTCGGCAGCTACGGGTACCGGTACCGCAGCCGGGGCTATAGGCTCTTCCTGTTTTTGCTCCGCATAAATATTGGAAGGTTTTGCCAGGTAACTACGCACGCCTGCGCCTGCAGAAAGATCCGGCTCCGGCTCGTTTGCTACCGGCTGCTCCAGCACCCGGTCTTCGCTGGGTAAGGCGGGCGAAAGAAAGGCTTGTTCTTCCTCTGCTACAATCTCTACGATCACTTCTTTAGCAGTTTCCGGCTCGGCATTGACCCCTATTTTTTCGTTATCATCGGCCGACAGGGTATAATGTACATCTGCTGTTTCCTTTTCAAAACCCTGGTTGGCCATATCTTCCAGCGTGGGCATGGGCGTATCAAAATACTGAATTTCGTCCACCAGCCTGGGCATCATGGGGTCTTCCTGCAGCCCCAAACTTTTTTCCGCTTCCTTCAGTTCATGCTCAATCACCGCCGGCGCTTCTACCTTGGGCGTTATCTTAGGTGCTGTATTCTCCTGTGGTGTAAGGGTCATTACAATCTTCCCTTCATCCTGTTCTTCTTTCTTCAGCACGGGTTTTACAAACGGATCCTTATTTTCAAACCCGGTTGCGATCAGCGTAATACCAATTTCATCGCCGAGTGAATTATCATAGCCCAATCCGAGAATTACATCGGTATTTTCTCCGGCCTGGCTTAATAAATGCGCCTGGATCACCTCCACTTCGTCCATGGTGAATTCCGAATCGCCTTCGGCGGAGTTGATATTGATCAGAATCCATTTTGCACCGCGGATATCATTATCGTTCAGCAACGGAGAGTTGAGCGCCTCTTCAATCGCGCGCTGCGCGCGGTTTTCACCGGAGGAGGTAGCGCTACCCAGGATAGCGACACCACCATTTTTCATAACGGTACATACATCGGCAAAGTCTACGTTGATCTGGCCGGTGCTGTTGATTACATCTGTAATACATTTTGCTGCGGTTGCCAACACATTATCGGCCCTTTCAAACGCCTCCCGCATTTTCAGGTTTCCAAACTGATGCCGCAGTTTGTCGTTGCTGATCACGAGCAGGGTGTCTACATATTGTTTCAGGATCTTGATTCCTTCTTCGGCCTGTTTATGACGTTTTTTACCTTCGTAGGCAAAGGGCATGGTCACAATTCCAACGGTAAGCACTCCCAGGTCTTTACAGATCTTTGCAATAATGGGAGCGCCGCCGGTTCCGGTACCACCGCCCATACCCGCTGTAATGAACGCCATTTTGGTGTTTACCTCAACGATACGTTTGATTTCTTCCAGCGACTCTTCGGTTGCCTGGCGGCCGATTTCGGGGTTGGCGCCGGCGCCCAAACCCGATGTGAGCTGGGGGCCCAGCTGGATCCGGTTAGGGATCTGGCTGTTTGAGAGTGCCTGCGCATCTGTATTACAAATAATGAAATTTACGCCATCGATGTTTTGACTGAACATGTGGTTAACGGCATTACCGCCACCGCCACCTACTCCGATCACTTTGATGATCGAGGACTGTTCTTTGGGTAGATCAAAATGTATCATCTTTTAAAAATTTGTGGTTTCCCTTCCATGAAAACCTGTTTTGTAAATGGGTTAATTATAGTTGTTGTTTATTGCTGTTGTGTTTACAAATGGCCGTCTTCTTCTTCCTTGAAGATATCGATGATACCATTTTTAAATTTGTCCCAAAAGTTTTTCAGTGGCTGCCTTTTTTCCAGGGTAGCTGTGTTGATCGTATCTTCCTCAACCATCGCTGCTCCTTCCATACCCGGCATAGCACCCTGTTTAATGAGGTTCTGCGGCACAGGAATGCTGATGAAACTCTTTTCAAAAACTTTCCGGTTATTCTCAAAATCATCATACCCTTTCAGAATCAGGCCCAGGCAGGTAGAGTAGGTGGGCTTTGCTAATTCTTCGATATGCCCTGCAGCCAGGTGCTCATTGGGCAGGCCGATCCGGGCCGGCAAACCGGTAACATATTCGGTTAACTGGATCAGGTGCCGCAGCTGCGATCCGCCACCAGTCAGCACGATACCCCCGTTTAACTGGCGGTTGTCCATACCAATCTGTTTCAGGTGGTAGGTTACAAAGTCCAGTATTTCGCTCATCCGGGCCTGGATGATGTTGGCCAGGTTCTTAACGCTGATCTCTTTTGCCGGCATACCCCGTAACCCCGGTATGGTGATGTAAGCATTGGCCTTTGCTTCATTGGCCAGGGCACTGCCAAACTGCGTCTTCATCTGTTCTGCCTGGCTTTTTAATACACCTAAACCGGTTTTTATATCATTGGTAATATTTTCTCCTGCAAAGGGAATTACCGCTGTATGCCGCAATACACCATCGGCAAACACGGCAAGATCAGTAGTACCTCCTCCAATATCCACGATGGCCACACCCGCTTCCAGATCTTCCTGTCCCATTACCGCCGATGCAGACGCCAGTGGCTGTAACACCAGGTCCTTGGTATATAAGCCGGCTTTTTCGACACTGCGGTTGATATTCCGGATCGCATTCTTATCGCCTGTAATGATATGAAAATTGGCGCCCAGCTTTACACCGCTGTACCCGATTGGCCTTACAATATTGGGCATATTATCAATGGTATATTCCTGGGCAATAACATCAATGATCTGGTCGCCAGCAGGAATATAGGTTTTATATTGTTTGCTGATCAGCAGGTCTACCTCAGCCTGGGATATTTCTTCTTCCTCATTTTCACGCACAATATCGCCGCGGGTTTGCAAACTTTTTATGTGATGCCCCGCAATACCCACATACACTTCTCCGATATTCAGATTGGGATTTAACGACAAACAATTCTCCAACGCCATTTTAATAGCCTTGATCGTTTCATCGATGTTTAAGACCTGGCCATGCTTCACTCCATTAGAGTTCGCTTTGCCAAAGCCCAGAATCTCCAGTTTTCCGAATTCGTTCTTGCGCCCGGCAATAACAGCAATTTTGGTGGTTCCAATGTCCAGTCCTACAATAATGGGTTGTTCAGGATTCATATATTTCGTTTTTAGTTGTTCTTTTTAGCGGGTGTTTTCTTTGCAGCAACCTTTTTAACAACCGGCCTGGGTTTTGCCGCTGCTGTTTTCTTCGTCACCGTCTTATTCTTCGATGTTGTTTTTTTCTTGTCTGCCGTTTTTTCTGCGGGCTTCTTTGCGCTTGTTTTTACCTGCGGTTTTGCAGCGGTTGTATTTTTACGCGCTTCTTTTTTTGCCGGGGCCGCTCCCTTCGAATGTTTTACAGGCGCTGCTCTTTTGGCAGTAGTCTTGTCCTCCGATGTTCCCCGATTGATATCCTTTTTTGGAGCAACCGGGAGCACCGGTTTTGCATCTTCCATTTCGGCTGTCATGAGCCCCAGAGAGTCTGCACCTTCCTCATCGCTAACGGGTGCCGCATACAACCGCGCCGCATCGGCAGATGTATCCACAGCCAGTAAATGAAGTCCGGGCACCACCTGCGCCACTTCTATCAGATCATTGGCCTTGCGCGACTGCTGTAACAAGTCTTCAATATTTTTCCGGAGCTGCAGGGAATCCAGTTTTGAGTCGTTGCCTTTAACCCCCACTACCTGACCGTTATACTGCACTTCCACCCGTTTATATTTGTCAAAGCCTGTACGTTTCAGCACCTGGTCGTAAAACAGGTACAGCCGGTGAAATTTGGAAGCAATGTCACTGCCATCGCCCAGGTCTACCCGGTGATTGCCTACCACCGGTATCATTTCCATGTTCCAGCAGTCACTACCGCATTTATGAATATCGATCTGCGATACCTGCGATACCCAAAAGGAGTCGCTGTTAATAAATGAAGCTGCGGCAATCATGTTTTCGAGCAGCGTACTATCGGCCGCATTCATAATTTTCCTGTCGGGATAACCTGTAAATACCGGAACGTCCAGTGAAATCTTATCCGAAAGGGGAATCTGCTTTCCGGCCTCATCCAAATAAAACGACTGGCCGGCGGCGGTAAATACCCGCGCTAATGGTTTGCGCTCGGCAACGTTTACACGAAGGATGTCCTTGTTATCAAAATATAATTCGGCATTATATACCCAGGCGCTCTGCTCCAGGAGGTCTTCAATACGCGGCAGATTAAAGCCAGTTTTACGCTGTCCCGCTACGTTACCCCCGGATGCTTCTTTCAGCAGCCTTACGATTTGCTCTTCAGAAGTAAATAAACTTCCTCCACCCTGCGCGCCGCGAATGCGGATTTCGTAACCTTTACAATTACTTCCGTCCTGTACACGTATGGCCGCAGCGATCAGTGTAAACATACCCGCCCCTACACCCAGCCACATGAGTGTCAGCAACATTCTTTTTATAGCTCTTTTCCGGTTCACTTTTTATTTAATAAACGGTCTTTTACAGGGGCAACCAATTTGTCAATATCGCCGGCGCCCGCGGTAATGATCACTTCTCCGAATTCTTTTTCTCGATTTTTTGAAAAATCATCTTCGATCCATTTCAACAATTGCTCCTTTGTCATCAATACGGGGTCCGCCCCATCCATCAAATCAGCAATGGTATTGCTTTCAATTCCGGGGATCGGTTGTTCTCTCGCAGGATAAACAGGCAGTAAAACAGCCTTGTTTACCATACTCAAAACAGCAGCAAAATCCTGGGCAAAATCTTTTGTACGGCTGTACAGATGCGGCTGGAAAATTAATGTACATTTCTTTTGAGGAAACAGGGTTTTTACACTATTTATCAACGCCCTTAACTCCTCCGGATGGTGCGCATAATCATCAATAAAAACAAGGTCTTTTTCTTTGATGATGTATTCAAACCGGCGCTTTACACCTTTGAATGATGCTACCGCTGTTTTGATCTTGTCCTGCGCAATATTCAAAGAGCCCGCCACTGCTATTGCGGCCACCATGTTTTCAACATTGTGCATGCCTCCCATGTTCAGCTGCAACCCTTCTATAAGCTGTGCCGGCAGCACGGCATCAAATACATACCCCCCATCCCGCACTTTGATATTGGCCGCATAAATATTGGCGCCATCGTTCTGCAGGCTGTATTGCCACATACGTTCAGCCTTCAGTTCGCGCCCGATACCGAGCTTGCGGATCAGCAATCCACCTCTTTTTAAGCGCTTCGCAAAATCAGCAAAAGCCTGTCGTACCTGCTCTGCAGTGCCATAAATATCCAGGTGATCGGGGTCAATGGCGGTTACCACTGCAATATCCGGGCTGAGTTTCAAAAAGCTTCGATCGTACTCATCCGCTTCAATCACACAAACGTCTTTTTCACTGCTCCAGAAATTGGTATTATAGTTGGCCGAAATACCACCCAGGAAGGCGTTGCATCCATACCCGCTGTCGCGCAGCAAATGGGCAATCATGGTAGTAGTAGTGGTTTTACCATGTGTACCGGCTACGCATATATTGAAAGAACTTTCTGTTATCTTTTGTAATACCTCGCTCCGCTTCATCACCGGGTATCCGGCGGCTTTATAATCATTCAGCTCCTTGTGGTCTGCCGGTATCGCGGGCGTAAATACCACCCAGTCTGCATCTTTGGGCGCCAACTCCGGATTGTCTTCATAATGTACCGGTATACCCTCGTGCGTCAGGGCCTTTGTAAGCGCCGTCTCCGTTTTATCATACCCACTTACTTCAATTCCTTTTGAATGAAAATAACGTGCAAGGGCGCTCATCCCAATTCCACCAATCCCGATGAAGTAAACCCGTTTTATAGCTTCTATTTTCTTTTCCTGCACGTTATATGGTTTTTAAAATTTCGTTGGCCACCCGTTCGTCTGCATTGGTAACCGATAAGGTGGTCAATACCCCGCTCATCTGCCTGCGGGTAGCTTCATCCTTCGCCAGTTCAATCACTTTTTCGATGGCGCTATCCTTTGCCGCATCATCCTTTACCAGCCAGGCAGCACCTTTATTCACCAATTGCAGCGCATTCACCGTCTGATGATCTTCCGTTGCAAAGGGATAGGGCACAAAGATGACCGGCTTATGAGCCACACAAATTTCTGCAACGGTCATAGCCCCAGCCCTCGCCATAATGATATCCGCAGCCGCGTAAGCGTATTCCATTTCCGTAATAAATTCGTTGGCCCATATCTCCTTGTGCTCTACTGCAATTTCCATTGCTTCTTTCGACAATGTTTTGCCGGTTTGCCAAATCAGCTGCAGCCCGGCTTTCAGCAGCTCATCCACATGCGCAATCACCGCTTCGTTGATTGAGCGTGCCCCCAGGCTACCTCCCACCACCAGTACGGTGATCTTATCCGGCGATAATGAGAAATATTGCAATGCGGCTTCGCGGGTAATGCTCATCGCTGCAATAGACTTCCGCACGGGATTGCCGGTTACCAGGATCCGGTCTGCCGGAAAAAACTTTTCCATACCATCGCTGGCGGTAAACACTTTTGTGGCATTTTTACCCAACAGGATATTGGCCTTGCCGGCAAATGAGTTGGATTCATGAATAAATGTGGGAATCCCTTTCGATTGGGCATATTTCAATACCGGAAAGGTAGAATACCCCCCCACACCAATCACCGCATCGGGCCGAAAGGTCTTAAAGATCTCCCTCACCTGAAAAAAGCTCTTTATCAGTTTAAATGGCAGGGATATATTTTTTATCAAAGAGCGGCGGTTAAATCCCGCAATATCCAGCCCTTTTATATCATAGCCGGCCTGCGGCACTTTTTCCATTTCCATTTTTCCCTTTGCGCCTACAAACAGGATCTCTATTGAGGGATTCTGCCGCTGCAGGGCATTGGCAATGGCAATGGCGGGGAAAATATGCCCCCCGGTTCCACCACCTGCTATGATCAATTTTTTATGCATCTGTTTTTTCTGCTATAGCTACTTCTACTACTTCTGCTTCAGGCGCTTCTTCTTCAACGGGCGCCGGCCGCTCCAGGTTTTCCACGTTCCGGGATACGCTCAAAATAATGCCGATGGCCAGGCAGGTAAACAGGAAGCTGGACCCTCCCATACTTACCAGCGGCAGGGTAACCCCCGTTACCGGGAAGAGGTTTACCGTTACCGCCATATTAGCCACAGCCTGGATGGCCAGGGTAAAACTCAGCCCCAGGGCCAGGAAGGCGCCAAATGCAAACGGGCATCTTTTAAAGATCCGTATACAGCGATACAGGAACACGATATAAATAAAAAGAATAAAGGCGCCTCCGATCAATCCGTATTCTTCAATAATAATGGCAAAGATGAAATCATTATAAGCCTGCGGGAGATAGTCCCGCGTGGTACTGTTACCCGGTCCCACGCCTACAAAGCCGCCTTTTGCAATGGCGATTTTTGCCTGGTTTACCTGGTACATTTCATCATTATCCGCCTCCTTGCCACCGTACATAAAATTCTCCACGCGCCCAATCCAGGTATCCACCCTTGTAGTTAACCCCCCCGTTGCCTTTTTTACTGCCTGTGTGGCTTCGGTAGTATCAATATCCTTACCGCTCTTGTGCCGTACCATGGCGGCCATTACCAGCATGATAATCGGGATCAGGGCCAGACCCGCCACCAGCAGCAAATGTTTTACGCTTACACGGCCAATAAATAATAACATCATGCAGCTGGCGCCCAGTAATAATGCAGTTGAGAGGTTGGCCGGCGCAATCAGCAGGCAGGTAATGCCAACAGGAATCATCACCGGCAGAAATCCTTTTTTAAAGCTTTTGATCACCTGCTGTTTCCTGCTCAGTAAACGCGCCAGGTACATGAATAGCGCCAGCTTGGCCAGGTCGGAGGTCTGCATGGTCATATTGATAAGCGGCACTTTGATCCACCGGCTGCCTTCATTCATTTTTACGCCAAAGAACAATGTGTAGGCCAGCAGCGGTATGCTGAGTATAAAAAGGATCCGCGCCACTTTTGAGTAAATGGTATAATTGACCCGGTGGGCAAAATACACCGTTGCGAAACCCAGCAGGATAAATACCACCTGTTTAAACAGATAGACCTCTGTATTGCCCTTATATTTTTTATAGGCCAGGGAACCGGTGGCGCTGTACACCGCCAGCAGGGACACCAGCGTAAGCAGTACCACCAGCGCCCAGATCACTTTATCGCCCCGGGCATGCTGATCCAGCCCCCCCTTCCAGCTCCTGGTACCGGCTGCTTTTTCTTCTGTTGCTATTTCCGCGGTTGTTGCCATTTATCAAATGCGATTTTATAATTCAATTACTGCACGCTTAAATTGCGTGCCCCGGTCTTCATAATTCTTAAAAAGGTCAAAGCTGGCACAGGCAGGGCTCAGCAAAACCACGTCCCCTTTTTCTGCATGGGCAAAAGCGGCCCCCACGGCTTCTGCTGCGCTGGCCGTATCAATGATCACGGACACGCTGTCTTTAAACGCCGCATGGATCTTTGTATTGTCTACCCCCAGGCAAACGATGGCTTTTACCTTTTCTTTTACAAGTTCCTCCATCAACGCATAATCATTGCCTTTATCCACACCACCCAATATGAGCACCGTTGGCTTCTCCATACTTTCCAGCGCATACCAGGTTGAGTTCACATTGGTGGCCTTGCTATCGTTGATGAATTCAACCCCACGGATGGTAGCCACATGCTCCATGCGATGCTCCAGGTTCTGAAACGTTTGCACCGCCTCCCGGATCTTCTCTTTCCGGATATCCATTGTTGCTGCTGTAACGCATGCCGCCATAGTGT
Source organism: Niabella hirudinis (assembly GCF_051201075.1). Classification (NCBI taxonomy): domain Bacteria; kingdom Pseudomonadati; phylum Bacteroidota; class Chitinophagia; order Chitinophagales; family Chitinophagaceae; genus Niabella; species Niabella hirudinis. Next base: position 22,074 of record NZ_JBPEHJ010000020.1, read on the forward strand.
TATACTGATTGTGTTTACCTTTTAGTGTAAAGTCATAAATACTCATGTTCATGAAATCTTCACCCGTTCTTACATACATATCGCCATCCTTGATAAAAGCCGCGTTATTTTCTCTTTCCATGCTAATCGGTAGTTGAATTGATTGAATATTGAATTTATCTGTTGATTCCCTGGTTACCGGATCATCTATATTGTATATAAAATAATCCGTTGCCTGCTGATTCTTAACAATGCGAAACTTGCTCTTTATATAATTGTCAAAATTGTACTCGTAACGGTCCAGGTGGTCTTCTGTGATATTGGTCAGCACCGCTATACAAGGGCGAAAAGCATCAATATCATCCAGCTGAAAACTGCTTAGTTCCACTACGTACACCGGTTTGGGATCCAGGGCTACCTGTTTTGCAAAAGACTCACCTATATTACCTACCAACGCTGCATCCAACCCTCCTACCCTGCAGATATGATGAATCAGCGAAGTGGTGGTTGTTTTACCATTGCTGCCGGTAATGGCAATGATACGGCTGTTGCCGGCAAACCGGTAAGCCAGCTCTATTTCGCTGATCACGGGGATACCCCGGGCCCTTATTTTTTTTACCAGCTCATTCTTCTCTGGTATACCCGGACTTTTTACCACTTCATCCGCAGCCAGTACCCGCTCGTCAGTATGCCCGCCTTCCTCCCATTCGATACCTGCCTGCTGCAGTTCGCTGCGATATATTTCCTTCAAAGAACCAGCATCGGATAAAAAAACGGTATACCCCTGCTGTTTTGCAAGCAACGCTGCACCCACACCACTTTCACCGCCTCCCAATATGACCAGTTTTTTTTCCATTGCTTACCGCAGCTTTAGGGTTACAATACATACTACCACCAATAAGATCTGCACGATCCAGAACCTTGTTACGATCTTTGCCTCATGATATCCCAGTTTCTGGTAATGATGGTGCAGCGGGCTCATCAGGAAGATCCGGCGCCCCTCTCCATATTTCCTCCTGGTATATTTAAAATAGGTTACCTGGAGGGTTACGCTCAGCAATTCCACAAAGAACACACCGCAGAAGATCGGGATCAGCAATTCCTTATGCACAATAACAGCAATGGAGGCAATAATCCCTCCCAGTGTTAAACTACCGGTATCGCCCATAAACACCTGGGCCGGGTAGGAGTTATACCACAGAAAGCCCACACAGGCCCCAATCATCGCTGCCAGGAAAATAGACAGCTCACCCAGGTTGGGGATATACATGATATTGAGATAGTCCGCAAAATTGAAGTTGCCACTGGCATAGGCGAAGATGCCCAGCAGCACCCCAATCAGCGCGGAGGTACCCGTGGCTAGTCCATCCAAACCATCCGTAATATTGGCCCCGTTGGATACAGCGGTAATAATAAAAACCACAATCAGTATATACAGTACCCATGCATATTCTTTCAGTGCCTTGGGTAAAAAAATAGCATAATCAAGTTCATGGTTCTTTACAAACGGGATCGTTGTAATGGGCGCCTTGGTAGCTACAAAATGCTTGGTCCGGTTGTTCACGGTTTTTGTGATCACTTCCGTTTGAGCAGCATCCGGGGTTCCTATATACTCCCGCCAGATCTTCACATTACTGTTAAAATACAAGACAGAACCTACGGTAATACCCAGTACCACTTGTCCAAAAATCTTAAACCAGCCCGCCAGGCCGTCCTTATCCTGCTTTTTATAGGCTTCTCCTTTTTCACGGGCTATACGCTTGGCGCGGAGTTTCAGGTAATCATCCAGGAAACCGATGGCTCCCAGCCAGATGGTGGCAAACAACATCAGCAGGATATAAACGGTATTCAGCCGTGCAAAAAGCAAGGTGGGCACCAGGATACCAAGGATAATAATCACCCCTCCCATCGTGGGTGTTCCCTTTTTTGCCTGTTCTCCTGCCAGCCCCAGGTCCCTTACAGATTCTCCTACCAGCTTGCGGCGCAGCATATTGATGAGCCGTTTACCAAATATCAAAGTGATGGTAAGTGCCAGCAACACCGCCATCATTACCCGGAACGTAATAAACTCCATAAGGTTCCGGCCGGGAAAATTGATACCGTTTTGCTTAAACCACTCAAATAAATGATATAACATACTTAATGTGCTAATTAGCTGATGTGATAATGTGCCAATATTCGGTTTTAAAGTTTACAGGCTGAAATGTTGACAAGGGATTATCCCTGTTAACCTATAAACTTATAAACCTGTCAACCCCAAACTTTACTTCTCCAATAACTCAAATATTTCCCTCAACACTTCGCGGTCATCAAAATGATTCCGTACCCCGTTTACCTCCTGGTAGGTTTCATGTCCCTTACCCGCCACCAATACAATATCCTGCGGGTTGGCCAGGCTGATGGCGGTTTTGATGGCTTCCCTTCTATCTGCAATGGAGAGGCATTTTCTCCGGCTTCCCGCGGGTACGCCGGCCTCCATCTCTTTTATAATTTCCTGCGGATCCTCGTTCCTGGGATTGTCGCTTGTAAAAATGATCTTATCACTGTATTCACAAGCCACTTCTGCCATCACCGGGCGTTTGGTCTTATCTCTGTTGCCCCCACAGCCTACTACCGTAATCACCTGCTCAAACCCTTTTCGTAATTTTTTGATCGTGGCCAGCACATTCAGCAATGCATCGGGCGTATGTGCATAATCCACAATCCCGATCACATTCGATTTGGGCGCTACCAGGTACTCAAATCTTCCGGCAGCACCGTTCAAAACACTCAGAGCCTGCAGCACGGCGGTCTTTTCCTGCGCCAGGCAAACTGCAGCGCCATATACTGCCAGCAGGTTGTAGGCATTAAACTCCCCGATGAGGCGAAAATGCACTTCCTGCTCGTCTACCATCATGTGCAGCCCCATAATATTATTATCCAGAATTCTTCCCTTAAAATCACTGGTAGTTCTGAGGCTGTATGTTTTTACGGAAGCGCGGGTATTTTGCAACACCACCAGGCCCCGCTTATCATCCACATTGGTCAACGCAAACGCATCATTTGGCAATTGATCAAAAAAAGATTTTTTTACGCGGATGTATTCATCAAAGGTTTTATGATAGTCGAGGTGATCATGTGTAATGTTGCTGAAGATGGCCCCGGCAAACTGCAGCCCTTCAATCCGGTGCTGATGAAGGGCATGTGAGCTCACTTCCATAAAGGCATAGCTGCAGCCCGCATCCACCATCCTGCCCAGCAGCGCATTCAGGCTTACCGGGTCCGGTGTCGTATGTGTGGCTTCCAGTGTTGCTTCACCAATGCGGTTCTGCACCGTGCTGATGAGGCCACAATTAAAACCCAGGCTGCTAAACAGCTGGTACAGCAGGGTGGCAATGGTCGTTTTCCCGTTGGTACCCGTTACACCCACCAGCTTCAGCCGGGTAGAAGGCTGTCCGTAAAAATGATGCGCCATAATACCCGCAGCCGCGGCGCTGTTGGCCACCTGTACGTATACTACACCGGGTCCGGACTGTTCAGGAAGGGTTTCGCAAACCACAGCTGTTGCTCCGTTCTGCACCGCGCTGTCAATAAAGGCGTGCCCGTCCACCCCGCCTCTCACGGCCACAAAGACCGCACCGGGCGTCACCTTCCGGGAGTCAATAACTACCGCGTTTACGTCAACAGCCGTACTTCCCTGTACTGCCAGCAATGGAGTTTTATATAATATATCCTGTAGCTGCACCTGCTTTATTTATGCCAGATTTAAAATAACTGCCTGTCCTTTTGCAAAAGAAGATCCCGGGGCAATGGATTGCCCCTGCACCTTTCCGTTGCCATGTATTTTTACCCGCAATCCCATCTGCTCCAAAAGGCGGATGGCGTCCCTGAGCCCCATTCCTTTTACACTGGGCATTACATTGGAGCGTACGGCATTGCCGGTAATTACGGGCTTGAATTTTTTTGCGTACACGGTTGCCCAATGGCTGGTCTCCAGTGAGTCCACAAACGGAACATTCAGGATGCCCAGCACATTCTTGATGGCCTTTGCGCTGCCCGCATAAAAGTAGTTGGTGCTGTCCTTTGCACCTTCATAGCTTTTGGGGGTTTTGCGTTCCACATACATGGAATATATTTTTGTGGCAATCTCCCGGAACACCGGGGCTCCTATCTGCCCTCCGTAGTGCAATGCCGCACCGGGGCTCGTTCTTACCACTACAATGCAACTGTATTGGGGGCGGTCTGCCGGAAAGTATCCCACGAACGATGCCTGGTAAACATTGTTCCCGTATTTGATAGCCCCGTCCGAAACATGCGCCGTGCCCGTTTTCCCGGCCACTTTAAACGGCATGTCTTTAAAAGGTATTTTTCCCGTACCTTCTGTAATCGCCATTTCGAGGCTCTCCCGTGCAGCCTTCAATGTGCCGGGCCGGGCAATAGACTCCTCCATTACCCGCGGCTGAATATCTTCAATCACCACCCCCTGGTTGCGCACACTGCTTACCAGGTAGGGGCGCATCATTTTACCGCCATTGGCCACTGCATTATATAAAGTCAATGTTTGCAGCGGGCTTACGTTCAACGCATATCCAAAGCTCATGGTCAGCATATTCATCAGTCCGCCATTATTTTTTGCAAGCGGCGCCATTTGCGGCCTGGGCAAATGTGCCAGGTCAACGGGCGAGCGCTGGGTCATATGGTATTTCTTCAGGTAGTCTCCGAATTCTGAAGGATTGCTTCCAAATGCTTTCAAGGCAACTTTGGCCATGCCAACATTGGAGCTGTGGGCCACACATTCCTCAATAGTAAGCACCGGCTTTGGAGAGCGCTCCGCATCCGTAACCATACGCGGCCCCACCTGCATCCTGCCCGCCATTCCTACTTCCACCAGATCATTGGGTTTCGAAGTACCTTTATCCAGGGCCGCCAGGAGAGTCACCATCTTAATGGTAGAGCCGGGCTCGGTTACCCGCAGCGCATAATTATCGTTTTCCCAATAGGTAGTATCTCTTAGGTTACGACCCAGGTTGGCGATCGCCTTTATTTTTCCGGTTTTGGTTTCCATTACAATGGCCGTTCCATATTCGGCGTGGGTCGATTGCAACATGCGCAGCAGGGCCGTTTCCGTAATGTCCTGCATATTTACATCCAGCGTGGTATAAATATCCTTCCCGTTTTCCGGCTCTACCTGGAACCCTTCCACCGGTACCGCCCCACCGGAAATATAGCGTACCACACGCTGACCGTTTTGCCCGTTAAGCAGACTGTCGTAGCTCATCTCCAGCCCCACGTTCATCTTCTTCACCTTACCGTTACTGTTCACATACTCGCGGCTGAGCCCAATGGTACGGTTGGCCAGCAAACCAAAGGGAGCTATCCGCCTGCTGGATTCTTCCACAACAATGCCGCTCTTATTTTTGCCCAAACGGATGAGCGGAAAATCACGCAGGGCTTTATAGTCTTCAAATGAAATCTTTTTCTTCAGGGCGTAATAACGGCTGCCTTTTTTATAAGCCTCATCAAACTCCTTACGGTATTGCTTAGCCGTTTTATCTTTAAAATAACCGGCCATTGCTGTAGCAAAAGAGTCAATATATTCCTTATATACTTTCCCGTTTTTCTGGCGCAGGCCCTCCGCCATAAAGTCCATATAAATATCAAACTGCGGGAGGGATGTGCTGAGCATCTGGCCATCCTCGCTAAAGATGGTTCCCCTGTCGGCATTGATTTCCACAATTTTCTGGTGCATACTGTCGCCCATACTCCTCCAGTGATCCCCTTGCACCTGCTGGATAACGGTTGCCCGCCCCAGTACCAGTACGCAAAGCAGCACAATCCCTATAAAACAGAGATATACCCGCCACAATATGTCTTTCTTAATTTCCAATACTCCTTAATATTTATGAGTGGTTTGCATATATTCCTCCAGCGAATCCTTTAATACATAAGGCGACTCCTGCAACTCATTCAATCCAAGCGGCTGCAATGCCTTTGCCAACTCACTGGGTTTGCTGCGAAACATTACTTCACTCTTCAGGCTCTTATACTCCCATTGCAGCTCCTTTACTTCTTTTGCCGTGGTATTAATCTTTCGCACGGTTTTGTCGGCCATATGCCCGTTGTAGATATACACCACGGCCAAAAAAGCCAGGTAAAACAGGAAGGGTACCTGGTTTACAATGGACTGGTAGTTCAACAACTTCTTCCAGTTCCACCTGGATTCTTTTTCTTTTTTATCTGTCAATTTTTATTTTTTCAGCTTTTGTACTTCTATGGTCTTCCTTGTGTCACTCCCTTCAGCACCTTGTCATCTATCAGCTGGAACCTGCCGGCCAGCAGTGAAAAGTAAAATGAAACGGCGCCGGGCAACTTTTAACTTTAAACCTCAAGCCCTTTCCGCCACCCGCAGCTTCGCACTTCGTGATCTTGTATTTCTCTTAAGTTCCTCTTCTCCCGCGGTTACCGGCTTGCGGGTGATGAGCCGGAATACTTTTTCGGTGCTATGCTGCACAAAGGGGTTATCTTCCTTTTCTTCAAAACTCCCATCCCGGAAGAACTGCTTCACCAACCGGTCTTCCAACGAGTGAAAGGTGATGATGGCAATACGGCCGCCGGGTTTCACCACTTCTTTTGCCTGCACCAGCAGATCCTTCAGCGCCTCCAGCTCCTGGTTTACTTCAATGCGCAATGCCTGAAAAACCTGGGCAAAATATTTGTTCGGGTTGCCCTTTACCACTGCCCGCAAGGCATTTTTGAAAGCATCGATCATTTTGAGCGACACCTGGCCCCTTACTTCAACAATGGTGCGCGCCAGCGTGCGGGCATTGGTAACCTCTCCGTATTTTTCAAACAACTTGTGCAGCTGCTGCTCTGTGTAGGTTTGCAGGATGTCAAAAGCTGTTACCGGCTGCCGGCGATCCATGCGCATATCCATATCGGCATTATAGCGGATGCTAAATCCCCGGTCTGCTTCATCAAACTGGTGACTGCTTACGCCCAGGTCGGCCAGCACCCCATCAACCTCATTAATATCGTGCAGCCGGAGAAAGCGTTTCAAATGCCGGAAATTCTGAGGGATAAACAACACCCGTGGATCATCCGGCAGGTTCTGGGCCGCGTCTGCATCCTGATCAAACGCTACCAGCCGCCCTCCGGCTCCCAGTTGTTGCAAAATAACCTTCGAGTGACCGCCTCCGCCAAAAGTGGCATCCACATAAGTACCTCCGGGCTCAATATTGAGACCCGCGATGGTTTCATGCAGCAGTACAGGAATGTGATAGGAGTCGTTCGGATCAGTTGACAAATGGATAGGCGTTCTTACATTTTTATTCTTTGTCATAACCTGTCAACTTTTAAACTTGTTAACTTTTAAAACCCATTCGCTACAACCCTCCCATTACCTGCCCGGCCAGGTCACTAAATGCATCCGGTGAAAATGAGTCAAAGAACTCTTTGTATTTGGTAGTGTTCCAAATCTCCATACGGTTACCCGCCGGCACCAGCACAATATCCTTTTCAAGCGCCGCATACTCCTTAAGGGTGGCGGGCAATAACAGCCTGCCGGCGGTATCGGGTTCCACGATGGTTGCCCCATTTAAAAAGTAGCGCTTAAATGCGCGTACCTTGGGATCAAAATCATTCAACCCGTTTATTTTTTCCGCCAGCGGGCTCCAGGTGCTGAGCGGGTAAAGACTTAAACATTTTTCAAACCCCCTGTTGATGACAAACCGGTCCGCATCCTCCGGTTGCAGCTGCTTTCTGAAACCAGCCGGCAAAAGGAAACGTCCTTTTGTATCTACTGTTGCCTCGAATTCTCCGAGAAAACCTGTCATAAACCGGGAAACTTTAAATTATTCACTAAACTTAACACAAAATAACACTTTTTCCCACTTACATACCAAATTTTGAATAGATTCATTTATCCACAAATCGGTATCGGCTGAAATACAGTCCTGTATTGACTTTCATCGATTTTAACGACTGTTTGGGAGTTTTTGATGTGGATATACTGTGGATATATGTGCAAAACCGCAGCAAACATTAGGAAAAACTGTGCAATACTACAGGTAACCGGACTTAAAAATGCCCTTCATATTCCTAAATATCAGTAATTTAAATAAGTAAGGCTGAAATCATCAGGAACGCGCCAACTTATTCACATTTTGAGTAAAAAGCCTGTTTCGGGGGAAACCGATGGACAAAATCCTTCCTCCCAGCTCCGGAAGCCGAATCCGCAACATACAAACAACCGTTAAAACATGTTTACATGAAGGTGAACTGGGAAATATCCCCCAATAAAAGGACCCGTAACGATTGCGACGGCCTTGCGGGCACCCGAAGAGAAGAAGAAAATAAGCGTTCTTCCTTACCGGGTCTGCCTCAGGAAAACAATCAGATCATAATTGTCCGCCATCCGAATCCGGCTTTTAATGTCATGAATTTCGTTTTCTGCAGATGTCCGCTATGCGCGTTTAGGATCAGTTTTCCCCCGGGAATCCTTTCTGCGATCTTTTTGATATTCTCAAACATATAGCGATCCCCCACTTCGAAATCATTTTTACCAAACCGGTACCGGTCTGTCTCCGCTTTATCCTTATTAAAATTGCGCAACCATTGGAGCAGCTCCCTGTCAGACAGCATCGGCCTTAAGCCCCCTATATAGTCTACCGTATCTGCACGGCCGTTGATGTAGTCATCCAGTTTTTCGACAGCCAGCATGTCTCCCTCATCCATGATGGCCTTCGCCTTCATTTCCGAAACCAAAAAAACGCACCATCCTGCGGCTGCTTCATCTAAAGCCTGCGCGATCTGCGCCCTGTTTAGCTGGGTCAGCCCCGGCAAACAAATCGAAAAGAGTATCAACAGCAGGTAACATTTCTTCATCTCATTGATTTTGGATAGCAGGCCCTGCACATAAAAGTGCAACGGGCTGGCGTTGGAACGTCAAAAGCCTTAATTGGCCGCCATTTTTAGCGGAACAATAGCTATTTTTGCAAATTAATTTAAGCACAATTAATGAAAGAATATAAAAGGACCTTAATTACGGCAGCCCTGCCTTACGCTAACGGACCCGTGCATATTGGTCACCTGGCAGGCTGTTACATTCCGGCTGATATTTACGCGCGTTATTTAAGAGCACAGAAAAAAGATGTAAAGTTTATCGGGGGCAGCGATGAGCATGGCGTCCCCATCACCATCAGGGCTATGAAGGAAGGCGTAAGCCCGCAGGATATTGTTGACAAATATCATGCACAGATCAAAGATAGCTTTGAGCAGATGGGCATTTCCTTTGATATTTATTCCCGCACTTCCAACCCAGTGCATCACCAAACGGCAGCCGGTTTTTTTAAGGTACTGTATGATAAAGGGCTGTTTGAGGAGCGGGAAACCGAGCAATACTACGATGAAAAGACACATACTTTTTTAGCAGACCGCTATATTACCGGCACCTGCCCGGTATGCGGCAACCCCGGGGCCTTTGGTGATCAGTGCGAAAAATGTGGCAGCAGTTTATCCCCGGAGCAGCTAATCAATCCGCGCAGCACTCTCAGCGATGCTATTCCCGTAAAGAAAAAAACAAAGCATTGGTATTTTCCGCTGCAAAACTATGAAGCATGGCTGAAGGAATGGATCCTCGAAGATCATCAGGAATGGAAAGCAAATGTGTACGGCCAGTGCAAAAGCTGGCTGGACAATGGTTTGCAGCCAAGAGCGATGACCCGCGACAGCAATTGGGGCATTAAGGTACCCCTGCCCGATGCGGAAGGAAAAGTATTATATGTTTGGTTTGATGCTCCCATCGGTTATATCTCCGCCACCAAGGAACTGACAGATCAATGGGCCGATTACTGGTGCCAGGAGGATACGAGGCTGGTACACTTTATCGGAAAAGACAATATCGTTTTCCACTGCATCATCTTCCCCGCCATGTTAAAAGCACATGGCAATTTTGTGTTGCCGGATAATGTGCCGGCCAATGAATTCCTGAACATCGAAGGGCAAAAGGTATCCACCAGCCGCAATTGGGCGGTTTGGGTGCATGAGTATATAAAGGATTTTCCCGGGTGCGAGGACGCCCTGCGCTATGTGCTGTGCAGCAACGCACCCGAAACCAAAGACAATGATTTTACCTGGAAAGACTTCCAGGACCGTACCAATAATGAACTGGTATCGATCTTTGGCAACTTTGTAAACCGCACTTTTGTGCTGATGCACAAGCTTTGTGGCGGAAAGGTTCCGAAACTGCATACAGAACTGCTCGATGATGCAGACAAAGCCATTATTTCGGATATTCAGCAAGCCGAAGCTAAAGTGCAAACCGCGTTAGAAAATTTCCGCTTCCGTGACGCTCTTTTTGAAGTGATCGATCTCAGCCGCAAAGGCAATAAATACATGCAGGAGAAAGAGCCCTGGATCCTGGCCAAACAATTAACCGCCGATAACCCCGAAAAAACGGTTGTTCAGCAAAAGATCGACAACTGCCTGCACCTTTGCCTGCAGCTGACCGCTAACCTGGCTATCCTCATCAACCCCTTCCTGCCTGGCACAGCACAAAAAATGCTGCACATGATGAAGGTGGTGGATCGTATGCTGGATTGGGAAAACGCCGGGAAACTGAATCTCCTTAGCGTGGGCTACACACTGAGGGCGCCGGAGCTATTGTTCAGAAAAATTGAGGATGCAGAAGTAGAAGCGCAACTGCAAAAGCTAAGGGCCGGTAGCGAGCAGCCGGCAGCTATAGGCAATCAGCAATCAGCCGAGCTCAAATCAGAAATCAGTCCCGATAGTTATCGGGATCAGAAATCAGAAATTACGTTTGATGATTTCGCAAAGATCGACCTGCGTACCGGTACCATTCTTACTGCTGAGAAAGTTCAAAAGGCCGATAAATTGTTAAAACTGGAGATCGACCTCGGCTTTGAACAACGGACCATCGTTTCAGGAATCGCATTGCATTTTGCACCAGAAACCTTGCCCGGCAAAAAGGTAGTAGTGGTTGCCAACCTGGCCCCGCGCAAAATGAGAGGTATCGAAAGCAATGGGATGATCCTGATGGCGGAGGACGCGGAAGGCAAACTGGTATTTGTAGCCGCGGATGAAAAGGCGCCAAACGGCGTGGCCATCAGCTAAAAAATACAATTGCCACTGAAGTACAGCAACGCCAACCCTTTATTTTCTGTACTTCAGTGGCATATTTCAACAACCTTTTCTAAAAACGCCCACGAAACCCTCGAAGGATTATAACTGAACAACCGCCCGGCATCCTGTGGCCGGATGGGAATGAATCCCTTTGAGTCCCTCTGCGACCGTCCATTCCTACATTGTTAATACATTGACATTTATACTTTTATTTAGTGAAGTCATTCCATATTTTTTCGCTATTTTTAAGCATAAACCAACAAAATTTTGAAGACCAGGATCCGTCTGAAAGACCTACCAGGCCTGGGCCTCCGGTTCAGGAGAAGGCGGCGCCGCTTTTGGCTCTTTATTTTGGGTATCCTTGTTGCAGCAATTACCGCCTTCAATTTCTGGTTTATTAATCATGCGGAATCGGCGCTGGAGCAGATTGTTGAACTCCAGTCAAAGGGGCGACTTAGGTTAAAAGTAGATAAGTTCAGCTTTAACTGGATCAGGAACCGGATCGAATTGCAGCAGGCCCTCTTTTACTCTACCGATAGCTCCGCAAGATCCATTTACAATGTAAATGTAAAACGGATTACCATAAAAGCCCGTGGCTTCCTGCCCCTGTTGTTTAAAAAGCAGATCCTTATTGACTCCATCCACCTTTATACGCCGGCAGTAACCATTACCCGGCTGAACCGGCGGACCAGGAGGGCCGACAAAAATAGGGGGAGTCCCGGAAATGTTGCAGACGAAAGATTTTCCGTTGCGCTGGAAATGGGGAAAGTATCCAACTCGATCAATGATGCCATTAACGAACTAAAAATAAACCGGTTCATTCTCGATGATGGCAGCCTTTCGCTGATCGACAATACCCGGCCACAGGAAACTCCTTTTGTGGTCAATAAGATCGATATGCGGCTCAATGGCCTCCAGGTAGATAGCACCACCAGCAGGAAAAACAACAACTCCGGCGAAAAGATCCCCTTTACCGATGAAATCTATATACGCTCGCAGGATCAGAACATTATCTTCCCCGGCAACCGGTATATGCTTAGCTTTAAAAATTTTAAATTCACCCTGCAGGATCAACGCGTGGAGTTTGACAGCTGTACCATCCGGGGCACAAAGGACGACAGTTCCAAAAGTGCTTTCAGGATTTACTTCGACAAGCTGCGGCTTACCAATATCAACTTCGACACCCTTTATCACGAGGAAGTGGTGCAGGCAGACTCGGTTTACAGCACCAATCCCGATATTTTCCTGGATATCGACAGCGATCAGAAAGTGTCAAAACACAATAATAAAAAGATCCAGAAGATCGATGACCTTCTGCAGCAGCTGTTTGGAGATGTAATGCTCAATTACGTAATTGTGCAAAACGTCGGCATCAACATCAATACGATCCGGAAAGGAAAAGTGAACACCTTTACTTCGAGCCATAACAATTTTGAACTGCAGGGACTGATGATCCGCCAGAGCTTTGACCAGATGGTAAAAGTGGACAAATTCCTGATGACACTCCACAACTATGAAACCCGCCTGCAGGATGGCAGATACGCCCTGGCTTTTGACAGCATACAGTTCCTCAATGATGCCATCAACCTGACGAAGTTTTCATTTAAAGAATACGATAAAGGAAAGCTGATTAACGATATACAGATGCCGCGGTTTGAACTCCGGGGGCTTTCCTGGGAATCCTTATTATACGACAATTTTTTTAGTGCCCGCAGCGCGTTGTTTTTAAATCCAAAAATCGAATACTCGCTGAAATCACCCGGGTCCAAAAAAGACAAAAGCATCTTCCACACCCTCAGCAACATTGGTTCTGTAATGAACCTCGATGCATTGGGTATTGAAAATGGCAACATCCGTCTTAACCTGGGGAAAAACGCAACCCTCAACCTCATCGATGCCAACCTTTCCGTTATGCCCGACGAATTAACGGCCTCCAAAAAGGTAAAACATATTCAGCATTCTATTAAAGTTTTCAACTTTAATAAAGGTGTATTAAAACGAGGGGGGCTCCAGGTAACACTCAACCAGGCGGCCCTGGATGAAAACAAAGGCATCAGGGCCGCCAGTCTTGCTATTCAGGGCAGCGGTATCCAGGCCGCTATAAAAGATACGCGCATCGGCGACCTGATCCTCGACAGTACCAATCAGCGATTATCGGTTTTCGGCATCCGGTGGCGCAATGCCTCCATACAAGTCAACAAACAATCTCCCGCAGAAAAAACGCCAAAAAAAAGAGCGCTGAACCATTTGCTGATCCATGATCTTGACGGAAAAAACACCAGCCTCCGGATCCATAATGTGGACCAGGATATCAGCGGGCAGTTTCAATCGTTTAGGATAAAAGAGCTCCGTAAAAACAAACATGCAGATATCATCGTAAAAGGCCTTGCCCTTACCGGCAGCGATTTGCTGGTAACCGGTCCCGGAGAGCATATAGCAGCGGAACGGCTGTTTCTGCAGGATAGTGCAAACAGTAGCTTACAAAATTTCATATTTGAGAAAACAACCGCCACCGATTCCATCCGTGTAAAGATCTCCCAGGTTATGTTTGTCCCTTATATGAACCGGATCATCAACGGCCATTTACAATTACAGAAACTTACACTTGCCAACCCGGATATTAAGGGGCATTTTACCAAAAAAGATCCTGAAGAAAAAAAGGAACTGCCTGAAATCATCCTTGGCGAAGCATTATTGCAGCGCCCCAAACTGGAACTTCGTTTTGTAAATAAAAAAAATGAAACCAATACCATCCGGTGGAATGGCGTTCCAGAGAATAGCTACCTGCGGATCCATGATCTGGCATCGGATCACAATACACTTGTCAATATCGGAAAGCTGGAGGCTTACCTGACCAATTTTGAGTTCCTGAATAACAGCAACGGCAACCGCTTTGCAACTAATTACAATAAACTGAACATAACGCTGAACCAGTTAAAGGCTAACAAAAACGAAGCAGGTACGCTGGACTGGAGCACATTGCTGAGCCTGCGCTCTGTGGATCAGTTGGTATTTGACAGCCTTGGGAAAAAAAATGCAGTCCTCAAACTCGATACCGGGGAAGTGCGGAATATATCCCTGAACTCACGCAATCTCCGCAACATTGGCGAAGTGATCAGGGCTAGCAATCAGCTTTATATTGGCAATACCACCGGCAGTTATACAACGGCTAAAAACAGGCTGCATTGGTACAACTTCAATTTTAGCAATGGCTTTTTCAAAGTAGATTCTTTTGATCTGGCGCCCCTGCAAAGCATCGGAGATTACCGGAAAGCAAAAGCATTCAATGAAGACTATCTTACGTTGCGAACCGGAGCCATTAGTGGCGGGCCTTTCGACAATCAGGCGTATGGCGCCGACAGTATTCTTAAAATAGGCAGGCTTCATGCAGATGCGGTAAAGCTTCTTTCCCTCAAGGACAAAACACAGCCGGATACTGTCAAAAAGTATAAAGGCCTGCCGGTGGCTCAAATCCTGAACATTCCCCTCAAAATAAATATAGATACGGTTCGTATTTCCAATGGCAATATCACCTATCAGGAAATCAACCCGGTTACCGGTAAACCAGGAATCATTCCTGTAACCAATTTCAACGCGCGGCTATATCCTTTAAGAAATTATGGCTTTAAGCTTTCCGACAGCCTTTATATCGATGCCCGGGCAAATGTGCTCGGCACACTAAGCACACGCTTATCCATTCAGCAATCCTACACCGACCCGTTTGGGCAATTCCGCATGCAATTGCATACCGGCGCACTGGACCTGAAGCAATGGAACGAGGCCCTGCTTCCCCTGGCAAGTGTCGAAATATTGCAGGGGCAGCTGGACAGCCTTAGCATGACGGGAACCGGCAATGAGGATTATTCTACCGGTATAATGCAGATGTATTATCGTGGATTAAAATTGCGGCTGATGAATCAAAAAGACCAGGACAGCCAACGTTTTTCTGATAAAATTATAAGCTGGGCAGCCAACGCCATTATTCTCCGGAAAAACAACCGGGGTAAAAATTCACGGGTCTTTTTTGTCCGGATTAAAGACAAGTCCTCCATTAATTTCCTCATCAAGTCGGCCCTCGAAGGTATTAAATCCAGTATTGGAGTACCGGGTGTTAAAGGCAGGGAACGCAGGTATATGAGAAGCAGGCGGGAATAATTTAAAAACTTATTGTTCCTTTTTTAGACACTGTTTCATAAAGTGTGTAAGTTAAAATCGAGTCATAACGGATTCGATTTTTTAACTTTAAACACAATATGCACAAATGAAAACGGAAG
>NZ_JBPEHJ010000021.1:0-11302 GCF_051201075.1 Niabella hirudinis
GAAATCAGAAATCAGAAATCAGAAATCAGAAATCAGAAATCAGAAATCAGAAATCAGAAATCAGAAATCAGAAATCAGAAATCAGAAATCAGAAACCGAACCTACTCTATCACCAGCATCCATCCTTTATTTTTTGGAACCGGAATTTTTTCACCGATCCTGAAACTCCTGGCTTCCTGAAACTTATTAACCGCCGGCGCCGTAATCGTTGCTTTGGCCGGGTCAATGCCCAGTTGCTTCCAATTGATGCTTAACAGCACGTCCGTATCTGCCTCTGTCCAGCTTGCAAGGGATACCAGCACTTTTCCCTGTTTTTTGTACACCGTGGCTTTTACGCCGGGGTTATCTGTTTTTACGGGATTGGCGCTCACCCAGTAACCGATCATTTTTGAGCCCTGTATGCCAAAATCATCCCAAAGCTTCCAGATGCCTGTAGGATCTGCATTTTCCGTCCAGGGTATCCGGCAGGTCATCCCATATACCATTCCCCGCCAGGCGTTACCGCCATCCTGCAGCATTTCTCCCATTAGTCCAAACGGAATCCCGCTCACCTCGGTTAAAAAGAAATCGGGACTATTGTTTTCATAGTCGAAATATTCCCCAAACCACAAACGGTTCAGGTAAGGAAAATGCTCCATATATAGATTGGCGCTATTGATAAAGCCATCGCGCTTATTATACTGGTTTGCCGAATGCAGGTCGATGATGCCCGGATGTCCACCGGCCGTTAAAACGCGTTTGATCCGTTTCATTGTGATCCGGTCAAATGCCACATCATCCAGATAGATGCCGTCAATGCCCACTTTTTTTGTAAGCCAGTTCATCCCCTCCACATAATAATTATGCCAGCGGCTCATACCACTGTTGATGATGGCAGCGTCCTTTACCTGCGGCACAAACCAGGCGGCAATATAGTCGGAACCCACATGCTCCTGCAGCCAGCGGAACCCACCGCCTTTACCGGGCGAATACACTTCGTGCCCGAGACTTCTTAAAGGAAACAGTTCGTAAGCGTGATTGGATAGCTCCCGTACTGTATTGTATATTTTTACTTTTAGTCCGTTTTCATGCGCCTGGTCGATATAGGTCTTCATCTTTTGCCACTCAATAAATGGGTAGTTGATCCAGGGGTTGATGGCATTTCCATGGTGAATATTTACTATTGTGGCACCAATACTTTTTATTTTGCTAATGCTGTCGTACCGATGGTAGAACCGGGTAGCCCATTGAAAATCGGTATTCAGTGTATGAAAGGGGGTTATCAGCAGGTTAAAGTTAAAATACAGCGTATCCCCTTTTTTCATACTGCGGGCACCGGTATAATTATCGGCGAGGATCGATTTCCCCTTCTGCGCAATGATGATGCCGCCTTTATGGTTGTTGCCCCAGGAGGCCGGAAGCAATAAAGGTTTCTGCAAATAAAAGTTCGTGTTCAGCGGGCGTACATATTTTTCATCGCGCAGGGTATATTGCAAGCCGGCATTGACCGCGCCTACCCAAACCCCGTCCTGGTTCTTATTGGCCACATCCCAGTTCCAGGAGAGACTGTCGGGCCGTAAGCGCCCTTTTTCTCCCAGCCCCATCAGGTAGGTAGCCGCTTCTTTGGTGAAAGGGATATGCAGGGCGATGTTGCGGAAATCGACATCCTGCAGCGCCGTCACTTTTACGGTGTATGCGAGAAACCCGTCAAACTCAAGGGAGGCCGCAACCTCCATCCGTAAGAGGGGGTTGGTATTGACCGCCGTCCAGGCCACCGTTCCCGGTTCCTGCCGGGTGTATTGCAGGCCTTTATTTTCAAATTTCAGGTCCTTGCCATCTGCACCCGTAAAATGAAAATGAATGGGCTCCGTAACAATATTGTTTGGCTCCGTCTTCAGATCCGTCATCTCCTCTGTAAAAAAAGTTTGCAGCTGTGCCGGAAGTCCTGACGGGTCAACAGTTACCCGCCTTCCCAGTAAATCGATCCGGTTATTTTTCAATACCAGCGGCGTGTAAGGCGCAATCACCGTATTTTCCTGGGCCATTGTGGAGTTCAACCAATTTAAGCGCGTTTGCTTCCAGGGTTCCCCGGTATTGCCTTCCCTGGCCAGCTCCGCAGCAATGGTCAGTGCAACAGGAACACGGGTTGCAGCCCCACCGGCGACATCCACGGTTACCTGCCCCCGGTAAACACCGGGTTTAATAGCTGCCGGAATGTTTACAAGACACCAAAGCGGCTGCAGACTGTCTTTAACAACAGGCACCATTTTCGTAAACGGTCTTCCGGTATAATCAATACCCCCGGTATTGATACAACTCATGCCGGAAGCCGGAATAATGCCTCCCCTCTCATTCCGGAGGTCAGAAAACCGGACCGTGACATTGTCCAGGTTCTTTAGCGCATACACTGCCAGCTGAAAGGAATAATTTTCGCCCCGCATTGCACTTCCTTTAAAGTCTTTTACCGCGCCCCGCTGCACCCAGCGATAGGGCAGCTGCGCAAACATTTTAACCGGAAACTGCCGGTCTTCCGGAAAAACCACGTAGTCGGCGCGCTTATACTTGCCAAGCAGCGTACGGGCTTCAGCAGCAGTTGCGGTAACCTCCATCGGATAAAAGCTGTTAAATGCATCGCTCGATTCAAGAGCCACCACCGGGGCATTTTCAGGAAGCTGTGCCGGAAGGTTGTTCAGCCATTCCGCCGATGCAGTATGCTCCGGCTCCAGGTACCTGACCGTAGGATAATTGGGCGATCCGGAATTTTTAGACACCAGGTAATAGAGATAATACCGGCCCTTGCCCGAAACCGGTTCAAAAAGAACCGTGCCTTTTTCGTTATTAATTGCAGCTATTTTTACATTATTGATCTTTGCACCTGTACGTGCATCCTGCACAATGATGCGTTTGCCTTCCGGATTGGCATCCCTGCGCCGCCATTCTACAACTGTTTTGGCTACCTTCCCGGGACCGTTAAACTGTATGATTGCCCGATGATCGCCCAGCGAATCGGAATCCCAGCTGTTGTTTCCATTAACATATTTCAACTGTTGAGCATGCAAACTACCAAAAGCAAGGATGGCAAGCGTTAAAAGAAAATACTTCATATATAGGCTCTTTGATCCGACAAAACTATAAAAAATGGTTCACCGCCTGTCGTTCTTTTTTGCGCAATCGTTTGTGTAGAAAAGCCACTGAGATTCTGATGCACAGATCTTTGATACCCCCCTTCGCAAATGCCGGACGAATCCGTCTCCAGGGACCATCTGTGTTTCAGCGCCTCCCATGTTTGCCACAGAGACTAAAGCACAGAAGACTTCAGGCTGTTGAATGAAGACGGATGAAATGCTGAAACAGCGAGGCCTTTGTTGGAAGAAACATTAAAATCCAGTGTTTCAGTGCTTCTGTGGCATCACTCCTATTTTCCATTTACAAAATCCTGCAGGTAGGAGCAGCGGGTAAGTGTTTCTTTATAAAACCGGGTACCGGCATATTCCTTTTGGTATTGTACAAAAAGAGGATTTCTTTTAAAGCCCCTGTAATATGCTTTTAGTTTCTGATCGTATAGGTCATAATCATAGTTAAAGTCTGCATATTGCGGCTTTCGCAACTCTTTCTGGCGGCATTTAGCTATCATAAACAGGCATTTTGCCCTGAGCTCCTGATCTGTTGCTTTCTTCAATGCCTTTTCAAAATAATCCTTTGCCCGGTAGCAGCCATAATAATCTTTTTCAAATGCGGTTGCCTCCGGCGGTATCATGTACCCATCGGATCCGCTCCTGAAATAGGTAGCCAGCTCCCAGGCATAACCGTAATAGGTAATATTATAATACCCCAGCCCCAGTTTGTAAAGGGCTTGCGGGTCGCCCCCTTTGGTCAGTAAGCTCTTCATGGTTTTGGCATAAGCCAGTTTTGTAGTAGTTGCCTTGTCACCCGGCAGCCGCTCTTCCCGGTCGTACAACAGCTCCTTAAACGGATCTTTTTCGATAAGTGTATTGCCATCATCTTTACCCAGCCAGCTGATCGCTTTATCGTAATTATATTCCCGCAGGTAAGCCGTACCTATATAGTCCGCTACCCCACCAGCATGAAGGGTATTGATGTTTAACAGGAATGATTCAAAAGGAGTAAATCCGGAGGTGGTAAGAAATCCGTACAAGGCCTCTGCCTGCGGTATACTAAAAGAATCCCTTATATAATTAATGGCGCCAGGGTATACCTGGTTGATGGTATCCGCTGCACCATAGGCCAGCACCATCCGGTTGGTTTGGCCCTGCGCGGCGTAACGTGCCGCCATTACATCAACCATAACGTTCTTAAAAAAAACACCCCACTGGTACTGTTGGGGGTTGCTTTCGGAACCCAGGTCCATTTCGTTGGCCTTTTTCCAAAGCCATTGCAATGAGGGCAATATCTTCTGCTCGGCGGCGGCATCCAGCCGGTTGTTTTCGTTGATGGTCACCAGCAGGCTGGTCAGCATCCATTGATCTTCCAGCTGTGGAGAACGTTTTATTTTCTTAGCTGCCGCTAAAAAACGATTGGCGTTTTTATAGTCTTTCAGCATGCAGGAGATATAGGCTGCGCCAATGGGGTATAATGCATTTTCTCCATATTTCCGGTTGCCGGCAATATCTTCAAGGGTTTTTACCAATGCGGTAAGCTGCGCTGTTTCTTCTGCGGAAAAAGATCCCCTGACCGTTTGTACACCTTGCCTCCCGGCGGCAGGCATTTGCATATCAAACCCATGCAGCCAGGCCATCTCTATTTTATTAATCTCCCGTACAACCAGTGTGGGCATCACTTCCATACCGGGATTCAGCTGATGAATCTCCGACAAAACCGCAACATCCGGCGCCGCATTATTCAGGCTGTACAGGGCCAGCATCCCGGCCCTTTCCTCGTTGTTTTTACAAAGCGGGAGATAGGTTTTGCGAAACGGCGCTTCATCAGGAACGGACCAGGCAAAACTGTTAAAGTTGGCAATTCTTTTTACATTGGTGGCATTAAAGATCCGCGAAAAAATATAGGCGGCCTCCGGTTTACGGTTCAGCTGGTAAAGGGCACCGGCCTTTAGCCCCAGGCTCAATGATTGCAATATGCCCGGCGTGGGGTTAGTACCTACCAGCTCATCATAATACCGGATCGCATCTGTATACTGGTGGTTATAATGTGCCAGCCGCACTACCTGGTACCCATATTTCAACCGGAACAATGGCGACTTTGCAGCCTTGTGTAACTGCAGCCCATTCTTAAGTAACCCGTTCATCCTGATACTATCCCTGGGTGTGGCGTTCCAGCTGTTATATTCCTGTGTAACATAGGGCTCCACTTGTTTTGCATACATCAGGTAGCCCAGCGCTTCCAGATCTTTATGCTCAAGAAAGTACCGGGTCATCCCGTTATTTTTTACAGAGTCCGGAAGCGCCAGGGGTTTTCCCTCCTCTATATGATAATACAGCGCCGACAGATCTTTACGGTCAAATTGCATCACAAATGCATGAGCGTCCTTTTGTGCAACAAGGTTTCCGGTAAACGCGCACCATTCTTTTACAATGGCTGCGGCGGTCGCCGGCCGTTCCTCATCGTCCCGCAAAAACTGGAGGTCGGCAAAATAAAACGGTGCATAGGCCGGTGTTGCAGCTGCATATTTATCAAAGAAAGAAGTAAAGGAGCTATAGGCATCTTCCACATCGGCACAACTGAATATATTGTTCGGAATTACCAGAAATATACAGCTAACGCAGGCTGTTATAGATGCTTTCCAGTTCATACAGGGAATATTTATTTAAAGTTAGGGAATCCAGGTGATACAATGCCACGCATAGCCTGTGGCTGTTTAGCTTTCCGGACAGCAATCCACCCACGGTTTTCACAATCTCAAAATCGCTGTTTTCCGGTCTCAAAAATTGCCCGGATTTTATGGGGCGCCCTCCCAACAGCGTGTCCTTTAAAACAAGATATCCCGCGCCAGACCATTTAAAAATCGCGGGTTGGCCCGAAAGATCCATGGCATTTCGGATCAGCCCTTCAAACCGTCCGTTTTCAAAAACAACTACCCAGGAAAACAACGGAAGGCCCGCATCCAGTGGCAGCGGGTAGGTGGAAATACGTTGAATATAACGTTGAAATTCCTGTGCATCAATGATCGAGTTCTTTATATTTACCTGTTGCAGATCGCCCATATTATAGCACATCAGCAATCCCCTGTCAACAGGAGGAACACCGGAGGATTGCCGGTATTTTACCTGGTGCAGGCGGATGGTGACGGCGACCCTTCTTTTCCCATTGAGGGTCTTAAGAACACGCAGGAGTTGAAAATACCGGTTGCGGGTTGTTTCGGACCAATCGCAGTCGATCTGCAGTTCCGGGTAGCTTCCAAAGCCGTTTTGCATTGCGAGTTTATCTGCCAGGCTATTAATATTTTTTGCCAGCAAAACAGTTTGGCCGCTGTCGAGGCCGTAAAAACATTCATTGGTAATAAACACCGCAGGAATCACATTCTTTTGCAGCAGCCAGGCCGTATCCTTTACCAGGAGCTTGGCAACCGGCTCTGGTGCTTGCTTCGTTTTATTCCAAACCACGTCAAACAGCTTGATGTAAAGCGTGGTAACACCCAGGCTATCCGCCCGTTGTTTTTCATACGACGTGGGCGCAAAAACAGTTTTCCAGTAATAGAAAGCCCGCTCCGTTTGCCGGGGTTGACGGTTGTCTTTACAGGCCGCTATACCAAGCACCAGCATGAAAATAAAAACTGCGGTTGATCGATTCATCCAATTCCAGTTGCGGCAAATGTAGGGAGATTCGGGATATCAGTGATGCTCAGCATTCAGCATCTAACCGAAGTCCGAACGCCCATGTTATCTTTCCATTTATAACCAATAATCACCATTTACTTATTTTCATTTAAAACCGGGGTTTTATTGGTTAGTTTTGTGCTATGTTTTCTGGCAAGCAGCGATACTGGTGGTTTCAGCTAATTGGGTGGGGCGGACTTTTTCTCATCCACCTCTTCTTTGCCTGGTTTTATGGAAAATTTGATACGCCACAGGATCGCACGCAGTTTTTCATGCGCGCATTAAGTTTTTTGGTCATTGGTATGATCCTCACTCACCTGATGCGGATGTTCATCCTCCGGCTGGGCCTGCTGGGATATAACCGGGGATTACAGCTGCTCAATTTCATCCTGCTCTCGATCATCACCGCATCCATCTGCAGCATCATTGAGCAACAGGTTTACAAACAATTTATGTTGTTTACCCCGCGGGAAATTGATGTGTTAAGACGCAGGGGCATCTGGCTGGTGTCGTTCAATAATATGATTTCCTGGTTTATTTATATATTTATCTGGAACGCGATTTATATCATTTACCATTACGCCCGCGATTATCAGCAGCAGCAGATCGATACCCTGCAGCTAAAATCGCTGGTTCGTGAACTTGAGCTAAAAACCATCAAATCCAATATCAATCCCCATTTTATTTTTAATGCGCTGAACAGCATCCGGGCCCTGGTAGATGAAAACCCGGGCCGCGCACGCGAGGCTATCACCGAGCTGAGCAATATCCTGCGCAGCAGTATTACGATGCACAAAACGGAATCGGTAACGCTCAAAAATGAACTGGCCATTATTGAAGACTACCTGGCATTGGAGCAGGTGCGCTTTGAGGACCGGCTGGCAGTAAGTTATGATATCGACAGCAATGCGCTCGAAAAACAAATTCCACCGATGATGCTGCAGATGCTGGTGGAAAACGCCATCAAACATGGCATTAGCCGGGAGGTGAGAGGAGGGCTGGTGTATATTGCGGCACGGCTTAGCAATAATCTGATTGAGCTTTGCGTGCAAAACACCGGTAAGCTCACAGCAGCAAAAGAGGATACAGGCTTTGGGTTGAACAGCATCCGCGACCGGCTGAAGCTCTTATACCCCGGGCGCAGCGGCTTTGAAATCCGGCAGCTGAGTGCCGAAACGGTTGAAGCCCGGATCGAACTGCCGGCTTAAACGAAATGCACCCTATTTATAATGAAATAGTATGAAATATATGCGTACAATAATCATCGATGATGAACGCCTGGCGCGTACCGAATTAAAAAAGCTGCTACACGATTTTCCGGAGATAGAGGTGATGGATGAAGCCGGTAATGCAGAGGAAGGCATGCGCAAGATTAACACCCAACAGCCGGACCTCATCTTCCTCGACATACAGATGCCGGGTAAATCAGGCTTTGAATTACTGGAAGAACTGGAATACACGCCCCTTGTCATTTTTACCACCGCTTATGATGAATATGCATTAAGGGCCTTTGAAGTAAATGCATTGGATTACCTGTTAAAACCGATTGATTCCAAACGGCTGGAGGACGCCATAAAAAAACTGAACCTGCCGGACTATGAAGAGAGTGAGGCCGCGTCCTTTACCAATTATGACATCCTGGATGAGAACAGCCAGGTGTTTGTAAAAGACGGCGACCGCTGCTGGTTTGTACGCTTAAGCGAGATCCGGCTTTTTGAAAGTGTGGGCAACTATGCCAAAGTGTTCTTTGGCGTTAACAAACCGCTTATATTAAAATCGCTGAACGCGCTTGAAGAGCGGCTGGACCCCAAAGCTTTTTTTAGGGCAAACCGCAAACATATTATCAACCTGCGGATGATCGAAAAAATAGAACCCTACTTTAACAATGGCCTGCTGGTTGAATTAAAAGACGGGGAAAAGATCGAAGTAAGCCGCAGACAGGCGGTAAAGTTTAAGGAGATGATGAGTCTGTAAGAGGTTTCAGGTTCAAGGTTTCAGGTTTCAGGTCAGATTTCGTTCCATGCATGCAGGACCACTATCCATCAACTATTAACCATTAACTATTCACTACTGACCATACTAAAGACTCAACGCTGAATGTTAAAAAGCTACCCCCCGGTCCAGGTTTCAGGTCAGATTTCGTTCCATGTATGCAGGACCGTTATCCATTAACTATTCACTATTAACTATTGCCTATTAACTCACCGAATGCACGGCATCACTGATCTCTTTAATAAGCGCGGGTGCTTTTTCAATGGCATTGCCTACTACGATTACATCCGCTCCGGCCTCGCAGTTGAGAAGGGCTTTTTCGGGGTCGGTGATACCGCCTCCCACGATCAGGGGTGCTTCGATATTTTCGGCAACTGAACGGATCATGGATTCCGTGATCGGATTCTTTGCCCCGCTCCCTGCATCCATATAGATCAGCTTCATCCCCAGCATTTCGCCGGCCATTGCCGTGCAAAGCGCAATATCGTTTTTATCAGCAGGAACGGGTGCGGCATTGCTGATATACGAAACCGTGGTGGGCGCGCCGCCATCCACTACAATATAGCCGGTAGGTATCACTTCCAGCCCGCTCTTCTTTACAAAAGGCGCCGAAACCACATGCTGGCCGATCAGCAATTCGGGGTTCCGCCCCGAAATCAGGGAAAGATAAAGCAAGGCATCCGCAAATTTACTTACCTGTGAAGGGCTCCCGGGAAATAATACCACGGGAATCTGTGTAAGGGATTTGATCTTACGGATTACTTCATCCAGGTGGGTAGAAAGTACCAGGCTTCCGCCTACAAAGAAATAGTCTACCCCGGAGGCCTCGGAGAGGTCCACCAGGCCGTTTAATGAAGAAGGGTTTACAGAATCGGGGTCCAGCAACACTGCAAAAGATTTTTGCGCGTTCAACTTCTTTTCCACCAGGCCACTATAAATATTCATCTTCATCAGGAAGGAGGTTTCTGCAAAAATGCAAAAGTTTTTCCAAAAAAAGCCATTAAAGCGCTGAAACACTAACGATGAAGCCGCAAAGACCCGGCATTGTTGCCACTGAAACGCAGAAACACAGATTCTTTTAATTAATACTACAGCAATGGCCTCATTTCTAATTTAGAAAAGTCCGTTTATGCATTTTTAACCGATCTTGCATCTTAGCCATACAGCGTTGGTGCTTAAGTTAATTCCAAAATTACGGAAAGCATGAAAAAACAATTCCTGATATTGATGGTACTGCTTAGTTTTCTTACCATTGGCGCCTTCGGCCAGCAAAAAGACATTCAAAATCTGGTACTGTCGGTAGTTGAAAAAGTCGTGCCCGCTGAGTTTTCCTATTTCCACCTGGTAGATTCCAGCTTTATACTGCGCTACCCCGGTTTTGATAAACAGGAACTCAAAGCCTTTTTAAAAGAGAATCCTGGTTTTGACCCGGAGGCGATACTTGCGGAACGTACTAAGGCAAAAAAATTCAACTGGTCTGATTTTAAAATACCCAGAGCCCGGATCAATCCCTATGAAAAAATCCCGCATTATGATGGCCGAAGTGCTCAAATACTCACGTTAGCATGGAACATCCCCGATTCCACCGAACAGAAAATACGAAGGAACAACAAACATTTCGATGTTGTTTTGAAACTGGATAAGGACTGGACGAAGGCCCAGCAAAGGGCCGCCATTCAAAAAGAAGAGGAACGTTATGCCAGCAGGCTGAAAACTGAAGACAAAAAGTGCTTCGTCTTTTCCACTCCTGCTTTTTCTAAAAACCGCCGCTATGCGATTATTGAAGCAAAAACGGCCCGTGAGGGTTGGTGCCTGATCTACAAAAAAATAAAGGGCAAATGGGTTTATCAGATAACACTTTCCAATTGGATGGCGTAGGGCGGGTTAGTGAATGGCTAATCAATGTCGTTTCGTTAGTGCGCGGATGTCCAATTATATGGCTCACTCCCGATGCATCGCATAGGCGTCAAGTTAGCATGCAAACTGTACCCGCCGCATAGCGGCAGATAAATATTGTAAGAGCGGGTTTCAACCCGTCTCGCTATCCACACGAAGGGTTGAGAGCCGTCAGCTCGAAACATCTGCCGTGCCTATGGCACTCACATCTGCCTTTTCGCTGCTAACATCGCGCTGAAGCACGATGTTCTAAAATCTATCCGGGGCTATGCCCCTCAAAGCCTTTAATAGCGCAGATTTGCCGGCATGCTTACATCCCCTTAACCTGACGCCAATGCGATGTATCGGAACACAAACTTTTATCCGCCTTGTGCATGCACGCCAGGTTAAGAACAGGTCTGTTACCATGAAATGTAGTACGGGTAAGCCTTTCAGACCCCAAAGATCGCATCTTTTTATGGCAAACAGGCGCAGCGCGCCGCTGACCCTTATAACGATGAGCGTCCAAAACCTCCCGTAGCCGCAGAGCGGCGGTAATTTCCTGTGCACGGCTTATACAAACTGCAATAATTACCGGTGCGCTGCACCTTTATTACCCGTATTGTTGCTTACTAACAGGATCAGCGCTGCGCTGCAGCTCCCCG
>NZ_JBPEHJ010000022.1:0-10084 GCF_051201075.1 Niabella hirudinis
ACTCAACAAGATTAAAAATCACGGGAAAACATCTCAATGCAACCTGTTTGCTCCAACATAGGGGCTTGTAAATTATTTTACAGCAGACAAAACCCGTATTTATTGAATTCTGACACCCTGATTTCCACATTTAATAATTTTACCGGACACCAGTAATCTCAAACCTCAAACTTCAAACAAGAAACGGTGAACAGTCCTTCGAGTATAAAAACGGATCTAACGTTAAACCTTAAACCTTAAACCTGAAACAAAACCTACGCCAGCGCTTTCCGGGCGTAGTCCAGGCATTTTTTCACCTCCTGTACAGCATCCGATCCTGCGGGTATCCTGTATTCCAGCTCAATGGTTACCGGTATCTTGTATTTTTTAGTTTTAAGAAGGGTGAGGATCTCTTTGATGGGGGTATCGCCCTGGCCCCAGGGCAGGTTCTCACCACCATGGGCGGCTGTTTGCCGGTCTTTCATGTGCATGGAAGTGATGCGGCTATGCCGCTTTTCGATCAGCGCCAGCAAGGAGTTCGTATCATGACCTTTGGCTGCAATGTAATGACCGCAGTCCAGGTTCATCGAGTTATAAGGCGACTGTTCCAGCGCCGTGTCCCAGAGGGTATCCGTAGCCTGTGTATGCGCATGGTAGCCGATATATACTTTGTGTTTGGCGCCCAGTTTTCCCAGTCGCTCTGTTTGTTTAGGGTCGCGGGGCAGCTCTACCGTAACCGCGGTGGCGCCCAGTGTTTTTGCTGCCCGCATGGCGTACTCAATTTCAGCATCGGTATTGCCGGAGCCCAGCGCATCGGGCTTAAATGCGTAAATTTTCACGCCGGCCTTATCAAACATTTTTTTTACTGCTTTGAATTTGTCCATAGGAACGGTAGCCCGCCAGCCGGCCATCTGCTTCTTATCGGCAGGGCAGCCTGCATATTCCTCCACGGCATCACCCATTAGCTCCACGGCGCTTACGCCGCTATTTATCGTATGTTGCAATACTTCCTGTATACTGCCGGGCATGCTCCGGAAGGAGTAGGTGATTGCGCCGATCTGCACCCCCGCAAATTTCGATCCCGGTCCCTTAAACAGGTCTGCCGATCCAAAAAGGGAAGGCGCGGCTAACAGCCCCAGCGAGGCCATACTTCCTTTTTTTAAAAAATCGCGGCGCGAAACCTGGTGGGGCTGATCGTTTATTGCAAGCATAGTTGTCTGTTATTTTTAATAGTGGTCAATAGGATCAAAGTTAAGGGGCCTCGTTTTAATTACTACAGATTTTTCTATATTCGTTTGCAAATTACTTTCAATAAAACCCCCTCTATCATTATGGAAACAATACCTGGTAAAAGATTGGAAAGACTGGTTACGGTTGTTCAGGAGCTCTCGCTTGCCCGCAACCTCCAGGCCGTAACCGGTATTGTACGCACGGCCGCGAGGTCATTAACCGGGGCAGATGGGGCTACGTTCGTATTGAGAGACAAAGATAAATGCTATTATGTGGATGAAGATGCCATCAGCCCATTGTGGAAGGGCAGCCGGTTTCCGATAGAAACCTGTATCAGCGGGTGGGCAATGATGAACCGGCAATCTGTCATTATCCCCGATATCTACCAGGATGGCCGCGTGCCCATTGAAGCTTACCGGCCAACATTTGTAAAAAGCCTTGTAATGGTCCCCATCCGTACCATGGACCCCATTGGCGCCATTGGTAATTATTGGGCGCGACCTCATGAGGCAACAAAGGAGGAGGCGCAAATCCTGCAATCGCTGGCAGATATTACTGCTGTTACGCTGGAAAATGTTCAGATTTATGAAGAGCTGGAAGCGCGTGTAAAACAGCGTACAGAGGAACTGGAGATTGCCAATAAGCAGCTGGAGGCGTTTTCCTACTCGGTAACTCATGATCTGAGAAGTCCATTGGCGGGGGTACTGGGACTGGCCCAGGTATTGCAGGAAGAATACAGTTTGCAACTGGATGGTGAAGGCCGGGAGCTGATGGGGCTGATGGAGCAGAGTGTTAAAAATATGAGTCAGCTGATCGACAACCTGCTGGCATTTTTTACCACCTCAAAAAAGGAATTGAACAGTGTGGAGGTTTCGATGAAGACGATCGCTACCGAATATTTTCAGCTACTGCGGGCGCAGGAACCAATGGAGCGCACCTTCGAATTTACGATAAGCGATCTGCCGGATGCATGGGTAGACCGCACTTTGATAAAACAGGTGTGGATGAACCTGCTGGGAAATGCCATTAAGTACAGTCGTAAAAAAGATAAGACCAACATCCAGGTAGGCTATGAACAAACAGAACAGGATACTATTTATTTTGTAAAGGATCAGGGCAGTGGTTTTGATATGGCGCATTATGATAGGCTTTTTGGTGCGTTTCAACGGCTGCACAACGATCAGGAGTTTGAAGGCAACGGCATCGGGCTTTCATTAGTAGAGCGGATCATTGCCCGCTATGGCGGAAAAGTTTGGGCAAAGGCCGTGCCCGGAGAAGGCGCCGTTTTTTATTTTTCGCTGCCCGGAAGCTGAAAAAAATGGGAGGATTGAATAGACACGGGGCGCCTGCGGAGCCCGGATCCGGCACATTTAATGCTTGCTATAAACACGCCGCTCCATCCGGAGCGGGGAACCTGTTTGCCTGCCAAAGGGAGGGAGGCGGGAAAACATTGAGGCTGTTATTTTGCCTGCTGAGCACGCAGGTCAGACACGGAAATAGGACATCAGCGGAAAAAGATATGCGCAGATCCGCGGGGAAGATGACTACAGGAAAGCCCTGAATAATCTGTCAAAAAATCCATTTGATTTTTGCAGCATCATCAGGTGGCTTACAAATTTGGCCCTTGGCGCCGTCAGATGCCCTGTGTTCATAGAAAAAATAACAGGTAGCAATCTGTAGGTGTCTCAAAAGTCGTCATTGTCATGCTGAATTTATTTTAGCATCTGACATGAGGTTTAATTGTCAATAGATGCTGAAACAAGAATAGATCCCGGGTCAAGCCCGGGATGACATCTTCAGAATGACAACATGTTATAAAGCAACTTTTGATACACCCACGTAAACATCGTAGTTGCGGCTTTCTGCTTAAAGTATAATTACTCGCCGACAAATAAATGGATATTTTTAAATTAAGTATAAAATAACATTTAATGTTTATTATTAAATAATTACATTTAGTTATATTTACTTTTAAATAATATATTTCCGTTTTTAGTTTTCACCGCCGGGATTAAAACATTTGATAAAAAACGTATATATTATTTTTGATATATCGCTTAAATTAGCGACCCCTGAAATTTGGAACAGGCCCTGCCATCAAACTACCTTCGTGGTAGACGTCTGCAAGCAAAACGATTATCAACCAAAACGTATACGCACGGTTCCGTCTGCTCATTTTTTAACTTCCTTAAAAAAATTGCAATGAAAAAATTAAGCATTCTTTTTGCTGCGGTAGTTGCCGTAGCTGTATTATCTGTTAGCTGGAAAGCAACTACAAACGAAGGCGCCACAAATGTTAAGGTACCCTACTCCGGCGATTTGTGGTCGCCCTGTACCAATGAAATGATTCATCTGGAAGGGGACCTGCATCTTCTCACTAATATGACCACCAACGACAACAGGATGTCTGTGAAGTATCAATTGCAGAGCCAGGGCATTTCAGGCATGGGTTCGATATCGGGTAATAAGTACAACGCCAACGGAATTGCCAAGGCAAGTATGAATGGTTCATTGGTAAATGGCAGCTATACAAACACCATTAACGCCAATTTCAATCTTGTCAGCCAGGGATCCGGTGATAATTTATCGGTTCACATCCTCCTTCATATAACTGTTAATGCAAATGGAGATGTTACGGCAACGGTTGAAAATATAAGTATGGACTGTAAATAGCATATCCCCGGGGTGGCTTCGAAATTAAATCGGCACCGCAAAACAGCTGCGGTGCTTTTTTGTGCCCGCCTTTGGGATTTTCAACTTACATTTTATATAAATGTTATAATTGTTTAAAAATCAAATTATTAAGTTGATTTACGTGTTTAAGTTGATAGGTCAGGGTTATTACAAAAACGGTCTTATCGGTAACAGCGTTTTAAACAACCCGGTATTCAGTTTGCCGGCGAAATGTTATCGCTCTATTTTCGCCGGATTGTCTTATTTTGCAGACTTCCTATTGTAAAAGAAGTGGTTTTGTAGAGGCATGACAAGCGAGCAAATTGCATTTTTGATCCATTCATCTCCGGCGCTGCAAATGGTGCGGCTGCGGAATGCCGGCTGGGTATTACCTTTTTTATACACTGTTTTCAAAGAAGAGCGGCGCATGGTCATCCGGGAAGATCAGCTTATCCCCATGCTGGCCGAAGCCCTGGGATCCCATGCAGATGGTACCGAAGACTGGGAGGAGGCGCGGATCGATTTTGGGGAAGATGAAGAAAGCCGGAGCCGGAAATATTTGCTCAACTGGGTGCAGAAACGCATCCTTCAGGACTTTCCGGATACAGAAGGGAATACCAACTACCAGCTGAGCGCCTATGCCGAAAAAGTGTTCCAATGGATGCAGCATCTCCAACAGGGGCAGCATCATGTGGGTACGGAAAGCCGGTTTAAAATGCTGTTTACTTCCCTGCGGGACATGGTAGAAAATACGGAGGACGACCGGGAGCGAAAATTGCAGATCCTCAAAGACCGCCGGGCAGAAATTGACCGGGAGATCAAAGCGCTGGAGCTGGGTGTGGCACCGCAGCGGTATAATAACGCCCAGGTGCAGGAACGGCTCGACCTGTTCATCCGCCTGTGCTATGAACTGATCGGCGATTTTCGTGAAGTGGAAGATAATTTCAAACAGATCCACCGCAATATTGTAGAGCAGCACACCCGTGCGGAACAAAATAAGGGCGCTATTGTAGGCTTCGCCTTTGAATCTTATGATGCGCTCCGCAGCAGTAACCAGGGTAAAAGTTTTTACGCCTTCTGGGATTTTCTTATTTCCCGCACAGGACAGGAAGAATGGCGGCAGCTTACGGAGCAGCTGCTCCTGTTGCTGGAGGACCGGCAGCTGGAGGCCGACACGGATTTTTTGCAGAACATCAAATCCTTCCTGCTTGAACAAGGACGTGCTGTTTATGATGCCAACGATAAAATGGCAGAGAAGCTTAGCCGCATTATTACCGAAAAAGAAATTGCCCGGCACCGGAGGCTGCGTCAGCAGATCAGCGGTATTAAAGAACTGGTATTTGACCTCATGGAAGAGGAGCAGC
Organism: Niabella hirudinis; assembly: GCF_051201075.1. Taxonomy (NCBI): domain Bacteria; kingdom Pseudomonadati; phylum Bacteroidota; class Chitinophagia; order Chitinophagales; family Chitinophagaceae; genus Niabella; species Niabella hirudinis. Next base: position 5,247 of record NZ_JBPEHJ010000022.1, read on the forward strand.
TTGCGGCGGGGCTGCAGCTGGAGGACTCGTCCGATATCCGGATGGCCATGGACCGGACGCTTACACTGGAAACAAAGAAAACCGCGGGAGCATTAAAACAACCCATGGCCGCCGTGGAAAAGATCGCCGATGTGGACCGGTTTAACCGGTTGCTGAATACGAGCTTTATTGATAAAAAACAACTCTGGCAAAAAGTGGAGCAGGTGCTGGAGCATAAGCAAACCGCTACCTTAAAAGAGATCATCGAGGCAACACAGCTGCAGCATGGCTTGGCCGAAGTGATCAGTTATTACAGTTTTTTAAAAGAAAAATCCAAAAGGGTACAGGTGGTGGGTAATGCGGTAGAGCTGATACCGCTCAACAGCAACGCCGATAAATTTGTAGAAGTGCCTTATTTGTTATTTAGTAAATAGAAGGAAACCTGATGGCCGAAAAGATACATTCGTTTACGCCCGTATTCATCAAACTGCTGAAGGGCCCGGTAGAGTACCTCGAAAAAAGTACCTGGGAAAAACTCCTGCAGTATAAAGCAGAACTAACGGTTTTTTTACAACGCCTGGGTTTAACACTGGTGCTGGATGAGCAGGATGGATATGCTTACATAAAACATACGGTATCCGAGGAAGATGCTGCCAGCGTAAGTTGGATACAACGCCGGGCGCTGGCTTATGATGAAAGCGTAATGTTGGTGTTGCTGCGCGATATGATGGCGGAGTTTGAAGTGGGGGAAGCCACCCAGCGGGAGCTGATCAAGAAGCGGAGGGAGATAAAAGAATATGCCGAATTGTTTTTTAAGGAGAACGCCAGCCGGGTAAAGATGCTGAAGGATATTGACCGGTTGATTGAGCGTGCCGTGGAAAATGGTTTTTTAGAGCGCTCGGGCACACATGAAGTAGCCGATGAGCAAAAGTTCCGGATCAAAAAGCTTATTAAGGCCCGGGTAGACAGTGAAGTATTAGAAGATTTTAAACAGCAATTAACAGCACATGCAGCTAAGCGTATTCAGCACGGATAATGAGAAGAGCGGCTTCCGCCTGCAATATATGGAGGTATTTAACTGGGGCACTTTTGATGAGCAGATCCATACCATTGTTCCCGGCGGGGAAACCAGCCTGCTTACCGGATCCAACGGAAGCGGAAAGACTACTTTTGTCGATGCCTTGCTAACGCTCATTGTACCCGAAAAGAAATACCGGTTCTATAACCAGAGCAGCGGCAGCGAGAAGAAAGGCGACCGTACAGAAGAAACCTATGTGCTTGGGGGATATGGAACCATCAACAGTGATACCGGGGTTACCAAAGCCCTCTACCTCCGCGAAAACCGGGAGGAGGCCTATAGTATCCTGCTGGCCAATTTTACCAATGAAGCCATGCAGGAAGTAACCCTGTTTCAGGTGCGTTATTTCAATAACGGCGATATGAAACGGGTGTTTGGCGTTGCTCATAAAAGCTTGCATATTGAGGAAGATTTCAAGCCCTTTGACCTGGGCAATGCCTGGAAACGCAGGCTGGATCAGCAATACAATAAAGGTAGCCGCAAGCAGGTAGAATGGTTTGATGCGGCCAGCAAATATGCTTACCGCCTGGTGGATGTGCTGGGGATGCAAAGTATTCAGGCGCTCACCCTGTTTAACCAAACCGTGGGTATTAAGGTGCTGGGCAACCTGGATGATTTTATCCGTACCCACATGCTGGAACCGCGCGACATGGAATCCCTGTTCCAGGAACTGAAAAAGCACCTGGCCACTTTGCTGGATGCGCAGCGCAATATCGAAAAAGCCGAAGAGCAGATCCGCCTGCTGCAGCCGGTGCAGGATCATTATACCGCATTTAAAAATCTGCAGGCCCGGCAGCAGGATACCGAAAAAACACTGGGTACTGCTGTTGCCTGGAAGGGATATACCCAGGATCTGCTGTTACAACTGGCTTTAAAAGAAGCAGGAATTGGAGTAAAAGAACTTGAGGAAAAAACCGCCATCGCCAAAACGGGTATTGATGACTTGCATGAAGAAGAACGTATCGTCAGAAACCAGATCGAGCAGAACCAGGCAGGGCAGCGTTTGAGACAGCTGGAACAGGACCTGGAGGAGCTGCAGGCCAAAAGAACGGATGCCGAACGCAACCTGGCGGCGTTTACGGATTGGTGTACCGCATTGCATCTTGAAGACAAAACGGCTTCTGATGAGGAGAGCTATAAACGGATCCAAAAAGAAATAACGCCCGCAGTACAACGGCTCGAAAAAGAGAACCGGCTCAACCAGGCCGATGACTTTGATGCAAAAGACCGGCATAAAAAAGCGGGTGAGGCCAAATCTAAACTGGAAGAGGAGCTGAATATCCTGCTGCACAGCAAAAGCAATATTCCCGCTCACCTGGTGCAGGTGCGCAAACAATTGTGCGCTGCTTTAAAACTGGATACGGTGGCATTGCCTTTTGCCGGCGAGCTGATGCAGGTAAAACCGGAGGAACGGGACTGGCAGCCGGCCCTGGAAAAATTGTTGCACGGCTTTTCGCTTCGCCTGCTGGTGCCCGATCAACACTATAAAAAAGTGACCCGCTATATCAACCAGACCAATACGGGAACCCGCCTGGTATATTACCGCGTACTGGATACGTTCCATTCCCTTGCTGAGGATGGTACGGTTTACTACAAGCTCGACTTTCATCCGGAGCACCCGTTTTCCGGTTGGGTGCAGCAACAGGTGATACAGCAATTTTCCTATACCTGCCTGGAAGACGAAAGATCGCTGGAGCGCTATGATAAAGCCATTACCCTAAACGGGCTGATAAAGAACCGCGACCGGCATGAGAAGGACGACCGGCCGGGCAGTAATGATGCCGGACGTTATGTAATGGGCTGGAACAATGAAAATAAAAAAGAAGCGCTCATCAGCCAACGGAATAAGCTGGCCGATGAGCTGGCAAATGCCGCTGAAATTATTGAGCGTTGCCGCAGCCGGGCAGACCGGATGCAAAAACAGTTTTATGCATTGAACCGGTTGCAGGAGCATGGCGGTTTTGGATTGCTGGACGTGGCAGGCATACAACGCAATATTCATAAAACCGGGGACCAGATCAAGGCCCTCAGTAACAGTAATAATCAATTGCAGCAGTTGACGGCCCAGTTAGAAAAGCTGATAGAACAACGACAGGTATTTGAAAAAAACTGGGAGCAGGCGGCGCAGGCAAAAACTACCCTGGAAAACCAGATACAGGCCATGCAACAGCAGCGGGAGCAGCTGCAATTATTGCTACAGCATATTACAGAAACGGACAAAGAAGCATTGCTTCAGTTTCAGCAACAGCACGCCGCATTGTTAGCCACCGTAGCGTTGGAGAATATAGAAACGGTGTATACCCGGTTCAAAACGCAGCTGGAGAACGAGATGCAGGAAGTGCAGCGACTCCTGCATAAAGAAGAAAACCATCTGAACAGGAGCATCAGCCAGATCAAAAACCCGTCTCCGGCTTTACTACAACGTTTTCCCGACTGGTATAGTGATGTGCAGTTCCTGCCGGAGGAAGCGGAATATGCCGAGGAGTTTAAGGAATGGCTGGATAAGCTAACAAGCGAAAACCTTCCCAAATACCGCAAGGATTTTGAGAATTTCGTCAACGATACCATTACCTATAAAATCGGCGGTTTAAATGAAGAGATGGAAAAATGGGAGCGGGAAATCAATAATAGCGTTAACAAGCTGAACCAGTCGCTGGGGGGCATTAATTTTAATAAGCTTCCGGATACGTATATCCAGCTGGGAAAGCGCCGGGTGCAGGATGCTACGGTGAACGCCTTTCGCAATGCCTTGCTGGATGCCCTGCCCCAGGCCGCCAACTGGCAGCAAAGCAGCTTTGAGGATAAGGCCCTGCATTTCCGTCAAAAGGTGCAGCCGCTGATCGACAGCCTGGATGAAAGCGAAACCTATCGCGCCCGGGTAATGGATGTACGTAACTGGTTTGAGTTTTGGGCCGATGAGAAATACCGCAATACGGGAGAACTTAAAAAGACTTATCGCCAGATGGGGCAGTTGTCCGGCGGCGAAAAAGCACAGCTTACTTATACGATTCTTTGCAGCGCCATCGCCTATCAGTTTGGCATCACGCGTGAAGGAAAGAACAGCCGCAGTCTGCGTTTCATAGCCGTAGACGAAAGTTTCAGTAATCAGGATGAGGATAAAGCAACCTACCTGATGGAGCTTTGCAAACAATTGCATTTACAATTGCTGGTGGTAACGCCCAGCGATAAGATCCAGATCGTACAGGACTATATTGCCCATGTGCACCTGGCGCAACGGGTCAATAACCGGCACAGCATTATGTATAATATGACGATAAAGGAACTGCAAAAGCAGATGAAGAAAACATCTTATACTTTGCAAGGGATGAATTAGTGACTTTTACAGATCCGGAAAATTTATTTTTTCATCCCCCGATTTATCGCATGTGCGTCAGGTTAAGAACAGGTCTGTTACCATGAAATACAGTGCGGGTAAGCCTTTCAGACCCCAAAGATCGCATCTTTTTATGACAAACAGGCGCAGCGCGCCATTAAGCCTTATAACTATGCGCGCCCAAAACATCCCGTAGCCGCAGCGCGGCGGTAATATCGTAGGCCGGGCTTGTACTACCCGCAATGACTACCGGTGCGTTGCACCTTTATTACCCGTATGGCTGCTTACTAACAGGATCAGCGCTGCGCTGCAGCTTTCAGTGATAAAAATTAACCTGACGCGCATGCGATTGATCCTATCGTGTGGACACATTTCTTAAAGATGGTCAAAGAACCTGGAGTTTCATAAAAGGCAAATTTACAACAACTGAATAACGAATACTTATCG
>NZ_JBPEHJ010000023.1:0-5608 GCF_051201075.1 Niabella hirudinis
AATTTTAACCGCAACGGTCGCAAGGGCCACGCAAGGTTCACCAGGATGGCTGTCATTGCGACCTTAGCGCATTCATTGCGTTCATCGCGGTTAAAATCAAACAGCAGCCGAAGCGCGACTCAGTTCCGATAGCACAGCATACTGGGATGCCTGTTCACTTAGGTGCAAAAAAAAGCCTCACATTTCTGTGAGGCTCTTCAATAAGAATGGCAGCTACCTACTCTCCCGCATTGTGGTGCAGTACCATCGGCCATAAGGGGCTTAACTTCTCTGTTCGGTATGGGAAGAGGTGAACACCCTTGGTATAACCACCATAAATCGGCCCCCTCCAACTCCCCCAAAGGGAGAGGGGAAGGAATCTCTTTATAAAATGGCCTCTTAATAAGTCCCTCCTTCGGAGGGATTTAGGGAGGCCCAATAAGATTAACATATTGGAAAAAAAAGTCAGGAGAGTCTTCTACTATTAACCGCTTCCTGCCCCCCTCCTTTGGGAGGGGTTGGGGGAGGGGTAATAAAATTAAAGCTTACGGGCAATTAGTACTACTCGGCTTTGATGTTACCACCTTTACACCTGTAGCCTATCAACGTCATAGTCTCTGACGGCCCTTAAAAGTAAACTCATCTTGAGGCAGGTTTCACGCTTAGATGCTTTCAGCGTTTATCCTGTCCGTGCTTAGCTACTCTGCATTGCACCTGGCGGCACAACAGATACACCAGCGGCACGTACGACCCGGTCCTCTCGTACTAAGGTCATGTCCTCGCAATTTACTAACGCCCACCACAGATAGGGACCGAACTGTCTTGCGACGTTCTGAACCCAGTTCACGTGCCACTTTAATCGGCGAACAGCCGAACCCTTGGGACCTTCTCCAGCCCCAGGATGTGACGAACCGACATCGAGGTGCCAAACCTCCCCGTCGATATGAGCTCTTGGGGGAGATCAGCCTGTTATCCCCGGAGTACCTTTTATCCTTTGAGCGACGGCCCTTCCATACAGAACCGCCGGATCACTTTAGCCGACTTTCGTCCCTGCTCGACCTGTTTGTCTCACAGTCAAGCTCCCTTTTACTAATGCGCTCTGCGTACGATTACCAACCGTACTGAGGGAACCTTTGCAAGCCTCCGTTACTCTTTAGGAGGCGACCACCCCAGTCAAACTACCCACCATGCACTGTGTGACTCGCGTCATTAGATTCTAAATCAAAGAAGGTTGGTATTTCAACGACCGCTCCACAATGGCTGGCGCCACCGCTTCATAGCGTCCCAACTATGCTACACATCCGTAATTCAAAATCAATGCAAAGTTGTAGTGAAGGTTCACGGGGTCTTTCCGTCCCGTGGCGGGTAACCGGCATCTTCACCGATACTACAATTTCACCGGGCTCGTGGAGGAGACAGCGTTCAACTCATTAGACCATTCGTGCAGGTCGGAACTTACCCGACAAGGAATTTCGCTACCTTAGGACCGTTATAGTTACGGCCGCCGTTTACTGGGGCTTCAGTCAGAAGCTTTGGATTACTCCGAACATCCTTCCTTAACCTTCCAGCACCGGGCAGGTATCAGGCTCTATACGTCATCTTTCGATTTTGCAGGGCCCTATGTTTTTGTTAAACAGTTGGTTGAACCATTTTACTGAGACCACATCGCTGTGGTATGCTTTATCCCGAAGTTACAGCATCAATTTGCCTAGTTCCTTCTCCACGGCTCACCCGAGCGCCTTAGAATACTCATCCCGTCTACCTGTGTCGGTTTGCGGTACCGGCTGCTATGCTCGCTTTTCTTGGAAGCACTCTCACTGCTACGCTTCACCCGAAGGTTCCACTCGTCTAATCCGTCAGACTAGGCAGCTAACATGCTCCGTCACTTTTAATACATAGCAGGCGCAGGAATATTAACCTGCTTTCCATCGTCTACCCCTTTCGGGTTTGACTAAGGACCGGGCTAACCCTGATCCGATTAACGTTGATCAGGAACCCTTAGACTTTCGGCGATAAGGTTTTTCACCTTATTTATCGTTACTTATGCCTACATTTTCTTTTCTAATCGCTCCAGCATACGTCGCCGTACACCTTCGATGCCATTAGAATGCTCCCCTACCGATATACCACCTAGTGGCAATCATAGAGCTTCGGTTCATGGTTTAATACCCGATTATTTTCCGCGCAGAGTCTCTCGACCAGTGAGCTGTTACGCACTCTTTAAATGAATTGCTGCTTCCAAGCAAACATCCTGGCTGTTATTGAAACTCTACATCGTTTGTCTAACTTAACCATGTATTGGGGACCTTAGCTGCTATTCTGGGTTATTTCCCTCTCGGCCATGGACCTTAGCGCCCACAGCCTCACTCCCGGAGATATGTACTAGCATTCGGAGTTTGTCAGGGTTTGGTAGGCGGTGAAGCCCCCTAGCCCAATCAGTAGCTCTACCTCTAGTACACTTCTAAAATCCGAGGCTGTTCCTAAAAACATTTCGGGGAGAACGAGCTATCTCTCAGTTTGATTGGCCTTTCACCCCTATCCACAGTTCATCCCAAGACTTTTCAACGTCAACGGGTTCGGTCCTCCAGTGTGTGTTACCACACCTTCAACCTGACCATGGATAGATCACAAAGTTTCGCGTCTACCCCCACTGACTAAGCGCCCTGTTCGGACTCGCTTTCGCTACGGCTCCGTTTTAATAAACTTAACCTCGCCAGTGAGGAGTAACTCGTAGGCTCATTATGCAAAAGGCACGCCGTCACAACTTGCGTTGCTCCGACCGCTTGTAGGCGTACGGTTTCAGGTACTATTTCACTCCCTTATTCAGGGTGCTTTTCACCTTTCCCTTACGGTACTGGTTCACTATCGGTGTCTGAGGAGTATTTAGCCTTACCAGATGGTGCTGGCAGATTCAAGCAGGATTCCTCCGGTCCCGCCCTACTCAGGATACTACACGTCCTCGTTAATTTCCGCTTACGGGGCTATCACCCGCTTTGGCTTAACTTTCCAGAAAATTCTGCTTGATAACGATTTCTAAAAGTAGTCCTACAACCCCAGCTCCGCACGCGAAGCTGGTTTAGGCTCTTCCCTGTTCGCTCGCCACTACTTAGGGAATCATTGACTTATTTTCTTTTCCTCCGGGTACTTAGATGTTTCAGTTCTCCGGGTTGGCTCTCTTTCGAGTAATATACCTTCAGTATATTAGGTTGTCCCATTCGGAAATCTCGGGATTTAATGCTTGTGTGCAGCTCCCCCGAGCTTATCGCAGCTTACCACGTCCTTCATCGCCTCTCAGACCCAAGGCATCCACCATACGCCCTTATTCGCTTTAAAAAAGTTTATTAAACTTATTTAATATGAGGCCAGCATCTCTGCTGGACTTGATTTTTAGTTTGTTGTAGATTTGTTACCCAACCACATTCCTTCAGACCAACCATAAATTTCTCTATAGTGTGATTTTACAAAATTGTGATTGTTGTTAGGTACTCTCCTAACAGTTTTTTTTTCCAATATGTCAAAGAACTTAGCCTCACCCTAACCCTCTCCTAAAGAAAGGGAGAAAGAAGCATTTGTAGACAACCTGGTTGCGAACCAGCAGACCCTAAGTCATTATCTCATCTTAAAAGAACTAATTTTCAAATTATCAAATTATTCATCTTCAAATTTGATCTGTGGAGGATATCGGAGTCGAACCGATGACCCTCCCGATTTGCAATCGGGATGCATCTATCCAACTGAGCTAACCACCTCTTTTGTGGAGGATATCGGAGTCGAACCGATGACCCTCTGCGTGCAAGGCAGATGCTCTAGCCAACTGAGCTAACCCCCCAGTGATTTCTTGGTAGACCCGACCAGATTTGAACTGGTGACCCCTACATTATCAGTGTAGTGCTCTAACCAGGCTGAGCTACGGATCTTTGTACCCCAAACCCCTAAAGGGGCCTCAAGATAGTTGCCTCCGTTAACCCTCGGGCTTGTCTTTATTTTAAAAGAACTTCAATAACATTGAAAGATTAGGAAACAACAGCACGGTAAATCATTGTTGGGGTTGAAAATTTCCAACCCTCTACAAGCTCTAAAAAGGAGGTATTCCAGCCGCACCTTCCGATACGGCTACCTTGTTACGACTTAGCCCCAATTACCAGTTTTACCCTAGGCAGCTCCTTACGGTTACCGACTTCAGGTACACCCGGCTTTCATGGCTTGACGGGCGGTGTGTGCAAGGTCCGGGAACGTATTCACCGTATCATTGCTGATATACGATTACTAGCGATTCCAGCTTCACGCAGTCGAGTTGCAGACTGCGATCCGAACTGAGAAGAGGTTTTTGGGATTAGCTTCATATCACTATGTCGCAACCCTTTGTCCTCCCCATTGTAGCACGTGTGTAGCCCTGGGCATAAAGGCCATGATGACTTGACATCATCCCCTCCTTCCTCGCGTCTTACGACGGCAGTTTCACTAGAGTTCCCAGCGTTACCTGATGGCAACTAGTGATGGGGGTTGCGCTCGTTGCGGGACTTAACCCAACACCTCACGGCACGAGCTGACGACAGCCATGCAGCACCTTGCTTTGTGTCTATTGCTAGAAATACCGCTTTCACGGTACGGCACTCGCATTCTAGCCCAGGTAAGGTTCCTCGCGTATCATCGAATTAAACCACATGCTCCACCGCTTGTGCGGACCCCCGCCAATTCCTTTGAGTTTCAATCTTGCGATCGTACTTCCCAGGTGGGATACTTAATGCTTTCGCTCAGACACTTATTGTGTATCACAAATGTCGAGTATCCATAGTTTAGGGCGTGGACTACCAGGGTATCTAATCCTGTTTGATCCCCACGCTTTCGAGCATCAGTGTCAATATATGTGTAGCCAGCTGCCTTCGCAATTGGTGTTCTATGTCATATCTATGCATTTCACCGCTACATGACATATTCCGCTAACCTCCACAATATTCAAGACCAATAGTATCAATGGCAGTTTCCAAGTTAAGCTCGGAGATTTCACCACTGACTTACTAGCCCACCTACGCTCCCTTTAAACCCAGTGAATCCGGATAACGCTTGCACCCTCCGTATTACCGCGGCTGCTGGCACGGAGTTAGCCGGTGCTTATTCATCTGGTACCGTCAGACGGGAAAGAATTCCCTTTTTTCGCCCCAGATAAAAGAAGTTTACAATCCAGAGGACCTTCATCCTCCACGCGGCATGGCTGGTTCAGACTTGCGTCCATTGACCAATATTCCTTACTGCTGCCTCCCGTAGGAGTCGGGCCCGTGTCTCAGTGCCCGTGTGACTGGTCGTGCTCTCACACCAGTTAATGATCGTTGGCTTGGTGAGCCGTTACCTCACCAACTACCTAATCATACGCACACCCGTCTTTTAGCATGTTGCCACTTTAATATTAATAAGATGCCTCATCAATATATTACGGGGTATTAATCCAAGTTTCCCTGGGCTATCCCCCTCTAAAAGGAAGGTTGTGTACGTGTTCCGCACCCGTTTGCCGGTCTCAAGAAGAGCAAGCTCCTCTCTACCCCTCGACTTGCATGTATTAAGCCTGCCGCTAGCGTTCATCCTGAGCCAGGATCAAACTCTCCGTTGTAAATGAGTTTGATTTACTGACTGT
>NZ_JBPEHJ010000024.1:0-1328 GCF_051201075.1 Niabella hirudinis
AAATAATTTACAAGCCCCTATGTTGGAGCAAACAGGTTGCATTGAGATGTTTTCCCGTGATTTTTAATCTTGTTGAGTAGTGCCTTTTCGGGCGATTTCAAAAATTGGGCAATGTCCAGATAAGTCATCAAATGAAGTCGTACCATAGCGGCCAGATTAGAGAAGGACCATTTGCAGCGAGCTCCTTTACCGATCACTTTTAAAAGCAGATCCGCAATCAGTGAGCACCAGATTTGGATCTTGATCGCATTTTCGGTATCGCCTAAAAAATACTGCAGGGGGCAGTGCTGTTTGAGTCGTTTAAATAGTACTTCTATTTGCCATCGTTTTTTATAATATTGCGCCACTGTGGCGGGTTCCAGCTTAAAATTATTGGTAATAAACCGGAGTGCTTTACCCGAATCAGGATCCTTGTAATCAATGAGCCTGCAGGGCACCTTAGGTACTGGTTTGGACCAATTATGTCCCAAAACAATCTCCTGATCCTCTAACACGCCTTGTTGTTGCTGCAGCAGTTCAACCGGGCGCTGCTTTGTCGTTTGCAGGCTGTGAAGAGTGGGTAAGCGTGTTACCCAGGTAATACCGTCGGCAGTCAACTGGTTGAAGACTGAATAGTCCCGATATCCCCTGTCAAAAACCAGCGTGGAACCAGCAGGCAGTTGCACCTTTTTGAGGAACCGGGTATCATTGGCAGCACCGGGGCTGAAACAAGCCATACAGGGAACATCCTGGTCAAAGCGCATCAGTGTATGTACTTTGATACCGCCTTTACGACGACCGTCCTGTTTGCTTAGGCCTGAACCTTTTAGCACTTCCTGGAAAAGAGAGATAGTTGTGGAATCAAAAATATACAGCCTGGACGCTTTGGAACCGGGCCGGCTGTCCGATAAAAATGGGGCAAACCGGTTGTACAGACGCAGGTAGATTTGTTCAAACACCTGCTCACTACGCCGTTGATTTGCATCTGAGAAAGTGCTGCGCCTTGGGAAGTGCTTCATGCCCAAATGCTTAATACGTTGCTCCCAGGCAAGCATGCCGGTAGTTACTTCCCGAAGTGAGCTGCAGTTGTTGAAAACAGCAAACAGAAAGGTTACCAAATGTTCATAGGTTGTGAACTTCTTACAATAGCGATCTGCCTTCAGTTCCTGGCTGACATCTGCAACTATGTGCCGGGGTATTAAATTTAAAAGCTGGGAAAAGATCGGCTGTCCGGTAAAAAAATTACTTTTACTCATACGTAGATTTTGTGTGTGGTAACCTAAATCTACTTAAAAGGAGGCCCAAAAGCCTCCTTCTTTTATTTACACTTACTTTTTTCCCCGGACACC